>PWMF01000119.1 GCA_003559215.1 Natrialbaceae archaeon
GCACAGCCAGCGAGAGAAATCCCTCGACAGGCGATCCCCGGATAAACGCGTACAGAAAGGCTGGATAGAGCAACGGGCATGGCAACAACCCGTGAACCGCGCCGAGTCCAGCTATTCTGATATTACCAACCCACGAGTCGACGTTTGCGAGTAGCGTCTGGTGGAGACGTCCGAACGTTGCTCCCACGAGCGGAACGCTGATCGACCCGCCGACGAGACCCCGACCGATCAGATAATTGACCCCCATTGCGACGATGAGTGCCCCCACACCGATGCCGACGACTGCATGAACGTCCGTCGCAACGGCTGTCACTGCCTGTGGGGAAACGAACACGACTGCCCCTGCGAGACCGAACAATCCACCTATTATCGCGTAGCTGCTTGCTCGACCGAGATTAAACAGTGCGTGTTGCCTGACCTCTCTGACCGTCAGTTCGTTACGTTCTCTACGACGACCGTCTTTGGCCCGCATTCTATCGGAGTAGGTCGTTACGAGTGGCCCACACATTCCAAGACAGTGTGCACCACCGAGTAATCCGATCAGACCGAACACGACGAGACCGACCGGTTCAACGGCAGTCGGATCCAGCCCTGGATCGTAACAGGTCTCTAAGACGGGTCCCTGGAGGAGAGGTCGCATCTGTTACTCTCGGTCGTCTATTACCGTTTCCAGATCGTCGGTGATCTGTTCCGTCGAAGGGTTCTCACCGCGGTAGCTTCGTTCGACGTACCCATCCGGGTTGACGAGGAAGGTGACGGTTATGTGAGCGAAATCATAGTCATCACCCAACTCTTCGCGTTCGAAGGGAATGCCGAGTTCGTCCTCAACGACTGTTTTCGCTTCGTCGTCGTCTTCGGGACGTAAATAGTGCCAGTTGCCCGCCTCGAGATCGACGTCTACCATCTCAGCGTGATCCGAAAGTTCGTCTGCAGTGTCTCGCTCGGGATCGAACGTGATCGCGAGAAATCGGACGTCGTCGCCGAGCCCGCTCTCGAGGCTGTTGGCCTGAACCGTCGAAATCGCGTGCATAAGTGGCACACATTCGGCGGGGCAGGTCGCAAAGAACGTCGTGCAGACGAGACACTCCTCGTCCATACTGTCGACGTCGACGGACGTTTCTAGCAGGGGATCAGAGAGCTCGAACGTCGGGAAAGGCTCGCCGTAGGTCGGATACGAGGGCTCCCCCTGCGTGCTCTCTTCTGGCGGGTCCAACACCACCTCACCGGATGGTTCGTCGTCTACGAGTCCGGTTAAACAACCCGCGACGGGCGCCAGCCCGACGACCGCACTACTGGCGAGAAGATTGCGTCGATTCATCGTGTGATGCTAGTGTTCGAGTTTTGAAGAGCGATCTGGTGCAATCATCTAATTTGCGGTGCTCATTCGATAACTGAACCAGATTCGACTTACCAGGCTGGTCACAATAGCTAGTATGGACGACCGACTAGCTCCGATATCTTCCCACGAGCGCGGTTCGACACGACGAACGTTTCTCGCTGGGAGCGCCAGTCTCGGCGTCGCCGCGATAGCCGGCTGTTTCGGTGAGGATAGCGACGATCTTCCCGATCCCGTTACGATCGACGACGACCAGGACTGTGATCACTGTACGATGGCGATCGGCCAGCATCCCGGACCGGTTGGACAGACTCACTACCCCGATCCCGACGACATCGTCGGCGAGGACCGACCAGCACAGTTCTGTAGTTCACTGTGTACGTACACGTTCACGTTCGAGCAAGAGGATGCTGGCCACGATCCGGACGTGAGCTATCTCACCGATTACTCGAGCGTCGACTACGCGGTCGAGGAAGGCGAGGACGCGTTGGAGATCAGTAACCATCTCGAAGACGAGGCATTCGCCGACGTCGACGGCCTCACGTTGGTCGTCGACAGCGACGTCGAGGGAGCGATGGGATCGTCAATGATCGGCTTCACCGACGCTTCCGAGGCCGACGACTTCCAAGCCGAGTACGGCGGTGATCTGTACGAACACGAGGACGTGACCGGCGAGCTCGTCATGTCTTTGATGTGAAGATTACCGCAAACTCCTTGCTTGCACTATCCTGTAGCCGTCTCCTGTGTAGGTGCATCGTTCGACACGACGGACAGCGAACGCTGTTGAAGGCGCTAACGACCGACACTCCAGATGGCGACGGCGAGGGACCCCACGGTCCAGGCGACGAACCCGAGAAGACTCGCAACGGGTGAGGCGACCTGCGGTCCGGTTCCCGACGCGACGGCGACCGTCGTCTCGAGAACGAGACCGCGATACGCACTCAATGGACTCATCGCAAGTGAGTAGAGGAGACTGTCGTCACCGATCAGTCCCTCGGCAAGTCCGTAGACGATTGCCAGATCGAATCCGAAGAGCAGGGCGACGAGCGCCACGATCGACATCCCAAGTGCGCTCCGAGTTCCGCTAACGAGCGAGGAGATCGCGAGCGCGATAGCGAGGACGACGAGACCGAACAGGACGGTCAGCACGAAGAACCGAGCGAACAACAGCGGCGAGTCGGCGCCGGTGTGTGTCGCGTAAATCGCGAGTACGTCAGTATCGGTGACCGCGATAGCGACCGCAGCAAGTACCAGCGGAACGGCGATCGCCGCTACCAACCCAGCGGCGCGGCCCGCGTACACCCCGAGAACGAGTTCGCGTGGCGAGATCGGATACGTCTCGAGAACGTCGAGTTCTCCCCGCTGTTCGTCGGCGAGGATCGCCCGGTAGCCGAAGGCAACGGCGACGATCGGGACGAGCAACTCGAGGGGAGTCAAGAGATCGACGGCCGTCGGAAGGTATCCTGCCGCGTAGCCACCACCGATCCAGGTGATTCCCACGACGACGGCCGCGAGTGCGGCCGTGAGCAGATAGAAGGTTCGGGTGCGAACCACTGTCCGGAGCTCTCGACCGATGACAGTTCCCAGGAGGTGGCTCGTCGACGGTGACTGCTCGCTGGCTGGCTGTGCGGATTCGTGTTCCATACTACGAACTCACCCCCTGTACCCGAACGGTACCTTCTTCGGCAGCAACCGAATTTTCGTATACCGCACGCAGCGACTCGACTCCGAGTTCCGCTCGAATCGCCCCCGGCGGGCCGTGACGGACGACACGTCCGTCGTCGAGTATCAAAACTTCGTCCGCAGTTCGGTCGACCAATTCGAGGTCGTGAGAGCTCAACAGGACCGCCGTTCCTGCACTGGCGAGGTCGGTCGCGATCTCGAAGACGTGTTTGCTCATTCCGGGATCGAGCCCGCTCGCCGGTTCGTCGAGCACGATAACCGGCGGATCCCCGATCGTTGCCTGGGCGATCCCGACTAACCGGGTCATTCCTCCGGAAAGCGCCTCGACGGGCCGGTCGGCTGCATCCTCGAGCCCGACTTGCTCGAGTCGTTTCCTCGCGTCGGCCTCTCCGGCTCCGACCAGCGACGAGTAAAACTGCAACGTCTCGAGGACGGTAAAACCGGGTCGGAAGGCTGGCTGTTGTGGAAGATAGCCGATTCGGCGGGTTGCATCGGTGCCGCGGTAGCGAACCGCTCCGTTGGTCGGCTCAAGCAGGCCGGCGAGGACGCGAAGGAGCGTGGTCTTTCCGGAGCCGTTCGGTCCGATCAGTGCAGTTATCGTTCCCTCACCGAAGGTAGTCGTGATATCATCTAGCACTTCGACGCTGCCGTAGTTGTAGTCCGCTGACGTAATCTCCAATACTGGGGTTTGTCGTGTCATGAGTTCGTTAGGCTGCGCTGTCACAGGGCCACGCTCGGTCTTGCCACGCGGTTCGCTCGAGTAGCTCGGGGTTGTTCGGCTCACAGGTCGGCGCTAGATCGACGATGCTCCCGGTCCGCATTCCGGGAACAGTGCCTTCGAGGCCGGCGAGTGCCTCGAGGGCAGGTGCCTGCGCGAGTGTCGGTGTGCCGTCGACTCGGTGCAACCGCTGATCGACTGGATCGGTCGGCGAGTACGCTCGGTCGATCGTCTCGCCGTCGCCGAAACCGACTGCCCCCTGCCAGTAGTTACCGCTTCCATCGTCGGTCCAGACTCGAAGTGGACCGGAACTTGCCGTCGCGTGTCGCTCGTTCTCGACGAAATCGTTCTCGAGCACCTGGCTCGTCGGCAACAGTGCCTGTACGTCGGCTCCGACCTCGTTGCCCGCGATGACGTTGCGTTCGTAGATCGAGTTCGTCGCGGAGATCCGTAATCCGACGTTGTTGCCTTCGAGAACGTTTTCCGCGACGTACGAGTCGCTCCCACCAGCTGAGAGCGCTTGCTCCGTATTCCGGATGTCGTTGTTGATAATCGCATTGCGTTCCGGCCCGGTCATGATGAAAATTCCCGTGTTGGATTGCTCTCTGAGCTGGTTGTTTCCGAGAAGCGCATCCGACGTGTGCATGAGATGGATCCCCAGCCGGTTCCCCTCGAGTTCGTTATCGCGAACGACGAGGCCGTGGGAGTGGTGAGAGTACACCGCGTCTCTGCCGTCGTACACCGTCGTGTGTTCGATCACGCCCGGCGTACGAAACGCCAGAATTCCCGCGTGTCCGTCCGACCAGTCCGCCGGACTGTGAACGGTGACGTTTCGGACGACAGACTCGCCGCTGCGGCGAAGGAGCACACCCGTCACTGACGAATCGACGGTGACGTCTTCGATCAGCGACTGGTTCGCGGTGTGGATGGCGATTCCGGCATCGCCACTCGCGTAGTTCCGCTCGAATGTTTCGTCCCACTCGCCGGTTTCGTTTTCGGTTCCGGGTAACTCTGCATCACCGCCCCGCTGTGCTCCTTGCGACCCCGAACCGGTAACGGTCAATCCGACGACTGCAGTCCGATCCGCGGTCGTCGTGATGACCGAGCCGGTGCCGTCGCCACGGACAGTGACATCGCCGTCACCGCGAAGCGTCAGCGGCCGCTCGATCTCGAGTTCCTCTTCGTACTCGCCCTCGGGAATCACGATCGTAGTGTTTTCGGGAGCCTGCTCGATCGCTTCCTGAATCGTCTCTGTATCGTCGCCGACCACTGTCGAAACCGGCCGTTCGCGAAGTTCTCTCGCGGAGTCGACACGCTCGTCGGCGTCCTGGTGTTGGCCCTCAACCCGATCCCGAACGACGCTCGCATCGTCTATTTCGAATCGCTCTTCGAGCAGGTCATCCCACGCGAGCACCGTTCCGCCGTGGGCGTCGGCGAACGCGGTTGCATCGTCGCGCTCCGAGAACGGGATGGGCGTCTCTCCACTCGGCGTTCTGGCGTCACTTCCGTGAACGAACCATGCGTC
This sequence comes from Natrialbaceae archaeon, assembly GCA_003559215.1. Taxonomy (GTDB): domain Archaea; phylum Halobacteriota; class Halobacteria; order Halobacteriales; family Natrialbaceae; genus Natronococcus. The sequence continues at coordinate 5,263 of PWMF01000119.1, forward strand.
TTCCCCGTCGGTCCAGGATGGATCACTATCGGCTGTCGGGTAGCCATCTGTAGTCAGCTCGAGGTCCACGCTGGAGTAGTCCGTAACGTAGACCGTCTGAGGATGGCCGAACCGTTGTGTGTGGCCGTCCTGTCGTTGCGTCTCGACGAACCGCTCTACGCCGTAGTAACCGACGACGTACTCGTATTGCGAGTAGAACACCTGTGCCTTCGGCAGTTCGACTGTCTCCTCGAGTCCGTACTCGTCGTCTGGAGCAAGGCCCATCGAGACTGTATCGTCGAAAGGCGCCGGTTTGGGGGCTGTCGATTCTACATCGATTACGAATATACCCACCGCAGCGAGGACCCCCATTCCGAGAACGACTCCCACCAACACGATGCGCCAACGAAATCTGGGCACAGTCGAACTTAGGCTGCTTCGTACGTATACCGTCTGGTATACCCTTCGAATAGCTCCTCGATTACAGCGCACACTGGCCTACGGCTTCGGGGACCGCTCAGAATCCGTTTGACGAAGTGGTACTTCGAGGTAGCGTCTTTGACGTAACCGACTCCGGCGCATCTGATGGGAAGCGCTTCTTGGTTTGGACACCACGTATGGAAGAGGCAGCCGTCCAGAATGATTCTCGACTCACTACCTATTTCGTATGTGACGCGGTTATTAACCCCCTTAATTGAAATAGCAATTTTAATTATTTTGGAGATCGAAGTTAGTAGCAACTGTGTCGACGAAGCCAACAGAGGTTGGAACAACCGAGGGCGAGCACGAGTCGGAGGCACGTCAGATCGCTTTCGTCGGCGATCCGGGCGTCGGCAAGACGACGATCGCCACACTCGTCGCAACTCGATTGACCGAGCGAACGCGCGTACAGGTGACTGGTGAAGCAGCGCAGTTGACAGGCGACCGCGACGCTGGCACCGACGGCGCACTCGGTATCGAGTGGACAATCGAAGACTGTCCGTCGGGCACGGAGGCGATCGGGGAGCGCACCGAACGGCTGGATACGGTGTTCGTCGTCGCAACCCCCGAAACGCTCGAAACCGCCGCGGCCTATGAGCGTCTTGCCAGCCAGCACGAGGTCGACTGCTTTCTCGTGGTCAACCGGTTCCGCGAGTCGGCGAGGGATCGACTTCGATCGTTCGACGGTCCGGAACTCGCGGAGTATTTTCACGACGACGAGGAGATTTCATCGGCGTTCGCCGACGGTCGCGTGCCGGTACTTCCAAACTGGACCGTCGAGGCAATACTCATCGAGGCTCTTCAGCCCGAGCGCCAAGACTCCGAGCGAGCACTCGAGGTACTCAAACGCGGCGAACGGTCGATCGTCAACGTTGAAGTTGAGGAGCGAGGCAACGCTGATTCGCTCATCAACTCGTTCGAAACGGTCGGGTACAGCGCGGCCTATTTTGAGTGCAATTGCCGGTGTCACGACGGGCACGTGCTGGCACGGCGACAATCGAGCTGAATGGACGCTGGCGCTCGCGTCACCCCGAATCGAGGACAGCGTTCTCCCTGGTGGGCTTCAGTATGACGATGAGACAGACCGACACGGACGCTGACCCGCTCGTCACAATCGTCGGCGGCGGCGTCCACGGCGTTCATATGGCCGTTCGACTGTTCCAAGCAGACCTGATCGACCCGTGTGAATTGTGTATCGTCGATCCGGTCGGACTCCTCGACTCGTTTCGTCGGAAGTGTCACCAGTGCGGAACGGTCGAGCTCAGATCACCGTTCGTCCATCACGTCGCTACTGATCCGTTTTCCCTCAGGGATTTCGCTCGAGCATGCGGTCGCGAGGACGAACTCGTTCCGAGTACGGTCGGTGCGGAGCGACCGACCACCTCGCTGTTTTTCGATCACGCCGACTGGATCTGTGATCGATACGACCTCGAATCGAGCCACACGGAGGCTCGAGCTACCGATATCTGCGAGAATCGGCAGACGGTCGAGATCAAAACCAACGAGGGTCACATCTCCACTCGATGGTGTCTCCTGGCTGTCGGACACGGCGGCTCGTTTACGTATCCGGAGTGGGCGAGCGAACTGGCTTCGACAGGGTCAGCAACCCACATCTGGGACCCATCGTTCGATCCCAACGCGATCGACGAGATGTCATCAGTCGGTATCGTTGGCGGGGGAATCACCGCCGCACAGCTCGCGACGAAGGTTGCCCAGCTGCCGGGCCGGGACGTGGTTCTGTTCGCCCGAAGTCCGTTTCGTGTGGAGACACTTGAGGCGAGCACCGACTGGATGCACTTCTCGGGCGTTACCGAGAAGCTTCACGCACACCCGCCGGCGTCACGTGCTCGCGAGGAACTCGTCTCCGAGGCCCGTTACGACGGAACGATACCGCCGTACGTGTTTCGCCGACTACAGCGCGCGCTCGAAGAGGGGCGGATCGAGCTCGAACAGTCCGAGATCGCAGTTGCAACCGAAGCCGGCGGAACGGTCGTCGTTACCTGTCAGGACGGCAGTGCCTACTGTCTCGATGAACTGACCTTCGCGACGGGATTCGGATCACCGTACGATAATGAACTGTTTCATCACCTGCGCAACGAATCGACGCTGCAAACGGGTTATCGCGGAGCTCCCGTTCTGGATGACGAAACGCTCCGATGGATGCGTCAGAATCGGACCCCCTCTCGGATTGCGGTTTCGGGTGTCGCCGCCCAGCAGGTTCTCGGCCCGTTCGCACGGAACGTGATCGGCGCGAGGCGAGCGGGAGAACTGATCGTTGAGTTCCTCGAATCCGAACTCGAAGTCGAGAAACGAGAAGTAACGCCGTAAACCGAATCGAAATCTGTTCGTCGCCGTCGTACTGTGCCGATCAATCGGACACTTCTGTTCCGTGCGCCGATTCGGTCGTGCTATCCGCTCTGGAACCACGAAGGCGCCGTGCGATGGCAGTCGCAATCCGATCACCGGCCCGCCTAGCTCCCGGAATGTTGGGCGCGTACGGACCGACCGTCCCGAGAGCAAGTGCCCCGGAGACGTACAACGGGACGGACCGTCCGTCCTCGCACTGCCACGCGAGCGTTTCGTCGTCGAGAACGGGCATCCCTCGATACCCCCGGGGCAGTTCGAGTTCGTCCCCGATTCGATCGACGAACGGGTGATCGAACACCGGTTCGAATCCAGTCGCGAGAACGACGCGATCTCCGAGCAACTGCAACCCGTGGTCCAGGGAGAGCCGAACCGATCCGTCTTCGACCGTCGCCGAGCCGACCGCTCCCTGTGCGAGCGTAAGTTCGCCTTCATCGATTCGGTTCTCGAACTCCTGATAGAGGTACGGCGGAACCGTCGCAGCGTTTCTGGCATCCGAAATTACCTCGAATCGGTCACTCGAGCCCGGTAGGTGTTCGTGGAGATGTTCTTCAATGTGTGACCAGTTGATCCACGGCGGATCCGCTTCAGAGACCTCCCACTCAAGTGGATGCCGTGATAGCAAGGCCACTGACTCCGTCTCGCTCAACTCACACGCGAGTTGGGCGGCCGTGATGCCGCCGCCGACGACGATGGTTCGATCGGCCGACGTGTCGGGGTCGAATCCCTCCCAGACGTGTTCAACTCCGTCGAGGCCAGCCGCCCAGTCGGGCCACCTGTACCGACCGCCGTGGCCGATCGCGAGGACGCAGTGGTCGGTATCGATAGGTCCCACGGTCGTCTCGAGTCGAAGCCCCGTCTCACCGGGGAGTTCGTAGATCGTGTCGACGGCGGCCCGACGATGCAGCGAGCCGAGATCCTTTCGATCGATCACGTAGTCCGCATAGTCGAGAAAGAGGTCGAGCGACGGCCGCGGCGGATAGTCGACCGTCGAGACGAGTTCGTCCTCTCGATCGTTCGCTTCGGCAAAGCTCTCGAGCCCGAACGGTTCGGTTCCGACGTGGTGGACGAACGTCGATCGAAGCGCCTCCATGCTGCATGCTCGCGCCTTCTCGCGGAACGACGCCAGCAGTCGATCGTGAGGATCGACTATAAGAATATCAGATCTGTCGAACGGCGAGTCTTCGAGGAGGCGTTGGGCAAGGTACGTGCCGTGGATCCCTCCCCCGACGATGGTACAGCCGAATTTCCGGGTTGGGTTGCCTGTCGTCATATGGGTGCGTCGGTGTTCGGAGACAATCTCCGAGAGTTAATAAGAATTTTGGAGTAGATAATAACTTATATTATCTTGTGGGTTATAGTTGATAACGCATGGAAGAACAGATGATCCCCGTGACGGTGCTTTCCGGAACGCTCGGTGCCGGAAAAACGACCACGCTCAATCACGTGCTGCGTGAGAGCGATCACCGAGACCTCGCCGTCCTCGTCAACGATATGGGCGAAGTGAACGTCGACGCGGATCTCGTCGCCGAATCCTCCGACATTTCGGCGGACAAGGAGGAACTGATCGAGCTCTCGAACGGGTGTATCTGCTGCGAGCTGCGCGGCGACCTGCTCGACGCGATCGGCGGACTTACCCGCAAACGGGAGTTCGACGCGATCGTTATCGAGTCGACGGGCGTCGCCGAACCGCTGCCCGTTGCACAGACGCTGACGCTCGGGTTCGATCAGTCGGACCTCGACCCCACGGAGTTCTACGAGGAGACTGGAATCGAGCCGCTCGAGAACTGCTACCTCGATACGACGGTGACGGTCGTCGATGCTCACCAGTTCAACGAGGCGATGCAATCCGATGAGATTCTCGACGATGACGGGACGAAGAAACATCTCGGCGACCTGCTCGTCGAGCAGGTAGAGTTCTGTGACGTCTTGCTTTTGAACAAGTGCGACCTCGTCGACGAGGGGACACTCGCCGAGATCGAAGAGACCCTCGAGGTCCTCCAGCCCCGGGCCAAGATCGTCCGAACGACCCACGGTCGGGTCGACGTCGACGAGGTGGTGGATACCGGGCGATTCGACTTCGAGGAAGCGAGCCGATCGGCCGGCTGGATGCAGGAGCTTCAAGAACCCCACGAATCGGCCGAAGAAGAACACGGCGTGACCTCGTTCGTCTTCGAGGCGCGGCGTCCCTTCCAACCTGAGCGGTTCGCCGAACTACTCGACGCGTTTCCGGAGAACGTTGTCCGATCCAAGGGTCATTTCTGGCTCGCCGGACGCGAGGAGATGGCGCTCATGTTAAACGTCGCTGGACAGTCGATTCGAGTCGCACCCGCTGGGAACTGGATCGCAACCCTCTCACCCGAAGAGCGCGACGAGCAGTTCGACGCGTACCCCGAACTCGAGGAGATGTGGGACGAACAGTGGGGAGACCGCGGCAGTCAACTGGTGTTGATCGGTACCGAGATGGACCGCGAGTCGATCCGTGAACACCTCGAGCTCTGTCTGCTTACCGACCAGGAGATGGATGGCGACTGGAACGCGTTCGACGATCGGTTCCCGACGTTCGAGGACCCCGGAGAAATCGAGGACAGTGAGCCGAAAGAACACGATAGCCAAGAAGAGATCGGAATCGCAGATTGACCCCACGAGCGCTCGAACGATCACGTGACCGAAACTGGATCACCACGGGCAGTCGAGCATCCAGCCCCGGAGTGTGTCGCAATTGTCGAATCGCTGGACTCGGAGCCGGATCTGTGTACAGTCTACTCGACTGCGCCCGAAGACTCGCTGGTGACGGCATGGATTTCGGCCTACGAAGGCTCGTACTGCACGCTCGAAGACGCCCGATAACCCACTGAACGATGTCTACGATATTCCAAACAGCAGTCAAAAAGAACGTTTCACAAACGCAACGCTACGACGCGATCGATGCACTCGTCCGGAAAGGCGAGACAACGAATCTCGCAATACTCGTCCGGATGGGCGGCCTCCGCGGGGAGTTTCGTCGGCATGCACTCAACAGGTTAGCCGACTGCAACGCCGCGACTGATCTCGGGGAGCTCTCCGAGGACACGACAGTCGATCCCTCGTTGCGACGGAGAGCGGAGGAGTTAGCATGACTGACGGCGGGACAAGCAACGAGACGAGCGAATTAAACGACGGTACTGACACAAAGGGTGGACGCACCGGGAATCAACGTGTCTGCAGAGATACTGGTCGAGAACAGGGATTGATCGGCAAGTACGAGATCTGGCTGTGTCGACAGTCGTTTCGAGAGATGGCCCGCGATATGGGCTTTCGAAAATACGATTAGATTATCGACAACCACCGTCGACGGCCCCCTCATCTGGCAGTCGAGTACTAGGTCTCGAGCGAGTTTGTCGATCGTCTCTGTTCGGTCCGCCAGTTGCTGATACGGTCCGGAACGCTAGTCACGTATCGTCCTCATCACTTTCCCCGTCAGCGCCCCGACCATATCCATCGACCTCTTGGATTTCCGCATCATCATCCCCATCGCCGCCTTCGTTCTCATCTACTTCGTCGTCACTGACGTCGTCTCCCTCTTCATCAAGTGCATCGTCCCCGTTCATTCCGTCGTTTTCGTCGGTCCCATCATCGTCGGTTTCATCATCCTCGTCAGTGGCCGTCTCGCCCTCGTCAGTCTCTCCAGACCCCTCCTCTCCGAGGTCTCCACAGCCCGCCAGTCCTACTACTGTGCCCGCGCCGACGAGCGATATCATCCGTCGACGTGTGGGGGTTCGGTTTGTCATAGTGCAGTCCAGAGTACGACGAAACGGGGCAATAAGAGACATCGATAGTTCGGATGATCAACAGGGATTGGGCGTAATCCGACTGAATTAGATTTCGGATGGGAACGACTAAATTGGTTAACCAATTCGTACTCGTTCGTCTCCGAGTAGTCCTCCCTGGACAGTAGCGAAACACCGACGCTCGAACGGCGGAAACTCGATCGACAGGAACGGCGTACGGGGAACTCGCACACACCACCAAACCCGTAGAAGAATCCGAAGAACCGTTGCTCGAGAGATCTCCCACACGCAGTGTTCGAGAACGGATCGTCGAGACGAATCGAGTCAGTATCCGGCCCTCGGATCCAGGTGCTGCTGGCTCGACCGGTAGTACAGTCCAAACCGTCGCTCGTTTCCCGCTGAGAACGGAGTTTCGCTTTCAGTCTCGAGAGATTCGATCCTTGTGGGGAGTTCTCGAAATTCGTTCGTCAGCGTCTGGCGGCCGTAGACCACGTATCACCGCTGTCGGTGGTCCATCGTGTTTGGGGCGTCCCGTAGAATACATCCCTACTCCGTAGTGTATGAGACTAACGGCGGTACGACGAGTGCCCCACCGACAGCGAAGGCAACTGTTGTTAGCACGTTAGCTTCACCTGTTCTCATTAGTTCTCCAATACCGAGTGTGAATGCGAACACTGCACCGGTCAACTCAAGAGTGATTAGCGGCGAGTTGATATCCGAACCAGGGGGTAGCAGATGGATGTGCCGCTCGGTGGATTCGAGCGTCTGGTTCATTTCCGTTATTTCTCCCCTTATTTCGCCTATTGCTTCGGCTAAGCGTTTTTGGTGGGCACCTAGTTGCTCGAGATACTCAGTTCCGTCTTCGGACAGCACTACCAGAGTGTCTTCGTCCTCAAACAGTCTCTCGGGCCCGCTAGTATCATCGCTCATCGATTACACCTCCAGTTAGCAGCGAGGTCGGGAGTACGATTATGACGGGATGTCGGAAGCATAGCTTATTGTTCCAGGTACATTAACAAAAGTGGGCGCGTGCAGTTTCCAGAATCTCCAGATACAGCGGGAACGAAAGGAGTGTGCCGAACAGAGCGCTCTACCCCCAAGTGATGATGGTTTCCAGAACGCAGGCTACAGAGCGCTACTTCCGGAGACGATACGTACGATCTCGACTCGTTCCGTCAGCGACGATCAGATTGTAGTGTTCCATCTTCGCCAAATAGTTCCGCACCGTCCGATCGGATTTTGGTTCTTCAACGCGTTCCTGATACGCTTCGTAGAGCGAACTGGGCTCGATTTCTTGGTGCGCCTCGAGGATATCGTAGAGAACTCGTTGATGATGAATGAGTGTGTCAATGCTTTTTTGCCGAACTTCCTCGTGGCCAGCGGGGATCGCCGCTTCGACGTGATCAGTAGTTATTTGATTCTCTGTAGCTCGATCAGCACGACGTGCTGCACTCCGGAGGATACTCAGGGCGATCCGAGCATCTCCCGCTGCTGCATCCGCAATGCGTCGGAGTTGATCGTCGTGAATCGCATTTTCAACGAGCCCCCAACGAACACGAGCGGCCATGATGGAGACGAGTTCGTCTTCGTGATACGCATCGAACCTGATGCGCTCGCTACCAGTTAGCCGACTCGTCAATCGCTCATCTACCGCCCGAAGGATCGCCTTTTCACGGTTTGCAATTAGAATCATGCTAAACTGTGGGAGTTCATGCAGAGGATACAACAGGCGTGTATCCTCTAGCTGATCGACTTCGTCCAGAACGACGACACAGGGTGGGCCATCGTACTGACGGAGCCGTTCGAAGAGTTCGTCACGAGGCGTCGACTGGCGGTGGATGTCGAGAGTTTGACCAAGGCCTTCAAGAATTCGATGGAGTGCACGATACCGAGAGTAGTGCTGCCAGCAGTTAACGTACTGGAATTCCGCGTCCAAGACTTCTTGACGAAGGGTATCCCCCATGTACTTCGCAACACAGGTCTTTCCCACGCCGCTCGGGCCGTGTATAATGACTGTCTCGGGGGTTTCGCCGTCGGCGATCGGCGCGAGCGTTTCCGAGAGATACGTTGTCTCGGCGTCTCGATGCTCGAGATCACCAGGAACGAACTCTTGGCGAAGGACTCGAGCATCCGTAATCATAGGTGTTACCTCAACCATCTGTCGTAGACGATATAAAATAGTCGTGGTGCTCTTTCCAGAACTTCCAGAAGTCACCCCCCGTGTCTCGACACCGCTGCCGGTGAATTGGTATCTCGGCCTCCTAGAAGGAGAGGGAATCGGATCCAGCACTGTTTGGTAGAGGATCTCTGGGAAGTCCACGGTCCTAATCATCTCATTTCCAGACTCAAAGACGCACGTCTCATCTAGCGCGACGGGCGGACTAAGCAGATTTTGGTTCGTGGTTTACTCAATCTCACGAATAGCTACCTAATTCAACGAGAGAGCCCCGCCGTTTACAGCGGGCGTGAATCGCTCACCCGACGACACGAACCACCGGTTACTCCCCGGCCGGAGTCTCCAAGTCGTCGGCAGCGTGGATCAACATCCCGCGCCACGTCAGTCCGTAAGGGGCCCAGTACATTTCGATCCACGCCGAGGCGCCGGTGTTCGCCGACGCAACCGAACTGGTCTACGTCGTCGACAGTGCGGTCGAAGGGGCCATGCGCGAGGAGTTCCTGCCGTTCTCGAGCCGCGAGGAGGCGTCGGCGTTCGCGGACGAGCACGGCGGCGAGGTGCAACCCTGGGAGAAGCTGGGGGGCAGACGAGTGAGGAGCGCCTACAGGAGCGGGAACGCCCACCCGCGGCCGTCGGCGACGCGGGCGCGGGACGCAGACTACCGATAGGCCTCGAACTCCTGCCCGAAGAGCGCGAAGTAGACGACGCCGACCATGCCGATGGCCGTCGCGATCGTAAAGGAAAGTTCGGGGCTAACGAACTGCCAGAGGAATCCACCCAGGGCGCCGCTGGGGATGACGATCGCGCCGCGGATCAGGTAGTACGATCCCGTTACGCGGCCGCCGGCGCCCTTCTCGGCGGGCCCGACTACGAGCGCCTTGTGAGCGGGCAGACCGGCGAACCGCAGCCCCGAGAAGGCAAACAGCGCGATCAGGAGCCACGTTTCGTCGATCCCACCGACGTACTGGGGACCGAAGATCAGCAGTACCGGGAAGATCGCGTAGACGAAAAATCCCAGTCCGACGATCGGTTTGAGCCCAACGTACTCGGCAATCTTCGCCGCCGGCGCCATCGTCAGCAGTGCGACCAGCATCTCAATGCTCAGGAGGAGGCCGAAGAAGGCCGCGGGCGAGAGGTCGATCGTGCCGACGACGGGAAGGGAGAGGGTCAGTCCGATCTCGAGGAGTTGGGTGATCACGAGGATGAAGAAGGCGTACACCATCCCGTTGGCGAAGCGGACGAACGTGTCGGCGACCAGCAGCGGTCGCAGCGGGTCCGGGAGCGCCTGCAGGTCGTCGACGATCTGACCGACGCCCTCGAACTCCTTGCCCACCGAGTCCTCGTCGGCCTCGTACAGCAGGTGTTGGGCGATCGTTCCCAGGACGGCAAAGACGATCCCGATGGCGAGCACCCAGAGGAAGCCGGGCATGAGTTCGTCGGCGACGAGAACGGCGACGATCAACGGTGCGATCAGGAACGCAGTCCGGCGGAACGTCTCAGTGCTGGCGAACCCCTGGGCCAACCGACTGGGTTCGGTCGCCTGCTTGACGATGGCGTAATGACCGCCGATCCCGAAGGACTTCCAGCACTGGGCGAGCAGGAGACCGACGAACACCCACACCCATGGCTCGAGGACGACCGCACCAAGGTCGATCGCGGGCACGTACGCGGAGCCGAGCCAGATCGCAAAGCCGAACGTCGAGAGGAAGCCGAAGACGGTCAGGGCGTACCGTGATCCCACGCGATCGGAGATGATTCCGCCGTAGTAGGGGTAGACGGCGCCGATGACGTTGCCAAGCGTAGCGAACAGCCCGACGACGAACCCGCCCGCACCGAGGTAGACCAGGTAGTCCGGGAGAAAGCGATTGGTCATCTGGAACCCCAGACTGAACGCGAACATCGCCAGTGAAAGCACCAGCACGTCCCGCTGCAGCGAGAAAAACTGCCGAAACGGTCCGAAGAGGTCGGCGGTTTCGCGATCCGTGCTCATCTACTGGCCGTATTGAAGGGTAGGGTAAATACATTTTACTATACCAGGCCGTCGGTCTCGAGAGCATCGGCGGTTCCGAACCGAGAAGTAATCACCCGGCAGCGACGGGGCTAAACGAGGAAGAAGGCGCCGACGCCGATCGCGCCGCCAGCGGCGATGAGGTACGCGGCGTGGACGCCGCGGACGAACAGCCAGTAGGTGACGAGCGCCAGCAACACGGCGAACAGATCGAGGACCGCTCCGGCAGCAGGGATCGGAACGGTCGGCTGCTCGACAAAGAACGACTCCTCGGCGAGGATCACCGTTGCACCGAGGATCGCCCCGATAACGGCGGCGTTGACGGCGACCAGAGCGGTCTGGATGAGTTCGTTCTCGCGGATCTTCGCGAAGTACGGGAAGAAACCGATGATGAACGCGAAGGAGGGGCCGAAGGCGCCGATGGTCGCCACGAGCGCGCCGATCACGGCGACGGCGACGACCCCGCCCGAAACGTCGAGCATGAGCTTGTAGCCGACGAACGCCGTCGTCATTACGACCGGACCGGGCGAGAGCTGTCCGATCGCGATCCCGTCGACAAACTCGCGTCCGGTCATCCAGCCGAACTCGCTGACCACGTAAGTCTCGATAAAGGGGATCAGCACGAGCCCGCCGCCGTAAATGAACGAGCCGGTGTAGATCATGAACGCGAACAGCTGGATCCAGGGGTTGGCCCAGAGCGCGATCAGCGCCCCCCAGATCGGACTGGTCTCGAGCGCGCCGCGAACGGCGGGACCGAGAGCCTCGAGGACTCGATCGCGGAGGACGAACAGGAGTCCCGCGACGGCGCCGAGGATCGCCCACGGCGCCAGTCGGCGCGCGTTCGTTCGGACCCAGTCGGAGCGGTAGACCGCGACGCCGACGAGCCCGGACGCGATGAACAGCAACACCGGGTTCGGCCCGAGGACGGCCTGGACGGCCGTGGTCGCGACGAGCAGGATGACGAGCAGGTAATCGACGTTCCACGATTCGCCTCCGACCTCGAACTCGGTATCCGTTCGCCCCTCCTCGAAGGCGCTTCGAGTCATCGAGTAGCAGGCGCCGACGATGAGGCCGATGACGACGGGATTGATCCCGTAGAATACCGCCTCGACCGCTGGCACCTGCTGGTAGGCGAAGTAGAGCCACGAAAAGAAGACGACGAGGACGAACGTCGGCAGCATAAAGAAGAAGCCGGCGACGAGTGCGCCCTTCGTCCCGGCGTAGATCCAGCCCATGAAGATGCCGAGCTGGGTCGACGCCGGTCCCGGGAGCATGTTACAGATCGCGAGCCCCTCCATGAACACCGACTGATCAGTCCACTCCTTACTGTCCTCGCCGACGAGGTCGTCCTCCATCATCGCGATGTGGACCATCGGACCGCCGAAGCCGACGATCCCGATGAAGAGGTAGTATCTGGCGACCTCGAGGAGCTTGGCGGGGGTAGCGCGGCCGCGGTACTCCGTCTTCGCCGCGTCGGCCGTCGCGTCAGCCATCGCTCTCGGCGGTCGATCGCTCGTCGGCGGTCGGCCGCCTCCCGCTCGCGGATGGCACAATCTTCATGCCGATCGGGGTGTCATATCGGCGCATGGGATAACCTCACGATGCTTGAGTAAATATATTCCTATTTATAGTATATTCTGAATACAATACCGATGCCGGAGGACCGTAGCCGAACGAACACGATTCAACCATGACGGACCGAAAGAACGCGATGTTGACGACCGAGGATCGTCGGTGGCTCACCGGAGAGAAGTCCTACGAGGGTGAGCACGCTAAACAGCAACGCTACCAGCGTCGACGCGACATCCGCAAGCGCGTCCACAATACGATTCTCGATTTCACGATCCTCTTCGAGCACCTCGAGGAGACCGAGCGGAAGAAGCTGTTCGAGCACCTCGAGGACGACGAGTTCGTAGCGGGACTCCGGGACGGACTCGCTTTCATCCTGTACAACGCGGGGATCACGGAGGCGATGCTCGAAGAGCGCTCGGACGGAGCCGAGTCGACGGCGGAACGACTCCTCCAAGAGGCCGTGTACGCGGCCGGGAAGCGAGATGAAATCCTCGTCGAGGACCTCGAGCTCTCGATCGAGGCGACCCGCGCACCGATCGCGTCGATTCTAGAGGAGCTGCGGGCGGGAAACGAGGTGTCGCCGGCGGAGCTGTGTCTCTTGCTGGAGAGCGAGGCGATCGACACCGACGGCGCCCGGGACTGTATCAGGGAGCTGGTTCTCGATGCGGAGTGAGCGACTGCGGCGGAGGGCAGAGCTATACGACCGATATCCGTACACGCTGCGCGAGAAACGACCATGAGCATCAGAACTGAAGCGGACATGTTCGAGCGGGAGCTACAGAAGTTGTACCACGCGGAACTCGAAATCCTCGATCTGAACGGCGACCTCTCGGAGGCGGCCGCCAGCGAGGAGATCCGGGAGCTGTTCGCCGGCCACAGGGAGGACACGGTCGCACAGATCACCCGGATCGAGGAGATCTTCGAGCTGGCCGAGCTTCCCCTCGAGGAGCGTGGCAGTCCGATCATGGAGGGACTGCTTGCGGAGAAAGACGAGTTCATCAGCGAGGTCGAGAGCGACGAGCTGCGCGACCTCGACGCGATCGGGGTCGGCACGATCAACGAGCGGATCGAGATCACGCTTCTCGATCGGCTGGTCCTGCTAGCCGAGAACCTCGACCACCCCGAATCGGCGGTGAGTCGACTCGAGCAGAATCGATCCGAAGCCGAATCCGCGCTGCGGAAGATGCAGGAGTTCCGCGAGCGAAAACGGAAGCACTGAGACGAACGTGTCAACGGTGACGGACCGTCACCGACGGGTGTACGTCCGTCGCTGATCGGCGGTATGTCTATTGCTCCTTCTGTGAAATGAGTGACGTTAACAGTCACACCGCAATAGGGGTCGGAGGCTCGGAACGCGTCGTTGCAGTGGCAGGTGCCGGTTTTCAGTGCCTCGAGCCGAAAGAAACGTGCATGAGCGTCGTCGCCGAGTTCACGATCCCCACCGACGCGTTCGCGCTGAAACACACTTTCGATACCGTACCCGACGCGACGGTCGAGATCGAACGCCTCGCGACCCACAGCCGCGAGTGGGTGATGCCGTTCCTATGGGTGACGAGCAACGACCTCGAGGCCGTAGAGCGATCGCTCGAGGCCGACCCCGACATCCAAGAGGTCCGAACCCTCGACGTCGCCGGCGACATCGGCTACTTCAACGTCCACTGGAGCGAGCACCTCCAGCGACTGATCGACGAGATCGTCGACCAGCGCGGGATCGTACAGGAGGCAGAAGCGAAGAACGGACGCTGGTACCTGAAGCTGAAGTTCGTCGACGAGAGCGTCCTCGAGAAGTTCCAGGCACACTTCCGCGGGCGGGATCGCACGTTCGAACTCCAACGCCTGTACCGGGGCATCGAACCGAAGGAACGGCGATACGACCTCACCCCGGAACAGCGGGAGGTGCTCACGACCGCCCGGGAGATGGGCTACTTCGAGGTTCCCCGTGAAACCCAGATCGAAGAGTTGGCCGCGGAGCTCGGTATCTCGACGAACTCGGTCTCCCAGCGACTGCGTCGGGCGACGGACAACCTCGTCGGGAACACCCTCACCGTCCCGACTCCGAGTGGGGTGCCGAATGCGAAGTGAAGTACCGGCCCCATATAACTACTCTCGATTTCAATGCAGAGTCGGTTTCGACGAGGACCGTCTTGGGTCGATAAATGAGTAATCATGCCGGCCGTAACTCGGCAACCGATTCGGACGCCGAGGCGGAGACGACGCGGAAAGTCGCAGCGATCTGCACCACTTGCGGGAAAGCCTACGCCTCCGAGCAGCGAGGCGACGGAACCGTCCGGCCGATCGGACAGCGAACCGGATGTGAGTGCGGCGAAACGTCGTTCGAGATCGTCGATTCGACGGAAACCGGCTTCGACGACTGAGCGGTAGTTTCGGACCCACTGCGGTAGCCGGTTTCGACGAGACCGCTCCCTTCCAGCGGCGAGACCGGGGTCGGCTCTCGAGCGAGTGCGAGGGTGAACGACGCGGAAAGTACGACCCGACGAACGGGGGTCGTTCGATCGACGAGGGGTGTTCGACGAACGCGTGTTAGTTTGATGACGACGCCGACAGTACGATTCTTCGGTGGTATCCAGCCATGCATACGGCGGATTCGGCTACGGACGGCGATTCGAGGACCGCGCCGCGTCGGCGAACGGTACTCACGGCGCTGAGCGCGCTGACAGGAGTAGCGGCGGCCGGTTCCGGAACAGCGACGGCACAACAGGACGGCGGCCGGGTGGAGACTCGAGGCTGTGGCGACGAGGACCTCACGCCCGAGGACTGGTCAACCGGCGCGATGACCGTTCGTGCCTGCGAGGGGAGCAGCGGCGAGGTGACCCTCGACGTCACCGGCAACGTCGCCACGGAACGCTACGTGCAGGATCCGCGAGTGTTACCCTCGAGTGAGACACTGTTCGTGTCGGCGGGCCAGCGCGACACCCTCTGGTTCACCGGACGGATCGTCGGGCTCACCTGCTCGAGTTCCGCGCTCAACATCGGGATCGCACACCGTGGGTGAGATGTCGCCACGCGGCTCACCCGGTCTTCCGATCAGTCCCGTGTCGCGAGCGATTGCGTTGTCTCGTGGCCGATAGAACAATTTTTCAGCCGGTTCGGTTCGGATCGTGTTGACTAGAGTAAACTATGTTCCCGGCGAAGCTATCAGTAGCGGGGTGAGTCCACACATGTCCACCACGGCGGGGGTCGACGGAATGTGCTTTCTGACGCAGTCGGCCGTTCGGATCCGACTGCTCGAGACGCTGTACGACGAGCGACGGCTCCGGAAGCGAGAGTTGCGGGAACGATTCGACGCCTCCCGTGTGACAGTTCGGCGCAACGTCACCGCGCTCGAGGAACGGGATCTGATCAAGGTGACGGGACAGACCTGCGAGATCACGTCGCTGGGGGAACTCGTCGTCGAGGACGTGTTTCCCGCGCTGTCGCTGGTCGACGTCGTCGAACGGCTGCGGCCGTTCGTGCGGTGGTTTCCCGACGACGAGCTCGAGTTCGATCTCCGGGCGCTCGAGGACGCAACGGTCGTCGCCGCGGACTCGAGCGATCCGTACGCGCCCGTGAACCGCCACATCGAGGCGATCGAGCGCGCCGATCGGTTCCGGTGTCTGCTCCCGGCGGTCGGGCTCCCGGCGATGACGGTGGCACGCGACCGCGTCGTCGACGGCGGGAGCAGACACGAACTGATCTACGGTCGCGAGATCGCGGCGACGGTTCGGAGTCAGCCGGAGTACGGACGGCTGATCGACGAGATGCTCGAGGCCGAGAGCTGCGAACTGTACGTCGCGGACCGCAGGGTCGAGTTCTACCTCGGCCTCTTCGAGGATGGCGTTCAACTCGGCGTCGAGAACGACGACGGCGTTCCCAGAGCCCTCGTCGAGACTAGCGCCGAGGAAGTTCGGAAGTGGGCCGAGCGGACCTACGACCGCTACCGAACGCGAGCCGATCCCTTGGTTTCCTGAACCGTACGCCCGCCCCCTCTGAGCAACCGTGCGGAGGGCGCGACGAATACCCCCCCGTTCTTCGGTCGGGGGGTGTTCGCGGAACACCGAATGCAACTTTCGTGTGTTGGAAGGTAGCAAGTAGCATGGTCTGTCAAAAGAGGGAGCGCACGGACCGGGCGGATCGCCACCGACGCCGATCGGAATCGAACGAGTTCGACTCGAGACAACCCCACGTCTCCGCGGCAATCGAGTCGGTCGTTCGTCGGCGGACGGTCCCCGAGCGAATCGGGTGGCAGGTTTCTCGCCGGCGGACGGCAAGCGACGAGGCACTGTTGTGGGACGCTCGCTCGAGAGCACGAATCGGGAGCGATCACGATGACAGATAACGACTACGGGGAGAGCGAGCCGCGCCGAAACGGGCTCCCGGAGGATCGAACGAGACCCGCGGACGGCCGGACCCCGACAGTCCGGAGACGAACAGTACTTCGGTTGGGCACCGGGACGGTCGCGGCCGCGCAGCTCCCGTCCGCGCTCGCGCAGTCGAACGACGAACCCGGTGGAAGCGAAGCGATTCCCGACGACGTAGTAGCCGCAATCGAGGACGGTGTCGCGGAGGGGATCGAAACCGCACGAGCGGAAGGCGTCGAAGCGAGCTCGGAACAGGAGACTGCACTCGAGGAGAGCGCCCTTGAAGCGGCGGCCCAGTACCCGGACGCGGACCCGGACGCGATCCGAGCGGCGACGGCCGGCGCGGCGGAGGGCGCGTTGCTCCCGTCGGAACCACTCGAGGGAGATGACGGGGACGAAGCGTTGCTGACGACGCTTTCGACGGCTCGCGGCTCGGTTCAGCCCCAGACCGCGACGCCCGCAGAGGCGATCCGGCCGGCCGTAACCGGCTCCGTGGCGGGCGGGCTCTCCCAGTACCAGTCGGTGTCCGTCGAACAACTGCAGTACGTGACGCGGGGCGCCTGCGCCGGCGCGGTCGTACAGCGCCAGCGCGTAACCGTCCGACAGGTACAGGTCGCGGCGTTCGGCGCCGCACGGGGCTGTGCGCGGTCGGTCGTCCAGTACCAGGAGGTGACCGTCGAACAGATCCAGTACGTCGCCGACGGCGCCGTACAGGGCTGTCTTACGGGCGTCGTTCAGCACCAAGAGGTAAGCGTCAGGCAGGTCCAGGCCGTCGCCTCCGGCGTCGCGCAGGGTGGGGTCTCGGCGGCTTTCCAGTACCAGGAAGTCAGCGTCGAGCAGGTCCAGTATCTGACCGGTGGCGCCGCATTGGGTTGTCTCACGGGGGTCGTCCAGCACCAGGAAGTGACCGTCGAACAGCTCCAGTACGCCGCAGTGGGGACGACCCAGGGAGCCGCCAGCGGCGTCGTCCAGCGTCAGACGGTCGACGTGCGGCAGGTCCAGTACGCCGCCCAGGGGGCCGCACAGGGTGCGGTACAGATCCAGGAGGTCGATGTACGGCAGATCCAGTCGATGGCGTTCGGCACCTCGAGCGGCGTCGTCTCCCGCGCGGACGACGCCACGCCGGAACAGCTCAGGTCGGCCGCTCTGGTAACGGATCGGACGGTCGGCGAACTCGTCCGCGACCGCCCCGTTTCCGACGAGGAGCTGCAGGCGATCGCCACCCACACCGCGGGAGAGACGGTAGAACACGCCCTCGAGGTCGAGACCGACGACGAGTCCGAACTCGAGCAGCGAGCGAGCGAGTCGGCCGAGGAGGGGTTCGACGATCCGGAGGGACTCGAGGAGCCCGAAGACAGGCCGGAAGAACCCGACGAGCTCGAGGACGAGGGGGAGTTCGAGGAGCCCGCGGAGCCGGATGCGCTCGAGATCGGCGCGTTCGACGTCCCCGAGGCGGTTACCGTCGGCGAGGAACTCGAGGTAACCGTCGGGCTTCGGAACCTCGGCGACGAGACGGTCACCGAGGACGTCGTCCTGGACGTCGACGGAGAGGAGACCGGGACCGAATCAGTGGAAGTCGGTGCCGAGAGCGAGGAGACCGTCGAGTTCACCTACGAGACGACAGACGACGACCTCGGCGAGCTTGCGGTCGTCGCTCGGACCGACGACGACGAAGCGAGGGCGATCGTCGAGGTGAGCGACGACGCGGCACCCGCGGAGTTCGCGGTCGAGATCGTCGACACCGGCGAACCCCTCGAGGCCGGGGACACCCTCGCGGTGCTCGTCGAGGTCGAGAACGTCGGCGACGAGGAAGCGACCCAGGAGCTCGAGTTCTCGGTGGACGACGCGCTCGAGGAGACCGAGTCGGTGACGCTTCCCGGCGGCGAGGTGGAGACGATCGACTTCGAGTACGAGACCGAGCCTGCAGAAGACGATCGGGAACTCACCATCCGGGTCGAGAGCGAGGACGACGTCGACGAACGAACCGGGCTGGTGTCCGGAGTCGAGGAGGACGAGGAGCCTCCCGCCGACGAAGCGGACGAGGATCCCCTCGAGGACGAAGACGAGCCATCCGAAGAGCCGACCGACGAGGATCCTCTTGAAGATCCACCGACTGACGAGGACGACGATGACCCACCGGCCGGCGAGGACGATCCGCCCGAGGAGGGCGACGACGACCTCGCTCCCGACGGCGACCCCGAGGATACGGACGGGGAACCGCCGACCGAAACGGACGACCTCCCGGACGACGGCGCGGGACCCGAGGAGGGAGGTGGTGATGACGCGCCCGTCGACGGCGAAGATACCGGGCCGGAATCCGAGGACAACGCGGAACTGGAGGACGACCCGCCCGAAGACTCACCGGTGTAAACGCACAGGATGAACGTACTCGAGTCGCTCCGGGAGCTGCTCGACGGCGACGGGGTCGTGCTGTATGAGTGTCGCAGGTGCGGAGCAACGGCTTCGACCGAGACGGTCGAATGTTGTCGGTGTGGCTCGTCCGAGATCGCGCGGTACGAGTGGTGAGCTACCGGGAGTTTCGGCTCGGGTTCCGACACGGAACCGAGCTCCGAGGACGGCGGCGCCGGTCCGGTGGTCGCCGGACGACGGTCACCGATCACCCCAGTCGGGCCGTTCCCGCGGTGGAGCGAGAACGCCGATTCCGATAGCGGGGTCGGACGATCGGTTCTCGGCCCCGTGGCGTTCCCGGCTCCGAAAGTGATAGCAGTCCCCGGGGACGAGCCGTACCTCCTCACCGTCGGCTATCGCGACCAGCGTCCCCTCGAGCATGTAGCCGATCTGTTCATTATCGTGTTCGTGAACCGGGAGGGTCGCCCCCGGATCGATGCGCCAGTACTTCACGCTCGCCTCTCGTCCCGTCGCGAGGTCCGCAAGGTAGACGCCGTCGTTGACCTCCTCGAAACCCGCATCACCGGTGTTCACCTTTTGCATGTTACTACGACCCACGACACATATCCACAACCCCCTATATAAAAGTTGACGAGAAAGGTTTATCAGTGAATTCGTGATCATTGTGGCTGCATGGCAGACAATAACACGCTCAAACTGTTCCACCTCCCGTTCTCGTTCGTGTTGCCACAGCGGGTGGCGGTCGAACGGGGGTACTTCGAGGCCGAGGGACTGGACGTCGACCTGATCGAGCGCGACCGCGGGTCCGTCGAGATCAAGTACATCCCCGCCGAGGAGACGCTGACCGGCGACTACGAGGTCGATCTCTACCCCGTCTGCAAGTGGGAGAGCCTGAAGCGGACCTGGGGGATGGGCGACGGCGAGGTCGTCGCGAACGGCACCTTCGCCGACCAGCCCTACACCGTGTTCACCCGACCGGAGACGGCGATCGAGTCACCGACCGACCTGGCCGGAGTCGACGTCGCCGTCAACCGTCGGACGGGTCAGGAGTATACCGCGATGCGGGCCCTCGAGGAACACGTCGCTCCCGAGGACGTCTCCCTCGTTCACTACGGGATGCCGACCGACCGGCTCCGTGCGCTGCGCGACGGCGAGGTCGACGCGGTCACGCTGCTGGATCCCCAGAGCACGCTGGCCGAACAGCTCGGCTTCGAACCGATCCTCGAGTTCGAGAACCACATGGGAATCGTCGGCGGCGACGACGTCGATTCCGACCTGCTCGAGGCGTACGTCGCGGCCTACACCCGCGCCGTCCGTGACATCAACGCCGATCCCGAGTCGTTCCGCGGCGAGTACCTCGAAATGCTCGAGAAGGACGCCCGCGTCGCGCCCGATCTCTTCGAGGACGTCGACATGGACGTCCTTCGAGAGCGGGTGACGGTGCCGCGCTACGAGGTGCCGGAGCTCGCCGACCGGGAGGATCTCGGTGCACAGCTCGAGTGGATGAAAGAGCGCGAACTGATCGACGACGAGGCCGAAATCGACGCCATCGTCGCCTCGCTGGGGTGATCGAGATGGCGGAATCAACTACCGTCGACATCGAGAGCCAGCAGGCCGAACTCGACGCCTACCACGACGAGCCGGGCGATCGACCCGTGCTGCGGGCTCGCTTCGAGCACAACGGGAGTCCGCGGTACATGCTGTACACGATCAAGCGGCTCGGGCTCGATCACGAGCACGGGTTCCACCTCGACGTCCAGCTCGTCTCCGATTCGCTCGAGGGCGGGGTCGAAACCGTCGAGGCGAAGCTCCAGGATGGCGACGCCGACCTCATCGACATCGACTACATTTCGACGGCCCGCGAGCGTGCCGGTGGGGCGCCGATCGTAGCGATCCACCCGTACGGACGGACTGTTGGCGGGCTCGTCACTCCCGAGGACTCCCCAATCGAGGACCTGACTGATCTCCGGGGCCGCCAGATCGGCGTCGTTCGCCGCCTCGATAAGAACTGGATCCTCGTGCGGGCCGCCTGTCGGGAACGCTACGGGTTCGACCCCGACGAGGAGGCGACTCCCATCGAGGCGGGCTCGAAGGTCGAACTCACGCGGATGCTCCGGGACGGCGAGGTCGAGGGGATCCTCCAGTTCTGGCCGATCGTCCCAGAGATCACCGAGACGGGGCCGTACCGCGAGGTGATGCCGATGTCCGAGCTCGTCCAGGATCTTTCCGAGACCGACCGAAAGCTGCCGATCTCGACGTTCCTGACCAGCGAACGGTTCCTCTCGGAGAACCCCGATGCGGTTCGGGGATTCAAGGGTGCCTACCGGGACGCCGTCGATCGACTGACGAGCGACGACGAGCTCTGGGAAGACATCGGCGAGCAGCTTATGTACGAGGACGACCCCGAGATCGTCCGCGCCGTCCGGGACGGCTGGCGGGACATGGTCGTCGCCGACTGGGACGAGGAGACGATCGACGGCATGGATCGGCTGTTCGATCACCTGCTCGAGGTCGCGGGCGCCGACGCGCTCGGCGTCGATCACGTGCCCGACGACATGTTCCGCCTGGGGGAGTGAGAATGGAGCCGCTCACCTTCCAGCTCAACTGGGAACCGAACGGGTTCCAGGCGCCGTACTTCCTCGCCCGCGAGCGCGGATTCTACGAGGAAGAGGGCGTCGACGTCGCCTTCCTCGAGGGTCACGGCTCGCCGTTCGCCGCCGAGCAGGCGGCCAAGGGGGAGGCCGATATCGCCCTCGCCGGTGCCAGCGCCGTTCTCTCGGTCCAGAGCCAGGGCCACGATCCGCTTGCCGTCGCAGCGGTGACCGCGAAGACGCCGGCGGCGATCTACACGCTCCGGGACGTCTTCGGCGAACCCCTCGAGGAGCCCGAACAGCTGGCCGGGCGAACCGTCGCTCCCTCGGCGACGAAGACCAGGATTCTGACCGCCCAGCTCCTCGAGGACGTCGGTATCCGCGAGGAAGTCGACCTGCTCGAAGTCGATCCCCACACCCACCACCGCGTCCAGCACCAGGTGCTCGACGGCAGCGTCGATGCGGCCGTCGGCGTCGTCACCAACGGGCTCGAACTCGAGGACGAACACGATCGGGTCGCCGACGAGCTTCCGATCGGGGACCACCTGCCCGTCTACGGGATGACGCTGGTCACGAACCCCGCCTTCGCCGACGAGGAGTCCGAGACCGTGAGCGCGTTCCTCCGGGCGACCGCCCGCGGCTGGGCCGAGGCGACAGCCGATCCGGAGGCCGCGATCGACGCCTTAGTCGCCCGGAACGCGACCCTCGAGCGACGCCGCCGGATCGAGCGCGAGAAGTTCGGGACGGCCGCCCGTGACCTCCAGTTCAGCCCTCACGTCGAGAACGCCGGCTGGGGGAACCACGACGGGGAGCGCTGGCGACGCCTCGAGAGCGCGCTCGCCGAGACTGACCTCCTCGAGGGCAATATCGACCCGGACGCCGCGTGGACGAACGACTACCTCGATGACGAAGCCCCGGTCGTCCGGGAGTACGCCAAACGGGTGGGGCAGTAACGATGCGGGCCGTCGATCACATCAACGTCGACGTCGACGACCTCGAGGCGACGTACCCGTTCTACCGCGACGAACTCGGACTGTCGGTTCGGCGACCGCCAGCCGACTTCGACGGCGAGCACGCCATGTTCGAGGTCGGCGAGACGATCGTGACACTCGCCGAGACGGGACGAGCCGACGGCTGGAACCGTTCGGAGCTTGAACATCCGCTTGACAAGGCCCATCTCGCGTTCGAAACCGACCGGGCGAGCTACGAGGCGTTCGTCGACGGTCTGGACGAGCAGTTCCCTAACCAGGGTCCCTACGACTGGGGCGAGTTCGAGGGGTTCTACTTCCTGGATCCCGACGGGAACCTGCTCGAGGTAATCACGTACGACCCTCCAGTCGACGGATGCGGTCGGGAGCTGCTCACACACGACGACGTGACGTGAGTGCCAGCTTCGAGGCGGGACCGCAGGATGACGCGGATACCGATCGCGACCGGGACGTCCAAGAGGGTCGGTTTCGACTGGGTCCGTATGACCGACGACCGCAGTCGCTGGAACGAGAAGTACGGGGACCCGGCGTTCGAGCTGCCCGAGGATCCGATCCCTGAACTCGAGCGTTGGATCGAGACGTTACCGAACGGTCGCGCCCTCGACGTCGCGACCGGCACCGGTCGCAACGCGCTCTATCTTGCCGAGCGAGGGTACGAGGTCGATGCGGTCGACGTCTCCGACGAAGCCCTCGAGCTGGCACGGAAGCGAGCCGCGGAGCGGGGCGTCGACGTCGACTGGATCCGCGCCGATCTCGACGAGTTCGATCCCGAACCCGACACCTACGACGTGATCACCGTGAGTTTCTTCGCCGCGCTCGAGTACCTCCCCGATCTGAAGGAGGCCCTCGCGCCGGACGGCGTGCTGGTGTACGAACACCACCTGCGCTCGACCGACGACGTCGAGATCGGACCCTCGAGCAAGCGCCATCGGTACCGCGCGAACGATCTGCTCCGGGCGTGTCTCGATCTGACGATCCTTCACTACGAGGAGCGCGTGCGAACCGTCACCGACGGAACCGCAGCGGTCGTGACGCTGATCGGGCGAAACTCGAGCGGCGGGGCGCAGTCGTATCCGGATCGTACCGAAACGGACGAGACGTCGTAGCGAACCGCCACCTCGAGCCACCGATATCGACGCAGACACCGCTGAAGCTACGGGGAGAGAGTGGTTGCCCGGAGTCCCCCATCGCAGAAGAGTGTCTTAGATCGACGTTACATATTCATAGACAAGTATCTCAGACACGTATCTTAGATTCCTATCGTAGATTAGCCCCATAACGAAGGAGCTCACGCGAGTTACGGAGGGGAGAGTCGAATACGAAAGCATACTCCACGTCGATGCGACGAGATCGTCGCACTCTGATGGAGCGCCCGTCAGCTGAGACCTGGATCAAGTGTAGCTAAGTATCTTAGTTTGGAGTCTTAGATTAGAATCATAGATAAGTTCGGATGATACGTGACTTATCTGTCAGTCATGGATTAGTTGTCTGACGTACTTTCATATCTGAGCAGTGAGTTCCAAGAAGTATGCTCTCGTATACGGTTTACTCCGAAGCGGGGGGCGTCGGAAAGTCCTCGCTGGCGGCGAACCTCGCCGTCGCGCACGCTCGAGCGGGACTCGACGTGCTCGTCGTCCCGCTTGA
>PWMF01000171.1 GCA_003559215.1 Natrialbaceae archaeon
CGCTCGAGGTCGTCGACTGATCGTACGTCCTCGGGGGAGACGCCCGCCTCGTCGAGCGCCCGCCGGTAGAAGTCGACGTTCTCGTACGCACGCTCGACCGTCTCGCGGAGCCGTTCGTCCTGAAGTGCTCGGAGTTCATCTCGAGGGGCTTCCTCGATCTGGTTGTAACTCATCCTCACACCTCACTCCGCAGTCATACACCAAAAATAATGTGCTACTTCGAGTCGACGAGCGACACGCTCAAACACCATCGTACTCACGGCCGATCGTGCCCACGGTCGAACCTGACACGTGTCGTCGCGAGGCCGTCGATCCCACCGCGGCCCTCCCGGATCCCAGTTCTCGACGTCCTCAGCTGGCGGCGTGTCCCTGCGGTGCGCGACGGCTTCGGAGGAGCCGACCGCTATGCGCTCGCTGGCCGTTCCCCGGGTGGAAGCCGGACCGTCTCGGCGATCGGTTCATCGAAGTGGAGGCGCATCCGGATCTCGCCCGCGCTTCGCTCGACCGTCTCGAACCCCATCCGCCGGTAGACGTGACACGCACGTTCGTTTCCGGCGTCGACGTCCAGAACGAGCGCCTCGTGGCCGGCGTCGGCGGCGTACGCGATCACGTGTCGGCAACACTCGCTCCCGATCCCCCGGTCGTGGTAGGCGGGATCGACGAAGACGACGAACTGCGGTTCGACGCTCGAACGCGGGGCGTAGGTCGCGTGACCGACCACCCGTCCGTCGTGGACCGCGACGATCGCGAACCCTCGCTCGAGTAGTCGCTCGAGCCAATCCTCGATCCGTTCGCGGCCGACTGGGGGCAGTCCCATCGAGCGGTGTGGCTCGGGATACTCCTCGTACATCGAGACGACGTCCCCGAAACGAGACGGCGAGTACGGTTCGACCAGGACCGGTTCGCCGCGCTTATCGATGAACCGCGGACACCGCGGCGGACACTCGGCGGTTCCTTCGCAGTTCTCGGGGTCCCACACGCTGCAGGTATCGGGCGTCATCGGATATGTTCACGCGTATAACTTGTATTCTCTCACACCTCATGCGTGTATATCAGGATTTTAAGTGCTCGGCTCCACGGTCACTGCTCCGGGCTGACAGTGGCGACCGGACGGTCGGTACCGAGGATGACCGACTGGGTCACGCTACCAAAGATGACCTTCCCCGTCGGCGTCCGTTTTCGGCCCGACAGGCAGATCAGGTCGACGTCCCGTTCGTCGGCAGCCGCGATGATCTCGGGGGCGGGATCCCCGCTCGTCTCGTAGTACTCGTAGTCGACGCCGCTTTCGTCGAACGCGTCGGCGACGTGGCGAACGCCGTCGAGTTGCGGGATCGACTGCCCCTCCGGGTTCTCCTGGAAGACGTGGGCGAGGATCGCAGACACCTCCTCGGTCGCCGCCGGGAGCGATTCGATCATCGATGCCTGTGCGAGTGCCCGGCGCTCGTCCGTGTCGAGCGCGACCAGTACGCGATACATACTCGAACGAATCGCATCCAACCGTTATAGTTTCGTGGGCCGGCCGAGCGCCAGCGCTCGCCTCCGTCGATCGCCGTTTTTTCATAGATCCAACCATTCCGATAAAACGGCAGTATGTGGCCCAAATCCTTCCATTTCGCCCACCTTCGGTAATCGGTACCACCCAACTATCATATAAAACCCCTATAAATGGTGGTCGACATTTATGAGTTATTGTGCGCAACTGAGCGTATGGGTCGAGATGACAGATACCATGGGAGTAGACGGCAGGTTCTCCGAGCCGTCACCGCAGGGAGCGTCGCCGGGCTGACCGGTCTGGCGGGCTGTGTGGGGGATCCGGAGGAGGCGGCCAACGGGGACGAATCACTCGATACGATCGAACTCGCCGTGCTCGAACCGTTTACCGGTCCGTTCAGTGACCTCGGGGAGGAACGGATGCAGGGGACCGAACTCGCGATCGAGCAGATCAACGATAGCGACGAGTACGAGTTCGAGATCGAATACGAGACCTACGACACGCAGTCCGATCCTGAGGACGCGCTCTCGGAGGCTCGGGAGGCGGTCCAATCCCAGGGAGCGCAGTTTCTCACCGGCTGTATCTCGAGCGACGTCGCGCTGTCGATGAACGACTTCGCACTCGACAACGAGGTGCTGTATACGCCGGGAGCGGCGGACGTCGCGATCACGGGTGAACGGTGCAACGAGTACGTCTTCCGCTTCGAGACCAGCACGGCCCAGATCGCCGAGGCGATGGCGCAGTGGACCCACGAGGAGCAGGGTGACCGGATCTTCTACCATCTCGCGGACTACGCCTACGGCGAGTCCGTCCGAAACGAGTTCGAGAGCCGAATGGAGGAGTTGAGCGACGACTACGAGGCCGTCGGCGAGACCCGCGCCGAGTTCGGCGCGACCGACTTCGAGGCTTACATCACGCAGATCGAGAGCGCGGCCGACGAGGCCGACGCAGTCGTGATCGGGAGCACCGGCGGCGACCTCGTCGCCTTTCTGTCCCAGGCCGCCGACCGCGGGCTGCCCGAGGAGATTCCGATCGTCACAACTACCGCCTCGTTCACTCCGGTCCGGGCCGGCGCCGGGGACGCGGCGACCGGCGTCTTCAGCGGCGTCAGGTACTATCCCGAGATCGAAATGGGCGACAACCAGGAGTTCGTCGAGGCCTACGACGCCGAGTACGACGAACTGCCGGATAACTTCTCACGGGTTGGCTACGACTCGATTCGGATGATGATGCGGGGGGTCCAGGCAGCCGGATCGAACGATCCCACCGAGGTCGCCGACGTTCTGGGCGGGCTCGAGCAGGACACGATCTACGGTCCGAACGAGTTCCGCGAGTGTGACGGCCAGGCCGTGAATCCGGTATGGATGGGGGAACTCACGGAGGGAGACGATCTGCCGGACGTCGAGATACTGACGGAAATCGACGGCGAGGAGGCGATTCCGCCGTGTGAAGACACCGGTTGCGACCGCTAGCGTACGAACACACATTGATTCCGAGAATGAACGACGGTTGCCTCCGAACGAAACTATGTTAGGAACGGCTCTGCAACAACTGTTAGACGGCTTGACGCTCGGGTTCGTGTACGTTTTGCTCGCCGCCGGGCTGTCGGTGATCTTCGGCGTGATGAACGTCATCAACTTCGCCCACGGTGAGCTGGCGGTTCTGGGCGCGTACCTCGCGGTCGCGATTACGATCCAGACCGGTATCGGCGGTACAGCCTTTATTGCAGCACTGGTGATCGCCCCACTTCTGGTCGGCGTTCTGGGTGTCGCTCTCGAACGATACACCGTCCAGCCGCTGTACGGCCGGAACCCGCTCTACCATATTCTGTTGACGTTCGGCCTCGTCCTCGTCATCAACGACCTCATCTATCTAGTCTGGGGGACGGGGTCGTTCAGACTTCCGCGACCGGGAGTGCTGACCGGAACAGTCGGGGCGTTCGGGTTCGGCGTCAGCGCCTACAACCTCTTTATGATTGTCAGCGGCGCACTGATGGCCTTCGTCGTCTGGGCCCTGCTCGAATACACCCGGTACGGACTGATCATCCGGGCGGGCTCGCAGGACCGGCAGATGGTCCGGAACCTCGGGATTCGGATCGATCGGTACTACTCGGTGGTTTTCGGTGTCGGGGCCGCACTCGCCGCCTTCGCCGGAATTATCCTCGCCGGAAACCAGCAGGCACACCCCGAACTCGGGATGTCGATCATCATTCCGGCGTTCGTCATCGTCGTCCTCGGCGGCCTCGGGAGCTTCAAGGGGGCGGTCGTTGGTGGCCTCCTCGTAGGAATCCTCCAGGAGTCGATCCTGCGGCCGTGGGTCCCCTGGCTCGAGGGTATGGTGATCTTCGTACTGATGATCGCCATTCTCCTGATCCGGCCCCACGGACTGTTCGGAACCGAACACGCCGAGGAGGGCGGAACCGAGCGGCTGCTGGCTGGCAAAACCGGCAGCCTGCTCGATCGAGAGACGCGGTTCAAGCTCGGGCTCGCGATGATCGGCGTCCTCGCGCTGGTGCCGATCGTCGCCGGATTACTCGGCAACCAGTTCTGGGTTACGTTCGGCTCCCGTGTCCTCGTATGGGCGCTGTTCGCGCTCTCGCTCGATTTCGTGATGGGATACACCGGGCTGGTATCGCTCGGGCACGCGCTGTTCCTCGGGCTCGGCGCGTACGCGGTCGTGCTCGGGCTGATACACGTCTCGAGTTCCGTCGTCGTCGCGCTCGCGCTCGCGGTCGCCCTCTCGGCGGCGATCGCGTGGATCGTCGGCTTTCTCTCGATCCGCGTCGCCGGCGTCTACTTCGCGATGATCACGCTCGCGTTCGCCGAGCTCTACTACAACCTGCTCTACCGGCTCGATATCACCGGTGGCTCCGAGGGGGTCGGGTTGATCGGCCACGACTACTACTACGGCATCGCCGGGTTCGGGGCGTCGCTCGACGATGTCGCGTTCTTCGTCGGGCCGGTCGTCCTGACCGGCCACTCGCTGTTCTACTACGTCGTGTTGGGTGCGCTCGTCGCCTCGTACTTCGTCACACGGCGGATGCTCCAGTCGCCGTTCGGTTCGGTGCTGAAATCGATCCGCGAGAACGAGGAACGAGCGACGTTCCTCGGCTACGAGACGGTCGTCTACAAGCGTCGCGCGTTCGTCGTCAGCGGGGCGTTCGCGGGCCTCGCTGGCGGGCTGTTCGCGCTCAACAACGCGTTCGTCTCGCCCTCGGTCGCGGAGTGGCTGAAGTCCGGCGAGGTGATCGTGATGGTCATTCTCGGCGGAATGGGGACCCTCTACGGACCGCTCATCGGCGCCGGCGCGTTCTTCGGCCTGGAACAGTTGCTGACCCACTACACCGGCCGGTGGCGGCTGGTCCTTGGGACGATCTTTGTCCTATTCGTGATCTTCCTCCCGCGGGGGCTGGTCTCGGTGCCGACGTTGCTCGCGCCGTACCTACCCGGCGGGCCGGGACCCGCGGCGGATTCCGGACAGCTACCCGAGGAAACCGGCACGGAGGGTGATGACTGATGGCGACGGAAACTCGAGTCCGGAACCGGCGAACCGACGGCGAATCGATACTGGAACTCGATGGACTGACCAAGACGTTCGGCGCGTTCGCAGCCATCGACGACATTTCGATGACGGTCGAACGCGGCGAGTTCCGCAGCGTCATCGGTCCGAACGGCGCCGGCAAGACCACGCTGTTTAACCTCATCTCGGGGGCGCTTCCCGTCACCGAGGGCGGCGTCTACTTCCGCGGCGAGGAGATCACCGACCTCTCGCCGCCCGAGCGCGTCGCCC
Organism: Natrialbaceae archaeon; assembly: GCA_003559215.1. Taxonomy (GTDB): domain Archaea; phylum Halobacteriota; class Halobacteria; order Halobacteriales; family Natrialbaceae; genus Natronococcus. Next base: position 5,282 of record PWMF01000171.1, read on the forward strand.
GGGGCATCGGCCGCTCGTTCCAGATCTCCAACGTCTTCGGCGGCCTCTCCGTCCACGAGAACGTCAGACTCGCAGCGCAGGCTGACCGCCGGAGTGAGTACAACCTGATCGAATCGTTCTTCAAACCGACGGATCGGTACGAAGATGTCAATGCGGAGACCGACCGCATCCTCGAACGAATCGATCTCACGCACGTCGCCGAGGAGGAAGCGGACGCGCTCGCGTACGGCGACCGACGGCGCCTCGAGATCGGGGTCGTCCTCGCGACGGATCCGGAGCTGGTCCTGTTCGACGAGCCGACGGCCGGGATGAGCGTCGAGGAGACCCAGGAGACGATCGATCTGATCGAGGAGGTGCTGGTCGACCAGACGCTCCTGCTGATCGAACACGACATCGAACTCGTTATGGAACTTTCAGACCACATCACCGTGTTGAACCGGGGCGAAATCCTCGCGGAAGGAACGCCGGAGGAGATCGCCGAGAGCCGCGACGTACAGGACGCCTACCTCGGAGGGATGACCGAATGAGCCCAGAACCGGTGCTCGCTGTCGAGAACGTCGACGCGGGGTACGGCAAGACGCAGGTGCTTCGGGAGCTGTCGCTGTCGGTTCGGGAGGACGAGATCGTCTCGCTGGTCGGCCGCAACGGCGCCGGCAAGACGACGACACTGCGCTCGATCGTCGGTATTCTGTCTCCGACGAACGGCACCGTCTCCTATCGCGGAACCGACATCACCGACCTCGACGCGACGGAAACCGTCCAACACGGCTTGGCGTTCGTTCCGGAGGAGCGCCAGATCTTCCCGGAGCTCACCGTCAAAGAGAATCTCGAGCTCGCCGACTACGGCGGCGCGCCGGACGTTGACTCGTTCTCGATCGGCGAGGCGCTCGAGATGTTCGAGAACCTGAAAGAGCGGGCATCGAACCTCGGTTCGTCGCTCTCCGGCGGCGAACAGCAGATGCTCGCGATCGCGCGCGCGCTGGTCGGCGGCGCCGACCTCATTTTACTCGACGAGCCGACCGAGGGGCTGGCTCCCTACATCGTCCAGGATGTGATAGATATCGTCGAAGACCTCAACGAGCGGGGGATCACGATCCTGCTGGTCGAACAGAACGTCCACGTCTGTCTCGAACTCGCCGATCGGAACTACCTCATCGACCAGGGTGAGATCGTCTATGAAGGGACGTCCGCGGAGCTCGAGGCCGACGAAGAGATCCTCGACAGATATCTCGGCGTGACGGCCTGAGCGCGGCCGTCCCCGCCTCGCTCGAGTCAGGGTTTGTAGACCCGTCCGCGAAACGTCGCAACCCGCTCGTCGTCCTCGTCGGTGACGACGACTTCGTACTCCGCGGTCCGGCCCGACTCGTGGGTCTCCGTCGCGGTTGCCGTGAGTTCGGTACCGACGTCGACGGCCTCGAGGTACGACATGTTCGTCTCGAGAGCGACCGCCGTCTCCCCGCGGGAGTTCGACGCCGCGGCGAAGGCTGCGTCGGCGAGCGAGTAGATCGCCCCGCCGTGGGGAGTGCCGTGGAAGTTGGTGAGGTCTGCGGTGATCTCGAGGGTCGTTCGCGCGCTCCCCGCTTCCAGCGAGCGGAGTTGGATGCCAAGCTTCTGACAGTACGCGTCGTTCTCGAGACGTTGTCGAGTTTCCTCTGTCATATCTTCCCACAGCGGTTCCCGGCAAAAAGTATCTAGCGGAACATCTGTTGGAACAGCGCCGCCTCGGCTCGCCGAAGCCGCTCGAGAAACGCCGACTTGCTGATCTCGAGCTCGTCGGCGACCGCCTCGGAACTGGCCTGTCGCGGGATTTCGAAGTAGCCCAGTTCGAGGGCCGCCCGGAGACACTCCTCCTGGGCCGGTGTGAGTTCCCACCGCTGGCCGGGTGACTCCGTGGCCTCCGACTCGAGGGGGTAGACTCGCTCGAGTTTGACGCCGACGGTCTCGCCGGCCGCCTCCATGACGCCTTTCAGCACGTCGCGGCCGACGACGGCTCCGAAGATCCGCGCCTCTCCCTCGCGGTACCGCAGGGACTCGACGATGAGCCCCCCGTCGATCAGTCGTCGAACGACACAGGGATGTTTCGAGAGACATCGGTATCGCGAGCGGCCGTCGGTCCGGGAAACGTGCAGGTACGAGATCCGATCGTCGTCGTCCAGGTGGGCCGTGAGTCGGTCCGTCCTCGCCGAGCTGAACTGCAAGAGGTCGTAGCCGTCGCTGCGCCGCTGGGGTGCTCGGGCATCGATCTCGGCGCCGACGTCGCGGCTCGCCTCCGCGAGCGGACAGTCGTCGTTTCGAACCCTGAACTCCACGGCAAGGCACTCGTCGATCATGCGAACGTATAATATGAGGGAGGTGCTTCAATTTAAAGCCCCGTTATGTGGCGGTCAACTGCTAAGGACGTAACTATCGTACTTTATAATGAACCCATGGATCTGGACACAGTCAAAGAACGCGCGGGCCCGCGGGAGTTCAGCCCCGCGGACGACCTCCCGCGGGAGTACCGGGAGGCCGCCACGCGGATGATCGAGTTTCACGCCAACAGCGAGATTATGGGGGCGTACCTCGAGCGGCCGTTCATCCGACAGGCGCCCAGCATCGACCGGAAGCTGGCCTTTTCGGCGAAAACCCAGGACGAGATCGGTCACGGTCAGTTGCTCTACCGCGCCGCCGAATCCCTGGGTGTGAAAACCCGCGAGGAGATGTTGAACGACCTCGCGAACGGCGACGGGAAGTTCCTCAACTGCTTTCATTACCCGATGGACGACTGGGTCGAGACGCCGATGATCGCCTTCTTCGTCGACGGCGCGGCGATGCGCCGGCAGGCGACGCTGCGTCGGACGAGCTGGGAGCCCTACGCCCACGCGATGGACAAGGTCTGTTTCGAGGAGGGCTTTCACGTCAAACACGGCGAGGACATCCTCAGGGAGCTGATGACCGGGTCTCGGGCCGAACAGCGACGGACCCAGGAAGCGTTCGAGGAGTGGTGGCCCCGCATCATCCAGTTCTTCGGACCGACCGACGACAAGAGCACCCACCACGATTTCGCCGCCTCCGTCGGGCTCAAACAGAAGTCCAACGACGAGCTCCGGGATGCCTTCCTCGACCAGTACATCCCCAAGGCCCGGAGGTACGGCCTCGAGATTCCGGACGAGCCACGCATTCGCGAGCGCGACGACGGCACGTACGCCGTCGAGGAGGGCGATCTGGACTGGGAGGAGTTCTTCACCATCGCAAAGAACGACTACGAGCCCGGCCTCGGCCAGATCGACGGCCGAAAGCACGCACAGGAGGCGGTCCAGTGGGTTCGTGATACAATCGAGGACGACGCCACAGCCGCCGGCGGCCACGCGCCCCAGGCGGCCGACTGACCATGATCTGGGAAGTATTCAGACAGGAAAAAGCCGGCAGCTACCACACCCACTGCGGGAACGTCCACGCGCCCGACCGCGAGATGGCCAAGCAGTTCGCAGCCATTCAGCACGGCCGGCGCAAACCCACCAACAGTCTCTGGGTCGTCCCCCGTGAGGAGGTCGGGGAGATCGACGGCGAGGACGTCGCCTTCGGCGGCACCACCGACAAGAGCTACCGCTGGGCGACGGCCTACAACACCTCGGGCGAGGACGCGGTCGAGGTCGCCGAGAGCGAGAACGAGCAGGCGACCGCCGAACGACAGCGGGGTGACGACTGATGGCGGCCCTCGAGAACCCGGACGACCTCGGCGCCCGCGAGCAGGACGCCCTCGAGACGCTGCTGAAACGGCTCGCGGACGACGAGTTCGTGCTGGCCGAACGCTACACCGAGTGGCAGGTTCGGGCGCCGACCCTCGAGTCGGATCTCGCGCTGGCGAACAACGCCCAGGACGAGCTCGGCCACGCTCGGCTGTGGTACGACGTGCTCGAGGAGCTCGGCTTCGAAGAGCAGGAGCTGATCTACGAGCGCGATCCCGCCGACTTCCGCCACGCCACGCTCGTCGAGCTCCCCTTCGAGGAGGGCGACTGGGCCGACGCCGTCCTCCGATCGTACCTCTACGACGCCGCCGAAAAGCTCCGCCTCGAGGCCCTGGAGGACTCGTCGTACCCGAAGATCGCCGACCGCGTCGGCAAGATCCAGAGCGAGGAGGCGTACCACCTCGAGCACGCCCAGAACTGGGTCGAACGACTTGCCGATGGCGACGAGGGCCACGAGCGCCTGCAGGACGCCCTCGACCGGCTGTTTCCACACGCGCTGACGCTGTTCGAACCCGTCGATCGGGACGTGGAAACCGCCATCGTCGAACTGGGACTCCGGGACGCGACCCTCGAGGAGCTCGGCGAGGAGTGGCTCTCGATCGTCGTGCCGTACCTCGAATCGCTCGAACTCGAGCTGCCGGTCAGCGCGCAGGTCGACGACGACACGTTCGAGATCAGCGAGGAGATGCTCCCCGCGAAGCGCGGCCGTGACGGCAGCCACACCGACGCCTGGGCCGACCTCCACGACGAGCTCACCCACACGTACCGCGACCTCGGGCGCAGCGACACCACCAAAATCATGGAGAAACCAGAATGAGCAGTGAGATTCCGGATCCGGACGCCGACGCGACGCCGTGTGCGTACACCGACTACCGTGAGGGCGAGGGCGCCGAAGAGCTGCCGGCGACCGGGGAGGACGCGACCGGGCTCGAGGCCGACGTCTGGGAGACCCTCTACGAAATCGAGGACCCCGAGATGCCGATCAGCATCGTCGATCTGGGGCTGATCTACGGCGTCAGCGTCGAGGACGGGCACGCGGTCGTCGACATGACGCTGACGTACTCGGGCTGTCCAGCCAGGGACATGCTCACCGACCAGGTCCGGGAGACGGCCGCCGACGTCGACGGCGTCGACGACGCTGAACTGCGACTGGTCTGGAGCCCGGAGTGGACGATCGAGATGGTGACCGAACAGGGGAAAGACGACCTCCGGGAGTTCGGACTGAGCATATGAGACGATCACGAGACCCGAGTGTGACGACGAGCGGCGAGGAGACGGGCGCGGAGTGTCCGTACTGCGAGTCGACGAACACCGTCCGTGAGCACCCGAAAGGGCCGTCGCTCTGTCGATCGATGCACTACTGCAACGCCTGCGAGCAACCCTTCGAGAAGTTCGAGTAACAGAGCCGCCTTCGTTTTCAGCGGTCGACGTGCGAGCGAACGCAGCCGTCGACGATCGGTCAGGAACCAAGAGCTTTGGTACTCGATGTCGTGAACTGGGATACGAGCCATGGCAGGCACTACCGAGCGAGCCGCCCGCGAGGAGCGCCGGGAGCTGCAAACAGAGCGGCTCCGCGACACCGTCGCTCACGCCTACGAGAACGTCCCGTTCTACCGCGAGCGGTTGGACGAGGCCGGAGTCTCAGCTGAGGACGTACAGTCCGTCGACGACCTCGAGCGGCTGCCGTTCACGACGAAAGAGCACTTCCGCGACGAGTATCCCGACGGCCTCTTGGCCGTCGACGACGACGAGCTCCTGCGTATTCACGCCTCCTCGGGGACGACGGGCAAACCGAAGATCGTCGGCTACACCGAACGCGACCTCGGGCTGTGGCACGAGGTGATGGCCCGCTCGATGGCCGCCGCGGGGATCGGCGCAGACGATACCGTCCAGAACGCCTACGGATACGGCCTCTTCACGGGCGGGCTGGGCTTTCACGGCGGTGCTGAAGAGCTCGGCGCGACGGTGATTCCGTCGGGAAGCGGGAACACCGGGCGGCAGGTCGAACTCGCCCGCGACCTCGAGAGCGACGCCCTCGCCTGTACGCCCTCGTACGCGCTGTACTTCGCCGAAACCGCCCGCGAGATGGGCGTCGATCCCCGCGAGCTCCCGCTCTCGACGGTGCTGTACGGTGCCGAGCCCTGTACGGAGCCGATGCGTGAGGAGCTCGAAGAGCGGCTCGGCGCGGTCGGGATCGAGAACTACGGCCTCTCGGAGCTGATCGGTCCGGGCGTCGCCGTCGAGTGTCGCGAGGCCCAGGACGGGATGCACATCTGGGAGGACCACTTCTACCCCGAGGTGATCGATCCGACGACGGGCGAGACGCTGCCGGAGGGCGAGGAGGGCGAACTCGTCCTGACGTCGCTCTCGAAGGAAGCGCTGCCCGTCCTACGCTACCGGACTGGGGACCTCACCTCGCTCACCTACGAGGAGTGTGCCTGCGGCCGGACGACGGCACGAATGAACGGCGTTACCGGTCGAGCCGACGACCTGCTCGTCGTTCGGGGTGTCAACCTGTATCCGAGCCAGGTCGAGGACGTCGTCCTCGAGTTCGACGCGGTGGCGCCGTACTACCGCATCGATCTCTACCGGGAGGACGAACTGGATCGGATGGAGCTGACCGTCGAGCTGACGGGGGGGTTCGACGGGGACCGCGAGGCGCTCTGCAAAGGTGTCCTCGAGCGCCTGGAGAACACCCTCTCCGTCCGGCCCGATGCGCTCGAGCTCGTCGAGTACGGAACGATCGAACGCACCGAGGTCGGAAAGGTCAAGCGCGTCTACGACCACCGCTGACCTTCGCTCGTGGCGACGATCGAACGCAGTTGTCACCTTTATTGTGATTCGGGAGGCATTGTGTTACATGGACACCGAAGCGTTCTTCGAGGGGATGCCCTTCGCGTCCCTGCTGGGGATCGAGATCACGGAGTGTGCCGAGGGTCGCGCCGAGGGACGCCTCGTGATACGGGAGGAGCTCTCCTGGAACGAGGACGAACTGATGGCCCACGGCGGCGTCACGTTCACGCTGGCCGACACCGTCGGCGGCGCGGCGCTGGTTTCGCTGGTCGACCAACCCGTCCCGACGATCGACATGCGGATCGATTATCTCAGCGCGGGGACGGGCGACCTCTACGCCGAGGCCGACGTCGTGCGCTGTGGCAGCGACGTCGGGACCGTCGACGTGGGGGTCTACGCTGCCGAAGACGATACGCTGATCGCGGACGCCCGCGGCGTCTACAAAACCGGGTAGTCGGGCGCCCGGGCGTCAGTCGGTCCCCGAGGCCGACTCGCTCGAGTCGGCCGCCCGATCGCAGCCGTCGGCCCCATCCGGTCGCAACACCCGTTGATCGACCGTCGCACCGGCGACCTCGCCGTCCCCGAACAGCAGGTCCTTGTACTCGAACGCGAGGAATGGTTCGAGTTGGTCGTCGTAGTGCGGGTCGGACTCCCCGTCCGGCGAGACGTACCCGGAGTTGCCTGGCGGCAACACGTTCTCGGCACAGACGACCTCGTCGCCGATTCTGACGAAGTGGTTCTCCGTGCCCCGGTTCATGAACGGCATCTCGCCCGCGTCGCCGACGCCGACGGGCATCCCGAACAGGACGACGTTCTCGAGGTCGTCGACGGCGACGTCGGCGCGCCACTCGTCGACGTTCGGGCCGTACTCGTCCTCGAGGGCGGCGACGGCCTCCCGGAACGACTCGCGGAACACGCCGTCGCGGTCGCCGTCGAAGTAATCTACCGCCGTATCGAGCGCCGTCTCCTCCGGATAGAGCGCGCGCATGAGCGTCCCGCGGCCGTACCGAAAGTTCAGGAACGTCATCGCGGTCTCGAACTGCTCGCCGAACGTCGGTGCGAAGGTCCGCTCCATCAACCGCGGGAAGAATTCGTCGAAGATCGTAAACCCCGGCGGATACGTCCCCATGTAGTTCTCGCCGTCGGCCTGCTGATAGTCGCGCCAGGTCTCGAGGGCCGCCTTCGCCTCGACCTCGGTCCCGGAGAGGTCGGCCCCCTCGAGTACCTCGAGCAGGAACTGCTTGTACCGGATCGCTCGCAGGTCGACGAAGGAGGTGTCGTAGACCATCTCCTTTAGGTTCTCGTAGCTGACCGAACCCGCCGTCTCGAGTTCGTGCTCGACGAGGTTGATGAAGCGCTGGACCCGGTAGTCGACGCCCCACGAGTAGCTGCGGTCGCCGTTGTCCCAGTCGGGTGCGGGCTTGTTGTTCCACTGGGCGGAGTAGCCGACCGGCGGGTTGATGCTGTAGGGCACCTCGCCGTCGGCCGCCCGCAGGAAGTCGCCGTCGGTCAGCTCGTGTTCGGTGCCGTCGGCCGGGAGTCGGGTGTCCCAGGGGATCGCCTCGAAATCGAGGTAGCGACCGAGGTGAAAGAAGCCGATGCCGCCCTCGCCGGCCCACATGAAGTTGAGCGCGTAGTCGCACTGTCGGGCGGCCTCGCCGTAACTCTCGACGTCGGTGGCGAACTGCGCGTCGTAGAACGCGCGAAACGAGTTCATGTCCCGCCCGTCGAACGCCCGGGTCTGAGCGATCGCTTCGCCCGCATCGGGATCGTAGTCGGTGACGACGCCGTGGCGGGTCCGGCGAACGGTGTGGGTCACGTCCCCGGCGTCGGCCACCTCGATGCACTGCTCGTCCTCGTCCATCTCGTGCCACTCGCCGCGGAACTCGTACTCCGGGGGCCCGTCCTCGGGTGTTCGAATCGACTCGACGAACGTCTGGATGCTCTTGTCGATCCCCGCCGTCGAGGTGAACGAGCCGTCGCCGTTGTGTCCGAACATGATCGCCGGGTAGCCGGCCACCGTGATCCCGGCGACGTCGAAGTCGGGGCCGTGGAGGCCGACCTCGTACATGACCGAGGGCGTGGAGAACTCCATCTGCGGGCCGCCCATCAGGAGGTGGTCCCCGCTCTCGGTGACGTCGCCGTGGACCACGAGCGCGTTCGAGCCGACCGTCGTCGGGACCCCGAGCTCGCGAGCGCCCTCGACGAGCGTCCGCAGCCGTTCCTGCTGGCGCTCGAACGCGCCCTCGGGATCGCTTGAGAGGCGGTAGGCGCCACCGGTGACCCGGTTGCTAGTGTCACCGGAGGCACCCCCCGAGATTCGCCCGCGCCGCTCGTCGGCGTAGATTCCCGACGCCGCCGTCGGCGGCGTGAACCCGGGGTTGGGGACGTCGCCAGACGTCGGTGCGTCCGGATCGTCGCCCCACTGGAGGTCCTCGAACAGCTCCCAGGCGGTCTCCTCGTCGTACCGTTCCTCGAGAACGGCCAGTACGGCCGCGTTCAGCCCCTCGAGGTTCACCCCCGAAAAGAACGCCATCGTCGCGACGAAGACTCCCGCCACGTCGACCGGATCCCAGGGCTCGGGTTCGAATCCGTGCTCGACGAACCCACGGTGGAACCCGGGTCGGTCGCTCTCGCCCGAACGCACGTCCTCGATGTGACGGTTGATCCCGTCAGCGTAGGCCCGAAGGACGGCGCGGTGTTCGTCCTCGAGTTGTGTCTCGATCTGTTCGGCGAGCGGGACCGCGCTGTCGTGGTTGATCCGCGCCTCGCGATCGAACTCGATCCACTCCTCGCCCAGCACCTCGGCGACGGTACCGTGGTAGTAGCGGCGGTAGAGCTCGAGCTGGTAGAGGCGGTCCCGGGCCGTCGCGTATCCGTATCCATAAAAGACCGGTGCCGGTCCGGCGCCATCGCGTGCGTAGACGTGTGGGACGCCGTACTCGTCCCGCCTGATCCGGACGGCGGTCTCGACGCCGTCTCCCTCCTCGTAGGCCAGCGCCGTTGTCCCCACGAACTGTCCCGCGGTAGCCACAGCGCTCGCTTTCAGTAGGCTGCGCCTGTTGAGTGGTGCTACCATGGGCCGTGAACCACGATACCGATTATATACATCCCGATGGCGGAGATTCTTACTGGTTGGCGGGTTCAAGACTCGATTCGGCTACCGGAGTTCGGGCGCGACCTCGTCCCCAAGTCGGTGGACGCAGTCGACCGTCGCCTCGGTCTCGACACCGGGGTAGTACGTCCGGAAGATGAAGTGGATATCGTCGCCCAGCGACTCGCGGTAGGTCTCGAGTTCCTCCCGAACCTGCTCGGGGGTGCCGAAGATGGCCTGCTCTTTCAGCTCTCGCTTGCGCTCGTCGTCCAGTTCGTCGACCGATTTCCCGGAGAAGATCTCCGCGTAGCGGCGCTGGAGGTAGAAGTAGCCGTCCCGCATCGCCTCCCAGGCCGCCTCGCGGGATTCCCCGACCCAGCCGTGCTGGAGCACGTAGATCGTGAACTCTCCCCCGAGTCCCTCCGCCTCGCGAACGTTTCGGATGTCCTCGACGCGTTTCTCGACGCCCTCGAGCGACAGCGCGGAGGGGGCACACCACCCGTCGCCGATCCGGGCCGCGCGCCTGACGGCGGGTTTGGCCGCGCCGCCGAGCATTATCGGGACGTCGCCGTCCGTGGGCTTCGGCGTGATCGGGACGTCCGTCGGCAGGTCGTGGAAATCGGCGTCGTACTCGAGGGCCCCCTCGCTCCAGGCACCCCGCAGGAACGGGACGAGGTCGGCGAGCCGTTCGGCGCGTTCCTCGCGCGGAACGCCGAAGACGTCGAACTCCCGCGGGTTCGAGCCGATGGCGAGCCCGAGCGTGAGCCGACCGCTCGAGAGCAGATCGACCGTCGCCGCGTCCTCGGCGAGTCGAATCGGATCGTACAGCGGCCCGAGCGCGACGCAGCTGCCGATCTCGAGTTCCTCGCTCTCGGCCGCCATCCCCCCCAGCGTCGGCATCGTCCCTGAAAGGTAGCCGTCCTCCTCGAAGTGGTGTTCCGAGACCCACGCGCTGTCCAGGCCTGCGTCTTCGATCTCGCGAGTCAGCCGCAGTACGTCGTCGTACAGCTCGCTGGGCTCGCGGTCGTCGCCGGGCCGTTGCTGGGCGGTAAAGAGGCCAGTCCCGAGTTTCATACTCTCGGTATCATCGGGAATCGGCATAATTGTTAGCGAATCAGCTAGTGGTCGTGTGCTACTTCGATTTGACACCATCTATCGTCGCTGTGAACAGCACGACAGCCCCTTTCGTGGTGTTCGATGGTCTCCGTACTGCTCGAGCGTGTCTCGAGAGCTACCGATCACCAGTTTCATCTCGAACGGTTCGAACGATCAGTAGTCGATGGTAGTGATCTCCTCGACGGGCCACTGGCTTAAGATCTCGACGCCGTCCGATCGAACGACGACCATCTCCTCGACGCGGACGCCCTGTCGGCCCGCGGGCTCCTGGGTCTCGACGGCCATCGTCATCCCCTCCTCGATCTCGATCGGGTGGTCCGGCGAGAGCCCCCGCCAGATCAGGGGTACCTCGTACAGCTGGAGGCCGAGCCCGTGCGCCCAGTGGTTCGTGGTCAGCTGCCAGTGTTCGTCGGCGTCGTAGTAGTCGGCGTGTTCGCCCTCCATGTCGGGAAACCCCTGCGCGATCTCGTCGGTCGTCGCGCCGGGTTCGATCCGCTCGAGCACGTCGTAGAGGTTGTCTCGAGCGGTCTCGTACGCTTGCTGCTGTTCCTCGGTCGGTTCGCCCATCGAGAACGTGCGGTAGTAACACGATCGATAGCCCAGGTAGCCGATATTATAAAAATCGGCATAGACGAGGTCGCCGGGCCGGATCGCCCGATCGGTCGTGTTGGCCTGGTGTTTCGGCCAGGTGTTCGGCCCCGACGTGAGGTAGCCGCCGCCGACGAACGCGCCGTGGCGCCAGAGTTCTTGCACGGCTTCGCCCCAGACCTCGTTTTCTCGCATGCCCGGTTTCGCGGCGTCTTTGATCCGCTGGAAGCCAGCCTCGCAGATCGCCGCGACCTGTCGCAGACACTCGATCTCGTACTCGGTCTTGACCTTCCGGGCGTCCTCCATCACCGCCTGGGCGGTTCCCGGATCGGTCTCGACGCCGCGCTCCTCGAGGGCCTCGAGCAGCCCCCGGTTGCCGACGTCGACCCCCAGTTTCTCGTCGGCGACGCCGTACTCCTCCATCGCCTCGTGGACGGTTTCAGCCATCGTCGACAGCAGGAACCGTCGCGCCGACGCACTGCCGGAGGCGCGAGGGACGTTGCCGAGACCGGGGCAGGCGTACCTGATATCCTCGAGCCAGGGGCAGTTCGCCCGCTGGTTGCTGGCGTGGTCGGCCGTATCCCAGTGGACGACGTCTCCGTTCTCGGTCAGCAGCGTGTAGTGGTCCGCGCCGCTGCCGCCGGTCATCGCCAGTCCGGTCACGTACCGGATGTTCGGGTCCGAGAGGAGCAACATCCCACCGAGGTCGGTTTCCTGCAACCGGGAGAGCGCTCGTTCCTTGCGCTCGTCGCGCAGCCGCTGGGTGTTGATCCGTTCTTCCCAGTCGACGGCCTGCGTGCCCAGCGTCCCCTCCGTGTAGTCGCGCTCGTGAAACGTCATGTGCTGACGTATCAGGGGGGTCTACTAAATCGTACCGCTGTCCGACGGCGGGCCATGATATAAGCGCATCGACGCAGTACGGTAGCACATGCCAGTTCCCGGCTACGATCCCGAAGACGTCGACGACACCCTCGAGTCGCTCCTCGAGGACGACGAGATCGAACAGCACCTGAGCGAAGCGGAACTCGAGGCATACCGAAACGGCGAGGAAACCCTGGTCGACCTCCTCGACGGGGAGGAGATCAATCGGATTCTCGAGCGAAAGGACCCGTCGATCGACGTCCCCGACTGAACCGGACACTGACGCGAAGCGGGGGAAACTCAGTCGTCGTCCGCGTCCGCTTCCGTTCCGCAGCCCCCGGCCCCGTGCCCGGGGACGTCCTGCCCCTCAATCGCGTGCTGGGGTGGGACGTCGATCGCCGGACTCTCCTCGAAGAAGTTGACCGGTTGCAGTTTAAAGCTGTAGACCTGTACGGGGAGGATCGGCCAGTCCTCGGGCCGAGTGACGTGGTTGACCCCGAGGGTGTACCAGAGGACCAGGTCCTCCTCGAGATTTCGGTCGGCCTCGGTCCACGCCGGGAGCCCCGCGCCGCCGGGGTGCTGGTTCGGGTACCGACCGGCCGGGTACCGCTCGTCCTCGCGAAACGGCGTCGCCCACAGGTGATACTTGATGAAGCCGGAGCGTTCCATCACACTCGAGTCGTCCTGCATGGCCGCCTCGACGTTGCCGCCGGGCATGAGCCGGTACCCGGTCGGCTTCCCGAGCCGGTTCTCTGCTTCCGGATTCACGACCTGCCAGTACCGTCCCTTGAGCGGGTCGATCAGCTCCTTCGCCGCCTCCTCGCTCGCCAGTTTCTCGCGGGCCGCGTAGAAGGCGTTTCCGCCGGGGTTGTGGGTTCGGTCGTTGGCCTCGCCCATCGGATCGAGCCCGTCTGGACCGGCCGGGACCTGTTGGTTCTCGACGCGGTATAGCTCGTTGGGGCCGTCGTCAACGTTCATATCGAGCCGGAAGTTGAAGAAGTGCTGGTGGATCGGTCCATTGAGCTGTGGGGCGACGAGTTCGCCGTACCCCGAGGGGTCCTCGTCCGGACCGACAGCGGAGACGCTGTCGATCCCCGTCAGGCGGACCTCGACCTCCATCGAGGCGTCCTGGTAGAAGTACCAGTTGAAAATGTAGTCGTAATTGCCGACCGCGGCGACGAAGGAGACGACGAGCCGCCGACGTCTGCGGACCTCGTCGCTTTCGGTGCGCCAGTCGCTGCGCTCCCAGAGCGTGCCGTTGTCCTCCTCGTGCAGACAGATCGCGTTCTCGAGGACGTTCGCCTCGCCGCCGGCGGTGTTCATCACCGCGTCCCAGTAGTGCATGTAGCCGAGACAGTCACAGCCGTTGGTCAGCGACTTCGCGAGGCGACCGATGTTGTACTCGCCGACGTCCATCGCGTTCTTGAACCGGTCGTTGATGTCGATCGTTCCGTACGGCACGGACATCTCGGCACACGACGCGCGGTCGACGATCGAGCGAACCTCGCCGTCGTCCTCGTAGCCGATATCGTACAGCACGAGCCCCTCGCGCTGGGTCCAGCCCACGCGCATGTGCCACCCCTGCCACTCGAGTTCGTGGCCGTCGACGCTCCAGCTCGGCCCGTCCGGCTGCTCGACGTTGTATGCAGTCAGGTCCTCGCGCAGGTCGACGTCGTCCTCGCGGTAGGCCATCCCTTCGGGCGGGAGCGGGTCGTCCTCGTCCGGCGGCCCGTAGTCGACGACCTTCACGACCTCCATTCGGTCGAGGTCGACGAAGGTGTGAACGCCGGTCACCGGTTTCGCGTACCCCTCGTCGCCGTCGTCCTCGCTCGGCCGGAGAAAGGTTAACCCGTGGGCCAGTCGCTTCGAGCGATCGACGTCCTCCGGGACGAACTCGTGGCCGACCGACCACGGATCGACCATCGCCCGGTCGGTGTTCTCGATCCCGCGGCGCTCGAGCGCCGCCCGCCACTCTTCGTTTTCCTTGACCGTCTCCTCGCAAGCGATGAACTCCTCGATCGCGATCGAGGGCTGTGCGCCCTCGACGTGCTCCCAGGAGACGACGGCGTCCTCGTCGAGCGAAACGACGGCTTCGATCGTCCTCCGCTCGTTCCCGTCCCTGATGACGATCCGAGCTCGACGGTCCGGGACGTCGCCGCCGTCATCGTACGCCGCGAGGGCGTCCTTCGGCGGCTCCGCCAGTTCGATTTTGATGCAGAGACTCGAGTCGCCGAGCTCTCGCTCGCCGGTCAGGATTCCGTAGGCAGACTCGATCTCGTCCGGCGAAAGCGGGTCGAGCGGATGGTCGGCCGCCGCCGTGTGTTCTGGTGTCATGGCGGTTGGGTACACGCGACAATATAAATAGATTGCCTGCTGCTGACGGGTAGTCGCCAGTGTCGGCGAAAATCGGCGGATCACGAGCCGAACAGCACGGGCGAGTCGCCGGACGTCGCGGGCGACTACACCGGCTCGAGCCCGTGCTCCTCCCGAAGGACGTTGATGTACTTCCGGAACCCCGACTCGAGATCGTACACGGGCTCGTACCCCAGATCCTCCCGTGCTTTCGTCATGTCCAGATTCTGCGTCCAGGGGAGTTCGCCGTCGTCGGAGACCTCGATTTCGGTGTCGGGTATGATGGCCTCGACGGCTTCGGCAGCCTCCCGGACCGTCGCCAGCACGCCGCGGACGTTGTAGACGCGCTGCGTGAGCTCGTCTTCCGGGGTAAAGGCCGCCTTCCGGAACGCCTGCGCGATGTCCTCGACGTGTTGCCAGTCGATCGCCTGGTCGCCGTACTCGACGCTATAGGGCTCGCCGAGCGCGGGCTTCTCGACGATGTTCGCGAGGAACGCTGAGCCCCCGGTCTCGCGGTAGGGACCGTAGGCGACCGTCGGCCGGAGCGCGACGTGATCGAGGCCGTAGTCCTCGTGATAGACCCGGGCCTGGTGTTCGTTGTACTCCTTGGTCGCGCCGTAGAGCGTGTCGGGGTAGACGAGTTCGTCCTCGTCGACCCACTCGGCGTCGTAGTTGTGCGGCGGGGCGTACGCCGCCGCCGAGGACGCCCAGGCGACCCGCTCGACCTGATCGTCGAGGGTGCGGGCGGCCTCGAGGACGTTGTTCGTCCCCATGATGTTCACGTCGGCCGCCGCTCGCGGGTTCTCCCGGGCGCTTGTCGTCAGCAGTGCGGCGAGGTGGACGACGTGGGTCGCCCCCGTCTCTCTGACCGCGCGGATCACGTCCGTCGGCTCGGAGACGTCGCCGCGTCGCACCTCGGTGTCGTCGGCGACGCCGAGTTTCTCGAGAATCTCCGTGTCCGTCGAGAGATCGTAGGCCACGACATCGTGGCCGTGCTCGAGCAGGTCCTGTACTACGTAGGAACCGATGAAGCCGGTTCCGCCGGTTACCAGTACGGTCGCATTTTCGTCAGTCATGTGTTCGGGGTATGTCGATAGTTCACGTATAAGTTGGTGCTCGGTCGTGTCGTCGTTACTCGTGGAGTCCGCCGACCGACTCGTAAAACGAGGAAGAGAGCGTCTCGGCCATCTCCTCCTCACGATCGATCCGGACGTCGATAACATGCGGGGTGTCCGCATCCTTCCCCTCCGCGAGCGCGGTGGCGAATTCGTCGGGTTCGGTCACCCGGCACCCGACCGCGCCGAACGCCTCGGCGACTTTTACGAAGTCGGTATCGTGGAACTCGACGCCCGCGATGTCGCCGTCCTCGTGTTGCATCTGGCGGACCATCCCGAGGCTGGTGTCGTTGAGCACGACGAACGTCGGCGCGACGCCGTACTCGACGGCCGTCTCGACGCTGTTCATCGTCATCGAGAACCCGCCGTCGCCCGCGACGGCGATCACGTCTTTTCCGGTGGTGAGCGCCGCTGACACCGCGGCCGGGTTCGCCCACCCCATTCCGCCGACGCCGCCGCTGCCGAAGTAGGTCCGCACCGCCGGCGTCTGGAGGTAGTACAGCAGCCAGAACCGGTTGTTCCCGGAGTCTGCGGTAACGATCGTCTCCTCGTCGACGACGGCCTGGATCTCCTTGGCCGCGCGCTGGGGTTTGATCGGGGTCGAGTCGTCCTCGCACTCGGGGGCGGTGAACCACTCCCGGGCCTCGGCGGCGCGCTCGAGCGCCCACCCGTTCTCCCCGCTCCCGGCGTCGGCGAGCGCCTCGAGAGTCGCCTTTGCGTCGCCGATCAGTCCGACGTCGGCGGGGTAGACCCAGCCGGCGTTCCGAGCGTCGACGTCGGCGTGCACGATCGTCTGTTCGTCGGGCCGAATGAACTCGGGGGCCTGCCAGTTGGTGTCCATCGGGTTCAGCCGGCAGCCGACCACGAGCAGCGTATCGGCCTCGCTGACGACCCGGTTGGCCCCCTCGTGACCGAACGATCCCATGACGCCCGCGGCACGGTCGTCGGTCTCCGGGTAGGTCGACTTTCCCATGTAGGAGGTGACGACGGCGCAGTCGTAGGCGTCGGCGACTGTGGCGAGTTCGTCGTAGGCATGGGCGGCGTGGACCCCGTTGCCCGCGACGACCACGGGCCTGGTCGCGTCCTCGAGCGCCTCGACCGCGCTCGCGATGTCTCCGGTGGTCGGCGCGGCGTCCCAGGTCCGGGTTTGCTCGCGAGCGTCCCACGCGGGCGGGGTCGGATCGTCCGGAACGTCCGCGGTGATCGCGTCGCCGTCCAGAACGACCGCCGTCGGGCCCGGGCGACCGGCGACGGCGTGTTTGAACGCCAGCTGCGTGCTCCGGAGCGTCTCGATCGGCGTCCGGGGGAACCACCACTCCTTGCTGACGCCGTCGAGGATCTTCGGGAGACTGAACCCGCCGTAATCGCCCCGTGCCTGCTGGTAGGGCGCGAGCGTCGAGTACTCGCCGCGCTCGGAGGCCTCGGTGAGCACCACCATCGGCGAGGAGCCGAGACGGGCCTCCATCTGTCCCATCAGTCCGAGACTGCCGATCCAGGGTCCCTGGCCCGTGAGAACCCCAGGAATGCCGGTGAGCCGGCCGTACGTCTCGGCCATGACGCTGGCCTCGCGCTCGTCGCGCGGACGGACGAGCTCGATCTCCGACTCCGGCAGGTGTTCGAGCAGCTCGATCGCGCGCCCGCCGGGGTAGCCGAAGACGTACTCCACCTCGAGCTCCTCGAGGGTTTCGACGAGTGCGGCGGCGGTGGTCGTCATTCCTCGTCGACGTGGACCGTCTCTTCGACGATCATGCGCTCGCCGGCGTCGAAGTCGACGTAGTCGGCGGCGTCGGCGACGACCGCCTGGCCCGTCTCGGAGTCGAAGGCCTCCTCGAGCGCCGCCATGTCCTCGAAGGCGAGCTCGAGCACGCCGTCGTACTCGACGGCGTCGGGGTTCGTCGGAACGGACGTGGTGTAGCGCTTCAGCCCGGGCAGGTCACGCGCGAGGTCGGCGTGATCGCCCTGCCACCACTCGACGAACTCCTCGTGGCTGTACTCGTCCTTCCGGACCAGGAACTCGACCTGTTTGAGCATGTACCTACGCTGTCGCGTGCTCTCAACTTTGTTCTATCGGTGTGACGTGTTGTCGTCGGTCGGGGCGACTACCCACATTCCCCAAACAGCTATGTTGGATCCACGGGCTTTCGGGAGTATGCCCGGAATGCCAGCGGTCCGCGTCGATCACGTGGGAATCGCGGTCGAATCGATCAACGACGCCGAAAGCCTGCTGTTCGCGCTCGGCTGCGAGAAGATCCACCAGGAGCGAAGCGAGTACGGCTCGTTCACCTGGGCGACGTACGTCCTCGGCGGTGCGTCGCGGCTCGAGCTCATCGCACCCGAGGACGGCTCGGAGTCGTTCCTAACGGAGTTCCTCGAGCGAAACGGTCCCGGCCTCCACCACGTCACGCTCGAGGTCGCGGATCTCGATCGGGCCGTCGCCGCGCTCGAGCAGCGGGGTGTCGCCGTCGTCGACCGGGCCGAGTTCGAGCACTGGCGGGAGGCGTTTCTCCCGCCGAGCAATCCCACCGGCGCCCTGTTTCAGCTGATGGAGTACCACGACGGCTACGCGGAGGAGCGGAAGGCAGGCGATCGCCTGTTCGTCGACGGCGGTCGGCTCTGAGAAGGTCCGGGAAGCGGTCACGAGCCTCATGCTTTATTATTCCGTGCAGAAAACCACCGATCGATGTACAAGCACGTCGCGTTGCTCGTCCGGAAGGAGGGGATGAGCCACGACGAGTTCGTCGACTACTGGCAGACCGAACACACCCCCATCGCCCGCAAGATCGACGGCGTCGTGCGCTACCAGCAGGTGCTCCCCACGGAACCCGATCACGCCGAGTTCGACGGGATCGCTGAACTCTACTTTGAGGACGTAGAGAAGCTGTACGACGCGTTGGGAAGCGAGGGATCCCGGGACTACGACC
The DNA here is from genome assembly GCA_003559215.1 of Natrialbaceae archaeon. Classification (GTDB taxonomy): domain Archaea; phylum Halobacteriota; class Halobacteria; order Halobacteriales; family Natrialbaceae; genus Natronococcus. Next base: position 23,850 of record PWMF01000171.1, read on the forward strand.
CCGACCGCGGAAAAGCAAAAGAAGCGCGCGAGGACGTCGACAACTTCCTCGCGATCGACGAACGTCCTCGGTTCATCGGCAAGGAGATCGTTCAGAAAGACGAGGTCGACGGCGATACGGACGGCCTCTACAAGCACTCCGCGTTCCTCGTCCGGAAGGAGGGAATGAGCCACGAGGAGTTCGTCGACTACTGGCAGACCGAACACACTCCCATCGCCCGTGAGATCGACGGCGTCGTGAAGTACAACACCGTGCTTCCGACCGATCCAGCCAACGCCGAGTTCGACGGTGTCGCCGAACTCTACTTCGAGGATATCGAGAAGCTGTACGACGCGCTGGGCAGCGAGGGATCGCGTGACTACGATCCCGAGAAAGGGAAGGCGAAGGAAGCCCGCGAAGACGTCGACAGCTTCCTCGCGATCGACGAACGCCCGCGACTCATCGGACGGGAACGCATCGTCGTGAGCGAGGGCGAGCACTGATCGCGATGGCAGACGTCGATTTCGATCGGCAGGTCCGCGAGGCGTTCTCCGAACTCGAGGAGATCGAAGACGACGACCTCCGTGATCGGGTCGTCGAGGCGTGGACCCTCGGCCTGGAGCGCGGTGGCTGGCTGGACATCGAGGACGTCCCCTACGCCTGGAACATCCAGGAGGTCACCAACGTCGAACACGTCCGCGGGGTCACCCGGATCGCACTCGAGACCGCGCGCGAACAGCGGGAGTTCCACGGCGCCGACCCGGACATCGACACGATCGTCGCGGCCTGTCTCCTCCACGACGTCGGGAAGTGCTACGAGTATCCCGATCACGTCGACGACGTGGTTCTCGAGGAGCCCGACCCTCGGTACGTTAGCGAGGAGATCCCCCACTCCATCTCCGGGTACGCGCTGGCCCACGAGGTCGGCTGTCCGCTTCCCGTCCAGCGGGCGATCCCCCACTTCCTCGGGGAGGTGCCGACGCGCACGCTCGAGGCCGAACTCGTCAAGAGCGCGAACTCGGCGTCCTCGAACGCGATCACGCAGGCGACGATGGGAATCACGCTACAGGAGTGGGTCGAGGAGTACTCTCAGACCGCGTGAACGACCGGACCGTTCGAATAGCGGGAACAGACTTTTGTCGGCACGCTCACCAGTAGTCGTATGGGAAACGAACCGGGGTACAGACCCGTCGAAACCGTCGACACCGCCCTCGAGATCGTCGCCCTGCTCAAACAGCGAGACCGGGCGGGCGTGACGGCGATCGCGGACGAGCTCGGGATCGCAAAGAGCACTGCGTCCCGGCACGCCCGCACGCTCGAGGACCGGGGCGTCCTCGTCCGAGAGGAGAAAGGGTACCGCCTCGGAACGTGGTTTCTCGACTACGGGACCTACGTCCGGAATCGGCGGCCCGTCTTCGAGGCGGCGAAACCGAAGGTCGACGAACTCGCCGCGGAGACCGACGAGAAGGTCTGGTGCGTGATCGAAGAGCACGGCGTCGGCGTTCACATCTACGGCGCCGAGGGGCGCCACTCGGTGCGGACCCACGCTCGAGTCGGCAAACGAACCCCGCTACACCAGTTCGCCGCGGGGAAGGCGATCCTCGCGCACCTGCCCGAGGAGCGAATCGAGACGATCCTCGAGGAACGCGGGCTCGAGGCGGCGACCGACGAGACGATCACCGACCGATCGGCACTCCGGGACCGCCTCGAGACGGTCCGCGAGCGAGGGTACGCAATCAACCGAGAGGAGTCGGTTCGTGGGGTCTACGCCGTCGGTGCCCCGATCCGATCCGACTCCGACGACGCTGTCGCGGCGATCAGCGTCGCCGGCCCTGCCAATCGGCTCCGCGGCGAGGTGTTGACCGAGGAGCTACCGGCGCTCCTGCTCGGTGCGACTAACGAGATCGAGGTCAACCTCGCTCACTCCTGACTCGAGGGTACGGCGTTCGAGCTGCTCGAACGGCTTGCGCTCGAGCGATCCATCACCCCGACGATCGACGAAGGTGATTACGAACATACTTCTGTAATATCCGCTTCCACGAGGCGGTGCGCATCCGGCTGTGGAGCGATCGTTCTTCGCTGTTCTGATAGTTCGAACGAAAGTCGTATCGCTACCCCGAGGGTCGATGTACCGTCCGAGTCGGGGTCGGTCGACGAAGTTCGAGAAGTGACTGGATTAGTGTGCCCTTCGCCCAATATTCCAGACCAGGTTAGCTATCCGCACCATTCAGATGGCGGAAGGCATACCAGCTCGCTGGCCGATATGTTTGGAGCGAAGGCCCGAAGCACTTCGTTCTATATTCGAGAAAATCATCGATCTGGATCGCCTTCTGCTCCCTAATCCTGGCCCAAGGACGTTCTGGCTCACGTCCAGAAGAAATAACAAAATACAAATACTATATCCGCTCCGGTCCGGCTCCTATCATCAATTGATCAAAATTCGTCCTGCAATATTTCTTTGCTGGAGCAATAGCGTTTGCGGCAACAACCAATTCGAGCGATCGACAGTCGAGGCGTTCAGAGCTCCACCGGCCGCTCCTCATCCGCGGCCCGGTGTATCGCCTCGATGATACGCATATCGGCGAGACCGTGGCGACCGTCGGGGTAGATCTCGCCGTCGGTCAGCACGCGGTCCGCGAAGTAGTCGAACACCTCCCGAACCTCCCGTTGGGCGTCGAACTCCTCGTGTTCGATCTCGATGGAGACGTCGCCGCGGGAGAGTTTCAGCGTCGCCTCGCCGTGGAACGCCGGATCGAGTTCGATCGTCCCCTCGGTTCCGGTGAGTTTTAGGTGGGTGTCCTCGTGGGCGCGCTGGCTCGAGGTCGTGATCACGTGGACGTCGTCCTCGAGCAACAGCGCCGAGGAGGCGCGCTCGTCGGGCACGTCGTCGAACGCCTCGTGGTGGGAGCTCATCTGCGAGGAAACCTTCACGGGCTCTCGCCGGAGCAGGTACCGTGTCGTGTTGATCGAGTAGATGCCCAGATCCATCACGGAGGTGCCGTACCCGGAGAGATCCGAATCGAGGCGCCATTGGTCGTGATCGGGGTTCATCTCGAGCAGCGGCTGGCCGTTCGCGCCGTAGACCGAGACGGGTTCGCCGATGAAACCCGATTCGACGAGCTCTCTCGCTCGGCGCACCGCGGGCTCGGTCTGCATTCGGTAGGCGATCATCAGGGGGACGTTACCGTCCTCGCAGACCTCGACCATCCGTTCGGCCCGCTCGACGGTCGCCTCCATCGGCTTCTCACAAAGGACCGCCTTCCCGAGCTCGGCCGCCGTCTCGGCGTACTCGAGGTGGTAGGCGTTGGGCGTGCCGACGTAGACGGCGTCGTAGGCGTCGCTCGCCGCGCCGTCGTGGTACTGGTCGTAGCTGATGCCGCGGTCGACGTCGTTCTCCTCGGCGAGACGTTCGGCCTTCTCGGTCGAGCTGCTGACCAGCACCGAGACCTCGCCGAGGTCGGAGTTCTCGATCGCCGGGATCGCGACGTCGACGGTCCACCAGCCGAGTCCGATCAGTGCGTAGCGGACGGTTCCCTCGTCGGTCGTCTGCCAGTCCCGCTCGTCGTAGCTGTCGATCCAGTCGTGCATCTACAAAAAGGTACTCGGAGGAGGAATAAAACTCCTCACCCGTCGCCGACGACGAGCACCGGCCGGGTCGCGAGCCTGACGACGGCGTCGACGGTGCTTCCGAGCAAGGCCCCCTTGAAATCCGACCGTCCGCGGCTGCCGATCACGATGGCGTCGACCCCACAGTCGTCGGCGTAGGTGACGATCTCCTCGTGCGGAACGCCGGCGCGAACGGCCGTCTCGACCGGAACGTCTGCTCCACCGGCCCGTTCCTCGAGGGATGCGAGCGACGTCTCGGCCCGCTCCCGGAGGTGGCGCTCGACCTCGTCCGGATCGACGATGGCGTTGTCGTACTCGGTCCGGGTCTCGAGGACGGCGACGCCGTACAGCGTCGCTCCGAGTCGGTCCGCGAGATCGAGCGCGTGTTCAACGGCCACCGACGCCGTCTCGCTGCCGTCGGTCGCGACGAGGATCGAGTCGTACATATTGGGCCTACGCGAACGAGCGACAAAGAGTTACGGACCGCGAACCGCTACCGGTTTCGCTTCGGCATCGTCGAGTGGCGCTTGACTGCGTTCATATCCGCCCGCTCGTTCGGCGGCGGCGCCATCGTCGAGTGGCGGGACGACTCGCTCGAGCCGAGTCCGTCGTCGCCGGAGCCCAACAGGCCGTCGTCATCCTCGTCGTCTTCGTCATCCTCGTCGTCTTCGTCATCCTCGTCCTCGTCGTCTTCGCCGTCTAGGAAACCATCGTCATCCTCCTCATCCTCGTCTCCGTCGTCATCATCGTCCTCGGAGTCAAGGAGGTCCTCGGCGGAGTCGAGGAGACCGTTCTCCTCGTCCTCGTCCGAACCGTCGTCGGTAGCCGCCGCCAGCTGCTCCCGAACCGACTCGAGATCGGCGCCGAACTCCTCGACCGACGAGCCGACGGCGTCCCGAAGGCGGTCCTCGAGTTCGTCGGTCGCACTCTCGTCGTCCTTCGCCTCGGCGTCGTCCGCCGCTTCGTCGTCCCCCTCCTCCGACTCGTCCGTCGCCTCCTCGTTGTCTTCAACCGTCTCGTCGTCTTCGTCCTCCGACTCGTCCTCGGCTCCGTCGTCGTCACCGTCTTCGGTGTCGCCCTGACCGTCCTCTTCATCGCCGTCATCGCCGTCGCCCTCCTCGGTCGCCTCGCGGAGCCCGTCGATCACGGTCCCGAGCTCGCCCTCCTCCTCGCGGTCGGCGAGCTTCGCGAGCCGGACCAGCCGCCGGAGCTCCTCGACGCGTTCGGGTTCGCCCTTGGTGATCGCCTCGGGGACGGTCTCGGGTTCGGTTCCGTCCTCGAGCGTGCCCAGCCCGACCGCCTCGAGCAACTCGCGAGGGTCGGTCGACTCGAGGAGATCGGCCGCCTCCTCGGAGAGCTCGAGCAGCTCGCTGTCGGCGCCGTCGTCGTCGTCCGGAACGGCGAGCGCCCCGCTCTCAGTGCTGGCCTCGTCGAGGATCTCAGTAATACGGTCGTAGAGTTCGTCGGTCATGGTTCTGGTTCGGGATTGAGTGGAAGCCGCGGCTCGATACCGGTGGGGCTACGAGGACTCGTCGCCGTCCGCGTCGGACTCCCCGTCGCCGTCGGATCCCTCGTCGGCGACCGCCTCGATGATCTCGTCAGTCATCTCGTCGCGGCTGAGGTTCGCCTTGACGCCGACATCCTTGGCGACCGACTGCAGATCCTGGTACGACATCACGCCGAGGAAGTCCTCGAGGGTCTCGCGTCGCAGGTTCTCGAGTTCCTCGACCGACGGCTCCTCCGAGGCCTCGTCC
>PWMF01000117.1 GCA_003559215.1 Natrialbaceae archaeon
ACCTTCGTCCGCGAAGGAGTCGCGCGCTCGTCGAAGGCGTCGAACAGCACCCTGCCGTCGGTGTTCTCCGGAATCGGTTCGCCGATCCCGTGCAGTAGAGTCGGCGCGACGTCGACGACGCGGGCACCCCGGAGCGTCGCCCCGGCGTCGATCGACGGGCCGCGACAGAGCATGATCCCCGTGCTCCGGTGGCTGGCGGCGTACGTGCCGGTCTCGCCGAACGGCTCGTCGGTGATCGTGTTCCGCGAGTCGTAGCCGTCCCGGCCGTTGACGACCAGATCCGGCGACCGGTCGTCGGTCGGGAACAACTCGTCGCCGTCGAAGACCTCGAGCACTCGAGTCCCGTCGGCTTCGGTGACGGACTCGAAGACCTCGACGAGTTTCTCTTTGATCTTCGGGACCTCGCGCGGCTCGACGACGCCGTGCTCGAACCGCTCGGTGTCGTTGACGTAGCAGGTGCCTGCGCCGTGGACGAACGCAACGGTTTGGTCGTAGTCGACGTCGTAGAGGGCGTGGTCACCCGGAATCTGCTCGGCAACCGAATCGACCAGTCGTCGCGGGAGCGCCGAGACGAGCATCTCCTCGGAGATGCCGACCCGATTGAGCGTGTTCGTGATCGTGTCCCGGGAGATTCCCAGGCTCGCGAGCGCCCCGCGGGTGCCCTCGTCCTCCTGGCGGAACAGGTATCCCTCGCGCTCGAGGATGTGGTTGACGTAGACCAGCCGGTGGATCGGCCCGAAGCCGTGGTCGGAGACGACGTAGAGATCGGCGTCGTGCTCGTCGATGTACTCGATAACTTCGCCGAGGATCTCGTCGAGTCGCTTGTAGTGTTCGAGCAGCGGTTCCATCTCCCAGACGAGGTGCTGGAACCGATCGGGAGCGGTGTAGACGAAGAAGAACAGTTGCCAGTCGTCCCCGGCCTCGTCCATCTGCAGACGCATCAGCTCGCGTCGTTTCGAGAGCATCTCGTCGACGGCGCCGGGAAACTCATCGAGGCGGTCGGCGTAGTCGGGATAGTCGAGGCTGATCTGGTAGTCCGGTACGCGTCGCTCGAGCTTCGACTGGAACTCGGGCGGGTAGGTAAACTCCCGCTCGGTCGAGGGCGTCATCATCCCCGACACCATCGTTCCGTCGATCTCACGGGCGGGATACGTCATCGGAACGTTGCCGACGTGAGCGGGTGAGAGCTGCTCCCAGAGAGCCGGCTGCTGGCGGTCGTGGCTCGTGTACATCCGCTGAGAGTACTCGGCGGAGAGCTTCTGGAAGCCGTAAATACCGTGTTTGTCCGGCCAGACTCCGGTCGCGATCGAGGGCCACGCCAGCGGCGTCGTCGGCGGACGGGTGCTCTCGAGGACGCCGGAGGCCCCCTCCGATCGCATCCGGGCGAAGTTCGGGAGTTCCCCAGCGTCAGTCCATCGCTCGATCAGTCGCCACGGTACGCCGTCGAGTCCGAGGACGAACGCTCGCTCGGACGCTTTGGAAGATCCACTCATGATTGGGTATTCAGACGTCGGAAACGTCTACTGTGGTGCAGGTGACCCGACGACCGCTTTGTTATAGGTCGGCTTCAGCCGGGGTCGAGACCGGTCGACGGGGCGTTGCCTCCCCCTACCGACGGACGGCTCGTCGACCGGCCGCCGTCCGTTCGTTGGCGGCCACCGGTATCAATCAGTTACCGATCAGAACGGGCAAGAAGCGGGGCGGAACGGCGCCCATAACAAAACGACTGAGCCCCTATCGGCACCCACATGAACAAACCCCAACGGTGGTGGACGCTGTGGGAAGCGTCGTGATCTCGCTCGACGCCGAGCTCGGGTGGGGGTTTCACGATCTCGAGCCCGCGCCGACCGATCGGGTCGAGGCGGGACGACGCGGCTGGGAAGTCATGCTCGAGCTGTGTGCCGAGTACGACGTGCCGGCGACGTGGGCCGTCGTCGGCCACCTCATGCTCGAGTCCTGCGACGGGCGACACGCAGACCATCCGGCGCCGGAGGGATGGTTCGCCCGCGAGCGAGGGGAGTGGACCGACCGCGAGGATCTGCGGTTCTGTCCCGACCTCGTTCGCGCGATTCTGGACGCCGACGTCGACCACGAGTTCGCCAGTCACTCCTTCTCGCACGTGCTGTTCGGTCGCCCCGAGACCGACCGCGAGCTCGCCGCGGCCGAACTCGAGCGAAGCGTCGAGCTGGCGCGAGAGTGGAACCAAGCCGTCGACTCGTTTATTTACCCGCGAAACGACGTCGGCCACCGGGACCTGCTCGCCGAGTACGGTATCGGTGCCTACCGGGGTCGGTCACCGACCCACGACGGGATCCGCGGGATCTTCGACTCGACGCTGCGGGATCGATCGATGATCGTCGAGCCGACCGTCGACGAGTACGGCCTGGTGAACGTCCCGGCGTCGCTGTTCCTGTTCGGGTTCGAGGGACCTGCGCGAACGGTCGCCGAATCGGTCTGGAGCGACCCGATGGTCGTGCTGGCTCGCCGCGGCATCGACGAAGCCGTCGACGCCGACGGCGTCTTTCACATGTGGCTCCACCCGAACAACCTCACTCGCGGCCGTGACGACGAGCGGATGCGAGCGATCCTCTCCTATCTCGACCGACGACGCGCCGAGACCGACCTCACCGTCGAGACGATGGCCGACGTCGCCCGTCGAACGAACGCGGTCGACGGGATCGACGGGATCGTAACCGACGTCGACGGTCGGGCGGCGGCGAGACAGCCCTGAGCACGGGTCGTCGACCGATTCGACACCGGCTAGGCCCCGTATTCGTGCGGAATGGGCGGTCTAATCGCCGTTCTACGGCGGTACGACGACGATAACAAAGCCCGCAGCCACCACGTTCTCGAGCGAATGCTCTCACAGTTTCGCAGCCGGTCGACCGACCCGAAGCCGCTCTCGATCGGCGTTCTCGGGGTCGGGAACATCGGCATGGTGCATCTGAAATCGGCGCTGGCGATGCCGGGCGTGGAGGTCCTCGCGGCTGCCGACGCGGTCCCGGAGAACCGCGCCCGAGCCGAGCGGGCGGGCGTCGACCGAACGTACGACGACTACGCGGGGTTGCTCGCGGCGGAAGAGCTCGACGCCGCTGTCGTCGCGCTTCCGCCGTTTCTCCACGCCGAGGCCGTCGAACGGGCCGCCGAGTACGGGATCGACGTTTTCGTCGAGAAACCCCTGGCCCGCTCGACCGAGGAAGCCGACAGGATGCTCGAGACCGCCGAGCGGGCGGGAATCGCCGTCGGCGTCGACCACACGCTCCGGTACCAGCCCGACATGGTCGGCGTCAAGTCGGCCTACGAGGAGGGCGGCGTCGGACACGTCCCCTACGCCTCGATCACCCGGCTCAACGACGGCCCGCTCGGACGTCCGCCCGCCGACGCCGCACCGCCGTCCTGGCCGCTCGATCCGAACGCGGTCGGGGGCGGCTCCCTGCTCGAGCTCGGAGTCCACTGTTTCGACGTGCTCGAGTGGCTGTTCGGCGAGCTCGAGGTCCGAGACGCGACGATCAGCCGAACCCTCGAGATTCCCGTCGAGGACGCCGCGACGGTTCTCATGCGGGCGCCCGAGACGGAAACCACGATCACGCTGCACTGTGGCTCCTACCAGTGGGAGGAGCTGCCCGAGGTGAACACGCGGCTGCGTCTCGAGGGGATCACAGGGACGATCACCAACCGAGACCATCTCCCGGAGCACTTCTACGCGGACGCGGCCCGGGCGGCCCTCGAGAACGTCGCCAGCCGCGTCGGTGGCGAGCGGACCGTCTTCGGACCCACGTTCTACCTACGCGCTCACTACGACGCGCTCGCGGACTTCTGCGAGGCGATTCGGAGCGACGAGGAACCGCCCGTCGACGGCCGCGACGGCCGACGATCGCTCGCGCTGGCCGAAACCGCCTACGAGCTGGCCGCCGAGACCGTCGACGAGGACGTCGAGGTCCCGGAGGTGCGGCCGTGAGCCACGTTCGTCTGGCCGCGGTTGCGGAAGCCGACGGGCGCGGCGGCTGGCAGCCGAACGTCGACGCGCGGATGGCCCGCCTCGAGTCGGCCGTCGCCGACGTCCTCGAGCCCCACCGGGAACGGCTCGCGGGCGCCGAACGAGTAACTATCGCACCCGACGCTCACTACCCGTTTCACCCCTCGACGGGCGTCGTGACCGACCCCGCGGTCGTCGGGGCGGTCGCCGCGTGGCTCGATCGGGAACTCGGGACCGGCCTCGCCGTCGTCGGACGCAGCGACGACCGGATCGCGTTCGATCGAACGGCGTCGTACCTGGGGTACGACCGACTGACCGATCGTTTCGACGCGGCGCTCGTCGATCTCGCGGACGTGCCGACGCGAAACGAGTACCGGGCGGCCGGGGGGCGATCGGTCGCGCTCTCGGTGCCCGAGCCGCTGCTCCAGTCGACCGTGATCGTCGTCCCCTCGCTGCGACCGGCGGACGGGGGAACGGCCGCAGGTGCGGTCCGAACGCTCGGCCGACTCGTCACCTCCGAAGCTGACTCGGCTCGAGCCGCGGTCGCCGCGACTCGATCGATCGACCCCGAACTCGCCGTGCTCGACGGAACGGTTGCCTACGGCGACGATCCCGTCGCGGCGAACGTGCTGCTCTCGGGATCGGCGCCTGCCGTCGACGCCGCGGCGACGTCTCTGTTCGGCCGGGAGGTCGACGCGGACACCGCGCTCTCTCCGCTGCTCTCGGACGCGGAGCGACCGGTCGCCGTCGAGAATCCGGACGAAGTCGATCTCTCGGCGATCAGGGAGCAACTGGCGGGCGGGCGGCTGCCGCCCACTGACGACACTCACCCGGCGGTCTCGAGCGCCTACCGACTCTACGCGGCCGCGAGCGGGGACGCCGTGCCGCCACAGCTCGAGGGACAATGACCGCGAAGACGGCCGCGGTCACAGGTGCGACGGGATTTCTGGGGACCCATCTCTGTGACCACCTGCGCGCGGAAGGGTGGGAGGTGCGCGGACTCAGCCGACCCGGCTCGGATCGTCGCGCCGAGGGCGTCGACTGGTACGTCGGCGACCTCTTCGAGCAGGGGACGCTCGAGGCGCTGGTCGACGGGAGCGACGCGGTCTTCCACCTCGCGGGCGCCAGCCTCTGGAACGCCGACGCCGAGACCGTCCACCGGGTCAACCGGGAGGGAACCGCGAACCTCCTCGATGCCTGCGCGGCGACCGACGCCGGCCGCGTCGTGTTTACGAGCACATCGGGGACTCGTCGGCCGAACGGGAGCGATCCCGTCGCCGACGAGGACGACGTCGCCGAACCGATCGGGGCCTACCAGGCCTCGAAAGCGCGGGCGGAGCGTCTTGTCGACCGCTACGCCGAGCGCACCGGCGACGCGGTGACGGCCCACCCGACCTCGATCTTCGGCACGGGCGACCGGAACTTCACCGTCCAACTGCTCGCGATGGGGCTCGAGCGAACGATGCCCGCCTACCTTCCGGGCGGACTCAGCATCGTCGGCGTCGACGACGTCGTCGCGGGGCTGGTCGCCGCGGCCGAGCGCGGCGAGTCCGGCGAACACTACATTCTCGGCGGCGAGAACCTGTCCTACGACCGAGCGGTCTCGCGGATCGCCACCCACCTCGAGGGGTCACCGGCCCGCATCCCCGTCCCGGCGGCTGCGATCCACGCCGCCGGTCCCGTCGCCGAACTCGTCGACGCCGTCACCGGGCGGCGCGTGTTTCCTTTCGATCGGCGGATGGCTCGGCTCGCCACCCAGCGACTGTTCTACACCTCCCGGAAGGCCCACGAGGAGCTGGGATACACGTACCGTCCGCTCGAGGCCCACCTCCCGGAGACGATGACCTGGTACCGAGAGGAGTTCCAGTAGCACGGTACGGGGCAGCGTTTCGATCGCTGGCCTCTCTCGGGACGACTCCGCGAGCGTCAGGCCTCGCCGCGGGTTGTCGACTGCGATCCGTCCGAACCCCTCCCTCGAGACGTCCGTATCGGGATGAAACGACGAACTGCGAAAACCGATCGCGATCCGGAGCTGTTGTTCTGTCACTAACAACATATGATAAAGACATATACTATCCGATCACTGAACTAATACTGCCAGGAGTCCCCCGCTGCGCTCCGGCCCTCCCCCGCGCGTTTTCGAACCCGGTCGCATTTCGACGTCCCTCAACCACACCGTCAGTCGCTCGCTCCGGCTCGAGTCGCTACCTTTTCGCGGGAATCCGCCGGGCTCGAGTCGGTACCCGTTTCCCGCTCGCGCGCTCGTAGACCGCGCGCATCCGCTCCGCAGTTCGCTCGATGCTCACCTCGCGGGCGGCCTCCCGCCCGTTCGAGCGCTCGCCGCGCTCGAGGACGCCGACCAGTCCGTCGACGAGCTCTCGGTCGGATCGCGCGACGACCGAGGGGTCGACGCCGGCCAGTCGCTCGGGAACGTCGCCGACCGCGAGCGAGACCACGGGGATGCTACAGGCCATCGCCTCCTTCACCGAGTTTGGCGACCCCTCGCTGTCGGAGGTCAACAGCAGGGCGTCGGCGGCGTTGAAATACGTCGCGACCGCGTCGTGATCGATCCCCGAGATCGTCTGCAGGCGCACCGGGCGGTCGACCCGCCTCGAGACCGCCTCGACGACACGCTTCGCTCGTGGATAATTCTTCACCGTGCGTGCGGGCGGATAGGGGAAGAGCACGTGGTACTCGTCGTCCGCCCAGCCGACGGCCGCTCGAGCGCTCGATTGGGGCTCGGGTCGGAACCGCTCGAGGTCGACGCCGTCGGGGATCACCGTACAGTCCCGGCCGAGCGCGGCTCCCATCTCGGCGGACATGACGACGACCTCCGCACACAGCGGCGCACAGAGCTTGCTCACCGGCGCGGTCGGACCGTGGACGTCCGAGCCCCACAGCGAGAGCACGACCGGGAGTCGGAGCTGAGCCAGCGCCGCCGGCGCGGTCAGCCCGTAGTGGGCGTGGACCAGGTCGTACTCCGGACCTGCCTCGCGGAGCACCCGCGGAACCGTCCGGAGGTAGTCCAGCGGACTGCGGGCAGTGTCGGCGCTCACCTCGCCGGCGACCGACATCGTCGTCACGGAGACGCCTCGGTCCTCGAGCGCGTCCACCTGCTGGGTCAGAAACGGCGCGTCGGCGTTGGCCGTCACGGCGAGGACGTTCATCGTCGAGAGCGACCGCTTCGCGACGGTTTGTTATGGGCGCGGAAATCGGTCGACGACGACCGTTACGGAGAGCATACCGGAACGCTTCGGGTTCGGATTCCGGGCGCGCCGACTCGGGAACCGCTCGCCGCCCGGGACGCGGAGCAAGTCGGTCGGCGAGCGATCGCCCGACAGCGGGTAGCCCGGCGATTACAAAGGGCCGACGACGGGTACGGGAAGGCGATGCGGATTCTGGTCTTCGCGAACACGCCCGCCCACGTCCACCTGTACCGCCACGCCGTCGACAGGCTCGAGCGAGCCGGCCACGACGTCCTCGTGTTGACCCGCGAGTACGCCTGCACGACCGACCTGCTCGACTTCTTCGGAATGCCGTACCGTGTGTACGGCGGCCACGGCACTGACGCCTACTCCCGGCTGCGGTTCGCCCGCGAACTGGGGGGCCAGCTCGGGACGATCGTTCGCGAGTCGGTGCGCTTTCGTCCCGACATCGTCTTCGGTCGCGGTCCGTACGCCGCCCTCGCGGGAACGGTCACGCGAACGCCGACGGTGCTCGTCCTCGACGACGAACCGGGCGACTTCAACCACGTTGTCTCCCGACCGTTCGCCGACTGTATCCTTTCGCCGGCGGTCACGCGCCGGGATCTGGGCGACGACCACTACACGTTCGAGGGGTTCAAGGAGTGCGCCTACCTCCACCCCGACGTGTTCGAACCCGACGGGGGGATCCGCGAGTACCTCGGCGTCGCCGACGACGAACCCTACGTCCTCCTGCGGTTCAACGCCCTCGACGCCCTTCACGACACCGACCTCGAGGGGTTTACGCCGGAGCAGCGCCGGGACCTGATCGACCGTCTGAGCGAGCGCGCGACGGTATTCGTCTCCGACGAGGGCGGCCGGATGGAGCTCCGGGATACCCCCGCTCGGCCGTACGACCTCCACCCCGCCCTGATCCACGACGCGATGGCCGAGGCCTCGCTGCTGGTCGCCGACACGGGGACGATGGCCACCGAGGCCGCTCTGCTCGGCACCCCCGCGTTTCGCTACCAGGGTACCGACGAGCACGAGTACGGCGAATTCGAGGAACTCGAGCGCGCCGGCCTCGCCGAGCAGTTCGAATCCTACGGCCCGCTGCGCGAGCGGTCGCTCGAGATCCTCGCCGACGAGGAGGCCGCCGATCGGTGGCAGCGACGCCGGCAGGCCTACGTCGGCGAACTGGTGAACCTGACCGATCTACTCGTCGACGTCGCGACCGCCCGGGGATCGGTCGAGGGACTCAGTCCGCCGGCCAAGCGGGCGATTCGGCCTCGGTCGCAGTCGCTGTAGTCGGCGTAAAACCGTCGCTGAGGTGGCGACTCGGCAACCGAAGTGGGTATCGGTGTTGTAGGTGAGAACAACGGAGTTGGAGGAAGTAACAACAGCCGATTGGAGACGACGAATCGGGAACGTTGCTCCTGCGCGAGCGGGAGAACGTCGGTGACCGATACGCGGAAGTCCGAGCGTGGGACGTCCCCGAATCGGATCGGTATCCGGACGGCGTGAAATACAGCCTGCAGTACGGGACGCTCGAGGGTGAGACGCTGATTCGGTACGATAACGTCCCGGACCACCCCGGCGCAGCACACCACCACAAGCATACCCGAGACGGTGACGCCGAGGACGTCGAGCCGTACT
>PWMF01000036.1 GCA_003559215.1 Natrialbaceae archaeon
CGGCGACGGAAACTCCAGACTCGGCTTGCTTCAAGGCAAATATGACCTGCTGCTCGGTAAACTTGGATTTTTTCATGGCAATATGTTTTGTCCAAAATTAACATTATTGCCCGAATTCTCTATTTTAGAGTGGACCAGCTTTAAGGGAGGAGGTCATCATATTTCTTATATTTATGCCTGATAACAACTGCTCCCTACCGATTCTGACTGATCCTAGGTTAGAACCAGTTCAGCGTGAGTGTTCTGACAATATGGTTAAAGCGGATCAAAAAAAACTTATCCAGTGTAAAAGTCTAATTAGACATAGGTGAATGTATGTCGAAGATATTGCAGTGCATTTGGCAATCCGGTCTATTTGTCAAATGTGCAACGACGCTATTTTAACGAAAGTTTGCTCCAGTACCGATAAAGAAGTATAGTGGACACAAAGGCTGTTATCATGCAAACACCCGCCGTTGCTAATTCACTATACAGCAGGTTCCCAATAGCAAAGAGTGTGCTGTAAATGGAAATTGATCCAAGAATCATGCATATGATTCCAGTTGGAACATCCCATCGCAGGTCTGCTTCCTTACGCAGTGAGATATTCTCTCGTTGCGCCCGCTCAACGACCCTTTTCCATCCCGGTCCGCCAGGTCTGATTTTAATGTAAAAGCTGCGAAGAGTTTCTTCATCGATTGGCTTTGTTAGCAGAGTTACTGTAATCCATGTGGCAGAAGTTAGAAAAACAACACCGACAAATTTGATGATATTCCAGTATCCAGTTGTAGTGGTCATTCCGAATATCGTGACAGTATCTCCCGGATGAAGTACGAGTGAAAAGTTTTCTAAAAAGATAAACATCAGGGAGAAGCCCCCGGCCGCTAACATTGCCGATACCTCTGAATAAGCATTGATTCTCCACCAAAACCATCTTAAAATGTAAATAAGGCCGGTGCCTGCGCCGATCATTAGTAGATATTGAAAAGCCTGAAGTGCATTTTGTAAAACCAGCGCAAGAAGGACGGACGCGACCATGAGACTGACAGTGCTAATTCGGCCGAATCTCACTTTCTGTTTTTCGGACGCTTCGGGATTATAAAAACGCCCGTAAAAGTCATTCACAAGGTATGAAGAGCCCCAGTTTAGTTGTGAAGCCGTAGTAGACATGTATGCTGCGATTAGGGAAGCAACGACAAGGCCCAGTAAACCAGGAGGTAAAAACTCCTTCAGCATTGCGGGATAAGCAAAATCATTTTGGATATACTGACGGGATACATCCGGGAAATGATTCACCATGGACTGGATATCCGGAAAAACGATGAGAGAGGCGAGACCAACCACGATCCATGGCCAAGGTCGCAGTGCGTAGTGGAAAAAATTGAACAGCAGGGTGGCGGCAACAGCATGGTCTTCACTTTTGGCCGAAAGCATCCGCTGTGCTATATACCCGCCTCCACCAGGTTCTGCCCCGGGATACCAAGCCGCCCACCACTGAACTGCCAGGGGGATGAGAAAAATACTGAGGAAGATCTCTGGCTGAGATATACTGGGTACCAAGCTTAGTTTGTCGGTAACATTGGGATGTGAAAATAAATTGGATAGGCCGCCGATTTCCGGCGAATTGACGACATATACTGCTGCAATTATAGCCCCGAACATGGCAAAGCTGAACTGAAATAGATCAGTCCACAAAATGGACTTCAAACCACCAAGTCCGCTATAAAACACAACAATGACCGCTGCTATGATCAGTGCTGGCGCCGGTTGAAGCCCCAGCATTACTGCTGCAATTTTTATGAATGCCAGGGATACCGCAGCAATTACCATTACATTGAAGAAGAAACCCAGGTAAATAGCCCGAAATCCGCGCAGGAAAGCGGCAATTCTTCCACTGTAGCGAATTTCATAAAACTCGAGGTCTGTCATCACTTTTGAGCGGTTCCACAGCTTGGCATAAACAAATACTGTTAGCATCCCGGTAAGCAAAAATGCCCACCAGAGCCAGTTACTGGCTACACCTCCTGTGCGTACCATGTCAGTTACAAGGTTTGGTGTATCGGCGGAAAACGTTGTCGCGACCATAGAAACACCGAGAAGCCACCAGGGCATATTGCGGCCTGAGAGGAAAAAGTTTGTTGTACTTTTACCGGCCTGCCGCGATGCAATGAATCCAATGGAAAGCAGAATGAAAAAAAAGGCGATCAGAATAGCCCAGTCAATAACCTGGAGTGACATAGTTTTCAATAATGTTTATTAAAATGACTGGCACGGTCAGAACCCGTACCAGTTGGATGCGTTTTTTTGATAAATCTTTGCCAAAATTTCTGGTGTGAGATTCAGACCATGGAACGTTCCGGGAAATTCAGGGCTTGACAGTGGCTCCCCGGAAGAGAAGAAATTCCAGTGATCAAGCCACCGGTTTGTCAGCTCTTGTACAAGCTGCTCTTCACTCATTGATCCATCATCGATGATATCCGTGCCATATATAATACGGTCCTGATAGGCCTCAAAGAACTCGCGGATCTTCTTGTGATTTGTGATCGACTGTAACTGAAGATGATTTATCCGTTCTGCAAGGTCAACGGCACAGCCGTGATACTCCTTAAGCCATTTCGAGATCTCATCTACATTCCATTCAAGACTGGCAAGATGAGCCCCGACGAAGCGCAGATCAGGATTTTTGTGAAGCCTGAGGTTCCTTGCCCTTATCTGAGTACTATAATCAGGAAATTCCGGATGTAGATGCATGTGATATTCGGGATGGGCGGAGAAATAGTTACGGTCCGATGCTACTGTCATTTTATCAACAGGCAACCAGCAATTACGAGGTTCTCCAAGATGTCCAATGACAGTAATTTTCTCTTTTTCTAGAAAATCAAATACGGGATCAAACAAGGGGTTGTCGATAGTGATCAAGTTGCCGGATGGATCACGCAAATTCATTCCGATATTCTTCCAGACTTTGACTCCAATGGCTCCAGAATTGAGACTGGTTTGGATTTGAGAGATTGCCCGATTTGACCAGTCACTCTCAAAAAGTGAAGATGTTTCAAATGTGCAAATAAAGTCGAGACTCCCGGGAAATTGTGATCGAATTTGTTTTGAAATTCGCTGTTGAACTTCCAATGAGGGGAAAAAGGGTACATCGGTATTGATTGTCAGAAAACGAAATTTAAACTGATCCCCAAGTTTACAAAGCGTACTTCTGTCATAGTTGTAATGAATGTGCGCATCAATTTTTGGAATGGATATAAAATCAAGCATGTGTTTTATCAGGATTGTTGCAGACTCACATTTATTCTTTAAGAAATATACACCAGTACAGAAAAAGGTTTAACATCACCGCAGAGAAGTTGCTGTTACGAGACTTAAGTTTTTATAATTGATTTGAACATTTCGAAGCAATATAGTAGTGATTCGTAAATGTCTCCAGCAAGTCTGAAAGTAATACGAAATGTTATAATGGTCAAGTCTCAAATTCGTATCCGTCCAACTAACCACGTGTTGACTCAAAGTTGTTAAGTTATACTTTTTGTGGTGAAGCATATGTTCAATGAGACATTCCCTACTATGCTATCGATCTCGCATATTTTGCAAGTGCATCGGCAGCGAAGGTTGCCGGCGGTTGTTCAACCTGTCAATTAAGGCCAACGATGAGAGCCGGCCTAGTGATAGGGAGGATGTTATGGTGGACACAACGGTCAAGGAAAAAAGCACCACCTATCCGAGCGATCTCAAACTCCACTTTCGAGCGGCCGAGTATCTATGGAAGATTTCTGAGTGAGATTGTCATTGCCATGTGTAAGAGCTATCACCGCACCATTTTGAGATAAATAGTATATGGTTAGAGCATCAGCCGCGCCGCGGGAAAAAACAGATTAGCGATAAAAATAGGCATTTGCGGCTGCGGCCGGCTGGTGCGTGATATCAGAGGCAAACTTGATGAGAAGGCTTTGGGCGATAAAGAGCCAGTACTGCAACTTTGCCAAGATCTCACCGTTCAAAGACGTCCATTCAAGCCATCGAAAAGAAGACGCCTGCGACGATTGTGCGGCCGCAGGGCTGCTATCGAACCCATAATCTGACACGTCAAATCATATTGTCGCATGCAAGGGAACTACCTGTCGGGTTGGGTCGGGGATCAGATCAAATCCATTTTGGCAGCCACCGGAAACAACCAGAGAAAGCGCCTGAATCAAACGTGGTATTCTCGTCCCAATTTTGCGATAGCCACTTAATTTTGATGGAATTTCGCACGACGCAACCGCTAATCAAAACAACAAATCCTGAGTTCTTCATGTTCGAATTTCTATCCTATAAACTTTCTCTGGAGGTAAGTGAATCACAAGGATTTTGCAAGTTTGGTGAAATAATAATTCCTAGTATATATAATACCGCAAATTGCAAAAAAATGTTTTGTTAGCGATAACATATATCAATATTTTTAGCGGTAAGGCAGAAGGCTCATATACTTCTACTTTAAATTTTTTTACTAACGTCATTATAAATCACCATACCATGGCATTATGCAATTTTCCATCATAGATTTCATCGTATTCTTCGGATATTGTTTTATAATTCTGGGTTTGGGTTTGTTCATCGCAAAACGCAAGGCAACCGGTGATACCGAAGGCTATTTTCTTGCCAGCAAATCACTCCCCTGGTGGGCTATAGGCACTTCGCTGCTCGCTGCAAATATCTCCGCTGAACAGATGATCGGTATGGCTGGATCGGGTTTTGCTATTGGCCTGGCTATTGCCAGTTATGAGTGGATGGGAGCGCTTACGCTGATTCTGGTGGCCAAGTTCATGATACCCATTTTCCTTGACAAGGGAATTTACAGTATGCCCCAGTTTCTGGGTCTGCGCTACGATGAAAGGGTTCGCGCTATTCTGGCCATTTTCTGGTTGCTGGTCTATATATTTGTGAATCTGACCTCCATTCTGTATCTCGGAGCGCTGACCATGGAAACCATCCTCGGGTTTCCGCTGACCTACGGCATTATTGGTCTGGCGGTTTTTGCCGCCATTTATTCCGTCTATGGCGGACTCAAAGCGGTAGCATGGACTGATGTGGTGCAAGTGAGTTTTTTGGTCGGCGGTGGACTGCTGACCACCTGGCTGGCGCTGAATGCGTTCAGTGGCGGTAATGGCGCCTTAGCCGGTTTTATGGATTTATTCCGTGAGGCGCCGGGCCATTTCGAGATGATCCTGGACAGTTCTCACGAATTTTATTATGAATTGCCGGGTATCAGCGTGCTGATCGGAGGCCTATGGGTCGCCAATATCAGTTATTTTGGATGCAACCAGTACATTATCCAGCGAGCCCTGGCCGCAAAGAGTGTAAACGAAGCGCAAAACGGGTTGATGTTTGCCGGTTACCTGAAACTGCTCATGCCGCTTATTGTGGTTCTTCCCGGTATCGCCGCCTTCGGTTTCGGCGCCGATCTTGCTCGCCCGGATGCCGCTTATCCGTGGCTTCTGGGTGAGTTTGTTCCCATAGGACTGCGCGGGCTTGCTTTTGCCGCCCTGATCGCCGCAATCGCTTCATCGTTGGCCTCTATGACCAATAGTACAGCCACCATCTTTACAATGGATATCTACAAGGTCCATTTTAATAAAGAGGCCTCGGAGAAGAATCTCGTACTGACAGGACGTACCGTCAGTTTTCTTGCTCTATTAATTGCCGTACTGGTGGCTCCGCAAGTGGAAAACTTTGGTCAGGCATTTCAGTTCATTCAGGAGTTCACCGGATTTGTGAGTCCGGGTGTGGTGGCCATTTTTCTGATGGGGCTCTTTTGGAAGCGGGCAACTGCAAACTCCGCTGTATGGGCCGCCATATTAACACTTCCCTCGGCATTTTTACTGAGATGGTTATTTCCGGCGCTACCTTTTCTCGATCGGATGGGAGTCGTCTTCCTCTTCCTTTGTGCCATTATGGTAGTCGTATCTCTTTATGAAACCACCGGAAAGGATCCAAAGGCTATTGAATACAAAACTAATATGTTCCGTACGGAGACGACATTCAACGTGGGTGCCATCGGGATCTTTGCCATTCTGGCGGTTTTCTACATTCTGTTCTGGTAAAAAAGGGTTTCCTATGGATGCACTTACTGAGAAAGTCAAAAAAGCCCATAAAGAGCGATTTGATAATACTCCTTTGATGGTATATTCCCCGGGTCGGGTAAACCTTATCGGAGAACACACCGATTATAATAACGGTTTTGTTCTGCCGGCGGCCATAGACCGGGCGATCATACTGGCTATGTCAAGAAATGACACCGGGAAGATACGGCTGCTTTCGGTCGACATGGATTCGGAATATTTCGAATTGTCGGTGAACCCAAAATATCATAAAGTTGAAACGGGATGGGTGAATTATATTCTCGGGGTAGTGGAAGAATTGCAGAAAGCCGGATACTATACAGACGATTTCGGAAATCTGATCGGCGGCTTTGACTGTGTGTTTGGCGGTGATATCCCGATCGGAGCCGGTCTTTCATCATCGGCCGCCTTGGGGGGTGGGGTTGCTTACGGGTTGTCAAAGTTGTTCGGTCTCGGAGTAAAACGCAGGGAGATGGCAAAAATAGCCCAATTAGCTGAAAACCGATTTGTTGGGGTGCGGTGTGGAATCATGGATCAGTTCGCCAGCCTTTACGGCAAGAAGGACCGAGTAATCAAACTAGACTGTCGCTCGCTTGAGTTTGAACGCTACCCATTTGTATGGAATGAGCTCTGTATTCTTCTGTGCGATACCAATATACGCCGCGAGTTGGTCGGTTCGAATTATAATCTTCGCCGGCAACAGTGTGAAGAGGGTGTTGCTGTAATCAAAAAAACGGATCCCGCGGTTGAGAGCCTTCGCGATGTCTCTATCATACAGCTCGAATCCCATAAAAGAGAACTGGATGAGGTGGTTTATCGACGATGCCGGTATGTACTGGAAGAAAATGAGCGACTGCGGCAGGCTTGTGAACATCTACTTGCCGAGGACCTGTACGCTTTCGGGCAGAAGATGTACCAGTCTCATTACGGACTCCGTGATGATTATGGGGTTAGTTGCAAGGAACTTGATCTTTTGGTTGAAGCTGCCGAAAATATGAACGGGGTGATTGGATCACGAATGATGGGGGGTGGATTTGGTGGATGCACCATAAACTTGGTTACACGGGAAGCACTCGGAGAGGCCAAAGCAAATATAGGTGATTACTACACTAAACATACAGGAATGTTTCCCGGGTTT
This sequence comes from Natrialbaceae archaeon, assembly GCA_003559215.1. Taxonomy (GTDB): domain Archaea; phylum Halobacteriota; class Halobacteria; order Halobacteriales; family Natrialbaceae; genus Natronococcus. The sequence continues at coordinate 7,225 of PWMF01000036.1, forward strand.
CATGTTGTAACGATCGGAGAAGGTACGCATCTCATTAAATAGGTCAATGAAATAGTTTCCTGAGTGGTCATTCGCCACCCGGAATCAGGGAATACGCCTGAATTGCTGAAATATATTCCTATACACCATTGCTCAATGACAACAAACACCGGTATTACAGACAGTAGCATGAAATCCTATACCATCGGGAATTCAAAGGGATTTGTAGTGCGAATTTTAAATTACGGCTGCATCATTACTGACATCAGGGTGCCCGACAAAGCGGGTCAATTTGATAATGTCGTTCTGAAACTTGACTCGGATGTGGCATACACCAGCGATCATCCCTACATCGGCGCAACGGTCGGCAGATATGCCAACCGGATTGCAAACGCCAGCTTCAGCAGCAATGGTAAGACGCATAATCTCACCATTAACGAATCTCCAAATCATTTGCACGGGGGAATGGAAGGCTTTGACAGAAAATATTGGTCATGCCTCAGGCACGATGAGCGTTATCTTGATTTCGGCTATACAAGCCGTGATGGTGAAGAGGGGTACCCCGGCCGATTGAGGGTGACAGCTGCATTCGAAATATCCGGGGACACAGAGCTGACGGTTCGCTATCGTGTGGTTGCGGACAAAACGACACCCGTGAGCATTTCAAATCACAGCTATTTTAATCTGACGGGTGATCCAACCAAGACGGTTAATGGGCACTTTTTACAGATATTCGCTGAACATTACACACCTTCTCATGCATCCGGTATTCCTGTTGGGGGGATTGCAGAGGTTGCCGGTACTTCCTTCGATTTCAGTAAGTTGACAGCACTTGATCTCCCGGTTGGCACTGGCGGAACTGGGTATGACCTGAACTATGTGTTGCACAATGGTGATGCTAAAAAAGAAATGCGTCCGGCAGCCTTTTTGCATGAACCGGTGTCAGGCAGGATGCTAGAGGTTTTTACCGAGAAACCGGGAATGCAGCTCTATACGGGCGGTGGTCTGGACGGTACACTCGCCGATGAAAAGGGCAGGGCACTTCAGAAATTTTCCGGATTGTGCCTGGAGACGCAGTTTTTTCCCGATGCCCCAAATAATCCGCTCTTTCCGTCGCCATTTCTATCACCCGGTGAGAAATATGATTATAAAACAGTATATCGATTTTCGGTATGAAACAGCTCATAATGGTTGGAAACAGAGCAGGCAGGGTCCGGCAGGCGAGGTGTCAAATGCATGGTCCGCTGTTCTTTATGATGATGATAACCAGCATACTTGCTTAATCATCATATGCACATGACTTAAATCTGTCCGGTGGTCAATCTCACTCCAAGGGGCATGTAATGGGGAGCGGGTAGTTCCGGTTTCACAAAACAAAAAAAGGTTACGGCGTGTAGTACGTCGGCGCTTCGGGTCCGACCGGCAGCCCCAGGAAGAAGACCCAGATGTAGAACAGGATCACCCATCCGATCAGGAAGAAGATGGTGAACGGCAGCATGGTACTGATGATGGTGCCGATGCCCAGGTTCTTGTCGTACTTGTTGGCGAAGGCCAGGATCAGTCCGAAA
>PWMF01000082.1 GCA_003559215.1 Natrialbaceae archaeon
AGCGCTTCCGCACCCGCGACTCCAAGGAGCGCAACCTCAAGCAGGCGCTGGGCGAGATCGACCGCATGGCCAGCGCTCTGGGGCTGCCCGAGAACGTCCGCGAGACCGCTAGCGTGATCTATCGGCGCGCCCTCGAGGAGGATCTCCTGCCGGGGCGCTCGATCGAGGGCGTCGCTACTTCCGCGCTGTACGCCGCGGCTCGCCAGGCGGGAACCCCCCGTAGCCTCGACGAGATCGCCGCGGTGTCGCGGGTCGAGAAGGACGAGATCGCCCGCACGTACCGCTACGTGATCCGGGAGCTCGGTCTCGAGGTCCAGCCCGCCGACCCCGAGAGCTACGTGCCCCGCTTCGCGAGCGAGCTCGAGCTCTCCGACGAGACCGAACGGCGCGCCCGACAGCTCCTCCAGACCGCCAAGGAGGAAGGCGTCCACAGCGGGAAATCGCCCGTCGGGCTCGCAGCCGCCGCCGTCTACGCCGCCGCGCTGTTGACCAACGAGAAGGTCACCCAGAACGACGTCAGCGAGGTCGCCAGCATCTCCGAGGTCACGATTCGGAACCGGTACCACGAACTGCTCGAGGCCGAGGGCGGGCCGGCGGTCTGAGCGCTCGAGGGCTGATTCGGCGTCTGCTTTCCGCGACCAGTATGTAAATCAGCCGTCGGCTCGCATCATCGCCTGTGCGTACGACACCATCGCCCCTCGAGACGGACGCCTCGCTACTCGCGTTCGACGGCGCGCGATCGACCTCGCGGGTCGTCAACGGAATCAGGCAACACGTCGTCGTCGCCGGCGACGAAGCCGATCCCCTCGTCGTTCTCTTACACGGGTTTCCGGAGTTCTGGTACGAGTGGCGCGAGCAGATCGAGCCGCTGGTCGAGGCAGACTACCGCGTGGTCGTCCCCGACCAGCGGGGGTACAACCTGAGCGAGAAACCCGGGGCGGTTCGGGCCTACCAGCTCCGGGACCTCTCGCGGGACGTCGCCGACCTGATCGCGAGCGAGGGCCGGGAGAGCGCTCACGTCGTCGGCCACGACTGGGGCGGGGTCGTCGCCTGGGACCTCGCACGTCGCTACCCCGACCGTGTCGACCGCCTCGGGATCATCAACGCGCCCCACCCGACCGCCTACCGCGGACAGCTCCGGTCGAACCTCGAACAGCTCGGACGCAGCTGGTACGCGATGGCGTTCCAACTCCCGTGGCTGCCCGAGCGGCTCTGCCGGTACGACGATTTTCGTCTCCTCGAGCGGGCCCTCCGGGACACCGCGGCTGAGGGGACGTTCACCGAGCAGGAGCTGACCCACTACCGGCGGGCCTGGGCCCGAGAGGGGGCGCTGACGGGGTCGCTGAACTGGTACCGGGCGATGGCGCGATACCCGCCCGAGGCGTCGCGGGATCGACTCGAGCAGCCGACGCTCGTGATCTGGGGCGAGGCCGACGACGCGCTCGTGCCCGAACTCGGTCCGGCGAGCGTTCGTTTCTGTGAGCGCGGACGCCTCGAGCGCCTACCGGAGACGAGCCACTGGGTGCCCCACGAACGGCCGATCCGGACGACCGAGCTGCTGTGTGACCACCTCGCCGGGAGCGGCGACTGACGTCTGACGGCGTCCCGGCCGGTCAGCGGTGGTCGATCGTACTCCACGATACTTCGTGGAAGCGAGCCCGAACGTGCCATTCCCACGCGATAGGAATCGTGGGGAGTATCTTGCCGTCGTGTCCCATAGCTACGGACCGAACAGGTTCGCATGGCCCAGGCAACACTCACCATCACGCTGCCCGAACAGGTCTGGATCCAGCAGGTGTCGACGGCGTATCCGGAGGCGACGTTCCGCGTGCTCGCCGCCGTTCCCGGCAACGAATCCGGGTTTGCGCTCGTCCGCCTCGCCGGCTCATCGGTGCCCGAGATGATCGACGAGATCGAGGCCCACCCGCAGGTCCTCGAGATCACGGTCGTCCAGCGAAGCGAACGGGAGGCGACGATCCACTTCGAGACGACGGCGCCCCTGCTGTTGTTCTCCTCGCGGGAGTCCGGCATCCCGATCGAGCTCCCCGTCGAGATCCGGGACGGCGAGGCGACCATCGAGGTCACCGGTTCGCGAGAGCGCCTCGCCGAGCTGGCGGAACAGCTCGAGCAGTTCGGGCTCCGGTACCGCATCGAACGGGTCCAGGAGCGACTCCACCAGAGCCAGCTCCTCTCCGAGCGCCAGCTCGAGGTCGTCATGGCCGCCGTCGACGAGGGGTACTACGACACGCCACGGCGCTGTTCGCTGACCGAGCTGGCCGATCACCTCGAGATCGCCAAGTCCACTTGCAGCGAGACGCTCCACCGGGCGGAGGAGGCGATCGTCAAGCGGTTCGTCGAGGACCTCCCGACGCTCGAGGACGAGGCGTTCGAGAGACAGCTCGCGGGAGACTGACTGCGGGTTGGCTTCGGTCCGGGTCCGAACCGGGTTCGATCCGTCCCGGCGAGCGATGTAGCGAATTGCGGTAACGTATCGCATGATATTTAAAGGGTTTCGGTTCCGTTCGCTAATATACTGGCGAACATGTTCGTATTCGTTCTCAGAAGTTGGAAATCGCCTCGATGGTTCAACACCATCTAGTTGCGAGTGCGGGATAGAGGCTACAGATATGGCTGTATTCAACTTCGTACCGACGTGTAATCGAACCGTTCCGACGAGAGGTGTTCTCGGGGAATGAGTGCGGACGACGAGTCGTTCCACCCCCTCGGCGAGGAGTGGGAGAACGACCTCGAGGGGATGCTCGACGACACCGAGTACGACACCGATCTCGGGATGGCGATGGCCGAAGACGCCATGCGGGTCACCCGTGGCGAGCTTTCTGAGGCAGATTTCCACGAGAAGTACCACGAGGACGTTCTCGAGGAGTTCGGCGAGGACAACCGTCCGACCCAGGAGGCCTACGAGAAGGCCCAGGAGGAAGCGAAGGGAACCGTCGGCAGGATGCTCTCTCGCTTCGAGGGCGACGGCGAGGAACCCCGTCGCGACGTGATGAAGAAGATGGGCGCCGGTGCGGCCGCGGTCGGACTCGGCGCCTGGGCGACCGTCGACGACGGCAGCCAGGAAGCCGTCGCCGCCCAGGACGACGAGGACGAGGAGTCCGGCGCGCCCGAGGGCGGCGAGGGCGACGTCCAGTGGGGGATGGCCATCGACCTCGAGCGCTGTGACGGCTGTCTCTCCTGTGTAACGGCTTGCTCCTCGGAGAACAACCTCGACCAGGGCGTCAACTGGATGTACGTCCTCGAGTTCGAGGACCCGGGCGCCTCGAGTTCGACGAGCCGGAACCGACTCGTCCGCCCGTGTCAGCACTGCACCGACGCGCCGTGTGAGAAGGTCTGTCCGACGACGGCCCGCCACACGCGGGACTCGGACGGCCTCGTGCTGACCGACTACGACGTCTGTATCGGCTGTCGGTACTGCCAGGTCGCCTGTCCCTACGGCGTCAACTACTTCCAGTGGGACGAGCCCGACATCTCGACCGACGAGATCGCAGAGTTCCACGAGGACCACGAGGGCGATCACATGACGACCGACGACGGCTACGGCAGCGAGCGCTGGGTCGACAGCCGCGCGCCGCGAGGCGTCATGAGCAAGTGTACCATGTGTCCGACCCGTCAGGACGGTCAGATGGGCGACGAGATGATCGGGACGACCGCCTGCGAGGAGGCCTGTCCACCGGACGCGATCCAGTTCGGCAACATGCACGACGAGTCGAGCGACCCGCAGGCGTACGCCGCCAACCCGGCCCGCGGTCGGACTCTCGCACAGATCAACCCGCCGTCGGCCGACGAACTCGAAGAAGATCTCGAGGGCGCCGACGACGATCTCGAATCCGTCCTCGAGGCGGCCGACCTCGACGAGGAGGAACTCGCGCTGATGATCGCGGTGCAGATCACCGGCGGCGACGAGATGGGCGACGGCGACGGCGACGTCGCCGACCTCGAAAACGACGTCACCGAGGCGCTGGCGGCGATCGAGGCCCACGGTCTGGGCCTCGCGAACCAGGAGGTCCTCGCGGAACTCGACCTCGCCGACGAACCCGACCTCGACGAGCCGGCGGACGGCGACGAGGAGGGTGTCGACGTCGACGACGAGGACGCCGATGCCGACGACGAGGAAGAAAACGGCGACGACGAAGAGGAGAACGGGGACGACGACGACGAAGACGAAGACGAAGACGAGGACGACGAGGCGTTCGAACCCGACGAGGAGGCCGCGCAGTTCCTGCTCGAGCAGTTCGCCGGCACGCCGGCCTCGAACTTCAAGCTCCTCGAGGAGCAGGGAACGAACCCCAACATCATCTACCTCGGCAACGAGCCCGGCCCGCAGGCCGAACAGACCGAGCCGACGGGAACGGGCGTCAACTACGAAGACATCAGCTACGAGCGCGCGGACGGCGAGTCCGTCGAAGCCGTCGACAACCGCAAGGACGTTCTCGACGAGGGGACGGTCGGTGACGCAGGGGTGTCCCTATGAGCACCAAGTCGCCAACCGAGGCGGACATCCTTCGCCCGATCCAGAACGTTTCGAAGACGTACTTCATCATGTTCGCCGTCGCCGCGCTGGCGCTCGGCGCGTTCCTCGTCGCCTGGGCCTACCAGCTTCAGCAGGGACTCGTCATCACCGGTCTCTCCGACTGGGGGAGCGGTGGCGGCGTCACCTGGGGGCTGTACATCGGCGCGTTCATCTGGTGGGTCGGGATCGCCCACGGGGGGATCATCCTCTCTGCGGCGGTCAGACTCCTCGGGATGGACCGCTACATGCCCGTCGCCCGCCTGGCCGAACTGCTGACGCTGGCCGGCCTCTCGGCCGCCGGCTTCTACATCCTGGTCCACATGGGCCGTCCGGACCGGATGGTCACGAGCGTTCTCGGTCACTACCACATCACGGTCAACAACTCGCCGCTGGTGTGGGACGTTACCGTCATCACCGCGTACTTCGTGCTGACGGCGACCTACCTCGCGTTGACGATCCGCTACGACGTCACGCGACTGCGCGACCAGCTGCCGGACCGTTTCGATCCGATCTACGACGGACTGACCCTCGGCTACTCCGAGAAGGAAGACCAGGTCATCGATCGGATGGTCTGGTGGGTCGCCCTCGCGATCATCATTATGGCCCCGCTCCTGCTTCACGGCGGTGTCATTCCGTGGCTGTTCGCGGTGCTGCCGAACTACCCCGGCTGGTTCGGCGCGGTGCAGGGCCCGCAGTTCCTCACCATCGCGCTGACCTCCGCGATCAGCGGCGTGATCCTGCTGTCGGCCGCCTTCCGGTGGGCCTACGACTGGGATCACATCATCACGGACGACATCTTCCGCGGGCTCCTGCTGTGGCTCGGGTTCTTCTGTCTGCTCTTCCTCTGGCTCCAGCTCCAGCAGCTCACCGCCGGTAGCTTCCACCCGACGGTCGACCACGGTGCGGCGACCGCCTCGAAGTTCTCGCACCCGCTGTACGTCGGTCCGATCCTGGGCGTCCTCGGCGTCCTCGGATTCATCTTCGCGACGACGATCCGTCCGTCGCTGTTCACGAAGCTTCGGGCGATGATCGCCGGCGTGATCGTGCTGACGGCGACGCTGCTCGAGAAGCTCTACTTCGTCCTCTCGGGCTTCTGGTACCCGTCGTTCAGTATCTACGAGGCGACGCCCGGCGACTACTTCCCGAGCGCGATCGAAATCTCCTCGCTGCTGGGCACGATCGGGCTGGTCGTGTTGTTCTTCCTGGTGGTCGCGAAGGTGATCCCCGTGGTCGAGCTCCACGCGATCGAACACCTTCGTGGCGATCACGGACACGGTCACGAACCCGAACACGAACCGGTAGACGAAAGTACGAAGCAGCCGGAGGTTGAAGCATGATTTCGGCACCGGCTGTCGCAAACGCCCTCTCGCAAATCATGTACCACGGGTACGACGGCACCGAGGGACTGACAGGGTTCCCGAACATCGGAACCTACCTGATCTTCGGCGTCATCCTCGTCCCCGTCTACGTGATGGTCGCCGCGTGGTTCCTCGGCGAGCCCCGAAATACGAGCACCGGACTGCTCGGTGTCGGCTACCTCGTCGGGATCACGGCCCAGATGTGGATCGGGATGTTCATCCTGACCATGATCATCGGCGTCGTGTTCTACGGCGGACTGCCGGAACCGCTCGCGTCGCCGGGTCCGTAACCCGGTCGATCGAGCCGACCGACCCGACGTAATTCTTCTTTGCGGAGATACCGACCGAGCCCCGCGTTCGCCCCCGTCCGTCGCTCTCGGCCACCGTTTCGGGCACCGAACCATCACACGTATCCCGTTGCACACCCTACCGATTTTCGAACACGCCTCCACCCAGTATGAGCATCACAGAATACGAACTCAAGATCGAACTCGAGGGCATCGAAGACCCGGACATCGGCGAGGATATCGTCACGCTCGGCCTGGTCAACGACGTCACGATCGATGACGAGACCGCCCGGATCTCGCTGGCGTTCAACACGCCCTACGCTCCCGCCGAGATGGAGATCGGCAACCGGATCCGGGAGGTCGTCAAGGAGGCCGGCCTCGAGCCCGACCTACGCGCCCACGCCGGCGCCGAGCACGGGTTCGACGACGAGGTCCTGCCGCGGGTTCGTAACGTCATCGCGGTCTCCTCGGGGAAAGGCGGCGTCGGCAAGACGACCGTCGCGGCCAACCTCGCGGCGGGCCTCGAGAAGCGCGGCGCGATGGTCGGTATCCTCGATGCGGACATCCACGGGCCGAACATTCCCCGTATCCTCCCCGTCGAGAGCGACCCCGGCGTCACGCCGAACGAGGACATCGTCCCGCCGCGCTCGGACGGCGTCCGCGTGATCAGCATGGGCTTCATGATGGAAGAGGAGGACGACCCGGCGATCCTTCGGGGACCGATGGTCAACAAGTTCATGATGAAGTTCCTGGACGGCGTCGAGTGGGGCCGACTCGACTACCTCATCGTCGACCTCCCGCCGGGCACCGGCGACGCCACGCTGAACCTGCTGCAGTCGATGCCCGTCACGGGAGCCGTTGTCGTCACCACGCCCCAGGAGATGGCTCTGGACGACACCCGAAAGGGGATCCAGATGTTCAACAAACACGATACGCCCGTCCTCGGCGTCGTCGAGAACATGAGCACGTTCATCGCCCCGGACACCGGCAAGGAGTACGGCCTGTTCGGCACCGACGGCGCCCAGCAGATCGTCGACAAGTACGACGTCCCGCTGATCGGCCAGATCCCGATCCACCCCGACTTCGGTGCGGACGGCAGCAAGGGGACGCTCGTCAAGGACGACGACAGCGAGGTCCAGGAAACGCTCGAGGAGATGGTCGCCAACGTCGCCGACCGCGTCAGCGAGGCCAACCGCCACACCGTCTCGGAGAACACCTCCGATACGCCCGACGACGCCCTGCCGACCGAACTCGAGGACTGAGCGGTCGGTTCGTTTCGACCCTCGAGGGAGTCTCACCGTTTTCCGGTTTGCCGATCGTCGCCGTCTGCGGACTCGTCGACGAACTTGTCTCAAAACGGACTACAGCGCGAGCTTTGCACCGACGTACGAGCGGGCGGCGACGATGGGGAACGCGAAGAGAGACCCGTACGCTAACTTCACAATCATACGACACCCACCGTACAGCAACGTCTCAGTTTTCTGGCCAGGCCGCCGAGCCGAAGGGTTGCGGCCCGCGGGCTCTCGCGGGTGGCCCGGAACCGTCCGGCGGCTCCGCGTCGATGACCGACACTTTTCCCCGCGGAAACCGAACTTGAACTCGATGACGCTCGATAGCTACACCGACGCGGTCGCCGACCTCGAGCCCGCAGACGGCGAGGTCGAAAGCACGGAGCTGGTCGTCGAGGACGACGTCCTCGTGAAGGCGTTCGCCCTCGGGCCGGGCGCGACCCTCGAGCCCCACGAACACGGCGACAGCACGAACGTCTTCCACGTCCTCGAGGGAACGGTGACGGTGCTGCGGGACGAGGAGCGCGAGGAGATCGAGGCGCCGGGCGTGGTGCTCAACGAGCGCGGGGTCGAACACGGCGCGGAGAACGAAACCGACGAGACCGTGATCTTCACCGCGAGCCTCTGTCCGCTGCCGTCCTGACGAACGCGAACTGGTTCTTGCGGTCCGATTCGATCGCAACGCCTCCTCGAGAGAAGCGTCTCGTCGGTCGAGCGATCGTCACTGCCGACGGCATCGGCTGTCGGATTCGGGTTCGCAAAAACGAATCGCCGTTCACCGTTTTGCAACGGAGAGAAGCGAGATTAGTTGCGGACGACGTTCGTCGCGCGGGGGCCCTTGGGGGCCTGGTCGATGTCGAATTCGATCTCTTCGCCTTCCTCGAGGTCCGGGCCGCCGACGTCTTCCATGTGGAAGAAAACGTCCTCGTCCGCGTCGTCCGTGGAAATGAAACCGTAGCCGCCTGTGTCGTTGAAGAAGTCAACGTTACCTTTCGCCATTACAACCAATCGTAAGGACAGTACCCGGATAAGGGTTCCGAGGGTCGCGGTACCACGACTGCCGCCTGCGCTTCGCAGGTTCTCAGGACTCGAGCAGCGACTCGACGTACTTCGTGACGTGGTCGTCCATCCGTCGCTTGTATCCTGCCCGTCGCGCCCCTGCTGTACGACGGCGTCGTCGACGCTGCCCTCCGCTTGCCCGACGAGTTGCTCGCCGACGAGGCGGTCAGAAAGCGCGGCTTCCGGCGGGTGGCGAGCGAGTACCTG
>PWMF01000087.1 GCA_003559215.1 Natrialbaceae archaeon
AACCACATCACGAGATCGTCCAGGCGTGCGCTCGCCGTCCCGAGGGGTTTCGAGGGGTAGCCGAGCATCGAGTCCAGCGTGTTGACGCCCTTGACCCAGGCGGCCGCGGCCGCTGCGGCGGGCAGCGAGAACGGAGCGAGGACGGCGAAGGGCAACAGCGTCGCGACCAGCCCGTCCGCAAGGTTCTCGGCCGCGCTCTCGACGGCCGCGCTTCGGAGTTCGGCAGGCGAGAGATCCGCGGCATCGCGACCAACGAGTCCGCGAACTCGGTCACGAGCCGTCTCGAGATCGCTCGCGGTCGCCGCGACGACCTCGCTCGTGAGCTCGACTAACATTCGCAGGCTGGTCGAGAGGAAGAGGACGAGTCCGGCGACGGCCGCGCCCGCGACGGGGTGGATGGCAGATGCGGCGAGGACGGCCCCGCCCGCGACGACGGCAGGAGCCAGCGGAACGACGAGCGCGATCGGCACTCCCAGCAGCCGCTGGACGCGGTCGTCGTCGCTCCAGGGGCGATCGAGCGCGCCGACGAGGCGGCCGAGCCACGCGACGGGATGGGCCGCGTTCGGCGGCTCGCCGACCAGCCGGTCGAGCCCGAGGGCGAATCCGACCAGCGCGGCCGTCGTCGTCGTCATACGGTCGTTCTCCACTCGCTCGCGCGTTCGCTCACGAGTCGGTTCCTCCCTCGAGCCCCGCTAGTTCCTCGGGTACCCCGGTCAGCGGGACGTCCTCGAGCAGGATCGCGGTGCCGCCGACAGCCTCGATCCCGCTGTCGGTTCGGGGGTCGTCGCCGACGTGGACGATCTCTGATGGGGAGACCCCGAGTTCGTCGGCGGTCAACTCGAAGATTTCCGGTGCGGGTTTGCGCCAGCCGCAGGCGACGCTGGTCACGGTCGCGTCGAATCCGTCCCGATCGAGGTCGGCCCGGATGAGCGTCCGGGCGACGAGCTCGGGAACGCTGCAGTTCGAGCAGATCGCCACCGGACCGCGGTCGCGAGCCGCCGCGACGGCCTCGAGTGCCCCGTCCCGGGTCTCGACTACGGGGTCGAACGCCGCGACGACCGCGCGTCTGACGACGTTGTTTTCGAACTCGACGCCGCGGCTCGCGAGCGCGCGGCTGACGTGGGCCGGTAGCGGCACCTCCGCGTTCTCGGGGGGTTCGACGTGCGGGCTCGCGTAGGCGTCGGCCCAGTCGGAGGGGACGTCGACGCCGCGGGACTCGAGTTCGTCGGCGACGGCCTCGGCTGGCGTCGCGGGCTGGTCGACGTCGACGAGCGTGCCGAAGAGGTCGAACGAGACTGCCACGTTCGCGTAACTAGCACAAGCTGACTTTACTCTCGCGGTCGGCGGGCGGCGTCACTCTCCCCGAGTTACTCGAGCCCGACGATATTCGACTCGAGGTCGCGCGGGTAGTAGGTGAGCCACTCGATTCCCTCGTCGGTGACGGCGATCGTATCCGAGTGGCGGTAGCCGTACGTGTCGGTGTAGAGCCCGGGCTCGATCGTCCAGACGTGGCCTGGCCGCATGACCGCGTCTTCGTCGTCGTAGCTCGTGTGCTCGCTTTCGCAGTGGTCGTCCCACCCCTCGTCGATGTAGGGCGGTTCGTGGCCCGCGAGGCCGATGTTGTGGCCGACGTGGTGCTGGGCGAGGTCGGCGACCCCTTGCTCCTGGAAGTACTCCTCGACGGCGCGGTCGACGTCGGCGATCGGAACGCCGGGCCCGAGCGCGTCGATCGCGATCTCCTGGGCCTCCGTCATAAGCTCGAAGTAGTGGCGCTGCTCGTCGCTCGGCTCGCCGACGAACATCGTCCGCTCGAGCTCGGAGTGGTAGCCGTCGACGTTCGCCGTCGCGCCCGTCACGAGGACGTCGCCGTCCTCGAGCCGCCGATTCGCCGTGTGGCCGTGGGGGAGCCGGCTCTGTTCGCCGGTGATGTAGCCCGCGCTGACGGGACCCGATCCTCGAGTTCGGGGGACGTACCGATCGCCGAGCGTATCGAGCATCGCCCGCGAGGCGTCCGTCGTCGCTCGCTGGCTCACCGTCGCGGGATGGGCACCGGCTTCGGTGTAGTCGGCGAGGTAGCGGTGGCCGAGGTTCGCCCACTTCGCGGACTCCCGGATCAGGTCGATCTCCGCGTCCGATTTCTCCCAGCGCAGCCGCGAGACCCAGCTCTGGCTCTCGACCTCGAGGAACTCGCTCAGCGCGGGGCCCTGATACCCCATCGTTCCCGGGGCGCCGTCGGCGTCGGCGGCGACCCGATCGACCCCGAACTCCTCGAGCATCCCGACGACGGTCTCGAGAGGGCGGCCGCCGGGGTAGTCGCGGTAGTGAGATACCCGATCGATCCGCGGGTTCTCTTCGACGCGTTCGATCTCGAGTCGCGGGACGGTGATCGCGATCCGCTCGTCGGTCAGCGCGAGCGCGACCGGGCGCTCGGTTTGGATGTGGTCGAACCCGGTCAGGTACTCGATGCTCGTCGCGCCGAACCAGACGCCGGCGTCTGCCTCGATCTCCTCGAGACGCGATCTGACGTCGGACAGCCGTCGCTCGAACTCCGCCGAAGGAACGTGCATACTACAGCAAGGCGGGAGCGACGACAAAAACGTTCAGCCGAAACCGGTCGTACCGATTGCGGTCTATCGTGAATAGTGAGAGAATCCCGCCGTTCACGCGATCTACCATCCGGGCGCGCCGGAACACGGATACAGCGGAGCGCCTCAGTCGATTCGAGCGAACGCCAGGTTGCCGGAGATATTCTTGATGTAGATGTCGACGACGTCGCCCTCCTCGGCGCCGGGGACGAAGATCGTGTAGTTGCCCTTCTCCGCGACGCCGTCGCCCTTCCGGCCCGTGCCGGTGATCTCGACGGTGTAGGTCTGGCCCTCCTCGACGGCGTCGGCCTGCTGTTGCTGCTGGCTGCTCGTCGAGCGCTTGGTCACGGGGCGGAACGCACCGCAGGCGTCACAGCGAAGCATCGGGGTGCGATTCTCCCGGACAAGGCGGGTGTCGGGCAGGCCACACTCCGAACAGAGCACGTACTCGTCGACGTAGGCGTCGACCGCCGCGCTGAAGTCCTGCTCGGAGAAGGTCCCGTTGTACCGGCCGCGGCCGCTCTCGAACTTGCCGCTGGTCCCCAGCTCGCGCTGGACGAACCGGTGGAGGTGTTCGTCCTCTCGCGAGAGGACGTCGGCGATGTCGCCGAGGTTCGTAAATCGCGTAAACGCGCCGTCCTTCTGGGCGTGCGGGTCCGGAATCTCCAGTCGGCTCTCGTCGCCACCGATGTCCGGAACCTCGTCCATCGCTCGGTCGAGACTCGATTCGTAATCCATACTCGAGTCCAAACGTCGCTGACGTAAATCCGTTCTGCTCTCGGAGCCGGCGCCCGGATTCGGCGCTCAGAGGGCGTCGCCGCCGCTCTCGCTGACCGATCCCTGCCCCTTCTCGTCGAGCCCCTCGAGGTCCCGTTCGGGGTTGGCCTCGCGGGCGTCGCCGGCCTCGCCGGTGAGTTCACCGTAGACTGCCTCGCGGACCTCCTCGGGCGAGTCGAACTCCTCGCCGGCCAGCCGGTCGAAGACGCTGCCGAGCGACTCCGTCTCGTTCGGCATATCGATCGGCTCGCTTCCGTACTCGGTCGCGAGCTCCTCGCTCGAGACGGGGTACTCGAGCGAGCCCAGGTCGCGCTCGACCTCCTCGAGGATCGACTCGGCCCTGTCCGCCCGTTCGGACTTGCGTTGTTCGGCCCGGTCCTGTGCGCGGTCGCGACTCGGTCCGTCATCGCTCATACGAGGCCGTACGACGAGCCCGATCAAAAACGGCCGGCCGGCGAGGGCGGGGCCGTCCAGCGCGGTTCCGCCTCGACTTTCACTCCGCCGGAAGCCGTCACCACCACCTACCCAGATCATAGTTCGACGTCTCGGTATATAATGATTCACCACAAACAATTCGGGTCGGTAATCGGATCGCTTCGCTGCGCGGGCTGTGACTTCCAGGCTCAATCGGCTCGGTTGGACGTGCGTTCCGCTCACGGTTTCACTCCGTTCGACGGTTCGCGGAAAACCAGTCCGCCCTCCCCGATTTGAACGGGGGGCAAGTCGATCTACAGTCGACTGCTCTACCAGTCTGAGCTAAGGGCGGGCGCATCTCAACGTAGTCCCCGACGGAGACATAAGGGTTATCATTCGGGACGGGTTCGTCCGCGATGACCAGATAATTGATATAGGTGGGATGACAAGGATCGCTCGAGAGGATGAGCAAGATCACGTTCCGCGCGGACGACGATCTCGTCGCCCGCCTCGAGGAACTCGAGGCCTCCAAGAGTGAGGTCATGCGCGAGGCCCTGCGAGCGCACCTCGAGGGATCGTCGGACTCGCCCGAGCGAACGGGCGAGACGGCGATCGACGATCTCGTCCGCGAACGCGTCGACGACCTCCTCACGGAGCGACTCGCCGAGTTCCGGGCCCAGCGCCCGCCGGAGCGTGGACAGGACGTCAACGTGACGATCTCGCTCGAGGACGGAGCACGCGGTGGTACCGATGCTCGCGTGTCGGCCGTGTCGGACACCGACCACAACGACGATCGAGCGTCCGAACCCAACTGCGCACAGTGCGGCGAGACGGTCGATCCCGACCACGTCTACTGCCCGAACTGCGGCGAGAAAACCGCCCGACGGCTGTTCTGTGACTGCGGGGACGAACTCCGCTCGGACTGGTCGTTCTGTCCGGGCTGCGGCCGTCGGACACCGGCCGCCGACGTTCTCGACTCCACATAAGGACTCGTGTAATACACAGAACCTCGTGTCGGACGAAAGTTTTAATATCTTCGACAGTCTCGCATTTAGTCGCGTAAGACGGTTGTCTTACACCGGCCGGCGAACGCCGGAAATCGCCCGATGTCGGGCGGTTCTGGTGTAAGACACGGTGCGTCTGACAGGGGCGCACACCGTCTTACCCCAACGGGGAATAACAACAATGGAGCGTGTGACACTGCGAATTCCGAAACAGCAGATCGAGGAGGTCGAACAGCTAGTCGACTCGGGCGAGTTCCCGAATCGGAGCGAGGCAATCCGCTCGGCCGTCCGCGAGATGGTCAACGAACAGTCCGACGGACGGACCGAACAGACCGGTAAACGCAACTGGGCCAAGGTGTAACGATGCAGGATATCGTTCAGGACGCCCTCGACAACGCCGAGGAGGAGGCCCGCGAGATGGAGGCCGAGATGGACGGTGACGAGTTCGGGGAGCCCCGGATCGTCATTGTCGGCTGTGGTGGTGCTGGAAACAATACCATCAATCGGCTCTACAACATCGGCGTCGACGGCGCCGAGACCGTCGCGATCAACACGGACAAACAGCACCTGAAGATGATCGAGGCCGACACCAAGATCCTGGTGGGCAAGTCGCTCACCAACGGACTCGGTGCCGGTGGCGATCCGTCGATGGGCGAACGCGCGACCGAGATGGCCCAGGGCACGATCAAGGAAGTGCTCGGCGACGCGGACCTCGTGTTCGTCACTGCGGGCATGGGTGGTGGCACCGGTACCGGTGCCGCCCCCGTCGTCTCGAAGATCGCCAAGGAGCAGGGCGCGATCGTCGTCGGCATGGTCTCGACGCCGTTCAACGTCGAGCGCGCCCGCACGGTGAAAGCCGAGGAGGGTCTCGAGAAGCTGCGCAACGAGGCCGACTCGATCATCGTACTGGACAACAACCGCCTGCTCGACTACGTCCCGAACCTCCCGATCGGCAAGGCGTTCTCGGTGATGGACCAGATCATCGCCGAGACCGTCAAGGGAATTTCCGAGACGATCACCCAGCCGTCGCTGATCAACCTGGACTACGCGGACATGTCCACGATCATGAACCAGGGCGGCGTCGCGGTGATGCTCGTCGGCGAGACCCAGGACAAGAACAAGACCGACGAGGTCGTCAAGGACGCGATGAACCACCCGCTTTTGGACGTCGACTACCGCGGCGCGAGCGGCGGACTCGTCCACATCACTGGTGGCCCCGACCTCACGCTGAAAGAGGCCGAGGGAATCGCCGACAACATCACCGAGCGCCTCGAGGCCTCGGCGAACGTTATCTGGGGCGCCCGGATCCAGGAGAACTACAAGGGCAAGGTGCGGGTCATGGCTATCATGACCGGCGTCCAGAGCGCCCAGGTCCTCGGTCCGTCGACCCAGAAGCAGGCCGACAGGTCCCGCGCGAGCATCGAGGGCGCCAGCGACGGCGACTTCGACGCGAGCAACAATGTCAAACACGGTGCGAAAAGCGACGGTGGCCGGAGCGAACTCGAGCGCGAGAACGGCGTCGACGTCATCCGGTAGTCCGACGCACCGCTGACACACCACCGATGGATCCCGCTGACGACACGCGACCGGACCGACATCGACACACTTCGGTTCGGTCACGTTTGCGATCGACACACCACGTGGCGGCCGTCTGACACACCACGGCTCGACCGCCGCGACGATTGACACGACGCGACCCCGCGCCGGCAACTGACACACCACACCCGCCGGTCGTCGGGTATCGCTTCTCGGAGAACAACTCGTCTCGAGTGACGACGTCAGAACGGGGTGGTTCGAAACCCGAAAAGGCGTTCGACGGGCGGAATCTGCCGTGCGATCGACACTTCGTCTTACGCTCCGGTCAGGCCAGCGACTCGAGCAGCCCGCACTTCCGACAGACTTCCCGCGTCGTGGTCGAGCCGCACTCGGCACACTCCCTGAGGTCAGGGCCGTCGTCGTCCTCGGCCTCGCCCGCGCGGTCGTCGGCGACGATGCCGGCTAACTCTTCGTACCCCGAGAGGATCGAGTGACGGGTTCCGGGGTGGTTCTCCTCGAGATCGTACAGCAGCTGCTGGATCTCGCCGCGGTAGGCTTCGCTGGCGTGGGGACACTCCGTAATGTGTGCCGGGAGGTCCTCGACGTGGGCATACAGCGCGACCTCCTTCTCGGGAACGTCCCGCAGCGGCTTCGCCCGGGGGACGAACTCCTCCTGCTCGCCCCGCTCCGACAGCGGCCCCAGACTCGCGTCGAAGTGTTTGGCCATCTGGGCGACGTCGCCCTCGAGGAAGTTCATCAGCGCGGTCTGGGCCTCGTCGTCGAGATTGTGGCCCGTCAACAGGAGGTCGGCCTCGAGTTCCTCGGCGTACGTGGAGAGCAGGTCCCGTCGAAAGACCCCGCAGTAGGCGCAGGCCGCCATGTTTTCGGGATCGTCCTCGACGACGTCGTCCATTCGGATCCCGAACTCCTCCTCGTAGCTGACGACCTCGTGGCGGATGTCGAGTTCCTCGGCGAGGTCGACGCAGGCCTCGAGGCTCTTGTCGCGGTAGCCCTCGATCCCCTCGTGGATCGTCAGTCCGACGAGTTCGATGCGTGGATCCTCGGCGAACGTGTCGTGGAGGATCCGCGTGAGCACGACGCTGTCCTTCCCACCTGAGAGGCCGATGACCCACGTCAGCGGATCGTCGGGTGTCACGTCGTGTGGAACGAGGTCGTCCCGGCGCACCCGTCGGCGCACTCGCTTCTCGACCGACTCCCGGAAATGGTGCTCGCAGAGGTGTGCCCCCGAGTAGGCGGCGTGCATGATCGCCTCCCCCTCACACCGGTTACAATCCATCGAGGTGAGGTTACCGACGGGCGCGTATGTCCGTTTCGCCTCGCTCAGGCGGGAACCGCCTCGCGGGCCTCGACCGCGTCGGCGCCCTCCTCGAGCGCCTCGAGCAGGAGTTCGACGTAGCGGTCACGGCCGGGCGAGGAGAACAGCTCGTGGCCGCCGTTGTACAGGACGACGTGCTCGGCGGGCACCCGATGGCCGATCGGACGGAGGCTGATGACCGGATCGGTGAGCGAGCAGAAGACAACGGCGTCGTGATCGATCGTCAGCAGGTTCTCCTGGGCGTGGCGCGTTTCGCGGACGAACGCCGGCGAGACCCAGCGGGGGATCGTCGCGAGCTGGTGGTCGGTCGCCTCCTGCCCGAGGGCGTCCCGGTCCATCTCGCCGGCGGGGAGACAGGGGAACGTCGTCCCGACCCGCGAGGCGGCCTCGAGCAGCGGTTCGGAGTAGCGCTCGCCGTACCCCCAGAACGGGCTCAGGTAGACGTGGTTGTCCGCGCCGTCTAAGGCCTGGCCGATGAGCGCGCCCGCGCTGTGGCCCAGCAGCTGGTACTCCTCTAAGTCGAGGACGTACTCGGCGATCGGCTCGAGCCAGTCGGCTTTGAAGTCGTCGATGTTCGTCGGGAGTTCGAAGGCGTGAACCCGGTAGCCGGCCTCGGTCAGCTTCCCGATGAGCCAGCTGACGTTCTCGTGGGTCCAGCGGTTGCCCCAGCCCATGACGAAGACGAGTTCCTCCTCGCCGTCCTCGTTGAAGACGCGGTGTCGCATACGGATCCGTTCGTCGGTCACCGATAAAAATCTGCGCTCTTGACACGACCTGCCGGCTCCGCCCGTCGCGGGCGGCGATCGAGCGGTCGTCTCGAGGAGCGACGGTCGTCCGGGTCGGCGACAACCCGTGGGCAGGGAGAGAGCGTTTGCTAACGACTTTCCCTGGCCACCCTCGAGTGATCGTATGCTCGACGCGATTCGCTCGCGACTCTATCGCCTCGGATTCAACCTGTTTCCGGCCTACCGTCGGACGGGCGGCCGGGTCACGTACATCGCTCCCGACTGGCAGGAGGTCCGCGTGAAGCTGCCGCTCTCCTGGCGTACGAAGAACTA
>PWMF01000156.1 GCA_003559215.1 Natrialbaceae archaeon
CACGAGACGGACTGGAGATAACACTAATTCTCCTATTTCATTGTCTGTTCTACAGAAGTTTCAGAAGAAAGTCCACGACGAAAGCCACGGCTGAAGTCGTGGGAGTAGTCACTCGCGGACAGCTGACGACGAGCCGTCGCTCCGGACCGGCTTCTCAACCTCGAGGATCTCGAGTTCGTAGTCCGGAAACGATTCCTCGGTACGCAGCGACCAACTACCGCGGACGTCGACGCCGTTCCGACACGCCTCGGAGACGAGCCGCTGGGCCGACGCGGCGAACGCCGAGCGCGAGCGCACCGTCGACTCGCTTCGGGGGGGAGTCGAGAGCGCGTCCACGGAACAGAGGAGGACGACGCCGGGTGCGGGCTCTGAAAGCGAAACGCCACCCTCGAGGCGGATCGCACTTTCGTCGAGCGCCGACGGACGGGCGAGTTCGACGGAAGCCGGGAGCCCGCCCGCACGGTCCGACCCGGCGGCTCGTTGCTGGGTGAACTCCCGAATCACCGCGGCGATCGCAGTCGGAAGTTCGTCCGCTCCGGCAGCCGGGTTCGCGTTGGTGTGGCGGTCTGTCGTCATCGGCGGGCTCTACTCGGTAGTAGCGCCGCGAGCAGGAAAACGGGGTAACTGAATGAGTAGCCCCCTGCCCGCGAAGCTATCGACCAGTAGTACGGCACGTACGTCGGTAGAACGTCGGCAGCGGTGGTGGTCGACGCGACTGCCGAGTTCCTCGTCCGGATCGCCCGTATGAGGTCGTCGCTATACGGGTCGATCGGGTACTCCGCACGGGGTCGACGACCGATCCTCGGTGTCCGGCGGCGGCAGCGGGGCTAGCCACGTCGGTCCCGCCGTTCAACGATCAAAGGCTCTCCTTTCTCAAGACTACCGGTGAAACCCTCGTCTAGCATAGACCCCGTTCTGGCGGGGTTCCGACGGTTCTGGGCGAGTCAGCGCCCGCGGATCGTCGTTCGCCCGCGCCGAGGGGCGACCACGCTTTCACGGAACGGGCGATCGCATCGAGAGCCCTCGAACGAGGAGCGCCCGCACGACGAGAACGAACAATGGTACCGCATACGAGCCCGCAGTCGAGTCGTCCCGTTCGGTTGCTCTACGTCGATCCGGACCGCGAGGCAGCTACGACGACAGCGAGCGCGCTCGAGGCGAGCGGGGCGATAGACGTGACGACGGCGACGCAGGCGAGCGGCGCGCTCGAGCGGCTCGAGGACGGCGGGTTCGACTGTCTCGTGACGGACGCCGATCTCCCCGGACGGGACGGCGTCGAACTGCTCGAGATCGTCCGCGAGCGTCAGTCCGACCTCCCGGTCGTGTTACTCGTCCGGGCGACGCGCGACACGACCGTCGATCGGGCGCGAGCGGCGGGTGCGACTGACGTCCTGCGAAAGGAGGACGCGACGCGGGGACGGTGGCTCGCGTCGCGTATCGCATCGCTGGTCGACGAGCGGGATCTCGGGATCGCACCCGGCGATGACGGCGACGACGAGGGATCCCTTCCGGCGGCGGGCGGGAGCTGCCTGTTCGACGACCGACTGCGCGTGATCGAGGTCAGCGAGCTGTTCGCGGACCTGTACGGCCACGAGCCGGACGCGTTGCTCGGGGAAACCTGGTCCAGCCTGTTTCCGGCCGATCGGGGCCCCCGGACGACCGAGAACGTCCGTGCGGCCATCGATCGCCGGAGGTCGACGATCAACGATGCGCTCGGTGTACGGAGGGATGGCCGCACGATACCCGTGCAGCGATCGGTGACGGCGACCGACTCGGGAACGTTCCTGTGTAGCGTGCTGGATCTCAGCGGAACCGACAGGGGGAGCGTTCCGATCGAGCGGGACGCGCGCCGACAGCGCGCGCTCGCGGAGCTCTCGAGTGAACTCCGCGAGGAGTCCGATTCGGACGCGTTCTTCGGGAGCGTCGCGACCGCGGTCGCGGACGCGCTCGGCGCCGACTACTGTGGACTGTTCGAATCGCGACCGGACGCGGTCGTCCTCCGGGCCGGCGCGGGCTGGCGGGACGGTATCGACCGACTCGTCGACCGGTTGACGACCGCATCGCACCCGAGCCAAACGCTTCGATCCGGCGACGCCGTCACCGTTCTCGATCGGGGTGCCGAGGACCGTTCGGCCCGGTCCCCCCTGCTGAGCGATCACGGGATCGAGGACGGTCTCGAGGCTCCGGTCGGAACGACCGACGACGGCCAACCATGGGGCTTCCTCGGCGTCTACGCGGCGGTACGACGGGACTTCTCGGCCGCCGAAATCGCGTTCGTCCGGGGCGTGGCCTCGCTGCTCGGCGCCCGCATCGAGCGCGACCGGACGGACGCGGCGTGGGCAGCCGTCGTCGCGCTTCCGACCGAGGTTCGCCGCGGCGAGTCGTCCCGTGACGTCACCCGCCGCACTGTCGACGCGCTCGTCGGGATTCCCGGTGTCTCGGCCGTGACGGGCTATCTGTACGACGAGCGCGAGGACGCGCTCGAGCGCTCCGCTCGCGCCGGGACGTTCGACGAGGCCGACAGTTGGCCGGCGTCGATACTCGAGAGAGGGCCGGCCTGGCGAGCGTTCGTCGACCGCGAACGGACGCTCGTCCGCGAGGTCACGCCGGCGCCCGACGAGGTGGTCGCGGAGCCGGCGCTCGCTCGCGGCGTCGTCCTCCCGCTCGGGGAACACGGGGTCCTCGTCGCGGCGGTCGACGGCACCGACGACGTCTTCGGACCGCTCGCGACCGCTACCTCGATCGTGCGAGCGGCGCTGGAACGATGCGAGGGCGAGCAGTTGCTGGTGGCTCGCGAGGAGACGATCGACGCCCAGGCGAAACGCCTCGAGCGGTTCGGCGCGAGTGTCGCCCTCGAGCGCCGGATCGACGGGGCGGTCGCCACCGCCGCCTCGCGAGCGGAGCTCGAAGCGGCGGTGTGCGATCGATTGGTCGACCACGAGCGGATCGCGTTCGCCTGGATCGGCGCGTACGACGTCGTCGGCGAGACGATCGACCCTCGGGCGTGGGCCGGCGCCGAGCGAAGCTACCTCAACAGCGTCTCGATCGATACGACCGCTCCGCGCGACGAACAGGAGCCGACTGGCGCCGCAGTCCGGACGGGGAGGCCGCAGCGACGCGGGCGGCTCCTGGCCGGCGACCGCCCGGAGGGGTGGCGACGCGAGGCAACCAGACGGGGCTTCCGGTCGGTCCTGAGCGTCCCGATCGGCTACGCGGAGCTCCGGTACGGCGGACTGACGGTCTACGCTGACCGGCACGACGCGTTCGACGCCCAGGAACGACGCGCGCTCGAGGCGATCGGCAAGCGGATCGGCCACGCGATTCACGCCCTCGAAGTCGCCCGCTCGCTGCTGGAGACGACCGACGTCGTCGAGCTGGAGTTCCAGCTCCGGGACACCGATCTCGCCTTCGTTCGGTGGGCTGCCGAGGAGGACGCCCGCGTCGAACTCGAGAGTGTTGTCGCCCGGAGCGACGGCTCGATCCGCGGGCTGTTCACGGTCGAGGGAGTGGCGGTCGAGCGCGCCCTCGAACTCACGAGCCAGGCGCCGGAGGTGACTGAGACGTCGTTCGTCACCGAGCGCGACGATACACGGCTGTTTGCGTGTCTATTCACTCGGGACAGTATCGTCTCGCGACTGCTCGAGTACGGCGCCGTCGTCCGATCGATGGAGGCTGATCCGGACGGTGCGACGGTCGTCGCCGAACTGCCGGGCGACGCCGATGTCCGGCGGGTCGCCGACGCGATTTCGGCGTCGTTTCCCGGCGCGAAGCTCGTCCGTCGCCGTCACGAGGATCGCCGCTCCCGGACGCGATTCGAGTTCCTGGCGGAAGTCGAGCGCCGGCTCACGGACAGACAGTACGAGGTGTTGCGAACCGCGTACGCGAGCGGCTACTACGAAACGCCCCGCGAGAGCAGCGGCGCGGAGGGCGCCGCGCTGCTGGATATCGCCCAGCCGACGTTCAACCACCACCTCCACGCTGCGCAGCGAAAGGTCCTGACGATGCTGTTCGGCGACGATTGAGAGGGCCGGGAACCGACGACGAGCGTCGGGCGGCGACTGACAACGGTACCGAAGGGCGTCGGTTGGGGAACGTCCGACTACATAGGCCGCCAGTTCTTTGCCATTCGGGGCGTTCGAGTAGTCGGTGATCGAACGAGCGGGCACTTCCGACCGTCCCGCTCCGAGCCACCGATCGAGGCGACTCGTCGGTCGGCTGGCCCACCGATCGAACCCGAGGGAGAGAGCAATGACATCACACATCAAACTGTACGGATCGAAGAGCGACCGATTCGAAGAGATCAAACACCGAATGGAGGAACAGCTCGGCTACGAGCCGTCGAACCCGGAGGTCGTCGGGTTAATGATGGCGACGTACGAGTCCGACGGCGCGGACGGGCTGCAGGTGAACAGGCACAGTCCCCGGATGTAACGAAGCGTATTTTTCGGTCGCGGTTCGACGGAGGAGTTCCGGCTAGCGAAGCCGCCAGAACGCCTTCTCACCCCCCCACTCCGGCGGCTCGAGCAGCCAGTAGAGTTCCTCCCGGTCACGCTCGAGGTGGTAGGCCATCGCCCCGCCGTACTGCTCGCCGGCGGCGAGGGAGACCGTCTCGTCGAAGCGCTCGAGCGACGACAGCGCGTCGGGCTCTGCCGGGTAGCTCCGGCCGGTTTCGTCCTTGAGTCGCGTCCGGTCGCCGAGTTCGAACTCCCGATCACCACTGGTGTCGTTCGTCACGGTGACGCCGACGACGACGTACTCGTGGTCCGCCTCGGGCTCGAAGAACGGGCCGAGATCGTTCCCGGACCCCAGTCGATCGACGGTGATCTCGAGCCCGTCGCGTTCGATTCCGGTCCCGAACTCGGAGGTCGGAACCCGAAGCTCCTGCTCGAGGGTCGCAACTTCGTCGGCTTCGGCCTCGGCCTCAAGGTCGACGACGACGCCGTCGGCCCCCAACGGCTCGACTGCCCCGGCGCCGACCGTCAGCGACGAGACGGCCCGGCCGCGCGGGAGTTCGTAGGCGAACTCGCCGCGTTCGACCTCGCCGGGAGCGAGCGAGCCGTCCGCGAGCGCGGTCTCGCTCACCGACCGAGCCTGCGAGTACGTCCGCTCCCGGGCGTCCTCGAGCACCAGATCGAACGCGTCGTCCGTGGAGACGAACTCGTCGCCCGCGTTCTTGAGGGCGAACTCGACGACGAGGAACTCCTCATCCGCGCTCGCCTGCCGTCGCTCGTCGTCGTCCAGGAGCGGTCGATCCGCCTCGTCTACCACGAGCCCGTCGAAGGAGCGCCGACGGCTGACGTCGCTGACGACGAACTGCAGGTCCTCGCCCTCGACGAGCTCGCCGACCGCAGCCGTCCGCTCGCCCGTTTCGTCGTCACTGTCCCCGTCGCCATCGTCGTCGCCCGTGTCATCATCGTCCTCACTCGTGTCGTCAGCTTCCGAGCCGTCGCGTTCGTCCGTCGGTACCGTCGAGTCGGTCGCCCGACTCGAGTCGTCGCTTCCGTCGGCACCCGGCTCCGTCTCCGTGCGGGTCCCCGTACAACCCGCGAACGCGAGGAAACTCGCTCCGGCGAGGCCGACGTACGTCCGTCGTTTCATTGGCCGCACGGACGGCTGCGAGAAGCCTATAGGGTCGGTGAAAGATGGGGTCGAATCGGGGTTCGCCGATCCGAGGCGCCAGTGGTGAGCCCCTCCGTCGACCCGAGCGTTCGCTCGCTGGTGGGTTGATCGGTTCAAAGAAGGAAGGGAGCTGGTCGGTTCGCGTCCGTTTCGGGACGGTGTCAGTTCGCCTCTGCAGCCGCAAGCGCTGCGGTGCCCGTCGCGGGCATCATCGAGGAGTTGAGACTCGAGCCGAAGGAGTCACAGTCGTCCTCGGAGCCCGAGGAGGAGCTCGATTCCTCGCTCGTCGACTGGGAGCTCTCCCGGTCGCTGTCGACGTCGCTGCTGCTTCTGGTCGTCTCGCTCTCGTCGCGGTCGGTGTCGCTCTCGCTCTCGTCGAGTTCGCTCTCGGAGTCGGTCTCGGAGTCGCTCTCGCTTTCGGTCCGGTCGCTGGCGCTCGAATCGCTCTCGCTGTCCGAGCTGCTCTCGCTGTCGGAGCTGGAGCGTTCGATCTCGTCGACGCCGGTGTCGCTCTCGCTGTCGGTGTCGAGTTCGGACTCGGAGCTCTCGCTGCGGTCGCTCTCGCTCGTGTCGTTGTCGACGGTGTGGGTGCTGCCGTCGCGCTCGGTGGTGAGACTCGAGCTGTCGCGCTCGCTCTCGTCAGACTCGGTCGAGTCGCGGTCGGCCTCGCTGTCCGACGTTTCGAGTTCGCTCTCGGCGTTGTCGTTGTCCGTCTGGCTCACGCTGCGGTCGGTCTCGTCGCTGCTGGTCGCGGCGCTGTCGCGCTCGTTCTCGCTCTCGCTGGCATCGCGCTCGCTCTCGTCAGACTCGCTTTCGGAGCCCTGATCGCTGGACTCGCTGACGTCGCGCTCGCTCTCGTCGCTCGCGGCGCTGTCGCGCTCGCTGTCGCTCTCGCGGTCGTCGAGTTCGCTCTCGTCGCGCTCGCTCTCGTCGCTCGCGACGTCGCTCGACTCGCTGTCGCTCGAGGTGCTGTCACTGGTGCTCTCCTCGCGGTCGCTCGAGCTGGACTCGGTCTCCTCGCTGTCGCTCTCGCTGTCGATGACGTCGAAGCTGTCGCGCTCGGAGTCGTTGCGTTCGACGAGATCCCGCTCGTCGTGCTCGGAGTCGCTCTCGCTTTCCTCGCGGTCGCTCTCGTCGCTCTCGGTCAGCTCGGAGTCGCTCTCGTCGCTCTCGGAGTCGATTTCCGTGGACTCGCTGTCGCTGGCGTCGCGCTCGCTCTCCTCGCGGTCGAGGGAGCTCGAGGCGGCGTCGCGCTCGCTGTCGCTCTCGTCGCTGGCGTCGCGCTCGCTCTCCTCGCGGTCGAGGCTGTCGTTGTCGACGTCGCGGTCGGAGCTGTCGCGCTCGCTCTCGCTCGAGTCACGGTCGCTCGAGCTCGCGCTTTCGTCACTGTCGCTCGCCGTGATCTCCTCTTCGTCGAGGCTGCTGTCGTTGTTGGAGCTGTCGCGCTCGCTGTGCGTGCTGTCGCTCTCGCTCTCGCTGTCAGAGGCGTCGCTGGCGTCGCGCTCGCTGTCGCGGTCGTCCTGGACGTTCTCGACGTCGGTATCGTCGATCTCGTTCTCGCTGACGTCGCGGTCGCTCTCGTCGATTTCGCTGACGTCGCCGTCGCTCGAGCTGTCGCGCTGTTCGTCGCGGTCGTTCAGCTCGGAGTCGGTCTCCTCGCTGTCGCTGTCGCTGTCGCTCGCGCTCGCGCTGTCGCTCTCGTCGCTCTCGCTGACCTCGCGGTCGCTGTCGCTGTCGCTCGCGCTGTCGCGCTCGGAGACGTCCCGCGTACTATCGCTCTCGCTGATATCGCTACTGGAGCGATCGGATTCGGTCTCGCTGTCGCTCTCGCTCTCGTCTACCTCGTCGACGGAGCTACTGTCCTCGTCGTCGTGTTCGCTCGAATCACATCGGTCGGTATCCTGTGCATTGAGTGCGGCCGGGCTGGCGTCGCCGCCGAGGACGCCTCCCGCTCCGACTGCACCGGCTAACACGAGAAGACCGACGAGTGTGATAACTATGATTTTTCGACTCATCTGTTCGGTCTCTGTACCTAGCTGTCCATCCCGACTGATCGGCCGCTAGGCTACTCGAACATCCGCGCAACGGCTACAAAAACCGGCGACGAAGGGCGACGAAGGATCGGGCCGATCGACGCCGTATGGGTTCGCTCCGACACCGACGGGGCCTCCGGCCCGGCCGCCGGAGCGGTCGCAACGAGTCGAGGCGGTTCCCCGCGGGGACGCGTCCCGCTTCGCCGACGATCGACCCGATTCCGCGCCGTTGGCGGTCAGGACCCACCCACGGCTCAAGACCGCGCTCCGCCTTCGGTTCGCTCGATGAACCGACGCGAGTTTCTCGGGACGACGGTAGCGCTCGGAATAGCAGGACTCTCGGGCGGGGCGCTCTCGACGGCCGCGAACCAGGATTCGGACGACGACGAAGACGGAGATTCGCACGACAACGAGGCGGTTCTCGAGGTCGTCGACCACGAACTCGTCGTCGGGGACGAGGCCACCTTCCTCGCGGCGACCGTCGAGAACGTCGGCGACGTCGCCGCCGGCTGGATCACCCTCGAGGTCGACTGGGACGACGCCCGCGACGAGCACCTCGAGACCGACCTCGCCCACCTCGGCACCCTCGGTCCGGGACAGAGCTGGCGGGCGCGCGTGTACTACGGCGGTTCCGAACCGGAGCGGGTCGCCGACTACACGCTCGAGGGTCGGGCCGACCTCGAGCCCCTGCCGGTCCCGTCCGGACTCGAAGTGCTCGAGAGCGACGTCGGCCTCGAGGGCGAGGAGGTCGTCGTGACGGGCCGCTTCGGGAACGGAACGGGCGAGGCACAGCCGAACGTCGACGTGATCGCGCTGCTGTCCGACGACGCCGGAACCGTTCTGGGCGACGTCTGGACGAACGAGACTGACGTCCCGGACAGGGAGTCGCGCTCGTTCGAAGGTCGCTGGAACGGACGCGATCGAGCGGACGACGTGG
>PWMF01000220.1 GCA_003559215.1 Natrialbaceae archaeon
AACTTCCGCGGCGATCTCAGGTGAAACCTCTATCTCGTCTTGTCCTATTATTTCCAGATCGCAATCGTCTATATCTATACGGTACGGCTTATATATAGCAATCTTAGCTTTGAATTCTCGTTTTCTATTGAGAACAAGATGGATCATCCAATCGCCATTCATAAATCTCTCAGCTGTTGCTGTATCTGTACCACTCCAGAAAACACCCATGCTAGCGTGAGAATGCCACCATACGTTAAGCGGTCTAATCTTACTGTCACCATCGAGATCTTTACATTGTTCAGCTAACAGCTCATGTATGGCATCTTCTTCTAATTCGGTCGCCGTTGAACTAGCCGTTTGATCTAGTATGAAGACATCTTCAATTATGATGCTTCTGTCCTTACTGCTTATGTCATCTTCGGAATTAATATAAGCATGTCCAAGCCCGCTTATCTCGGTATTGACCGCAAATACGTACTGCCATAATTTGTTATAGGCTTCCGGTGTTATTTTTATCGTCTTTTTCATAATTATTCTCCTTTGACGTTGTTATACATTTCAAAAATAGGCATAACAAACTTTTTCTCAACTTCAATATCACGCGCTTTACAAGTTTCGAATATAGGACTCATACCACCTTGAGGATCTGGGAACTTTATAACGGCTTTCCCGTCTTTTTCTTTTATAAACGCTCCTATCCAGCCTTCTTGTATAGCTAACTTTATGTTCCCGCCAGAAGCTTTACAATCTTTATGTATCTTAACAAGTGTGCCTTTTTTCATCGTAATATTCCTCCTTACTTTTTAATTTCAGGCCACGTACTTATCGATCTATACCCAGACCCAACTGGTCTAGACAAGAACGAATGTAAAAATGTTCCTAATGCCTCTACGTCTCCAGAACCTAATATTCTGGCGTACTTTGCATCGTTTCCGCCAAAACACGGTGTACCACCAGAATTCACATACGGATGAGGGTGACCACCTTGCGGTTTACTTCCGCTTATCTTTATAGACGGATTACCACCGCTTCCGTACGGGGCGTACTTTATTTCTACAGTTATATATCCACCGTCGAAACGTCTATCATCGTGTTCTATTTCTATATTGCCTGCAAATGTAAGTTTGGGCCCGCCATCGTCTCCCATCTCAGACTTGAAATCTTCCCACTGAGTGGTTAAAATCTTCCTGGCTCTATCTATTTGCGGATCGCTTACCGTTACTTTATCCATCAGGTCTAGATCATCCATTATTTCTTTCATAAAAACGTGTTTACCCGCAAGAGAGTCCGTCAATTGAGTTATTTCACCTCTTATGTTACTAAGATTAGTAAGAGCACTTTTCTTTCTAGCATCTATTGTTATACTTAATGCCCTCTTGACGTCCTCTGCTGATATTTCAGGTTTACGACCTATGGGTATAACTATCTCATCTTTATTTTCTGTGAATTTCCAGTCGCTAGTAATACCCACGTTATTATCATTATACATAGACTCAGGTATAGGAACAACAGAGTATGCTGGTATTAAATACTTTTCTCCGTCTTTTTCATACTCAACATAATTAGCACGGTTTCCGTCAGCGTCTATGCCTACTATAGGTTTACATCTTATGAATTTCATAAGATCTTCCTCTAAATCTTTAGACCATTTAATGGTATTAGGCCCTGCACTATGACGTTTTATTTTATTAGCAAGTATGAATTTTATTCCATTGGACGCGGCCTCGGGAGTCAGCCGGGGTTTTATTATTACCTCATCTACGTGCTTAGAAAACTCCATACCTGTTATCTTTCCGTTTTCTAGATCACTTATAGTATATTTCTCATCGAACGCTACTATAAGATTGACTTTTTTTCCGGATATAGAACTTACGATGGCTTTATTATATAATCTTCCATCGAAAAGAACAACCTTTCCTACTGAAATACTTTCCTTTCTCCTGCTTCTGTACTTTTTAATATGATCTCTTAGTTTCACTACATTACCTCCTTATTTCCTTTATTCATATTTGGGTTTGTTGTTTTTTTGGTTAAGTATAGAGAGGGGCACTTACGTGCCCCCCTCAAATACTTCGTTACCTTCCGCTGGGGACGTTCTGCGCAATAGTGATAACGTCATCGGACGTGAGCACACGGCCCATGTCCACGTTTTCACCATTCACTCGGACGGACGAACCCGACACGTTAATCTCGTGTTTTGTGAGCGCATCCTGAACAGTGTCACCCTCTTTAAGGTCGGTCAGCGTTTTGGGAGTCTGACCTTGCGGGTTAAGATACACTTTCATGTTCCACCTCCTACTTCGATCTCCTACATCTATACTACTATTCATCGAAACCTTTTTCACCCTTTCCTTTTTTTATAATTTTATAATAGTCCTCTTTGTATCTATAAAACTAGTTTTATCACTTATAGGCTGTCCTTTACTTATAACCTTTTTATTTTCAATTAACCTATTTATAGTTTCTATGCTGAAACCTAACTGTTTTAAATAATCACCGGCTCTCATAGTGCCTTTTTCGGATATATCAGTGATGTTTATGGCCTTTGTCCTGTAATCTATGCCATTTTCTAATAAATACTTATTCATCGGATCCATTTATTTCCTCCTTCACCTTTTTCATTATACATATTTCAAGAGATTTATCACTATACTTGTAACAACTATGTAGCACGTCTAATAAGTTTTTCTTTGTCGGATTATTTCCTACAATAGACGATAGACGTTTTAATTGAGATTCGTAATCTCTTCTGTATGTCTTTTGCGTTCCCAAGACTTTCTTATCTATATCTAGTACAGTCTCATTCTTTTTCAAACCGGGTCGTTTCCAGTCTTTAAACATAGATATTAAGTATTCGTAAAAACTGTCTGGGCCATCAGACGATATCATGTTAGAGGCTAATACAATATCATCAAGACTGGTGGATCTACTTCTCCATACTCTAAACATATCTATATGCTTTTGAACATCAACACCTTTAGTTTTTAAATTAATGGTCTTAATCATGTCCTGAACAGATGGAACATTCGATGCTCCTTTGTATTTAAATCCATCTATAAACGACTGTACTACTTTGGATGTTAAGTTTATATCTATATCTCTTATACGCTCTTTGGAGTAACCGGCCGATCTAGCAATGTCTAATACTATCTTAGAGTTGTTATATGCTATACCACAACCGCTAAGCTGACCAAGTTGATATTCTATAGTATCGTATTCATTAACATTTTCATTTGCTGGCTCATCTGCTTTTTCTGGAAGTTCAAACAATGATTTTATGTATTCCTTGTTTTTTGTCCAATCGAGACCATTGTCTATTTTTCCATTGTCGTATATACAGGCTACTTGGTCACGATCGAAATCTCCACCGAAACAATTCATAAGTTCTTCATCCACAAATATACAGTTTTTATAAACACCGACCTCTGTTTTTATGTACTGACTCCATGGATATCTAGTAAGCCACACTTTTTTCTTCTTCTTACCCTTAGGAAATAAACACATAGGCATGGCTATACCATAAAAACCGGCATATTTAGGATGTAATTCCGATAGAAGTTTGTTCATCAATGATTTCTCAGCTTCTCGCCATATATTCTCGTGGTGTATAGATTCTCCTAAATATATTTTTATTCCTTCATTTCTTAGTATTGTTTCATTGTCCTTGTTTTTGTAACTAAAAAGACTATACATTTCGTCCGGTGTTATTTCTCCTGTTTCGTATATGCGTTTTATATCATCTATGTCTATGTCGAAATCCCGTCCGGGCCGAATATCTAGTATAGAAAGCATGTCAAACCTTGCAGTTGGCCATCTTCTTAAATTCCTACTAAAGGCGTACTCTGGCGATTGATCGGGTCTCCACCTTATTGTACTGGACAGTTGTTCCTCTGTAAGATTCCACTTATTTTCATTACTAGGAATAAGTATATCGTAATCCTTTAATTTAATAGGAACTAATAGTCCTTTAGTGGCTAAAGTTGTTTTCGCACCAAAGGGTATACCATTTGCTTCCATCCACTCCTCGTCAGCAAATATAAGACCTTCTAGATTATAATCGGTTTCTGTTCCTATTTTCACACGAGGTTTTGTATTGAATTCTTCCATAGGTCCAAATATTTTATGTATTCTGTCCATTCGTTTTGCCATGGGAAGTTTCTGATACGCATCCCACATGTTAAGTCTTTTTAGTATATCTTCAATTACTTGGGTTTTACCAAATTCTATTCTACCTGGTGCTCGAGAACCTTGTGCGCCACCGTGTATACGTTTTATATCCCATTGTACAATGTATTCTTTGGCGTGAAGCTTGTCTTTTATTTTCTTGAACTCTTTTCCAGTAAAACCACTGCTAAGTTTCATTACAGTACTGGTTTTCTCGAGTTTTTCTTTAAGAAAAGGACGCCCTTTTAACACTGAAATGTGTTGGCTATGTATAAATACTTTTTCTTTGGTTCTGTATTTCAGACTATTGAAAGATACCAGATTCATGTTTTTGTCCACGACGTATTCTGGTAATATCCTATCATTTATTATAAGCATATAACCTCCTGGTTAATAATCTAGTCCTATAAACTCGGGACATAATGCACTTTCCCTTACAGCCCAGCAATGTTCTTTTTTCCCTCTACCGGCACCATCGTGGCCTCCGACGTTCTCATCAAACTCTATCATATGAATTTTGCTTGCCATATCTGTAATGATAACAGTTCCGCTTTTACCCTTAATAAAAGCGCCTCCTTTTATTGCTATAACTCGTTGTCCCACTATATATTCCATATTAATACGCGAACATTTTGCCTTCATTACCGTTTTCGACTATACATACTTCATCGTCAATAAACCAAAAACAGTATCCAAGTTTTCCACTACCTTGTCCGTCGTGCCCCCTCTCTATAGGTTTTGGAAATTCTAAACAAATAATATCATTATCAATTTTTATTATCTTGCCTATTAGCCCAATCATATCGTATGCATCACTGTTCTTTTTTACCTTTGCTGTTGCGCCAATAACAAAGTCATGATCCATAGTACACACCGTCTATAACTTTAGCTATGTATTCCTTTCCATGACACACCCAAGTGATCTTTTTTCCTTCTTGTGCCATTTTACCATAAGATGTATCAGAGTCTTTGTTTTGTGTAATAAACCTATAACCCATAAAAGATATACCTCTACTGGTTCCCTTGAATTCTATAATGTTTTTACCCATTATTACTGGTTCACCTCGATGTAATTGCTCATGTATAACTATCGCGGCATCTTTCAATTTTTCACTATCTGCCGATCGATACCTTTTAAACTCGTCTAATAATGTTTCATCTATGAGTTTCTTAAGAGGTGATTCCTCATCTGGAATAAATTGTGCATGGTACTTTCCATCTGATCCTTTCCTAGAAGGTAATCCCACAAATAATGTACCATCGCTTTTAGAAGCTACCCTAAACCCTTTCTGTTTCCATTTTCCTAATGAATCGTGAGTAAATTCTATATCCATGAACACATGTATTCCTGTAGTACCCTCGGCTTTGCGTATTCTAGTTATTTCAATTTTCATTCAGACTCGCCCATTCTTTTTATTCCCACAATAGTTCCGTTTATACCGGCGTATCTGAAATAATTCATGATGTCCTTAGTTATTTCTTCTTCGTCATACTCTAACTCGGTATACTCGCTTTCTATTGTTCCAGATATATTGTGAGATTTAACAGCTATACTAGCAGTCATTCCAGACTTTTTATATACTCCAGATGTAAACGTTTCATTTATTATTAAATCAAGCAATGCATCTACAGATATTCCTTTAGCCATGTCTCTGGAATATCGTTCCATTTCCTCTACTAGTTTTCCTATATCCTCTTCAAATTTACCTTTGGATTTTTCTCCAGTAACTTCTTCTCGAAGTTCTTGTTTCTTTTCAACGATCTCGCGTCTTATATTCTCTATCATAATATCGAAAAGCTCGGTGTTTCCTCTATCGACAAGCATAGACACACCAGGAACAGCCTGTGCCATAAGACCGTTTTGTTGTACTTGATTTCCGGTAACTGTTACTCTAAGTTCTGGATCTTTTAACTGTTCGAGTCCAGACACAAACGTTTCCATCTGTCTTATAGTTTCTACACACTTCTTGGATTTCTCTATATTCATTTCACACTCCTGTTATTAGTATTAAAAAGGCCCGAACCTATCAGCAAGTTCTTCTACTTTCCTACGACCTTGTTTTTCTATATACGCGTTCACTGGAAATAATGTCTTTGTGTAGTCTTTTAAAAAGAACACTAATCTATTCTCATTTGTATAACAATCGTAGTTTCCTATGAGATCTCGCAAATGTAGTTCCTTAGCTTTTACATTTACTAAATGTTTCCTATATTCAGCATTTGTGATAGACATTATAGTATTTCTAAGTCTTGAATTCATAATATTACCTCAGTAACTTAAGTCTATTACCTTTATAGTTTCCCAATCAAAGAAACCATTAGATGTAATAAATCCGGCATTAGGAAATAAAACATATTTGTCTTTGTCTTCTTTACCTTTACTATATCGTGTAATTTTAGACACTTGCATAGAGTACTTGTATATATCATCAACTCCATTTTTTATAAGATCTCGAGATCCTGCGGACTTGAATTTATCTGGGGATATATTAGGATTTAATCGAAAAATATCTCCCACGTTATACATTTATTCAGAATCCTTGTCTATATCCTTGAATATATCTTCTAGACGACCTTTCTCTTCTTCAGATATGCTGGGCTCATCTTTTTTGTCATCTTTGCGCATGATTCCACCCATAGAGGTCTCTAATCCGCCCAGCATATGTTTGAACATTTTACGTGCGGCAATTTTATCCTTTGCACTACTTAAAGTGTATCCCGCAAGAACAAGTTCTACGTCGGTTAATCCCATTTCACATATATCTTCCACTGCTTTTGACATAGGACTCGGGCCATCGCTATTAAACATTTCCTCAAGCATTTGGATCACGGGCTGTAATTTTTCCTGGTCTACTCCGCAAGCTTCGTATATACACTCAGCGTCATGATTAAAACTCATATTTCACTCCTTTGCTTTTACAAGCATTTCTTCAAGAATACTTTCTTTGAAACTACGTGGTATGCTAATGTTTTCGTGCCACGTTCCTGATTGATCTTTGGTTGACGGCATTCCTAAAAACATACCCCTCTTACCTTTAATTAGCTTGACACCTTTTATAGTTACATCTCCGTACGCAATATCCGATATTGCTACTACTTTATCATTATCTAGTTTTCTAAAATTTGATATTTCATACTTAATTTCTATAGATCTTTTATAGCTTTCTTGTCCTTTATGTAATATACCATCTTCATATCTGGCATAGTACTCGCCATCTTTGAAAACCCATAGTATCTTATGACCTTCTCTAGATCTCCTGGCAAATTCACTTTTAGTATTAGGATTTTGTTCTATAATTCTATAACGTCCAATATCCGCACCTTTTAATTTCCCACCCCTGAATTCTTTGAGCGTTATAGGTTCAGGAAGTTTATCGTCTCCGTCGAATATAGCACGTTCGATAGAATTACACACCTCAACTAGTTTCATTATTTACACCTTTCACCTCTTTTTTACTTTTTATTTTACATACTATCCAGTATAGACCGGGCATTCAGCCATTTTATGTAAAAATTATCCCTTACGTTTCCATCCTCATCATGGACAATTCCATTATAACCTATGATCGCCATTTTTCTGTCTTTGTGATGATTATATTTATCTCTGAGTATTTCCAGCCCCATTCTAGTGTTACAATATATATCGAATGGGTCTTTAAATCCACTGCTGGATTTTATATACTCATCTACGTGTGTTATCTGAAACACACCTACTGCATTTTTATGACTTATAGCATATGGATTGAAGTCTGATTCTATCATAGCAAGTGCCAACAAATCTAAATCACTGAATGTTTTATTATCAAAGACAATTTTTCTATACTTTTGAACGGCTAATATGGTATTGTGTACATAGGAAAATCGAACAGGTCGATGATTATCATAATAGTAATCGGTTATTTTTCCAGCATACAGAGCTTGGTTATCTATGTAGTTTTTCTCGAAACTAGATGTCTCTACTTTTTCCATAGAAACACTCAACAATCCAAAAAATGTAAATAAAACTAGTACACCTATTATCTCTATTACCAAAGTTTCTATACGTCTACTATTCTTCATTTGTTATAATATCCTTCATTTTGTTTAACGCTTTCTCTTCTATTTGTCTTATCCTTTCTCTAGTAAGCCCAAATACAAGACCGCATTCTTCTAGAGTAAACCCTTCATAGTAACGCATTTTTATTACACATTCTTCTCTAGAATCAAGGTGAACCATTGCTCTATTAACTAGATCTTTACACGTATGGTCATCAAATTCTGAGATCTCTTCAGGCTGATCATATTCCTCGATATCCAAAACTTCTCCTACTTCCATAAATGTGTCACCCCCTCGTTTTAAAGCATAGTGCTTTTTTATTAAGTTCCATACATACGACCGTGTCATACAACTTATCCATTCTGTTATGGATTTGTCTTTATCATATATATCCATCCTAGCAAATATTTTGTATAATACGTCCTGTTCTATATCGTTTCTGTCCACGGATATTGTCTCTGGTATCTTATACTTATTTACTATGTATGTTACATAATTATGGTACTCCTCATAAATGTTATTAAACGTGAATGCGTATCGCTCTTCGTCTTTATCTATCATATCCGTCAATCTATAATCTTTTATTTCTAGAGACGAAGATAATAGTAGCCACTGGTTAGGGCGTATACTACGTTTTCCTTCTCTCCACCGGCGTACTAGTTCTTTACTTTCTCTGGTAATTGTTGCGATTTCATAATCGCTTAATCCGGATTTTTTTATTATCTTTTTTACTCGACGTCTTATTTTTCTTTTGTATTTCATTTTAATAATCCATAGATATGGATCCCGCTGGGATACGACACTCAATGTCTCTAGCATTCAACTCATACTTTTGATCATCTACAATTATAACTACTTTGCCTGTTATTCTTTTGATTTCGTGAACTATAGGATACGATTCCGTGAGAGCACTTAATCCTATTATTAATCTTGCTCGATAGTTTAGTATATCTACCACGCACCCTGGTGTTATGTGTTGTAAGGATTCCCAGTTCTTCCACATTTTATCTATTCTCTCGCTGGCGTATTCTACTAATGGGTATAGTAAATGCTTTCCTACAAGAAAAGATAAAATCCCGATACCAAAGGGAAAAGCTAACATAATAACACCAGATGCTATAAAGCTGAACATAATAAGAAGAGTTGCGTTAGCGCAATGAGCCGCAACCAAGCATCCATTTGATATTACCGCTGGCATTACATCATATGCACCTAAATGCATAATAAAGTACGGCGCCCATATCATAATGAATAGATATGTTCCGATAGCTTTTAATGCATAATCCATTCCAGTATCTACAGTATTTTCAGATAACCATGAATTAAGTTCATGTGCTGTATGGGCTATTGCATAAATTATAAATTTCATTGTCTTAAAATATAAAGTTACCTTTGCTTTCTTCAACAAACGTTGGGAACCTTAGAAACCCCCTTTTCACCTTTTTAATGTCTCGGTATTTCTTATATCCTATAATATATAATCCAAAGACAACACTGGCTCCTAAATTCATAGGCCCTACAAAATATGCTGTCCCAGTGAAAAACAGTATCACGAAACTTAATAAAAAGTTTAATGACATTGCCATCATAGGATAGTATGCGAGCACCCGCCGAAAGAACGGCGGAAGTGCTCGAAATACTGATATCTGCACCATAGCCAGAACGGCTATGATACCGAGGAAAAACGCACCACTAAAAGGCATGACTTATCTCTTAGTGGACGTTCCTTGCTATACGTTTAAGTGCGTCCTCGAAAGTATGCCCGAACACGTTGACAGCAAGAAAGATTTCCTTTATCTCAGGAAATGTCAATCCTTTTGTTTTATTAACCCACGTCTTTACATTGATCTTCTTACGTTCGCTTTCGGGTATAATAGATTTGATATAATCTTCTCTCATAGCGTCGCTAGGGTCGCCTATTTCCTCTATTACATCAAATCTGGACGGTCTTACTACTCTCGGCGGAAGCATGTCCAAATGATTTGTCGTGGACAAAAACACTGTGTTTTCCACATTAATATGTCCATCCATAACATCTATTATCATTTCTTCTCCACCTTGTTCGCATATACTATCTATATCTTCAAACGAAAACATGACCGGACGTGTCGGCTCAACAGCGCGCAGCATGTTGTATGTTGAATCAAAGTTCATCATAGCCTGGTCGCCTTTGAGTACGATCCCGTCTCTTTTTATGAACTCGTTAGATATTATCTTAACTAAACACGTTTTTCCTGTTCCGGGCTCACCATACAGAAGGATTCCGCGTTTGTGAGCTAGCCCGTATTTTTGGTACAGGGGCTTAGCATCCCAGAACTTTTCTATGTCTTCTAGTATCTCTTTGTTTAGGTCTCCTGTCAGTATGAGCTTGTCTTTGTAGTTCGGGAGTTTCTGGAAAAACATTCCGACTGGTGTTCTAGCTATTTCATATATCCCGGCTGGTAATTTGTCCGAGTCTTTAGCACCGGATTTTGGAGAGAACCTCGTTCCATCTGATACAGACCATCTTGGTTTACTCATAGTTATGTCCTTATCTGCTAAGATACGATTCCCATACGGCCTTTCTTGCTTCCTTGGTTAACTCAAGGTTTTGAAGTGCTCGTTTAAGAGAATACTTCCGTCCTGTGCTCTTGCTATAATTGTCCTGCGGTGCAAGAATGGCCTCGCCTTTGGACACCACATTTTTTGTTTCTGGATCCAGCAAAAAACACACTGTACTTTCTGTTTCACGGCCTCTTATCATGGTAGGCACGTGATGTCTCCACGTCAACAGTACATCATTAGTTCCAAGTTTTGTTTTCATTAACATACTCCTTTTTTTCTTTCCTTTAATACCCAAAACTTTTTTCACCGCTTCCAATAATATGTTCTAGATCCTGTAATATTTTTTCCTTAGTTTTTAAGTCTTTAACTTTCATGTATGGTGCATCTTCATGGAGCACCCATCCGGATTTACCTGCTAAAGTGGTATAAAGTTTCACACAGGGATCATATTTCTCCATGTCGTCGAACAATGGACATGACTGAGCGCATGCTTTTTGGTATTTAAAACAGAATCCATCTATTATTGCTGGTTCATCCATTGCAATAGTTTCTCTCGTTTGTTTTAATGTACATGCTATACCATCAATAAAGCCCGAACGTTCACTTAAAATTTCTATCACTTTACTTTTTATCATTTGTTTAACCAGTCGCAAAAAGTTTCACTATCACCAGATATATCAACCTCGTATCTGTATCTATAATCCTCTGAATATCCGATGTTTTCTTTTCTGTTCGCATTTATTTCCATCCTTACTTTATCTATCGCTTGTAGTATATGATCTATGGTACTTCCCTCAATCGCTATCATCGCTCTCATTCTGCGCTCCCATTTTTCTCATTTTTTCTAAAATTTTATCAGACATAAGAGTTGTTATAATTGCCATACCTACATGTGCTGTTAGTATAACAATAAACTTGAAGAGTTTACCTCGTATCATGCTAGATAATCTTCCTCTGGTACATAATCGCACTCAGCACAAGATCCGTAAAACGGCAAGTGACCACCGCATTTAGGACACACTTCATCTTTACATTCACTTGTTTCATGTAGAATAGGCTCATCGTACACATAATATACGTTTCCGCATTTAGAACAAGAATATTCTGTACCAGCATCTATGGTATATTTCTTAGTTGATGTTATATTGTTGTCACATTCGCATATTATCTTGAACATCCTTTATCCTCCTTCTTTTATATGTTTATTTATATCAGATAAAGTTGATTCACATTTATTTTTAGATTTATATAATTTATCAGTCCATGGCCCTTTATATATTTTTAAATGTTCATCTAATTCGAACACCATGGTTTCTAACAATAATTTATATCTTTGCATATAACTAGGACTAGCATATTTTTCAAAGCCTCTAAACATGTTGCACGTTTTTGTACATATAGACTCTACATCATAATATCTTTTTAGTTCTAAAGATTTTATGAACATGGTTTCTAATCCATTTACTGTTTTATTAAATTTTTCCTCTGCTGTCTCGTAGGCTTCCCACGGACATAGTATTGAGTTTATAAACTTTTTTAAAAATCTCATCAGTATGAAAAACTATGCTTTTCTTCCACGTGAACCGGTCCTTGCCATTGTTCCCATTCAGTTTCTGAAACTTCTTCTATACATTCGCTATTACACTCTGCACATCTAAATTCAATGTCTCCCACATCTGAATCGTACACTTCATATTCTAGATAATCGATTTCTTCATCTTCTTCAGTAACTAACATCTCTTGTGTAGCATACTCTACCATATGCATTGTCCGTATAAACTCTGTTTTATTACTGCACATTTCACATATGAAGGGCATACTACCTCCTTTTTATTACTTTAAAAAGAGGCGAACTATTCAACTGTTGATTCCCCTCACAATTACATAAGGCCTGCACTGATCGTCACCTTCGCTGCGCCACCCCCTCGGCTGGCCATAAGCCGCGGTTCCACAGCGGCAATGCTGATCCTCCCCACATAATACTTCTAATATCGATGTATCTGCTCCTTGTTCCTCCCTCTCAAACAGGTTCCTGATCATCTCCACAGATAAATTATGGGGATTTCTGTCAATTGCCACGGTTTTTTCCCGTCGCCTTGAGGGCAGATCCTGCCCCAGCTAATAGAACATTGCGTGCAGAGTTAATATCTCTGTCATGCTGTGCCCCACAAGCACAGTTCCATTGCCTTACCGCAAGCTTATCCCAATCTGATGGGCCCGTCCTGGACCCACAGACAGAACAAGTCATGGTGGTGAATTGTGAATCAACTGGTATAACTTCCCTATCGCATGCACTGCCTTTATAGGTTATCGTACTTATCAATTGACCTAGTCCTGCTTCTGATACAGATTTACCGTGTGTTCTTGCAAGTTCACTAAAATTGTCTTTCGAATAATATATTTTTTTATAGTTTTCTACTATTTTCCTGCTTATCTTATGATTTCTATCCCTTCTTTTATTGGCTTGTCGCTCATGTAATCGTGCAACTAGTTTTTTATCACCAGCTCGTTGAGCCTGAGCTAACCGCTCTGCTCCTTTTCTTAGCTCTCGCGGATTCTCGATCTTTTCTCCATTGGATAATGTCAATAGCGTCGAAAAACCGGGGTCTATGCCAACCTCATCCTTTGTTTTCTTGACCGGGAACGTATGGACAGTATCTATCCATAAGCATAAATACCAACCCGAAGGCTTTTTAATTATTCTACCGCATTTTATTGCTCCTTCTGGTATATCTTGTTTATGGAACCTCACTTTTCCCATTCCTGG
Source organism: Natrialbaceae archaeon (assembly GCA_003559215.1). GTDB lineage: Archaea > Halobacteriota > Halobacteria > Halobacteriales > Natrialbaceae > Natronococcus. Next base: position 13,494 of record PWMF01000220.1, read on the forward strand.
AATACTTATCTTATTACCTTCAGGTGGTTTAATCGGATCAGGAAAGGGTATAGAATTTAGTTTATTTCTCACACCTTTTAATCTCGGCTTTCTTGACATTTTTTTGAAACATCTTTCCCATGCCGTATACGCTTGTATAAGTACTCCTTGAATGGCATGAGACGGAATATCAATTTTCTTTCCATGACCAGCGAGTAAGTTTTGAAAATCATATTTACTAAAATAAATTTTATTTTTAGCATTATTCTCTATTTTCTTAATAGCCCAATTATAAACGCCGGTCAACCTCCACAGCCAAGTATCAAGCTGTTGCTCCTGTGTTTTATTAAGTTTTAATTTCAGCTTTCTAATTATCATTTGTCATCCCTCTAATAATCTAGACTACATTCCCACGGGAAAAGTATGTGTCTATCCGGGTTGTATGTCATTTCATCATCATATGTTAAATGTCCGTCATGTATATATATGACGAATCCATCACAATCACTTGACGGAACATATCTAATAGGGCTCTGTCCTTCTACCCATCTAAACCCTTCTTCTTTATATTTTTCTAAAAAACTTAGGAAATTGCGTATATCCTTATGCGCGCAGTATACTGCTCCACCTTTTTTCCTAAGATGATGTACAATATCTGGAGTATCACTTCTTTTTGAACGCAATCTCGCCTCCTTTCATTACTATACTTATCTTAGCTGGTGCCGTTATTTCTTGAGTAAGCATTTCTTCTGCTAGTTTGTCCTCTATATAATTCCTTATAACTCTTTGCAGAGGCCTGGCTCCATACTCTGGTTCAAATCCAGCTTTAGCAATAAAGTCTTTTACTTTACTAGACACTGTTATATCTATCTGCTGTTCTGAGAGTTTCTTTTTCAGATCGTCTATGAGAATATCAACAATCTCTTTTATGTGTCCCATATTGAGTGGATGAAATACTATTATGTCATCAAGTCTATTTACAAACTCAGGTTTAAAGGTCGACTTGGTTTCCTTTAACATTCTAGACTTTATTTCCTCGTAGTCTATGAGACGTCTATCGCCTTGACCAAATCCAGCTTTGGATTTACTAAGATCCCGGGTTCCTATGTTAGACGTCATTATTATGACAGTATTCCTAAAGTCAACCGTATGACCTAAGTTATCGCTTATCTTCCCGTTATCCATTATCTGAAGCAATATATTAAATACCTCTGGATGTGCCTTTTCTATCTCATCAAACAATACAATAGAATATGGTTTACGTCTTACTGATTCTGTTAATACACCGCCTTCCTCGTAACCAACGTATCCCGGCGGAGCACCTATCAGTCGAGATACTGAGTGTCGTTCCATGAACTCGCTCATATCAATACGAACAACTGCATCGGAATCGCCGAACATATATCCCGCAAGAGTGCGAGCCAGTTCGGTTTTGCCCACGCCGGTGGGCCCTAAGAACACGAACGATCCTATAGGACGCCTAGCATCTTTCACGCCTGTTCTTGCTCTACGTACTGCCTTGGATATTTTACAGACTGCTTCTTCCTGTCCTACTATCCGCTCGTGCAGTTCTTTCTCCATATTTATAAGCTTGCTAGACTCGTCTTCGGTTATTTTATTCACCGGTATACCTGTCCATTTTGCTACGATCTCGGCTATATCATCTTCAGTTATCTTTCGAAAACTGTCTTGACTTTCTTTTCTCCACTTCTTGCGATCCTCGATTATTTTATTCTCTATTTCCTTCTCCTTATCTCTAAGATTTGCAGCCTTTTCAAATTCCTGAGACGCAATAGCCTCTTTCTTTTCTTTAGTTATATTTTCAAGATGTCGTTCCATCTTAGTAATACTATCCGGAGGATCGCTTGCTTCCAGATGAGCTCGCGAACCGCACTCGTCTATAACATCTATTGCTTTATCTGGTAAAAACCTGTCGCTTATATATCTATCAGATAATGTCGCAGCAAGTGCCAGGGCTTCATCCGGATATGATACTTGGTGATGTGCTTCATACCTATCACGAAGTCCTTTAAGTATTTCTATTGTTTCATCGACGGACGGCGGGTTTATGGTAACTTGCTGGAACCTTCTAGTTAGTGCCGCATCTTTTTCAATATGCTTCTTATACTCATTAAGAGTAGTAGCACCTATACATTGTATTTCTCCACGAGAAAGCGATGGTTTCATTATATTGGATGCGTCCATCGCACCTTCGGCGGATCCGGCACCTATTACCGTATGAAGTTCGTCTATGAAAAGAATAACTTTTCCGCTAGAGTTTATGACATCGTCCAATGCGGACTTAAGTCTCTTTTCGAACTCGCCTCTATATTTTGTGCCTGCTATCATAGCAGCAAGATCTAATGTGACAACTCTCCTGTCTTTTAAAAGCTCCGGAACTTTGTTTTCTACTATACGTTGTGCTAATCCTTCGACCACCGCAGTTTTACCCACACCGGCTTCACCTATAAGTATAGGATTATTCTTTGTTCTCCTAGAAAGTATCTGTATAACCCGCTTTATTTCCTCTTCGCGTCCCACGATAGGGTCTAACTTATCTTCTCTTGCCATTTGAGTCAAATCTTTACTATATTTATCAAGATTTGGTGTCTCACTCTTTTCTCTTTTTCCAGATTTTTTCGCTGAAGTAAACGCACTCTGTCCTAGAATATCATAAGTAATCGAACGTATCGTGCGACTATTGATGCCGTGTTTCCCTAATACTCTGTCTATGGTAGGCTCTTCTGTTCGTACTATTCCTAAAAGAACATGCTCGGTTCCTACGAAGTTGTGGCCCATTTCCTGGGCTTCTTTTATAGAATTACTAAGAGTTTTCTTAGCATCCGGTGTCATAGGACGGTCTCCGCTCAAAAGAACACAATCTCCATCATCTATAGTGCCTTTTATGTCGCTAGATAAATTATCTAGATTAACCCCCATAGATTTCAACACTTCAAATGCGATACCTTCTCGCATTTCTAATATCGCCATCAATATATGATGCGACGATACATAATCATGATTAAATTCCTTAGCTTTTTCCTGTGCTGATATAATAGCTTTCTGCGCTCTTCTGGTGAATTTGTTTAGCATTTTTAGTTCTCCTTTTATCGTATATTATACAAATGTAACAACGCTCCCCAACCTTCAGGTAACTGAGTAGGAGCTGTATCCAGCTCTTCTCCATATTTAATAGCCATATCTAGAAAAAATTTGGAATGATGAAAGGCTTCTACCATCGGAAGTGTATGGTGATCCCACTTTTTATTATGACTTTGCTTAAATCTCTTCCCGGTTCCTTTCTTAATTAATTTTACATAACTTTTATTGAGCGGTATGTCTTTCATCAAGTTTTTTAATTCGTCACGTATTTCTATTGTCATCTCTTGTATATCATATACTTTATAACTATGATGATAGTACCTATACATTGCTCGCTCTGCCATAAAAACATTATTGGCAAGTCGCTGTAGTTCTTTTAATCTCTCCATTCGTGACTTAATATTCCGTAACAAAATGTTCGCCATCTTTAGTTTGTTTACGTACCTCATAATATTATTTCTTTTTACATAATTTCGACACTACGATCCCGATAATAAGGCCTACTGCTATTATAATACATATCCCCACCAGAAATGAAATAACTAGAGTGGCGAACGTACTTAATCCCTCGCGAAATATGGGGGCCACCACGTCTATGGCTGTTATACCTACTAATGTCGGTATAGAAAACACCATACTGTACATGGTGGCACCCCATCCTAGTCTCATAATTGTTCTATCGGAAAACGGAGATTATACACATTGCGATAAGACATGCTATAGCACCTATTTCAGCTTTTCTAAAGAAAACCGATAATAGTAAGCCTATAAAAATAATCCCGTAACATACAAGACCTGCATTTGTTACATATTGGCTCTTATAAGCACGTTTTTTCTTATATAGCATGACTACCCCATTTTGTTTATAATCTCTCGTTACAGGTGTCCTCAGTCGCCTGTAATCATAATGTATATGCTCATAACAAGACCAGCAAGTGCGCCAATGCAGGCTCCTATCACGATGCATACTAAGTATGCGCTCAGGAATCCCCAGGCGCCAAATAAAGCACCGATACCAGATATAATCGCTCCTTTAAAAACAAGGGCCACTGCGCCTATAAGCGCTCCGGTAATAGTACCTAATAAGGCTGTTACTATGTTTGATATCATATCAAACCTCCTTTTTTTATTTTGGCTGGGGAGGCAGGATTCGAACCTGCAACCTCCGGTTCCAAAGACCGGTGACTCTGCCAGTTCGTCTACTCCCCAACTAACTACATAAAATCTTCTGGATCTATATCGTCTAATAGCCCGCCTAGCATTTCGCCTAGGGTTTGTACCATAGGATTACCTATTACCATACCATATCCATAGGCCGCGGCTATTTTTTCTTTCTCTGTCCAATCGGATTCTAATATACTAGATATTATTTTACCGGTGTCCATCGGGTTTGTTCCATCCGGACAAAGTTCCTGTACTAGTTCCACGGATTTCTCGGGACTTATACCCAGAACTTCTTCTGCTGTTGGAGAATATGGTTTAGACAAATCCCATCCACATATAGGACAGAACTCACAACCATCAATAAGTTCTCTTTTGCATTTAGGACAATCCATCATGTCACCCACTACATTTCCTCCTTGTTTACTATAACGTTATCAACAAGACCGTACTTCTTAGCATCTTCTGCTGTCATGAAAAAATCTCTATCACTATCCTCAGCTATTTTTCCGACATCTTTTCCGGTGTGTTTCGCCAGTATATTATTCAATATATCTTTTATACGCATTATTTCTTTAGTCTGTATTCCTATATCCGTTGCCTGACCTTGCACGCCGCCTAAAGGCTGGTGTATCATTACTCTAGAGTGTGCTAATGCAAAACGTTTTCCTTTTTGTCCCGCAGCTAATAAGAGTGCTCCCATAGACGCGGCTTGCCCGACGCATATAGTTGATACATCGCATTTTAAATACTGCATCGTATCATATATAGCAAGCCCCGAAGTGACAACACCTCCAGGTGTATTTACATATACAGATATATCTTTTGTACTGTCTTCGCTCTCAAGAAATAAAAGCTGTGCTATAATAGTATTGGCTACAGCATCTGTTATTTCTGTTCCTATAAAAACCACTCGATCTTTTAGTAGCCTAGAGTATATATCATAGGCTCTCTCGGACCTTCCTGTTTCTTCTATAACCATAGGTATGATCACTTTAGTACCTCCTTTTTATTCTCATTTCCTTCATAATAATATCGTCGACCTGTTTCGTGAATCTAAAAATCGATATAATCATAAAAGCCGGATAAAAAATTCCACTAAAAATCGCCCCTATAAGGGATTTTTCCTTCCCGGCCATTCGATTGTATTTATAGGTGATTAATCCCCATAAAATAGCTGTTATTATATATATGTACATAAACTTCTCCTAATAGTCCATATCTATTTGCGTCGGTTTCATCCATATTCTAGATCTTTCAAATTCTGAGGCTCCAATTGCGAAGGTATACAGTTTACCATGCCGGTACTCTACTGGTAATCTTCTACCATCAAGAGTGTCAGTACATATAAAAAGATATGCAGATCTTAGACTGGAGGATTTATGCCGTACAGCAGGGCCCTCATGTATTGTAGGAGATGAAAAAGCCCCGGTGTGTATTTGAATACGGATAATATCACCATTTCCTATTTCTTTGAGATCCTCAAATTTTTCAACTCTAATCATATCGGTTTTCATATCAGTATCCAAACGACATATCGCCATCTATGACTACTAGGTCATGTACATCAAATGAATCGAAACATTTTACAGGATCGCCTGCTCCATTGAATCGTCCACCGGTATAATAAATAATCCAAGAAAATCTATAGCCTTGTCTATCAGAACACGATTCGCCATTTTTAAAGTTTTGACAAATGTACACTCGTTTCTGGTCACTGTACTCTTCAATGCTTATTTTTGCATCGTCTATATTTATACCGTCTATGCGGCATCTTACAGAGTCGCCGTGTTTCAACTGGTGGATGTTTACTATTTTTTTCATTTTCAGTAGTCCATGCTTGAAATAGAAAATTCCATATTATATTTAGCAGGTGTGCTTCTATGCAAATAGCACTTACCGCTAGGAAATATATCTGATAATACATAAGGCTTACCACAATTACAAGAACAAAATTCTATAATTCCTATTACTCGCTCATCTTTTCTATCAGGGTGGTCTATTTCAACACAATCTCCGTTTTTTAACTCACTGTATGAATTTATCATTTTTAATACTCCATCAGACCTGACATATAAATTACTTTAAAACTACTTCTTTTAAGCCGAACATCTCTTTTGGTATTATCAAATAACTTTATTTTATATAAATGATCCCATTCGTCATAATGTTTTATAATACCTTCCAGTCCATAGCTTTTTATCCTTTTGTTATTTACAATGACAGTTTTTCCTATACATGCATTCCCGCGTAACATTATACATCTCTCCACTTAATTATATAGGCTTTACTAGATGTTTCATCTCCAATAATCCCGTGTGCGACGTGGTATATACCATGCATTTCAGTATCTTTTAAATCGCAATGGAACGTTGTACGTTCGTACATTCCATTATCACCACGAAAAGAAATTTTAGATTTACACCTTGGGTTAGGATCGCATTTGTACACGGGTTTACGAGACCACGGGTTTATTCTATGTATAATATCACGAAAAGTCATTTATACCTCCTTCAACGTATTTTACGTTATCAAGTAAGCCCATACTATAACACCTAAGTATAAAATACATTGGATTGCATAAATCCAAGGTCGATCGAATACTATTGCTCTTACTTTTTTTCTGCTCATAAGTATACTTATACCAACAAGTATGTATCCTTGGATATATTGGTGAACCATCAATAATATTGTTAATATACTATATGGTATTCCTAAAATTATAGTTAATACTAGATACTTTACTGCAAAGTATGGATTTGATTCCACCCATTTATCAATTTCATCTTTTCCTCGTAATAATGCCATTTCGCATCTGGGTTGAGTATAATATACATTTGATATTTCAAACACCATGGCCATTAGAAGAAGTAGCCTCATCTAGTATCTCCTTTATATTATCTAAAAGTATTTCCACATCATACCCGTTGTCATAACTCCACCACGCCATCTCTTGCATACACGTGGCTATTATTTGCCCAGGCGACCAACTTTCAAGTGTTTCCTTGGCAATTTCATATCCTAGCCACTGGTCTACCGGTATATCTTCCATGGTGTATTCGTCTCCGTCTAAAAACCCTGTTGCGGTTATATAATCGTATCTAGCATCTACTGTTCCTTTATCTAATATTATAGAAAGTTTTTCCGATGAAATATACGGTTTTGTTTCTCGAAGTATTTCGAACAATTCTTTATATTCTAATATAGCCGCAGCATGTTGTTTATGCAAATCTACCATAGACTCCAGAACTTTCGAACACGGTGTTTCCATAATTAAATCTTTTAATTTCATCTTATTTCTCCTTGTTAATAATCAAAACTCATATTTTTTCCTATATGTTTTACACCTCTAGGGCCAACAGTCAAGTTTATTATGTCATATCGTGTATGACCTGGAGGGTGTTTTACTATTTTACCTCTAAATAACTCGGAATCACGTTTTTCTAATATCTTTACTGTGCATCCTCCGAAAGCATTATAATAAATAGGTTTAGCTATCATAGAATGCTCGGTATTCTTTATTTCATCCCAAGACTTTACTGTAACCACGTCTCCGGGTTCTAGTGTTTGTTTAGTAGTCAAAACTGGTTACCTCATGATCTAATTCCTTAGTTGAAACCCACCATCTATGGCCATTACGAAACTTGACTATCGCTTCGCTTCTGCCGTCCATTCTTTCTATTTTTCCCATTGTTCCTAGAGGAACGCCTGTTGGGCCTCCGCCGAACTTACAATAAACGTCTTCCGAATATCGCCGGGCTTTTATTACTTGGTCACCTTGTCTAAATTTCATTTTCTTTTTAACATCATTATCTCTGATGTTTTATCGGCGCACCCTTGACATATCTTGTCTTTAGATTTAGAGTCAAGTTTAGAGACTGCTTCTTTAAGACGTTCCATGTCTTTTATGATATCATCTATTGTTTCATTTATAACGGCCTTAGAGTCCATATAACCTCCTTCTTTTATGAATTATCATTAAATATTTTAAGAATAGCTTCTTCTACTATTTTAAGACTTCTATTGTCTGCCTCTAAATCGCTTATATATTCTTCCCATTCTTTTATTTTTTCTCGTTCGTATTGGCATAATTTTTCGTAACGTTTTAATCTTTTCTTATGTTCAGAAAGACACCACCTCGCATTTGTATCTCGATTTTCAAACGTTTTTAAATAATTAAGTGTTGATTTATATAATTTAGATTTTTTTCTTTTCATTATACCCTCCATTTTATCTCATTCGTTACAGTTCTTTCTTTAACAAAATTTTATCTATTTCAGTCAACATTTTTTCAGCTACATTTCTTCCTTTACTTATGGTATACTTGTGTCTATGTGCCTGTCCATGTGAAAACCGGCGTATTTCTATTTTACCTTCTAGTGCTTTTCTAAGATTTGTTGCCACATATGATATCTCAGATGAGTAGCCCCATCTGCCCTGTACGTGAATACCTCCGTATTTTAATCCGTAAAAGCTGTATGAATAGGTGTCATCATAAGTATGCACTTCTTTTTCATCTTCTAATCTATAAGATTTTATAACTACTGTACATTCACCAAGAAGCGGCCTCTTAAATTTCCTAAACTTAGATCTACCCTTTTTTATGAGTTCATCATCTATAGCTGTATGAACTAAAAGTTTATTATTTCTTATTTCTTCTAATGCATATTCTAATTGTACTTCCTCTGCTCCTCTATAACTATTAAAAACTCTGTATGCTATATTAAGATTTTTTTGCGTGTGTATAACGCATACAATAGCGCCGTATCCCACGCCATACGCAGCCAAGGGGGCTTCGGTATAATCTAGGAGAGCTCTCCTAGCACCATATTGAATACTATACGGAAGCCTCATCCCGTATTTTTTCGTAAGTTCGTCTATAGATGGTAAACTCATATCTGCTCCTTTTATACAATATTAATCACTTCACCATATTTTTCTAACCCACCTTTACCTCCTTGCGGTAAAACTATTATATTTTTACAACTTCCAGGAAGGTTAGGATACGCTCTTTCAATATCAGAATACCCATCGGTTAAGGATATCAGAACTCTGGTGGTGGGTTTATTCTTGTTTATCCACTCCACTATAGGCGTATGGGATGTTCCCCCTCCTCCTTTTATCTTTATATCCTTGATATCACTATACGTGGCGTTATTTAAGTCTATAACGTCTTGTATCTTAGCGTCGCAAATGAGTACGGTCATGCTAACATTCGGGAACGCCTTGGATATTGAATATATCTCGCTCATAAATATTTGGAACTCTTTCTCTTGTATACTTCCAGATGTATCCACGGCTACAACGCACTCTAACTTTTCTTTTTGAATGTAAGGCATATAAAATCCGGTTGAAAACGATTTCTTATGGGGTTTCATATAAGAGAAATCAACAGGAAGTTCGCTTGTTATAAACTTATATAGTCTATGTCTCCATGAAACTTTACCATGGAGTATTTCTCCTACTATTCTTTCCATTCCAGACGGCAATAATCCGCGTTGTCTGGAATAACTAGAAGCCTCTGCAAGGACACCTTTCCATTTCTTGGCTTCTTTCTCTAGTTCACCAGCACCCATACCCTCACTTTCTTCACCTTTTTTGGGCCTTTTTTTGCCATGCATGTGTATATCGAACTTAGTTTTAGGTACTTTCTCGGCTACGGCATATATTTCATTATATATTTCCTCGGCTGTTTTTTTATCTACGTTCTCAACACATATAGGTCCTATTCTTATCTTGTGGGCACTATCTGTTATGCACCCTGAAGATGGCAAATGAAACCCATTTGATTTTAACATATCGTTCACTACAATATCAGAAGCCACGTTGTATAGTCTTTTGTCTCTAGAGCCGGCACGTAGCAAATGAAGTAGCACTAAATGCATTGCTTCATGTACAAGTACACTTTTTAGTTCGTCTCGGGAGAACTTCAATATTTCATCTGGATCGTAATATAATGTACCCTCGGCATCTACACCTATAGGAGCGCCCATTTCTTTCATCATTTTTCCTGCCTCTACAGGAACAAGATGTAAAACAAGATAAGAGAAAAACGGGTGTGTTTTCTGAAGTTGTACCTTAGCTCTTATTATCTCGTCGTATGCAGATAATTTAGTCATATTATCCCTCCGGTGTTAAGTACTTCGCGAATTTCTTGGCTATTTCATCCCAGTTTTTACATTTATCAACATTGCCGAAAAAGTGAGATACGTTACTCTGTTTTAACATCCTGAGGAGCGTAACGCTGAAATCGGGTTCAAAATACTTACAGAATTCAAGAGCTTTATCAAGACTTTTCTTGTCGCTTTTATATTTGTCAGCAATAAGAGACAACATACACCATTTCATATCTAGTCCAAGACCTTTAACTTCCTCAGGTTTATCAAAATACTTGTTTATATCTATCTTAGTCCTCAGTTTAAGAAAACTCTTGAACTCTATAGCAACGCCGTCTCCGACTGCCGAAGATGCGTATCTCTCAAGGTCGTCTATGTTTTCCTCGCCTTCTATAAGACGGGAACAAAACTCCCAGCTTCTCGGCGATGCAAAAGCGGTATCGCTATGAGTATTGAGTTTACTTATATCTGCCATCAAATGGCTGGGCCTAAACTCTATATATGATACTATTCTATTGTCTATACTATTGTTTAACGCCCATCCTACCCACTCTTCTTTAGTGGGAATATTCAATCCTACGCTAGCAAACCTGTTCTTGAGAGGTGCAGCCATGTCAAATACATTGGCTTTATCCTCTAACCGGTTGCCCGCGCCGATTATGCATATATCAGGATTAAGAGATATCTCACCGATACATTTATCCAATATTATCTGATATGCTGATGCCTGAACGCTCGGAGGAGCAAGGTTTATCTCGTCAAAAAACAATATACCTCTGGTATGTTCTAGACTTAATACCTTGAAAAGAAGAGACGGTTTCCACTCGACATAGGCGTTATCCCTCATACTTGGAAGTCCGCGCAAATCCGAAGGATCTAGCTGACTTACCCTAAGATCTGCTAGTATAAACACTTTCTTTCTGGCATCAGCATTTGATTCCAGTTCAGCTTTTTTATCGCTAGATATCCGATTCCATTCCACATATTCTCTGTCTTCTCTAGAAGCTATTTCTCTGCCGATTTTAGATACCGTAACCGATTTACCTATACCTGTCGTTCCCGATATAAAAAGTGGAATACCGGTACTATAAGATTTTGATATACTTTTCTCTAATTGTTTGTGATTTACCTGCATGATTTCTCCTATATGGACTCTATTATCATCTTCTCGACTTCTTCCCCAACTTCCTTTCTATGTAATTGCATTGTTTTCATATATAATTGAACAATACAAATTAAACACAAATTAACATTGACAGGCCATGATCCAGTAGATACACGATGCATCCACGCATGCGATCCCGGAGGTATAATCCTACCGCATACGCATTTTCTGTTGCCTCCGGATTCTCCTAGTTTTTCTGTTGATCCGCTTTCTGAACCATCTAGAGTTTTTAATATTGTTCTTTTATCCACGTTTTTTGAATTCCTCTAGAAGCTTAGCATCTTTTTCTAATTGTTTTTCGTACACGTTATACAAGAAATTTCCGTGTCCGTCACATTCTTCGCAATCGTGTATGTTTCCACATTCACATATACATTTTCCAGATCCATCACAATGAGACCACTCGTGCGCCTCAGCTCTATCCTTGTCTATTTCAAGCCATTCCCTAAATGTTAAATGTCTCATGATCTATTTTCCCATATTATCTGAAGTTGTCTTGTACTCTCCCGCAAGTTCTTCTATATTTTTGTACACTTTTTCTAGTTCTACTAAAAGTTCCTCAAACCCTGTACTATATACCATATCCTCTATAAGAGATAGTTCAACTATCCGCTTAAGGGCGTTGCTTAATCTTGTGTAATAGCAAGGTGTTGATTCACTTTTTGATAAGACCATATAGTTCATGGGAACTCGGCGAAAAAGTATTTTGCCATCTATTACATAAGAAAACTTATCACCTTTTGCCGACTCTAGTTCTTGTTTCCATCTAGTACTCATAGTATTTTATTCTCCTTTAGTTATTGTTAAATCTATAATACCGTCTTTATCCATAAGATGTCCAGGGCACACCCATCCGCCTATTTCAACTCCTGAACAATATATATGGTATATGGCTGGAGTATTAGCAAGTCTTATACCAATTATAAGAATTTCTCGTCCTTCAACTTTTTTATATTGTTCTTCATCTACAGCTGATTTCAAGACTTCAGAAAGCCTATCATATGGAACAGCACGGACTACGTCGTTTTTCTTGTACATATTAATAATCCAAAGATACTTCTGCATCTTCTATTTCAAAATTATGGAAAAACGATTCTCTATCATGTTGCCATCTTGTCACATCACCATCTCGTTCGGTTTTGTAAAAATAAATATATTTATGATCGGTATAACCCTCATATATTTTACCCTTAAAAAATCTTACTATGTCATACTTAGACTTTATACGTAGTGTTGTATTCTTCGGAAGTTCAGAATATGATTTATACCTCATGATTTTATTTTTGTTTACAAAATATTCCTACGTCTGAAGTGGTCACATATACCACACCTCCGGACACGATGGCGTGCCTCCCAGTCGTTCCATTCATCAGAAGGCTCTTCACCTAAATAAACTGAACAGCACGGCGGTCGGTTCTTTTTATAATTACAATACAAACGATTGAGTTCGTCGTATTCTTGGTATAAAAACGCATGCGCGCAAACCTCGCAAGAATCCATTATCTCTTGATCTCTATAATTTTTCATCATCTAGTCCTAGATATTGCATATAGTCCACATCCTGGGCATGTCTGCGTGATTTCATCATAATTAGCTATTTGTATGGTTTTATATCCGCATGAATCGCAATAAAATGCCTTTGACACATCCATATATCCTTGTGTAGCATACGTAGATGAACCACGATATTTTCGTTTTTTTGGTTTTTTGCCTTTTGTTAAATACCACCATACAAATATCATGAGTATAGCTATAATAATATACATTATATTTACCTCCTAATAATCCATGTTTTCAATAGAATCAGGGTTACAAGTTTCATTTACCATATGAAAATACGGCCCGGGGTATGTTTCTCCATAATTGGTAGGACAATCTCTACCAATATGGTCGCCCCAATCGTAGAAACAATTAAGACATATATTCCGCCCCCGGGGCGACGCTATTCCAGACCTTTTCATTTGTTTATTAGTAGCCATAATCTATGTTATCTCTTCTTATAGGGATTTCCTCATTTATACTGAAATCGAATTCAGACAATATTCCATTTCCAGACAAACTTGGGAAATAAGTGTCTCCATTTAATTTTATTTTTCCAGTATCTAATGCTTCTTTTAAAGTTTCCACTGGATTGCTCTGCATTTTCTCCGGGTCAACTTTTATAGAAGCACCTAGTCTTACCCAGCATTCAGTTTTCATTTATACCTCTTTCATTCTTTTTTATAAGGCACGTTTAATCATTTCCGATTGTATTACTTTCTTAGCGTATTCCACCCTAGACTTAGGCGTCCAATATTTACATTTACCAGTAAATATTTCCATGGCTATGTCTATAGAAGTGTGATACAATGTCTTACTGTTTTCTTTATTGACTACTTTTATCTCACTGTCCTCGGTTTCACTATTCACAAGATAAAAATCTCGTGGTAAAAATCCATTATACGATTCAGAAATTAGTTTATAATCAGCAGTGAATAAATATTTCATAATGACTCCTTTACTGCGTATGACTCTATAAGTTTCTTTGCAAATTTTCGGATATATACTATATCATTATAGAAAAAGTTATTATTCATTATAATATCGTATGCTGTGCTCCATCTGATTTCGTAGACAGAATCACGCGTTCTTCCCGCAAATGCCTTTTTTTCGGGCGGATAGAAGTAACACCTAGATCTTAATCTTATAATAGTAGATGCCGTAAACAGATATACTAGCTCGTTTCTTTTTAACTCATTACCCTGAACTGTGATAGTAACTTTAGTATTTGTCATATGCACTTCTTTATAAGTTCATCATCTAAAAACTTTTTGTGATCAGGATTAACATGTATAGTTTTAGATCCTTGTTTTTCACCTGAATATATGTCTAAGAGATAATCGAATGAAACACTAGACAATATATCCCTAATCTTTCTTTCCTCATCAAATATGAGCGCCATATATGTACCATATGATATAATAGATTGTCCGCGCACGTCATATGCCTCTAGCGTATAATTGCATTCGTCGCCATATCGTTCGGTGATTTTGCCTTTAAATAAATAAAATTGTTCCATTGTATCTCCTATTAGAGATCCTGAAT
>PWMF01000093.1 GCA_003559215.1 Natrialbaceae archaeon
ACGACGGCGAGCCGAAGGCAACGGTCGACGCGGAGGTTGCAGATACGCCGGGCGAGCGCTACACCGGCCTGAGCGATCACGACTCGCTCGAGCCCGACGAGGGAATGCTGTTCGTCCACGGGAGCGAGGACGAGCGAACCTACGTGATGCGAAATATGGACTTCGGCATCGACATCCTCTTCATCGGCGCCGACCGCGAGATCACGACGATCCACAGCGCTCCCGAGCCCGGCCCCGACGAGGACGGCGAGGATCAGGAGTACACCGGCGACGCCCAGTGGGTGCTCGAGGTCCCGATCGGCTACGCGGACGAGAACGGGATCGAACCAGGCGACGAGGTCGAGATCGGCCTCGAGGACGACTGAACGGGACCTGTTTCGATTCGTAGGGAACTCTTATTGCCGGCGGTCACAGAGACAGGCTAATGAGTAGCGTCGACTGGGAGAAAGACGACCCCTTCGAGGAGCAACGGGAGCAGGTCGAGAGCCCGATGCGTCGGCTGATCTTCGAGTTCGGTCGCCCCTACTGGTTCTCGGTGACCGTCGGCCTCGTCTCGAGCGTCTTCGCCCGGGCGCTAGATTTGCTGCCCGCCCTGATGCTGGCGGTCGCGATCGACGCGATCTTCAACGACGCCGTCTTCTCCGAGCAGGTTCCGCTCTCGGTGCTACCGGATGCGTGGCTCCCGACGACTCCCCAGGAGCAGTTCTGGTTCGTCGTCGCCGTCATCGGAGGTTCGTTCGCGCTGGGGGCGCTGTTTCACTGGCTGCGAAACTGGGGGTTCAACGCCTTCTCCCAGCACGTCCAACACGACGTCCGGACCGCGACCTACGACAAGATGCAGCGCCTGGACATGGAATTTTTCGCGAACAAGCAGACCGGCGAGATGATGTCGGTACTGAGCAACGACGTCAACCAACTCGAGCGGTTTCTCAACGAGGGGATGAACTCGGCGACCCGGCTGATCGTGATGGTCGTCGGGATCACGTTCCTGCTGTTCTGGCTCAACCCGCAGCTGGCGCTGGTCTCGCTGACCCCGGTCCCGCTGATCGCGATCTTCACCTACGTTTTCGTCAAGAAGATCCAGCCGAAGTACGCCGCGGTGCGGTCATCGGTCGGCAAAGTCAACTCCCGCCTGGAAAACAACCTCGGCGGGATCGGGGTCATCAAGTCCTCGAACACCGAGGAGTTCGAGTCCGACCGCGTCGAGGACGTCTCGGAGAAGTATTACGACACGAACTGGGAGGCGATCGACCTGCGGATCAAGTTTTTCCCCAGCCTGCAGCTGATCTCGGGGATCGGCTTCGTCCTTACCTTCCTCGTCGGCGGCTACTGGGTCTTCACCGGAACTGGGCCCGGGCCACTTACGGGAACGCTCCAGACCGGGACCTTCGTCGCCTTCATCCTCTACACCCAGCAACTCGTCTGGCCGATGGCTCAGTTCGGCCAGGTAATCAACATGTACCAGCGTGCCGAAGCCTCGAGCGAGCGAATTTTTGGACTGATGGACGAGGAGGGACGCATCGAGCGCGACGAGGACGCCGACGAGCTCGAGGTGCGAGAGGGCCGCGTCGAGTACGATGACGTCGTCTTCGGATACGACGAAAGCGAGCGCATCATCGACGAGATCAGTGTCGACGTCGAGGGTGGCGAGACCGTCGCACTGGTCGGGCCGACGGGGGCCGGAAAGTCGACCGTGCTCAAACTGCTGCTCCGGCTGTACGACGTCGACGACGGCTCGATCCGGATCGACGGCCAAGACATCAGGGAGGTCTCCCTAGCGAGCCTGCGTCGGTCGATGGGCTACGTCGGTCAGGACTCGTTCCTGTTCTACGGGAGCGTCGAGGAGAACATCACCTACGGCACGTTCGAGGCCGACCGCGAGGAGATCGTCGCGGCCGCAAAGGCCGCCGAGGCCCACGAGTTCATTCAGAACCTTCCCGACGGCTACGACACGATGGTCGGCGAACGGGGCGTCAAGCTCTCGGGCGGCCAACGCCAGCGGGTCGCCATCGCTCGATCGATCCTGAAGGATCCGGAGATCCTGATCCTCGACGAGGCGACCAGCGACGTCGACACCGAGACCGAGATGCTCATCCAGCGCTCGCTCGACGAACTGACGGAAGAGCGGACCACGTTCGCCATCGCCCACCGGCTCTCGACGATCAAAGACGCCGACCAGATCGTCGTCCTGGAGGACGGCGAGATCGTCGAGCGCGGCACTCACGAGGGGCTGCTCGCGAGCGACGGCCTGTACGCACACCTCTGGGGCGTACAGGCCGGCGAGATCGACGAACTACCGCAAGAATTCATCGAGCGGGCCCAGCGTCGGCAGGCCCGTACCGAGGTCGACGTCGACGCGGACGACGATTAGAACGACTCCTGTTCGCTCTGCCCGTCCTGATCGGGACCTCCCTCCTCCTGGCGCTGCTCGCCCGCCGCGGGCGGGGTCCGATCGCTGTAGTTCTTCCGTCCGATCGCGTCGTCACCGACCATGTTCATGATCGCCTGCTCGACCTGGTCGTAGGAGCCGTACTCGTCCTCGTTGAGCGGCTCGAGCAGCTCCTCGAGCGTCGCGGACTCCTCACCCATGTCGACTTCCTCATCGCCGTACTCCTCGAGGAGTTCGTCCTGTTCGATCGGGTAGTCGAGGTTCTCGAGATCCTCCTCGACGTCGCTCAGGTCGACTCCAAGCTCGCGGCTATCGTCAGTCATACTCGAACAGTACGCCACGCGCTGCAAACAAGTTAACCCTGCGTACGCCACGGCAGCTCCCCCGCTATCGTCGCACCCGAGACGGCTCCCGTCTCCGGGCACCGGGGGTTTCATGGCCACACGCTCGGTTCGGTTCGGTATGCATCTCTCGGAGGCGACGTGGACGGAGGTACGGGAACTCGAAACCGATCTCGCGGTCGTTCCCGTCGGTAGCACCGAGCAACACGGCCCCCATGCACCACTCGGAACCGACGTACTGACCGCCGAAGCGGTCGCCGACGCGGCCCTCGAGCGAAGCGATCGCGACGTGGTTCGGGCGCCCGCGATCCCCGTCGGAATCGCCGAGGAGCACCGGCAGTTTCCGGGAACGATGTGGGTCTCCGAGGACACCTTTCGGAGCTACGTTCGGGAATCGGTCGAGAGCCTCGCACACCACGGCTTCGATCGCGTCGTGCTCGTGAACGGACACGGCGGGAACATCGACGCACTGCGCGAGGTCGGCGGTCGACTGACGCGAAGCGACGAGGCCTACGCCGTTCCGTTCACTTGGTTCGAGGCCGTCGGCGACCACTCGAGCGACATGGGTCACGGAGGCCCCCTCGAGACAGCTCTGGTTCGTCACATCGACGGCAAGCTCGTCCGCGAGGACCGACTCGAGGAGGCCCGCGACGGTGGCGCCGACGGCTGGGGGGAGTGGACCAGCCACGCCAATCTGGCGTACGACTCGGCGGAGTTTACCGACAACGGCGTCGTCGGGGATCCGACGGACGGCGACGAGCGGCGAGGCGAAGAACTGCTCGAGCTGGCCGCTGACGCCCTGAAACGGCTTTTCGAGGCCGTCGCCGAACGCGACGTCTCGCGGCCGGAGCGGCGATAGGGTAACGACCGGCGGCGATGTCGATCACTCCTCGGTCTCGTCTTCGTCGTCGTCCGCAGCCGTCTCGTCGGCATCGTCCTCACTGCCCTCGCCGTCCATCTCGTCGCTCGCCTCGCTCTCGTCGTCCGGCTCCGCTTCGGACCCGGTTTCGGCCTCCTGGAGCGCGCCGCGAAGCGACGGGATGGTCGAGGCGAGATCCCCAACCTGCTCGCCGGCCGCAGAGACGTCGGCGATCGTCTCCTCGAGGTCCTCGATCTCGGCCTCGAGATCGTCGGCGTCCTCGAAGGCGTCGGCGCGCTGGCCCATCGTGTACCACTTCTTCGCGTCCCGGAGGTGGGCCTCGGCGTCGCCGGCGTCGAGTGCGGACTTGAGCCCGTTGAGCACCCCGAGCGCGTTGTCGGCGTCGGTCTCCCAGACCTCGTCGGCCGCCGGGAGCTCGCTCCAAGCCTGCTCGAGGGAGGACTCGACGTCCTCGCGCATCTCGCTGGCCGCTTCGCCGAACAGTTCCTCGTCGTCACCGAGTGTCGCTTGACTCATGTCGTCCACTTCACCGGCGTCGCGTTTAAAAGATAGCCCGAAAGCGAAAGTGAAAACCGGCACTGGTAGGTCGGTACCGGCGAAACGGCGGCCGAATTTCGAAAGGAAGGTCCCCCGAACGCGGCGGGATCAGGAACTGTCGCGAACCGACTCGAGTTTCATCAGTGGATAGCCGTCTTCCATCGCCATCCGGGTGACGACCTCGCGGCCCTCGTAGTCGACGACGATCTCGACCTCGAGGAAACGTCCCGTCAGTTCCGTGTAGTCGGCGGCAGAGTCGGCGAGTTCGGCCTCCAGTTCCTCGCGCTGGATCTCGACCGTCACGTCCGAACAGTGGGGCTGGTTCTCGATCGACTCCTCGATAGCCGTCTCGAGGCTGGCCGCGCTCTCGGGTGACACCGGCGTTCCGGCGAACTGGTGGTACAGCGAGCCGAACTTGATTCCGGCCTCGAAACACGCGGCCTCCGCGTCCGTCGGCGTCGAATCTGTCATACGGAACGGCTCGGGCGCGGTCGGGAAGGCGGTTCCGGTAGCGTCGCCGAAGCGGGTGCGAACCGCACGTTACTTATCGACGCTTTCCCTCACACCGAACGAATGGCACAGTCGGTCCTGCTGACCGGGGCTGCGGGTCGAGTCGGACAGGCCATCCTCGGCGACCTCGCCGACGAACACGAGTGGCGCCTGATGGATCGCGACCCGCCGACGGACGACCACCCCGGCGAGTTCGTCGTCGGCGACATCACCGACGAGGAGACAGTCCGCGAGGCGATGGAAGGGATCGACGTCGTGATCCATCTCGCGGGCGATCCGCGTCCGGAAGCACCCTGGGACAGCGTGCTGACCAATAACATCGACGGTACCCAGGCCGTGTTCGAGGCGGCAGCGAACGCGGGCGTCGAGAAGGTCGCGTTCGCCTCGTCGAACCACGCCGTCGGGGCGTACGAAACCGAAGATCGCACGCCCGAAATGTATCAACCTCACGACGATTACCTGCTCGACGGCACCGAGTTGCCGCGGCCGGGTAACCTCTACGGCGTTTCGAAGGCCGCCGGCGAGTCACTCGGCCGGTACTACCACGACGAGTACGGGCTCTCGGTCGTTTGTGTTCGGATCGGAAACCTCACGCAGGGTCACCCGCCGATCGACTACGAGCGCGGCCAGGCGATGTGGCTCTCCTACCGCGACTGTGCGCACCTGTTCGATCGCTGTATCCGGGCCGACTACGGCTACGAGATCGTCTACGGCATCTCCGACAACGACCGCAAGTACTACTCGATCGGTCGCGCCCGTGAGGTCCTCGGCTACGAACCGCAGGACAACTCCGCACACCACGACGACGATCCGTCCGCATAGCTACTCGAACAGTCCGTCGACGTCCTCCTCTCGAGCCTGCCGTCGGTCGGCGTGTTGAGACAACCGCCGGTAGACGAGTCCGCGGTGGTCGTCCTCGCGGACGAAGTCGAACAGTAGGGAGATGAACCGGCTGTCGTCGTCGCCCGTCTCGAGATCCGTTCGTGCGTACGTTCGGGCGCGATCGACGGGCTCCGGATCGAAGCCGAGTTCCTCGGCGAGGACGGTCGCCGCGATCGTCGTCGCCTCGAGATCCAGGTCGGCCAGTCCCGGCATCCTTCCCTCGTGTTCGATCGGTGGCGGCGGCCGACGCTCGAGGACAGACGGATCGTCCACGAGCGTCTCCAGCGCGCGCCGGATCGGCTCGAGTCGAACCTCCCGATAGTCGGCCGGCAGTCCCGACAGGTACTCGAGGGCGCTCTCGGCGAGCCCGACCGCTCCCTCCCAGTTGCGATTGCGGGCGTGGTAGACGGCGGCCGTGAACTGGATCAGTCCGTGGAGCAGTCGCTCGTCGTCGGTTCCGTCCTCGAGTTCGAGCCAGCGCTCCTCCCAGGCGTCGTGTGCCGCGTGGTAGTAGCCATCGTTGTAGATCGCGACGCCGGCTCGGAGCCGATCGCGCATAACAGGGGTTGGGGCTGGAGCAGTGTCAACGTCACGAAAGCGGTGAGTTGCCGGATACGTTCCGCCTCCGGCGGGGCGGGCAGACAACTGTGACAAGCGGAGATCGGGACGTGCAGCGGTCGCCCCAACCGGTTACTGCCGCCACCGGTTATGGCGGTACTCGAATCGAACGTCAGCGGAGGTATTTATTATGCAGTTGCTTCCGTCCTGATCTGACGGAAGTAACGATGCTAATGGGTTCCTAACGGCCGATAACAGGGAGTTATACCCACACTACCGGCGTTCTTCGAACCCTTTCTCCCAGCGGAAGTTCCCGTTTCGCTGGACGACCTCGCCGTCGATCTCGAGCCGCGATTCCTCGCCGACGTCGGTGATCAGATCGACGTGAACGGCCGAGTCGTTGCCCGACTCGCCGTCGGGAAGACAGGCGTCGTAGGCCCGGCCGACCGCGAGGTGGACCGTCTCGCCCATCTTCTCGTCGAAGAGGATGTTATCCGTGTAGCGGTCGATCCCGCGGTTCATCCCGACGCCGAGTTCGCCCAGTCGCCGAGCGCCGTCGTCGGTCTCGAGGACCTCCTCGATAACCGCCGCGCCCTGCTCGGCGTCGTGGTAGACGACCTCGCCGTCGGCGAACTCGAGGCGGACGTTCCTGACCGGTTCCCCGCGGATCGTCATCGGAACGTCGAAGGTGACCTGGCCCTCGGTACCGTACGGCGCGGTGAAGACCTCCCCGCTGGGAAGGTTGTGGGAGTCGTAGGCGACAGAAGCCGCGCTGTTGACGGCGGTTCGACCGTCGATCCGCATCGTGAGGTCGGTCCCCGGCGAGACCAGCCGGACCTTCGATCCCTCGTCGAGGGACTGCTTGAGTCGATTCATCTCTTCGGCCAGCGATTCCCAGTCCCGGAGGATCGCATCGTAGGCGAATTCGCGATACTCCTCGTAACTCATGTTCGCCTGCTGGGCGAGCGATCGGGTCGGATGCACGGTCGACACCCAGCGCGTGTCGTATCGCGCCTCGCGAACGGCCGTCCGCGCGCTACGGTACGCCTGGCGGGTCTCGCCGGGGACGTCCGCCGTCGCGCTCGTGTTCCGTCCGCCGCCCAGCGAGAGGTAGACGTCGGTCTCCTCGAGCAGCGCCCGCTCGTGATCCGGCTCCTCGAACTCGTCGTCGTGAGCTCGAAGGTACGTACGCGTTACTTCGCCGGAGTCGTACGTCGCGAGCAGGTTCGCGCCGCGTTCGCCCAGCTCTTTGGCGACCGCGACCGCCAGCTCGTGGGCGTCCGGACCGACCGAGAGCACGACGTCGTCGCCGGCCTCGACGCGGGCGCTCCACTCGACCAGCACCGCGGCGTGTTCACGGATGCGTTCGTCCATATCCGAGGCTGGATCGCGGGCTACTAAATCCCCCCGTTCCGGGCGGTCAGGCTATGTGTGGTTCTTCAGCGTCGTGAGACTCCTGCGAGCGAACGAGCGCGACGACGGCGTAGACGATCGGCGTGTCCAGCACCGCGATCGCGAGTTTGAGCAGGTACTGTCCGACCGCGAGCGCAGCCAACACCTCCAGCGGGAGCACCTCGCCGACGCCGAGTATGGCGGGTGCGATCGCGAAGGCGATCGAGACGAAGATGACAGTGTCGATGGCCTGGCTGGTCCCCGTCGACGCGAGGTTTCGGAACCAGAGCTTCTCCCGTCCCGTCCGGTCCCGGATCCGGTGGAAGAGCCACACGTCCCAGTTCTGGCTGATGAGATAGGCGAGCAGGCTGCCGAGCACGACGTTGGTCGAGGCGCCGAGCGCCGTCGCGAACGCGTCGGGGTCGACGCTCGTTTCGGCCGCCGGCGCCGCGATGGTCGACCAGACCAGTGCCAGCACGACGAAGTTGAGGGCGAACGCGACGTTGACCACGATCTGGGCCGCACGGCGTCCGTACAGTTCGGTGTAGCAGTCGCTCGCGAGAAAGGTGAGCGCGTAGGCGAGGGCCGCACCGGGGAGCACGAGTTCCGTACCCGTTACGGGAAGGGCGACGGGAAGGTCGAACGCGAGTACCTTCGATGCCGTCAGCTGAGCGGTAACGAGTGCCGCAACGAACAGCCCGATCAGTGAAACCTGCGCGATCGACGGCGCCCGATCGAGATCGTCCATACGTGGCACCTCTCGAGTCGGAACGCTAAACGATGCCGCCTCGTCTCTCTCCCCCGTTTCCCGGTTCGATAATCGCCGTAACGGAACGCGTCCACTACACCAAATAAATTTGGTTCAATCCGATTATCGAGGACAGTCTCGAGTTTCGAACCATCTGAAACGGCGATAAAACATTACTAAGTGACTGTTTCGAATACCAAGGTGCCGTATTCGGACGCTCT
>PWMF01000153.1 GCA_003559215.1 Natrialbaceae archaeon
ATCGGTATAGATCGATCGATTAGTGTACACATCGAACGAACCGGGGGCGTGATCTTCCGAGGACCGGTCCGCCAGTCGATGTACGACCCGACATCTTCTTACACACATACTTTTGTAAACTAATTGCTATATATTTCTATATATGAGAATATAGTACTATTTTCTATAGATAGCCGACAGTAATAACTGCGCTATGGTGGCCACACGAGCCGGTTACGGTGGCATTCGTCGATTCAGGTGCTGTTGATCCGACGAATATATTCTATTTTAGATAGTATCTAAATATTAAATTATTCTGATTGACGGAGGGCGGTCGTACGAGACAGCGTCAAGCTACTTTCCGAATTCGTACTACAAACCGCTAGTTCTGCATCGGGGTCGTGTTCGAAGAGAAGTTATTGGGGGCACTCGCCTGAGGTCGCGAGCAGGAACGTCGTGAAGCCAAGGGGTCCGGCCGGAGTCGCGAGATTCGAAGCCGAGTGTTCGATCCCTCCCGTCGATCCGTTCGGCGACTGTGCCGAGTTATCGAAGAATCCGCTCACACCCGTCAATTCGCGGAAATCGAACGAACGGGGCGGCAGAGACGATCCGAGTTTCCCCCCGAGTTTCGCCGATGTCTAAATAGTGCTATATAGTAAGATATAGGTACGCCGATCGGCCATACACCAGTTCGTGAACTCGCGTTCGTATGCATACGACGAACTATCTCGGAAGGAACGATCGACGGGCAGGACGTGATGGGGGGTAGCGCACTCGAGGGGGCCGTGATCGACCTCGACGGAACCGTCTACCTCGGCGACCGACCCGTCGACGGCGCTCGAGAGGGGATCGAGCGACTCCGCGAGGCCGGCCTCGAACTGGTCTTCCTCACTAACAACCCGATAGAGGAACGCTCGGTCTACCGCGATCGGCTCCGCGCACTCGGAATCGACGCGGCGACCGAGGAGATCGTCACCGCCGCGTGGATCGCAGCCGACTACCTCGCGACGACCCATCCCGAGGACGCCGCGCTCGTCCTCGGCGAACCGGCGCTCGTCGAAGAGCTACGGGACGCGGGAGTCGACGTGACGAGCGACCCCGACCGGGCGACCGTCGTTCTGGCCTCGATGGACCGCTCGCTCGAGTACGCGGACATCCGCGCGGCACTCGAGGCGTTCGATGGCGACCCCGTCCCGCGGTTCTATGCGACCAATCCGGACCGAACGTGTCCGACGGCGACCGGCGAGGTTCCGGATGCGGCGGCGACGATCGGCGCGATCGAGGGGACGACCGGCCGCGAACTCGACGGCGTCCTCGGAAAGCCCTCCAGATTCGCCGCCGAGGCCGCTTGCCGACGGCTCGATACGACGCCCGAACGGTGTCTCGTCGTCGGGGACCGACTCGAGACCGACGTGGAGATGGGGCGGACGGCCGGGATGACGACGGCGCTGGTCCTCTCCGGCGTTACCGACCGGGACGCGGTTTCGGCGTCCGCGATCGAACCGGACTACGTCCTCGATTCGCTCGTCGAAATCGGATCGGTTCTCCAGCCATGATCGACGTCGACGTACTCGTCCACCTCGAGGAGAACGTGGCCAAGATCGTCATCGCGACGCTGCTGGGGATGTTCCTCGGCCTCGAACGGGAGTGGTCACAGAAGTCCGCGGGGATCCGGACGTTCGCGCTGATCAGCCTCCTGGCGGCCGTCTTCACGATCGTCGACCACGAGGGACTGTTGCTCGTCGGCGGCCTCCTGATCATCGCCCACGCGGTGTTGTTGGCCGCCCAGAGCTTCACCGAGGACGACATCGACGGGCTCTCGCTGACGACGTCGGTCTCGATGCTCGTCGCCTACAGCATCGGCGCGCTCGTCGCCGACGGGTTCCTGATCGAATCGGTGACGGTAGCCGTGCTGTCGTCGCTGCTGCTCGTCCTGAAGCGAGAGCTCCATGAATTCGCGTGGGGGCTCTCCCGGGAGGAGATGCGAAGCGCCGTGGAGTTCGTCATTCTCGCGTTCGTCATCTACCCGCTGTTGCCCGACGAGACCGTCGACCCCTGGGGCGCCGTCCAGCCGCGGCTGATCTGGTCGCTCGTGATCGCGATCAGCGCGATCGGCTTCGTCAACTACGTTCTTGTCAAGAAGTACCAGGGGCGCGGAATCGCCGTCACCGGCTTCTTCGGTGGGCTCGTCAACTCGACGGCGGTCGTCGCCGAGATGGGCAAACGCGCGACCAACCAGTCGGAGTTGCTGGGGCTGGCCGTCGGTGCGATTCTGCTCGCCAACGCCGCGATGGCGTTCCGAAACGCCGTGATCGTCGTCGCGTTCGTCCCCGAGGCCGCGGTCGTCGTCGGCGCCCCGCTGGGAGCGATCATGCTCGCCGGCGTGGGGATCGCGGTCTGGCAGAGCGACTGGCGGACGGAGTTCGAGGCCGATCTCAACTCCCCCTTCAGCCTCCGGAACGCGCTCACCTTCGGCGCGCTGTTTCTCGGCGTGTTGTTGCTCTCGGTCGGCGCGGAGGAACTGTTCGGCACGACCGGTTTTCTCGTGACGACGTTTCTGGCAGGGCTGGTCTCGAGCGGTACCGCGACGACGACGGCCGTCACCCTCGTCAGCACGGGCCAGATCTCGCAGAACGCGGCCGTCGCCGGCGTGATCGCCGGAACCGCAGCCAGCATCCTGGTCAAGACGGTCTTCGCTGCGAGCATCTCCAGGGAACTCGTTCGACCCGTGCTGTTCTGGAACCTCGTCCTGATCGGCGTCGGGGTCGTCTTCGGCGCGCCGGTGTTGCTGCTGTAGTGAGGGGGCGGATCGCGTTCGAGTCCGGTTCCGGATCATCGGCAGCGTTTTGCCGGCAGGCCCGGTAGCCTGGAACGATCGATGCTCTTCGGACGCAACGAGGACGACCCGACGCCCGGACTCGAGTGGGACCGGGACGGACCCTGGCGTGACCACGCCGGCCGATCCGACCGGACGACGGTCGACTACGACGGCGAAACGTACGTTTGTCGCCACGCGACGTCGGCTGACGGCGACTGGTCGATCGCGTACGGTACTCCCGGCCGGGACGGTCAGTCCCGGGGCTTCCTGTTCCGAGAGGGCTCTCTCGAGTGGACGATCCCCCTCGAGCACCCGACGCTCGGGCTCGTCGCCGACGACGGAACAGTCCTGATCCTCGAGGGTGGGGCCGCCGACCGGCTGAACGGCACGGTTCGGTGTTTCGACTCCGCCGGGGAGTCGCGGTTCGTCCAGGAGTTCGACGCGAACGTCTCCGACGTCGACCTCTCCGCGGACGGTCGGATCGCCGTCGTTCGGACGAAGTCGCCGGACGAGACGACGTACCTGATCGACGTCCCGGACGGTTCAGTCCGATTGACCCACACGAGTAAGTGGGCTAGCCCTAGCCACGCCCGACTCTACTCGAGCGACAGGGGGTGGCTCGTCTACCTGAGCCAGTCCCTCGAGAAGAAACCCCTCTACGCGATCGACCTCGACGGTGATCTCGTCTGGGAGGGGCGGTCGTACCGGCAGATGAAACCGTTGAGCGCCCGGCTCAAGACCCGATTGTCGTGACGATAATGCCGTCGGTCGAATCCGTTGATACCGTTCGGAAGCGCGCCTCTACCCGCGTGGTCCTTTAAATCGGCAGCTATAAATATCAGGTTTATCAATACCATTTCGCAATGGCTCGAGAGAACGTACCGTGCTGTAGCATCTGCCGGCGGGACCTGCTGGCGGGGGCCGGGGTTGCAGCGACGGGTGCACTGGCGGGTTGTGTGAGTGAGGATAATGGCGACGGCATTCCGGACGATGCCGACGAGGATTTCCCGGAGTGGGACCCCGAAAATCCCGAGTTCCCACAGCGGATGTCGACGCTGATGGACTACGACAACGGGACGGTCGAGGACATTCAGGGTTTCGAGGAGCGCGACGAGCCGGTGTACGGCGATCCGGTCCAAGAGACGCCCGAGGACGAGGACGAGCTGATCGACCCGGACACGCTCCTGTTCGCGATGACGCCGACGGAGGATCCGGCCGCCTACGAGGGAATGTTCGATCCCCTCATCGAGAACATCGAGGAGGAGACCGGCCGGGACGTCGAGAACAACCTGGTCGAGAACTACGCGGCGCAGGTCGAGGCGATGCGCAGCGAGCAGCTTCACATCGCCGGGTTCTCGACGGGCCCGCTCCCGTTCGCCGTCAACCTCGCGGGGGCCGTCCCGTTCGCGATACAGGTCTCCGAGGAAGACGCCGGCTACTTCCTCTGGGCGATCACCCACATGAGCAACACCGACATCAACTCCGTCGAGGACTTCGAGGGACGCAACGGCGCACACGGCGACCCCTCCTCGAACTCCGGAAACCTGATGCCGCGGGCGATCTTCGAGGATCAGTTCGGCGTCGAGCCGGAAGCGGACTACGACGTCGAACACATCGGTAGTCACGAGAATCTCATACTGTCGGTGTACCACCAGGACCACGAGGTCGCCCCAGTCTGTAGTTACTGCGTGACCCGCGTCGCCGACCGCGGCGACGTCGATCCGGACGAGATCAAGGTCGTCTGGCAGAGCGATCCGATCGTTACCACCGGATTCTCCTACCGGCACAACCTCCCGCCGGACGTCCAGGAGGGGATCGAGCGGGCGTTCCTCGAGTACGACTACTCCGATACGGAGCTCGCCGAGGAGTTCGACGGTCGCGGCCAGTTCACCGAGATCGATTACGCGACCCACTGGCACGACATTCTGGTCACCCACGAGGCCAACGACGTGGACCTAACGGACCCGGGCGAGATCGACTAACAGCGCGGCGACCACTCTCGAAATTTACTTCAATTCATGCTTACGATAACTGACCTCGAAAAGGTGTATCCGACCGGCGACAAGGCGCTACAGGGGGTCTCGATGGAAGTCCAGGGGAACGAAGTCGTCTCGATCATCGGCCCCAGCGGCGCCGGCAAGAGTACGCTCATCAAGTGCGTCAATCGGCTCACCGAGCCGACGTCCGGTTCGATCGTTCTCGACGACGAGGAGCTCACGACGCTGTCGAAAAAGGAGCTCCGAAAGACCCGACGCGATATGGGAATGATTTTCCAGGAGTTCAACCTCATCGAGCGCCTCACCGTCATGGAAAACGTGCTCTCCGGTCGGTTAGGATACATGAGCAGCTGGAACGCGTTCCGGCGCAACTTCGACGAGGAGGACATCCAGAACGCCTACGAGATCCTCGACCGAGTCGGTGTCGGCGGGATGGAGAACAAGCGCGTCGACGAACTCTCCGGCGGCCAGCGCCAGCGCGTCGGGATCGCTCGAGCGATCCTGCAGCGTCCGAAGATCCTGCTCGTGGACGAACCCACCAGCGCCCTGGATCCCGAAACGTCGTTCGAGGTCATGGAGATGCTCACCGAGATCGCCAGGGAGGAGGATATTCCGGTGCTAATCAACATCCACGAGGTCGAACTGGCGCTCGACTACACCGATAGAATCGTCGGATTGACCGACGGGGAGGTCGTGTTCAACGGAACCCCGTCGGAACTCGACGAGAGCGCGCGGGACACGATCTACCGCTCGGGCAAAACCCGAGCGGAGACGGGCACCGAGGGCCAGTCCCAGTCGCGGACCCAGTCGTCCTCGAGCGAGATCACCGACGCCAGCAAGGAGAAGTCGTTCTAACATGATCGGAGCGCACGCTCGCGGTGAGTTCGATGGGTAGTGCGGACCCCGAGCGCACCGGCGGCTACCCCTCGAGCTGGGAGCGGCCGACGGTGTTCTACAACAAGAACGTCAAGTACCTCATCTACGGCGCCATCGGGCTCTTCGTGCTCTGGAGCGCCTGGGAGCTTCGGCCCAGTCCCGCCCGCCTGATCGGCGGTGCGGACGCCGCGACGAGCCTGCTGGCGACGATGTTCCCGCCGGATTTCACACCCGAAGCGCGGGGACGAATCTGGACCGGGATGATCGAGAGTATCGCGATGTCGATCGTCGCGACGGCGATCGGCGTCCTGATTAGCATCCCGATCGCCGTCATGGCCGCCGAGAACCTCGTTCCGCGACCGGTGTACTACGTCGGTCGGGCGCTGGTTTCGATCTCGCGGTCGCTTCACGAGCTGGTGTTGGCGATCGTGGCCGTCGTTGCCGTCGGCCTCGGCCCGCTCGCGGGTGTCATCGCCCTCGTGATCGCGACGCCAGGGTTCTTCGCGAAACTCATGGCCGAGGAGCTCGAGGACATCGACGAGGGACAGGCCGACGCGATCCGCGCGATCGGCGGGAGTCCGATACAGGTTCTGCTGTACGGCGTCGCCCCGCAGGTGATTCCGCGGATGATCGGGCTGATCATCTACCGCTGGGACATCAACATCCGGGCGAGTACGATCGTCGGAATCGTCGGCGCCGGCGGGATCGGCGTCACCCTGCTCAACTCCTTCGACCGGTACGAGTACGACTTCAGCCTCGCGATCATCCTCGCGATCATCGCCGTCGTCATGTTCGGCGAGATCCTGAGTGCGGTCGCACGACGGAGGGTCCAGTAATGTCGTACGAAGGCTCTACCACCTGGCGGAAACACGACGGTCGGGCACGCGCGCTTCGGTATCTCGCGATCGTCGTCGCGATCGTGATCACGGCACTATCCTGGCGCGCTCTCGACATCCAGTACACGTTCCTCATTGATGCGCCGCGGAATCTCGGCGACCTGTTGCTCCGAATGTACCCGCCGAACCTCGCCTACGGCGCGGAGATCCTCCCGCCGCTGGTCGAGACCGTCAACATCGCGATACTGGGAACCGGGCTGGCGATCCTGATCTCGCTGCCGATCGCCTACATCGGCGCCGAGAACACGACGCCGAACGCCGTCACCTACGCGTTCGGCAAGTTCCTCATCGTGGGGACCCGCTCGGTGAACGTGATCATCTGGGCGCTCTTTTTCGTCGTGATCTTCGGCACCGGCGCGTTGTCGGGCGTGCTGGCCGTCGCGTTCCGCTCGATCGGCTTCGTCTCGAAGCTGATCGCGGAGGGGATCGAGGAGATCGACGCTGGACAGGTCGAGGCGATCCGTGCGATGGGTGGCTCGCCACTCGACGTTGTCGTCTACGGGATCGTCCCGCAGATCAAACCGGCGTTCGTCGGCGTCGCGACCTACCGCTGGGACATCAACGTCCGCGAGGCGACGGTGATCGGCTTCGTCGGCGCCGGCGGAATCGGCGTCTACCTCGATACGGCGATCAACTTCTTCCAGTGGTCGAACGTTCTCACGATCCTGATCGCGATCCTCGGGATCGTGATCGTCAGCGAGGTCGTCTCGGCCTACCTGCGAAAGAAGGTGAGCTAACCCCGAACCGATCGTTTCTCTCGACTCGAGTCGCACTCGAAAGTCCGTCCGTGCGAACGAAACGATAGACTCGAGTCACTGCCGTCTTGACAGATCTCAGTAAAAGCACTCCTTCTGACACCACTCTGCGCGACCGAAGCCGTCGGCAGCGAGCGCTCGAGTAGCTCTCGTACTCGTACAACGGGCGTACTCGGTCGGAGAGGCTCGAGAGCTCCCGTCCGTCGTACCGGCAGTCCGTCTTGGAACGCATCCGAAACGGTTCCGGAATGGTCTGAAGGTAGAAGGTCTATATTCCCGGAAGATCGCCGATAGACCCGCTCTATCGGATCGAGCACGAACAGCAGGGCCACGCCGGTCGAAGACCTAGCTTATCAGATGGAAGTGCCGTCAGCTAGAATGCTCGAAACGTGTTACGGTTGTTCCCTTCCGAACTGAAGTCGACTCGGGGGCGGGCTCGAATCAGAGCGGAGACGGCGGCTGAGATTAACTCTGCAGTCCGCCCCACCGAACGATCTCGGAGTAATCGAGGAACAGTCCGTCGACGCCGGCCTCGATCAGCTGTTCGACCTCGTACCAGGTGTTGATCGTCCAGACGTTGACCGGCAGGTCGCGGGCGTGTGCCTCGTCGACGACGTCGATCTCCTCGTAGGTTTCGTCGTCGAAAAACGGCGTGCCGTAGACCATCTCCAGCGGCGGATTGACCCCCTCTGTATCGTACTTGTCGGTAACGTCGAGCCCCTCCTGAATGGAGTCGTAGAGCAGGTAGGCCGCCGGAACGTCGGGATCGATATCGCGGACCGCCGCGAGCGCCCCCTCCCAGAACGTCGAGAGGAGGAGTTCGTTGTCGTAGTCGGTCGCGACGTCGACGACCGTCTCGAGCCACTCCCAGTCCTCGCGTTCGGCCTCGGGGTCGTCGACCCGGCCGAACTCGACGTCGGGCGATCC
>PWMF01000145.1 GCA_003559215.1 Natrialbaceae archaeon
CTCTGCTCATCTCCGACCGTTCTCTTCCGTCTCTCACCGGCTCGTAATGGATTGTTACTCATTACCATGAGTACTTTTCACAGTAGTCGAACACTCTACACGTCTGACGTAGGCTTAAGTGAATTCAGTTTGTAGTACGCGCAGACGCACTTCGCGGTGCCGGAGGGCCAAGGATGGGACTGTTAACAGGACTCAAAGATAGTATCTCCCGGGTTACGGATCGGTTGTTTACCGACGATCAACCCAAACGAATCGGAATCTACGGACCGCCCAACGCTGGAAAGACGACGCTTGCGAATCGCATCGCACGGGACTGGACCGGCGATGCGGTCGGAACCGAAAGTCACGTTCCACACGAAACACGCCGCGCACGCCGAAAGGAGGACGTCGAGATCGAACGCGACGGACAGTCGGTCTCGATCGACATCGTCGACACGCCCGGCGTAACCACGAAGGTGGACTACGAGGAGTTCACCGACGAGATGGAGGAAGACGACGCGATCCGTCGGTCCCGCGAGGCTACGGAGGGCGTCGCCGAAGCGATGCACTGGCTTCGCGAGGATGTCGACGGCGTTATCTACGTTCTCGACAGTGCGGAGGATCCGATCACGCAGGTCAACACGATGCTGATCGGCATTATCGAATCCCGCGATCTGCCGGTTCTCATCTTCGCGAACAAGATCGACCTCGACGAGGCGAGCGTGAAACGGATCGAGGACGCGTTCCCTCAACACAAGACGGTACCGCTCTCCGCAAAGGAGGGACAGAACATGGACGAGGTCTACGACAACATCGCGGAGTACTTCGGGTGATAAGTCGTGCCCAAGGCAACTAACCCGGACGACCCCAACGGCGACGACGGCGTACAGATCGATCTCATCAGCGGCGAGCGGATGGAAACGCTCGCCTCGACGGAGAAGATCCGGATGATCCTCGACGGCGTCCACGACGGCAACATCGTCATCCTCGAGGAGGGGCTCACCCCCGACGAGGAGAGCAAGCTCATCGAGATGACGATGGCCGAGATCAGCCCCGACGCCGGCTTCAACGGTATCGAGATCGAGACCTACCCCAAATCGGAGACGAAGGACTCGTCGCTGCTGGGTCGGCTCATGGGTTCGAACGAGTCGGCGGCGAAGCTGACGGTGATCGGCCCCGCGAACCAGATCGAGACCCTTCACAAGGACGAAACGCTAATCAGCGCGCTCGTGTCCCGCAACTAATGCCACACCAGTGTACGAACTGTGGCCACACGTTTCCCGACGGCTCGAAGGAGATGCTTTCGGGCTGTCCGGACTGTGGCGGGAACAAGTTCCAGTTCACACCGAACTCGGACTCGGCCGCCGAGGCTGAAGCCGACGGAGACGCCGGACCCGAAACGACGGACACGACTCCCGATCCCCCCGACGAGGGCTCCGACGGCGTCGCCTCTCGAGCGGCCGAGACCGTTCGTGGCTGGGTTTCTTCCGACTCGACCGACGAGTCAACCCCTAACCCGGCGGAGTCGCCAGCCACCGATGAACCGACAGCCGGTAACGGGTCGTCCGGCCTCGAGTCGACCGACCGACCTCGAGACTCCGAGTCGACCCGGGCCCCGCGTTCGGCGTCGGCCCCTTCCGGAGAACGGAGCCAAGCGAGCGCCGACCGGGGCGACGAATCGTTCACCGAGTGGCCCGACTCGGCCCGTCGCCCCGAGGACCGCTCGTCCTCGTCGCCCGCAGAATCTACGACTGACGGCGCCACCGACGACCGTACTGTCTCCGAGCCGTCGACGAGCGATCGGCGAACCGACTCGAGTTCGGACGCCTCGAGCGAACCGTCCGACCTCGAGCATGAGACGGCGACGATGGCGGACTCGGAGGACACCGCGCAGGCGACCGCCCGCAGTGAGGTCGTCCCGGCCGACGACCTCCCCGCCGGCTCGAGCGCGACCGGCGAGGGCGATCCGATCACCGAGGTCGATCCCGTCGACGACGAACCCACGGAGACGCCCGATCACGGTCGGGTCGTCAGCGAGCCCTCGGGCGAACAGCCCTCGATCGAGGAGCTCCGCGCGGAGCTCAACGAGCAGTTCGAGAGCATTAAGATCCTCCGCCCGGGCCAGTACGAACTCAACCTCATGGAGCTGTACAACCGCGACGAGTACATCATCTCGCTCCAGGAGGACGGCCGGTACGTCATCGATGTTCCGGAGTCCTGGCACGACGACGCTGACGAGTAACGCCGACCCCTTCGGTTCGACTGTAGATGGCCACCGCCGGCCCTCGAGTCGCCCCTTCTGCGAGTCGTGTTGCAGTCGAACCGAAGGTGTACGGATCGATTCGAACGGTCGAAACGTCCGCTCGCCACGCGGTTTCGGCCGAGACAGATGGATTTAAGCGACGCGACCGATAGCGTCCGAACATGAGTACTGCAACCAAGGCCGTCCTCGCGACGATTGCCGCGTCGGCGCTGCTGTCGGCGCTGATCATCTTCCAGACCGTTCTCGTCTGATGTTCACCGCTCGAGAGCTCTCGCCTCCAGTTGCGGCGATCCGGGAGGAACACGCCCCCGACGCTGTCGTCGTCGACTGTGAGCGCGACTTCGAGACGCTCGCGCCGGCCCAGGCGGAGGACCTGGGCTTGCTCGTCGACGCGCTCGAACCGGCGACGTACCCGTCAGAGTGGCTCCCCGCGGACGCTCCGGAGCTACTCGTCCGCTACGCGGGCAGTGAGTTCACCGTCGGGATGCCCGGGGACGGGAGCATCGCCTGGACCCGCCAGACCGTCCCGCCGACGGTTATCGTCAAACCGCGAGTCGAAGGCTCGCCCGAGCCGTTTCTGGACTTCTTGCTCGCGGAGGCGCTCGTCGAGGTCGGGCTCGAGGTTCCCGAGCACTTCCTCGGCTTTTTCGAGGACGAGTACCGGAACCTCGAGCGAGCGACGGCGCTCGATCCGACCGGCACCTACCAGGTCGCCGCAGCGCTGTACGACAGCTGGAAGGGGCTTCACACGCGCGAGGTGTTTGCGGCGTGGGACGACGATCACCCGGAACTGGCCGACGCCTGGCGGGACGCTGGAACCCGCCTCGAGGACCGCGTTTCGGGGCTTCCGGGCGCGGTCGCTCGCGGAGAGACCGACTTCGCGGACGCGACCGAACTGGCGTGTGCAGCGATAAAACACGGACTCGAGCTCCCGGCGCCGTTCGCCGCGCTCGATACCGACGCCTACCGCGATCACGGTCCGTACTACGCGGTGACGTGGGGCGAGAAGACGTTCGACGCCCTCGAGGACTAAAACGTCGCCTCGATGCTGCCGTCCTCGTCGAGATCGATCGTACCGTCGAACAGCGTGCGGAACTCCTCGACGAGTTCCGCGTCGTGGGGATCCTCCGAGAGGTGGAACAGCCCGACGGCGTCGTGTTCATCGAGTAGCTCGAGGATGCGCTCGGCGGCATCTAGCGCTTGTTCCTCGCCGGCGTAGTAGGCGAGTTCGGTAACCGAGTCGAAGCTGATCCGGAGCTTGCCGTCGTGGTCCTCGAGGAAGCCGTCGATGTGGTCGACGATACCGTCGACGTCGTCGGGCGCGGCGACGTAGTGGACGGTGTCGCTGGTTCGTCGCGAATAGCCCCGCTCGATAGAGAGCGTGTCGAGGATCTCGGCGCGATTCTCGTCGACGTCGTAGTACTCGAGTTTCTGCCTGGCCTCTCGAGCCGTCGTACGGGTAGAGATGACGAGGAAGTTGTCGGTGTCGGTTTTGAGAAAGTCGGTGTCGATACGGTCCGTCTCGCCGGTACTCGGGTGGAGCAAGAGAATGCCGGTCCCCCCCGGAACGGTTTCGGGTGTTCCTTCGATCGCCAGTTCGTACTCCATATGGCGTGATCAATTGCCGGAACCGACTTAATACTGCGGATGTGACGCTCGGGAACACGCCGAACGCGTGTCCGAGACGGTTCCACCGGATCCTCCGAACCGTCGTCGATACCGTTCAAACCTCTTCCTGTCGCAGCAGGACGAGCATCGAGAGCCCGGAGATCACCACCAGCAGGAGGGCCGGGACGGCTGCGTACCGGTAGGCCAGCGCGTCCTGTGCCCCCCAGATGATCGAGACGAGCGTATCCATCCCGACGGGCTGGAGCATCAGCGTCACCGGGAGCTCCTTCATCGTCGTCAGGAAGACGAGGACGCCTCCGGCGATCAGTCCGGGCATGATCAACGGCAGCGTGACCCGGCGGAACGTCTCGAGCCGACCGGCGTTGAGCGTCCGGGCGGCCTCGAGGGTCTTATCGTCGATCTGCAACACGGAGGACCGGACGGTACCAACCGCCTGCGGCAGGAAGCGAACGACGTACGCGAACACGAGCAGGGCGACGCCCTCCCGGTAGAAGGAGGGCAGGGTCCTGGTACCGAGGAAGACGAGCGCGAGCCCGATGACGACGCCGGGCACGGCGAAGCCGACGTAGGTCGCCCGCTCGAGGACCCTCGAGATCAGCGAGTTCGACCGCCCGGAGTAGTACGCCACAGGCAGCGCGAAGAGACACGCGACGAGCGCAGCAAGCAGGGCGAGATACACCGAGTTGAACGCGAACTCGGGCTGAAACTCGAGCGAGGGGATGGGATCGCCCTCGCTGCGGAACAGCCAGTTCGTGAAGATCGCAACCGGGACGACGAGCGTGAGGAAGCCGATGAACGAGACGAACCCCATCGCAGGCCACTTCCAGCGGCCGAGGCGGATGACGCTCCCCTTCGCCGCACCGCCGCTGACGTCCTCGTCGCGACCGATCCCGGCCTCGATGACGAGAACGATGGCGACGATCGCGATCAGCTGCAGGGCGAGCAACGCGGCGTACTCGACGGCGAAGCCGCTGAACTCCCAGTAGATCGTGCTCGTGAAGACATCGGCCTGCATGAACGCCGGCGTCCCGAAGTCCGAGACGGCATAGAGAGCAGCGAGCAGGGCACCGGCTGCGATTCCCGGCCGGATCTGCGGGAACGTGACGCGCCAAAATGCCTCGAGGGGACCGGCGTTGAGTGTTCGTGCGGCGTCGACGAGGGAGTTGTCCATCGACAGCAACGCTGCCCGAGTAGTGAGGAACACGTAGGGATAGGTGTACAGCGTGATAATCAGGACTGCTCCCGAGAGTCCGTCGATGCGGGGGATCGTCGCGCCGAACAGCGAATCGACCTCGCCGCCCGGGCCGAACATCCCGGCGAACGCGATCGCACCGATGTAGCTCGGAATCACGAGCGGAAGCGCGGCGACGATGGTCCAGACGCGCGGATACGGGAGATCGGTCCTCGTCGTCAGCATGGCAAGCGGAACGCCAAGCAGGATCGAAAACACCGTGACGAGGACCATCAGGGCGATGCTGTTGGCTGTGATCCAGCCCGTCCGCGAGGAAACGATGAGATCGTACGCACGTGAGGCCTCGACCGTCGTCGCCTGCCAGAGCAGCCAGAACATCGGGGAGATGACGAGAAGGGCGACGAGGCCGCTCAAAAGCGCCAGGAGCACCATCGATCGGTCGGTGTTCCCGAGTCGCTCCTGTACCGACTCGAGTTGCCGTGAGGAATCGAGATAGTCCGTTGGTGGTTTCATTGGAGATCGTCTGCCCGGTTCGGGAGAGCCGTGGACGTGATCGACCACTTGGAGCTAGGCGCTCCTAAATCCCCCGAAGCGTT
This sequence comes from Natrialbaceae archaeon, assembly GCA_003559215.1. Taxonomy (GTDB): domain Archaea; phylum Halobacteriota; class Halobacteria; order Halobacteriales; family Natrialbaceae; genus Natronococcus. The sequence continues at coordinate 5,660 of PWMF01000145.1, forward strand.
CCCGAGGGGCGAGAAGTCCGAAAGCGGCTGTATCGATACGTCTATCTGAGCTTTTCGTCGTAGCCTCGTCAGACGGTCATCCCTTCTTCGTTGAGGAGGTCCTGTGCCTCCTGGAGATCCATGTCGAAGTCACTGAGGTCGAACTCCGGCGGATTGATATCCTCGAGATCGGGCAGCGGACCGACGTAGTCGACACCCTCGACGACGGGGTACTCGCCGTTGGCGTCCATCATGAACTCCTGGCCCTCGGCAGCCAGCAGGTGTCGAACGAACTCCGCGACGAGTTCCGGATCGTCGACATCGTTCATCACGCCGACGCCCGCGACGCTGAACAGACAGCCGGGGTCGTTTTCCGTGAACGTCGCTCTGATCGGTGCGTCGGAGTCCTCGTTGAGGATTCGGGCGGCGTAGTAGCTGTTGCCGAGTGCGACGATCGGATCGCCGTCACCGCCTCTGTTGACGGCCTCCGCCTGATCAGACCCGCCCGAGAAGAGCTGTGCGTCCTGATCCTCGACCATCGCGCGGACCCACTCGCGGGTCTCCTCTTCGCCCTCGAGTTCGACCATCGCCTGGATGAAACCGCGGAACGTCCCGGAGTTGGGGCGGGTCGAAATAATCCCCTCGAACCGGTCGTCCTCGGCGTACTCGAAGATATCGGTCGGGAGGTCGTCACCGTCCTCGAACTCGGTCTCCTCGGCGAGTCGCTCGCTGTTGTACTGGATCGAACGCACGCGACCCGTGACGCCGGTCCAGTAGCCGTCGGGTTCGCGGTAGCTCTCGGGAACGGCATCGACGACGTCCTCGGGCAGCTGCTGGACGGCGCCCTCCCGCTCGAGTTCGGACAGCGCACCGGGGTCCTGTGAGTACATCAGATCGGCCGCGACCGCGTCGCCCTCCTGGAGGATCTGGTTGACCTGTACGTCGTTGTCGTCGTAGTCGACGTTGAGCGTCAGCCCGTCGTACTCCTCCTCGAGCGCGACGAAGACGGGATCGATCTGGTCGCGAGTGCGTCCGGAGTAGATCGTGAGCTCGCCCTCGAGGTCGCCCAGATCGTCCCAGGAGACGGCATCGGAGTCGACGGCCTCTCCCAGGGGCTCGGCGCCCGCGACCGCCCCGTCGCCGCCGTCGCCGTTTCCAGCATCGTCACCGTTTCCACCGTCGTCATCGTCCTCACCCAGGCAGCCGGCCAGCCCCGCGAGTCCCGCAACGGAGACTCCCGCGGTGGCGAGAAACGGTCGGCGACCGGTTGCGGTTCGGTTCGGACTGTCGTCGTCGGCTCGCTGGTGCATATCTAGTTTTAGGTTGGCCTAAAACACTAATACCTTCCGATTATTTCCGGGAGAAGGGTCGAGAGGTCGGGATGGCTGTCGCTTCCCGTTCGGCCCGCATCCGATGCCCACGGATTTCGGCCGACCTAAACCTCCACTTCAACTTTTTAGGCCAACCTAAAGAGCCTGTCGGTGGCTTCCGGAGCGGAGAGCCGAACCGGTTTTGGCCCTCTGGAGGAAACGAGTCGGTATGAGCGTACGCGAGGAGTTCGACGAGTGGGCTACGAGCGGTCGCGACAGGGGAATGGAGGAACGACACTGGCACACCGCCAAACACGCGCTCGCGCGGATGCCCGTCGAACCGGGAGATACGGTTCTCGATCTGGGCTGTGGCAGCGGCTACGCCGGCCGTGCACTGCGGGACACTAAGGAGGCCGGGCGAATCTACGGGCTCGACGGCTCGCCCGAGATGGCCCGCAACGCCGCGAGCTACACTGACGATCCGCAGGTCGGCTACGTCGTCGGCGACTTCGGCGCCTTGCCGTTCGCCGACGGCTCGATCGATCACGTCTGGTCGATGGAGGCCTTCTACTACGCCGCAAACCCCCACGAGACCCTCGAGGAGATCGCGCGGATCCTCCGTCCCGGGGGCACGTTCTACTGTGCGGTCAACTACTACGAGGAGAACGTTCACTCCCACGAGTGGCAGGAGAACATCGCCGTCGAGATGACCCGCTGGGACCGCGACCAGTACCGCGAGGCGTTCCGCGCGGCCGGCCTCTCGGTTGCCGAACAGGACAATATCCCCGACCGGGAGATCAGTATTCCCAGCGAGGCCGAGTTCCCACTCGAGGACTGGGACACTCGCGAGGCGATGGTCGAGCGCTACCGGGAGTACGGCACCCTGCTCACGGTCGGGGTCGCCCCCTGATTTCGGGTCGAATCTCCGTCCGAACCCCTTAATTTCTACTCGAGCGGTCGGCCCACCCAATCGGCTTCCACTCGAGAGGGCGAACCCGCGTAACGCTTACCTGGGTCGTGTTGGTAGCGGTACGTATGACACTGTCTCGCCGACTCCGCTCTCGACGGGGGGTCGTTCTCGGTACGACCGCCGCAGTTGGTGCGGGACTTTCGACGTACCTCGGGACGGCCGCCACTGACGAGGAGGCAACCACCGAACCGCCGACCGAACGCGATGGTGAGGGTGAGAACGATATCGACCGATCCGCGGCGGAACGCGACGACGGTCGTGAACTCCCGCCCGCACAACACGAACGACTCTGTCGGTGCCCGAGCTGTATAGGCGGCCTCGGTACTCCCGGGGAGTAACGCTACTCGAACCGTTCGCCCGCCGGGATCGTCACCTCGAGCCAGTTCTCCTCCGGCGGTAGCGGACAGTCGAACGTCTCGCTGTAGGCACAGAACGGCGTGTACGCGAGGTTGAAGTCGACGACCAGTTCGTCGCCAGTCTCGAGGTCGCGATCCGCGGCGAGCTCCATGTACCGCCCGCCCTCGTAGGTCTGCTGGCCCGTCGTCTTGTCTCGGAACGGAACGAAGTAGGGCTCCTCGTTCGGGCTCTCGAGCTGGTAGGCCGCCAGCTCGAACGTGCCGTCCTCGAGGTCCTCGTCCTCCCGCTCGAGTTCGAACTCGAGCGTCGCGGCCCGGAGGTACCGCATCTCCCGGCCCGCCGTGGTGTCCATCAGGACGACCTCGGGATCGTCGTGGGCGGTTACGGTCGCGCTTACCCGATACGTCGCGTCGGGCTCGAAGTACTCCAGTCCCTCGAACCCCTCGCGGTCCTCGGGCGGCACCGGCGACTGGGGGTGTTCGGCGAAGAACTCGTCCTTCTCGGCGCGTTTGGACTCGAGCTCCGCGCGCCACTCGTCAACGTCGATCGAATCGGTCATACGCCCGATTTGGCAGCGGGACTGGAAGGCGTTGTGTTTGGCGCTCGAGAAAGGCTACTCCGCGAAGACGCGGAGCGATCAGCGAGACACGAGTCGGCGGACGGCTATCTGTTCCCGGCCACGGGTGGCGAGGAACGGTGACTGATCACGTGGTGGCTTCCAGGAGCTCACCTGGGTTTGTTCGGGGAGCGTCAGTTCGGTTCCCGTTCAGTACAGCGTTCCGGTGCCACCGGAACGCGACTCGAACGTCGATCGACGGCGAGTTATATTTTACTAACCAACCTTCTATGTTAGGGCAACCTAATAACCTGGCGCGGATTCGAACACCGTTAGACGCCGAACTAGGCTAATAGAGCCCTTCCACTCCGAAACTCGCTACGCGATCGGGCGAATCGTGCTACAGCTCGAGTCGCCGCTGATTAGCCTCATCTAATAATCTGTATAGAAACACAAACCATCTCAATTGGCGTCGCAGAATGCGGACTAATGACAGATAGTTCGAGGACAGATCGACTGACTCAGTCTCGCTCTACGCGCCGAACCGTCCTCGCTGCGGGCGCCGGAACGCTCGTCCCGAGTCTCGCGGGCTGTCTCGACGAGGATCCCCAGTCCGGTAACGGTGCAGCCGACGAAGGTGGAGACGACGACGGAAACGGAGAGGACGACGCGTCCTACACCGTTGCCGCCGGAATGCCGGCGCTCTGGGACTTCACACGGGAGGTCGGCGGCGATCACGTAAACGCCGTCGACCTGATTCCGACCGGCGAGCACGGCCACGACTACGAACCGGGGCCGGGGATCGTCGAGGAGATCGAGGACGCCGACGCTTTCGTCTATATGCGCGATTTTGCTGGCTGGATGGAAGACGCCGTCGCGGAACTCGAGAACGACGACGACACCGCCGTGATCGATGCGTCGGAGGGGATCGAGTTCTTCGATAGCCCCGCCGAAGACGACGACGAGCACTGGTGGATGGATCCGGTCGAGTGTCAGAACGGCGTCGACAATATCGCCGACGGGCTCTCGGATCTCGATCCCGATCACGCCGACGAGTACGACGAGAACGCCGCGGCGTTCAACGAGGAACTCGAAGCGATCCACGAGGAGTTCGGGGAGCTGGTCGGTCGCGCGACTCTAAACGAGATCGTCATCGGCACTCACGACTCCTTCCAGTGGTGGCACCGACAGTACGATATCGACATCTACTCGCCGATCGGCACGTCCCCGGACGGGGAGGCGTCCGCACGGGACATCGAGGAGGTCGAAAATCACATCGAAGAGTACGGTATCGAGCACGTCCTCTACGACGTCGGCGAACCGGCACATCTCGCGGAATCGATCGCCGACGAGACGGACGCGGAGGTGCTCCCGATCTCGCCGGTGGAGACGCAACTCGACGAAACCACGGAGGTCGGGGATATCGAGATGGAGTCCGACTGGGGGTACGTCGAGCACTACCGCGAGATCAACTTCCCGTCGCTCGAGCAGGCCCTCCAGGCCGAGTGAGCGTTAGCAGTCTCGAAAGATTTGGATAGCTCGAGAACAAGGATATGTTACCAACGTCAAAAATGGACCCCGCAATAGCCGCCGAGAACGTCACGTTCGCGTACGACGACCAACCCGTAATAAAAGACGTCTCTCTCACGGTCGAAGCTGGCGATTTCCTGGGACTGATTGGGCCGAACGGCTCCGGGAAGACGACCCTACTGAAAATCCTGCTTGGGTTACAGACGCCGGATACGGGTACGGTCGAACTGTTCGGCACCGACGCGACGTCGTTCGGCGAGGGAACCCGTCTCGGCTACGTCTCGCAGCAGTCCTCGGAAGCCGACACGACGATGCCGATCTCCGTCCGCGAGGTCGTACGGATGGGACGGTACGCCCACGCCGGCGTCTCGCCCCTCGCGAGTGACGATCACCGGATCGTCGACGAAGCCCTCGAGCAGGTCGGTATCGCCGACCTGGCCGACCGGCAGATCAGTTCGCTCTCGGGCGGACAGAAACAGCGGACGTACATCGCTCGCGCGCTCGCGTCCGAAGCCGATCTGCTGGCGCTCGACGAGCCGACGGTCGGCGTCGACGCCGAATCGCGGGACGCCTTCTACGATCTGTTACACGAGCTCAACGAGACGGGTATCACGATCGTGCTGATCGAACACGATATCGGTGTCGTCACCGAGCACGCCGACACGATCGCGTGTCTCAACCGCGAACTCTACGAACACTGCGGCACGGAACGATTCCTCGAAACCGACGCGCTCGAACGCGCGTTTAGCTCGGCGCGAGCAGCGCGGTCGACGAGCGCCGTCTCTGGGGATTGAAGATGGATGTCGATACGTTCCGGTCCCGGCGGGGACTGACGGCGGCCGCGGTCGGTCTTCCTGCGGCGGTGATCGCCACCGCCGCGTTCGTCTACTGGGTTTTCCCGCCGCTTTTCGACGCGTTCTGGGGAACGACGTGCGGAGCGATCGGCTCCTGGCTCGTCTGTAGTACGTTCCTTCAGCACGGCTTCACGACCGGGGTCCTCGTCGGAATCGCCGCACCGCTCGTCGGCGCCTACGTCGTCAACCGACAGATGGCGCTCATTGGGGAGGCGCTCGCCCACACGGCGTTCGGCGGCGTGGCGATCGGGCTCGTGGTCGGCGCGAGCGTTGAGTGGGTGAACTACCCGCTGGTCTTCGCGCTGATCGCCGCCGTCCTCGCCGCGCTCGGACTCCAGTACCTCGCCGTGACGACGGACGCCTACGCCGACGTTCCGTTGGCGATCATCCTGACCGGCGGGTTCGCCGTCGGGGTCGCCGTCATCTCCTACGGCGAGGGCGTCGCGTTCGGCCGCGAGATCGAGAGCTACCTGTTCGGCAACATCCTGTTCGTCCCCTTCGAGAACGTCCAGCTGATGGTCGCCCTTACGATACTGGTCGTCGGTATGGTGGCGCTGACACACAAACAGCTGTTGTTCATCACGTTCGACCGCGAAGCGGCGCGGCTGGCTCGCATCGACGTCTGGTTCTACGACACGCTCCTGATCGTCGTGACGGCGCTGGTCGTCGTCGCGGCGATGCAGATCCTCGGTGCGATCCTCGTCGCCGCGATGCTCGTGGTCCCCGTCGCCGCCGCGATGCAACTGACCGGTAGCTTCAACCACGGTCTCGTCCTGTCGATCGTGTTCGGCGAGATCGCGGTTCTCGCCGGTATTCTGTCCTCGTACTACCTCGACATTGCGACCGGACCGGCGATCGTTCTCGTCGCGATCGCGATCTACGTGTTCGCGGTCCTCAATGACAGATAGCGTCCAAACAACGATTAACAAAATGAAAATAATGGTTATTATCAAAGAGGTGGACTAAGCGCGTATGTGGCCGTGGGAACACGCGATCATGGGATACGTCGCGTACTCGCTGTTCTGTCACGCCTACTACCGCGAGTCGCCGGGCGGGCTCGAGGCGTTTGCGGTCGTCTTCGCCTCCGTGCTTCCGGATCTGATCGACAAACCGCTGGCCTGGGAGTACGGCGTCTTCGAGGTCGGCTACGCGATCGGCCACTCGATCTTCTTCGCCGTCCCGCTGTCGATCGCCGTCGGCGCGCTCGCTCGGTCGTACGGTCGATCCCGTACCGGGCTCGCGTTCGCCGTCGGCTACCTGCTACATCTGCCCGCCGATATCGTCGACGGCTACGTCCGGGACGATCACCTCAGCTTCTGGATCGTGCTGTGGCCGTTCCAGCCGGACGAGGTTCACCACCACGCCCACGAGCACACCGGGTTCGCCGACCAGTTTTTCGTCCTTCTGGGGAACTACCACCAGGAGCTGCTCTCCGGCGATCCCTCGACGTACATCCTGCTCCAGGTCGGTATGACCGGATTCGCCGCCTTGCTGTGGCTCTACGACGGCGCGCCGGTTCTCCGGGAGTCGCTTCTGGCCGTCAAGCGCGGGCTCGAGCGGTCGGTCGAACTGGCGACCGGCTCTCGGAACCGGTAACGCGAACGACCGTCGTCGGTCCCCGTCTGCCGACGTTTATATCCGAAGGCGCGGCCACGGTCCGTCAACGCTATGAGCGACCGACGATGAGTACGGCAGGAATGACCGACTGGCGCTCGATCTTCGGCCACCCCCAGCCCTACGACGAGCAGGTCGACGGTATCGAGACCGCCATCGAAACCGCTAGAGACGGCGGCTACACCGTCGTCGAGGGTGCCTGTGGCACCGGGAAGACGATGATCGCGCTCACGGCCGGGATCGACCTCGTGCGCGATCCCGACACCGACTACGAGCGCGTGTTCGTCCTCACGAGCGTCAAACAGCAGCTTCGCCAGTTCGAGGCCGACCTCGAGACGATCAACGAGAACCTCCCCGACGACTGGAACCCCGTCTCCGGACTGACTCTCGTCGGGAAGGCCGACGTCTGTCCGTACAACCGCGCCGGTGTGGGAGGAATCGACGACGGCAACGTCTACGACCGCTGCGAGAGCCTGCGGGACCGGACCCGCGACCTCGCCGGCGAGGGCAGGGAGACGACCGCGGGAACGCTGACCGCCCGCGCCCGCCAGCAACAGACCGGACTCGCCGACAGCGGGTCGACGGGAGCGACGGGACGATTCCTCGAGACGGCCGGGGAAACTGCAGCCTACCCGCCGGAGATGCCAACGTACGCCGACGGCGGCGCGGTCGGCGCGGAAACCGAGTACTGCCCGTTCTACGCGCAGTACCTCGAGGACTTGCCCGACGAAGAGAGCGAGGGCGATGCGGCCGAAGCGGTCCCGTTCGACTTCACGAGTACCGGGATGCTGACCCCCGATGACCTCGTCGCCCGCTCGGTTCGCAACGGCACCTGTCCACACTCCGTGATGGGCGCCGCGCTGGGCCACGTCGAGGTCGTCCTCGGCAACTACTATCACGCGTTCGATCCGACCACGACGACCGCCTTCACGGGAGCTCTGCTCGACGATTCGACGTTCGTCGTCTGCGACGAGGCCCACATGCTCGAGCCCCGCGTGCGCGATCTGGTCAGCGACGGCGTCGCGGACGGGACCCTCCGGGACGCCGAGACGGAGCTCTCTCGAGTGCTCCAGCCGATCAGGTTCGAGCGTGAGGGACGGGAGGCCCAGGGCGGTTCGAAGACCGCCGACGCCGACCTCGTGCGGGGCGAGCTCGAGGACACCGACGTCTCCGTCGAGGAACTGTCTCGCACCCTCGAGTTCGTTCGGGACCTCCGCGACGAACTCGATCGTCGCGTCACCGCCCACCTCGACCGGAACCACAGGGGGTGGCAGTCGAACCCGACCGAGCTCTCGGACGCCGAGATCCCGCTCCGGGATCCACAAGAGCCCGCGGAGGACGAACTCACCGAATGGGCCGACGACGACGGCTACAGCGACGCCGTCTGGGTCCGGGCCGAGGACGTCGGCGCCGTCGTCGAGCGCGTGCTGAACGAGGCCGAGGACGAGGACCGAACCCGCGCTGCGCCCGCGGTCGGTCGCGTCCTCGGGGAGTGGTACCGCCGCGATCACACCGACTACTTCCGGGAGATCGAACTCGAGCGCACCTGGGACGAGACCGAGCCCACCGACTCCTGGCGGCGGGCCTACACCGCCAGGCTCGCCCTGCACAACTGCGTGCCAAGCGACGCGATCGGCAACCGCCTGGCGGCGTTCGGCGGCGGGATCCTGATGAGCGCCACCCTCGAGCCCGTCGACGCGTTCACCGAGGTGACGGGACTCGACTACCTCGCCGACGAGGAGGGGCGACCGGTAGTCGAACGCCGGTACGGCCTGCATTTCCCCGAGGAGAACCGCGAGAGCTTCGCAGTCGCCGCGCCGAAGTACACCTACGACAACCGGGGTCGACCCGGCGAGACCAACTCGACGCGGACCCACTACGCCGACGCCGTCGCGAAGGTCGCCCGGCTCCCCGGCAACGTGCTCGTCGGGATGCCCAGCTACGCGGAAGCCGAGTGGATCGCGGGCGCCCTCGAGGGCCGGATCGACAAACCCGTGCTGCTCGATTCAGCCAGCGACGACGAGACGACCCAGTCGCTCAAGAGCGACTTCTTCGCGGGTGAGGGGAAGGTACTCGTCACGAGTCTGCGAGGGACGCTCACAGAGGGCGTCGACTACAGCGGCGACCGACTCTCGGCGGCGGTCGTCTGTGGCGTCCCGATCGTCAACACCTCGAGCCCGCGGACGACGGCCGTCCGTCGAGCCTACGACGACGCCTTCGGCGACGGATTCGAGTACGCGCTGACGATCCCGGCGGTTCGAAAGACCCGCCAGGCCGTCGGGCGGGTCATTCGTTCGGCCGAGGACGTCGGCGTGCGGGTGCTGCTCGACGAGCGCTACGCCCGGGACAGCTGGGACTCGGTGCGGGAGTACCTCCCCGACGACGGCGAGTTCCAGCCCGTTAGCCCCGACATGCTCGAGGTGGGGCTCGACCGGTTCCGGTCGCGGCTCTAATCGCTCCCGACCGGGCGGATCCGATGTAGTCCGTCGACGATCCCGGTCGGCGCTCGACTTACGGGGATTTCCGAACCGTGACGGTCCTGGTCGATGTCTCCGCGTACAGCGAGTACAGCAAGACTGCACAGCCGCCGGCCGTGAACGAACTCTGGACAGCGACCCCAAGCGCGATCCGACCGGCGACGAGGTGGACGGCCCCACCGAGAACCGACCCGGCGACGAGCAGCCCGAAACCGACCGCGACCGCCCGAAGCGGTCCGGCTCCGGTTCGTCGAAACGCACGGTAGGCGAGCACCGCGACTGCGCCGCCGGTGAGCAACGTTGCCGTGTTCGCAGCTGCGATGAGGACGCTGTACTCGTTCATAAGATCCCTCGCTCCCCGAGCGGGGATACCGCTCGAGAACGCGTTCGTTCGCCGGTGGGTTACCCTGGTACTTCAGTCGAGTGGCCGGTTCCCACTCGAGTGGAACCGTTCGGGTTCATCACTGTGCGACCGTGTCGGCCCATTCGTCGACCCACCGCTCGAGGTCGGAGCGGAGTCGATCGTACCCCACCGAGACGGGCTCGGACGGAACCGCCGCGGTCTCCTCGAACGTCTCGTCGAGCTCGAGGAACGCTCGGCTGAGCGCCGGCATCAGGGAGTGGCGCGCGGCGAACTCGGCCTGAACGTCGCTCGAGAGCAGGAAGTTCAGGAAGTCGTAAGCGAGATCTACCTCCTCGGCGTCCTCGAAGATGGCCGCACCGACCGGCGTCTCGTACCCCTGTTCGTCCGGAAACGCGAGCTCCCAGTCGTCGATCTCCCACCCTTCGCGCTCGGCGAAGACGGCGTCGGTCGAGTAACCGACCGCGAGCGGCCGGTCGCCGTCGGCGAACGCGGTCGTCGACGCCGTCCAGTCGTCGACGAGTTCGAGTCCGTTCTCCTCGAGGTCGCCCCAGTAGCGGCGGTAGCCGTCGTCGCCGACTGCTTCGATCGTCCAGAGCAAGAAGGCGAGACCGGCGTCGGAGCGATCGGCGCGTGGGACGAGCAGGCTTCCCTCGTACTCCTCGTTGGGCAGGTCGGTGAGTCCGTCGGGTTCCTCGAGTTCGCTCTCGTCGTACCACAGACAGCTGTACCGCACGCCGGTCGAAACGACGCGACCCGCGGGATCCCCGAACTCGAGACCGTCGCGGATCCGTTCGGCCGCCGGAAGTCGGTCGGCGTTGAGTTCCCGAAACAGGGTGTTCGACGCGAGTTCGGCGTCGAGGCGGGCGACGTCCGGTGGCGTGAGCCCGAGGTAGACGTCGGCATCGATCTCCGCCCCCTGGTCGGCTCGCCGTCGGTAATGATCGAGACCGGCCTCCGGAATCGTCCACTGGAGCTCGGCGTCGGGAAACTCTTCCTCGAAGGCCTCCCTGATCCACTCACCGGCGGCCCGCTCGCCGACGACCATCGACTCGGTCGTCGCCACCCGAAACGTTCCCTCGAGGTCGGGTTCGTCCGGCTCGGTGTCGTCGCGTTCGGTTGCGTCGGTCATCTCTTCGTCGTCGTCGCCGTCGTCTTCGTCGTCGCCGTCGTCTTCGTCGTCGTCGTCCCGTGAGAAACAGCCGGCCGTTCCGGCGAGCGCTCCGACCCCGACGGCCCGCACGACCGAACGCCGATTCATGGTGGAAGTGACACGCCGTGTCATCTTAAGCGCCGGGATCGTCCGTCGGATGCGACCGGAACGATCTGGTCACAGAAAGGCTTTGACGGTCGACGGCGATCGACTCGTGTGACAGCCACCGCGAACTCATCGCGGCGCCGCTACGTGCTCGGCGGCGTCGTCGCGATCCTCGGCCTGCTGACCGGCGCGATCCTGCTCGAGGTGCTGGGAACGATTCTGTTCGCGCTGACGGTCGCGTACGTCCTGTTGCCGGTCCAAGGGTGGCTGGCCAGGCGCGGGCTCTCCGAGTGGAGCTCGGCCGTCGTCGCGACGCTGGTCGGGTTCGTGAGCGCTATCGCCGTCTTCGCGCCCATTGTCCTCACGCTGTACGTCCGGATCGACGAGGTGATCGCGCTCGTCGAGGGGGTCCCAGCCGAGATTTCGGTGACAGTCCTCGAGATGACCTACACGATCGAGGCCAGGGAGGTCCAGGCGCTCGCGGTGGCGTTCCTGCGGGACGTCGCCGTCTCGTTCGCCTCCTCGTTGCCCGTCCTCGCGATCAAGTTTGCGCTCTTCGTCATCCTGCTGTTCGCGCTGGTGTACAAGGGCGACGCGGCCGGCCGAGCCGCGATCGCCCCCGTTCCACACGAGTACCGGGACGTCGTCCACGCCCTCGCCGTTCGGGCCCGCGAGACACTGTACGCGATCTACGTCCTGCAGCTCGCGACGTCGGCCGCCTCGCTCGTGATCGGCTACCCCCTGTTTCACCTGCTGGGGTACGACATGGCGTTCACCCTCGCGCTGTTCGCCGCGATCCTCCAGTTCGTGCCGATCATCGGTCCGAGCCTGTTGATCGCTCCGATCGCGCTTTACCACGTCGCCGCGGGTGAGCTCGTCGCGGCCGCGCTGGTCGGCGTCCTCGGTATCGGGCTCGTCGCCTGGTTACCCGACATCGCCGTCAGACCCCGCCTCGCCCGTCGCTCGGCCGGACTGCCGGGAAGCCTCTACTTCGTCGGTTTCACCGGCGGGCTGTTTACCCTCGGGGCGATCGGGATCGTCGTCGGGCCGCTGATCGTCGCGATCTTCGTCGAAGCAGTCGAGCTACTCGCCGACGAGGTCAACGGCGCCGCCACCATAGCGGAGCTCGCGACCGCCGACGCCGCCGTCGATTCCGACGGCACCTCGGGGGGCAGCGAGACGGACGCTGACGCGGCCTCTGACGACTGACGCGAGTACGTGTCGAGATCGCCACCCGCGTTCTTTTCCGTTCGCCCGTCGTCGAGACCGTATGGTCAGTGGCCGAACGCTCATCAACGCGATCATCGGCGCCGTCGTCGGCATCGTGCTCTCCTTTATTCCGTTCTCGACAGTGATCGGTGGCGCAGTCGCCGGGTTTCTCGAGGGGCCGAACGACCGCGACGGGGCGATCGTCGGCGCCCTCGCGGGCGCGATCACGTTCGTGCCGATCGCCGCGGTCGCCGTACTGGGAATCGGGTTCGTCGGGTTCGGATTCGGCGTCGCCGCCGCGCCTGCTGAGGGGTTCGCGTTCGTCGTTCTGCTGATTCTGGTCGGCGTGCTGTTCGCGTTCGTCTACACCGTCGGTCTGTCGCTACTCGGCGGCTACCTCGGCGCGTACCTCGCCCGGGAGTATCCGCACAAGCACGCCAGCACCCGTGAGACGATGGGAATGGACCGTCGGCGCTCGAGAAGGGGTCGTCCGTCGACCGCCGCCCGAGCCGGCGCGGCGCCGAACCGGTCGGAGGAATCCGAGCGAGAAAAATCGGAACACGCACACGAGGAGGAGCACGATCCGCGCCGGTGGCACGAGGACGACGAGGTCGATCGCGACGAGCGACGCGAGTAACGCTTACTCGTATCTGAGCGCATCGATCGGATCCGTTCGGGCCGCCCGCCAGGCCGGGTACAGCCCCGAGAGGATCCCCACGAGGACGCCGACGGCGATCGCGAGCGCGACGTACTCGAGAGGGTAGACCAGCGGCAGGTCGATATACCAGGCGCCGAGGTAGCCCGCGGCCAGCCCGAGCGCGGTTCCCAGGATCGCGCCGACGACGCCAAGGATCACCGCCTCGGCGAGGAACAGCCCCAGCACGTCGCGGTTCTGAGCGCCGACGGCCTTCATGATCCCGATCTCGCGGGTCCGTTCGGTGACGCTGACCAGCATGATGTTCGCGATCCCGATCGACCCTACCAGCAGGGAGATCGCCGCGATCCCGACGATGAAGTTCTGCAGGAGGTCGAGGACGTCCTCGAGTTGCTGGAGCAACTCGGCGCTGGTCTGGAACGTCATTGCGAGCTCGTCGCCGAGGAACTCGCTCGCGTCGGAATCGTCGCTCTCGAGGTAGTCGACCGCGGCCCCGCGGGCGGCGTCGACGTCGTCCTCGTCCGCGGAGTGGGCCTCGACGACGACCGCGATGAATCGCGCGTCGCTACCGTCGGCCTGCGCTTGGGCCGCTTGGTCGGCGTCGTCGGCTTCGGCGGCGTCCTCCCCGTTTCCGTCACCGACGGCCTCGCTTCCGCCTGCCCCGAGCGATCCCTCGTCGCCGAGCCCGGCGGCTCCGGCCTGTTCGACGTAGTAGGGGTCGGTCGGCACGTAGATCCGCGGCGAGGCCTCGAACCCCTCGAACGGGCTCAGTCCCTCGTTGCTGTCGGTGATCCCGACGACCTCCGCGGTCGCTTGCTGGCCGCCGAGGACCGTGATCGTGATCTCGTCACCGACGCTGACGTTCTCTTCGAACTGGCCCGCCGCGGCGGGGTTGAGGACCGCCTCGCGTTCGCCCGGTTCGAACTGCCGGCCCTCGCGGAGCGTATCCTCGCGGACGTAGGACGGTCCGGTCGCGATCACCCCGTCGCCCTGGGCGACCTGTTCGTCGCCGCTCGAGACCGCCTGGCTCTGGATCGGTGCGTAGCCGTAGGCCGCGTCGACGGCCTCGAGCCCCTCGATCGCCTCGAGATCGTCCCCGCTAACGACGGGCTGGGCACCCGCCAGCGGCCCGCCCTCGGTGTCGGGGTCGGCCGCCCAGCCGTAGACGTTGCGCTGGTCGTCCGGACTGATGTCGCCGACGATCCCGGCCTGCAGGCTCGCGCCCAGGGTGACGAACGCGATCACCGCGGCGATCCCGATCACGATTCCGAGCGTCGTCAACGCCGACCGGAGCTTGTGGCCGCGGATCGAGCGCCAGGAGAGTCGCAGGCTCTCGAGGGGATTCATCGATCCTCCGTTTCCCTACCGCTGTCGGCCGTCTCGCCGGGGTCGCCCGCCGATCCGAGCTCCTCGATCCGTTCGATCTTCCCGTCGAGCAGGTGGACGATCCGCTCGGCGCGCTCGGCGACGTGGCGCTCGTGGGTGACGACGACCAGCGTTGTCCCCGCGTCGTGGAACTCGCCGAAGAGGTCGAGCACCTCGGCTTCGGTTTCGGTGTCTAAGTTCCCGGAGGGCTCGTCGGCCAGCACGAGCGCCGGGTCGTTCACCAGCGCCCGCGCGAGCGCGACGCGCTGGCGCTGTCCGCCCGAGAGTTCGTTCGGAACGTGGTCGATGCGGTCGCCGAGACCGACCCGCTCGAGCAGTTCCCGGGCTCGCTCGCGGCGCTCGTCTCGGCCGACCCCCTGGAACAGCTGCGGCAGCGCGACGTTCTCGAGGGCGGTCAGCCGGGGCATGAGGTTGAACGTCTGGAAGACGAACCCGACCGTCGTCCCGCGCAGGGTGGTTCGTTCCCGATCGCTCAGGGTCGCGACGTCCGCGCCGTCGACGACGACGGCTCCCTCGGTCGGCGTGTCGAGACAGCCGACGAGGTTCATCAGCGTCGACTTCCCGGAGCCGCTGGGGCCCATGATCGCAGTATAGGACCCCCTCGGAATCTCGAGGCTGACGCCGTCGAGAGCGTGGACGGGCTCTCCGAGCTGGTAGGTCTTCCGGACGTCCTCGAGGTTGACGGCCGTCGCCTCGTTCGCTTCGGTGCCGGTGCCCGCTCCTGTCATACGGTATTGATGGACTCCCGGCCGAAAAAGGTTCCAACTCCGGTGACGGTGGCCGGATTCGATGTCGGGAGCGCGCTTAAAACTGTTAGTAGGCGACGAAAAACATATGAGGTTGCTAAGAATATAGTCAGTAAATAAAACCGTGACTGCAATCGACATCTCGAACGTGACCAAACGGTACGGCGACGAACTAGCCCTCGAAGGACTGGACCTCACGGTCCGGGAGGGCGAGGTGTACGGCTTTCTCGGACCCAACGGGGCGGGGAAGTCGACGACGATCAATCTCGTCCTCGATTTCATCAGACCGACCGCGGGCGAGGTGTCGGTGTTCGGGCGGGACGCCCAAGACGCGAGCCTCGAGATCCGCGAGCGAACCGGCATCCTGCCCGAGGGGATCGAGCTCTACGACCGGCTGACGGGGCGCCAGCACGTCGAGTTCGCCATCGAGTCGAAGGACGCCGACGATGACGCCGACACGCTCCTCGAACGGGTTGGGATCGCAGACGCGGCCGAGAAGAAAGCGGGCGGCTACTCGAAGGGGATGGCCCAGCGGCTCACGCTGGCGACGGCGTTAGTTGGTGAGCCCGACCTGCTGATCCTCGACGAACCCTCGACGGGACTCGACCCCAACGGTGCCCGCGAGATGCGCGAGATCATCCGCGAGGAGAACCGTCGGGGCGCGACCGTCTTCTTTTCCTCGCACGTCCTCGGGCAGGTCGAGGCGATCTGTGACCGCGTGGGGATCCTCCGGGACGGCGAGTTGATCGCCGAGGACACTATCGCCGGCCTCGAGGACGCGGTACCCGACCGAACCCGGCTTCGGGTGCGACTCGATCGCGTTCCCGAGGACTCGGGGGCAGCGCTGTCGGCCGTCGAGTCGATCGACGGCGTCTCCGAGGTCGAGGCGGAGGGAACGACGCTCGTCGTGGGCGTCGCCGACGAGGCCAAGACGACGGTCCTCCGGACGATCGAGGAGCACGGCGTCACCGTCGAGGACTTCGAGACCGACGAGTCCTCGCTCGAGGACCTGTTCGTCGCCTACACCGCCGAGGAACGGGAGGTGGCGCCGTGAGCGCGATCGCCGTCGCCAAGAAGGACTTTCGCGACGCCGTGCGCTCGCGGGTGCTGCTGGCGCTGACGGTACTGTTCGGGATCTTTACCGTCGGCGGGGCGTACCTGGCCTCCTGGGCAGCCGAGGCGTTCGAAGGCAGCGCCGAGACGACTCTGGATCTCATTATCGCCCTCCAGACGCCCGCGGGCTATCTCGTCCCGATCATCGCGCTCGTCGTCAGCTACGGCGCGATCGCGGGCGAACGCGAGAGCGGGAGCCTGAAGTTCCTGCTCGGCCTGCCTCACACCCGCCGCGACGTCGTGGTCGGGAAGATCCTCGGGCGTACCGGCGTCGTCGGGGTCTCGATCCTCGTCGGGTTCGCCGTCGGCCTGGTCGGGCTGTTCGCGTTCGTCGGGTCGGTCTCGTTCGTCGACTACGTCGGCTTTACACTCGTCACACTGCTGTTCGGGCTGGTCTACGTCTGTATCGGCGTGGGGCTCTCCTCGATGACCCGCTCGACGACGAAGGCGGCGATCGGCGCGTTCGGCCTGATCGTCTTCTTCTGGTTCGTCTGGTCGATCCTCGTGCAGCTCCTGCTGTACGCCGTCGAGGGGCAGTTCTTCGTCGAGGAGTTCCCAGACTGGTACATCACGCTGCTCTCGCTGTCGCCCGACGCGGCCTACGGCTCGGCGCTGGGAGCCGTCCTTGGCGAGTCCGGACTGACGATGAGCGGGATGTACGACGGCGGCGACCTTCCACTCGCGGCCCGCCCCTGGTTCGGGTTCGTCGTCCTCGGAATCTGGGCGCTCGTCCCGCTCGTGATCGGCGTCCTGCGGTTCGAGTCGATCGACCTCTGAGAGCCGAAGTACAACGTTTTTCTCGCGGCCTCCCGCGCTATGAGCCATGAAGACGACCGGCGGATCAGACGCGGCGAAGCGACGCGCCGGCGAGCGCGCGGCCGAGGAAGTCCAGGGCGGAGACGTCGTCGGGCTCGGAACGGGCTCGACGACCGCCTACGCGATCGAGGCGATCGGGCGGGCCGTCGACGGCGGCCTCGAGGTCCGGGGAATTCCGACCTCTTTCCAGTCCCGCCGGCTGGCCCTCGAGAACGGAATTCCGCTGACGGAGCTCGACGCGGTCGAGGGGGTCGACCTCGCGATCGACGGCGCGGATCGGGTGGTCGACGATCCCGGATCCGCGGCTCACGGAACGCTGGTCAAGGGCGGGGGCGCCGCCCACACGCGCGAGAAACTCGTCGACGCGAGTGCCGAGCGGTTCGTCGTCGTCGCCGACCCCTCGAAGCTAACCGATCGGCTCGAGGCGTCGGTCCCGGTCGCCGTCCTCCCCGAGGCACACACGGTCGTCGCCGAGCGGATCGGCGACCTGGGGGGCGAAGCGACGCTGCGAGATGCGGAGCACAAGGACGGTCCCGTCGTCACCGACGCCGGGAACCTGGTGCTCGACTGCGCGTTCGGCCCGATCGGCGAGCCAGCGGAACTGGCCGGAGGGCTCTCGAGTCTGCCCGGCGTCGTCGAGCATGGGCTGTTCGTCGACGTCGCCGACGCGACCTACGTCGGAACTGACGACGGCGTCGAGGTCCGACGCTACTGACGACGGCGGTCAGTTCCGCGCGGGCTCCCCCTCGGCCTCGTCGCTCCCGATCGTTGACAGCGCCGCGACGGTCAGATAGAGCACGCCCAGCAGCCGTGCGGCCGGGTTCACCCATGGCTTCGGCTCGAGCTCGTCGACGTTCTCGTAGACCAGCTGTTGACTCAGTTCGACGAGGGGCTCGGGGACGAGCACGAGCGCGATTCCCGCGAGCGCGAGCAGTCGGTTGGCGATCGTCGCTCCCGACTCCCGGCGGGCGAGCACCCAGACGAACAGGGCGCCCTCGAGCCGAGCTCCCCACAGCGCTTGCGGCCGGAGCTCCGCGGCCTCGGGGTTCTTCAGGCCGATCCGCTCGCAGGCGTCGATCACCGACTGGGGCATTGCGATCTCGAAGATCCCGAACGCGATTAGCAGTTTGCGAAGCATTTCGTTTTCCCGATAGACGTGAACGCTCAAAAAATCGGCCCCGGACTCGCGCGCGGCGAACGGATCGCTTTTTACGGTCCTCGTTTGCCTACTAGGTAATGACCGAGACGGCTGATCGCAAGGACGACCACATTCGTATCATCGAGGAAGAGGACGTCGAGACGAGGGGGACCGGCTTCGAGGACGTCGAGCTGATCCACGAGGCCCTGCCCGAGATCCACCGTGACGAGATCGATACGTCGACGACCTTCTTCGGCGCCGAAGTCGCCGCCCCGATCGTCATCGAGAGTATGACCGGCGGCCACCCGAACACGACGAAGATCAACCGGGCGCTGGCCGAGGCCGCCCAGCAGACCGGCGTCGCGATGGGCGTCGGCAGCCAGCGCGCCGGCCTCGAGCTCGACGACGAGGAGCTGCTCGAGTCTTACACCGTCGTTCGCGACGCCGCGCCCGACGCCGTCCTCTACGGCAACGTCGGCGCCGCGCAGCTACTCGAGTACGACCTCGCGGACGTCGAGCGCGCCGTCGAGATGATCGACGCCGACGCCATGGCCGTCCACCTCAACTTCCTCCAGGAGGCGGTCCAGCCCGAGGGCGACGTCGACGCCAGAGGGTGTCTCGCGGAGATCGAACGCGTCGCCGACGGGCTCTCGGTGCCGGTCGTCGTCAAGGAGACGGGCAACGGCATCTCCCGGGAGACCGCTCGACGACTCGCCGATGCCGGGGTCGACGCCATCGACGTCGCCGGCAAGGGCGGGACGACGTGGTCGGGGATCGAATCCTACCGGGCCGCGGCGGTCGGCGCCGACCGACAGGAGCAGATCGGGAAGCTGTTTCGCGCGTGGGGCGTTCCGACCGCCGTGAGCACCCTCGAAGCCGCCGCGGAACACGACACCGTCATCGCCAGCGGCGGCGTTCGGTCGGGACTCGACGTCGCGAAGGCGATCGCGATGGGCGCCAGCGCCGGCGGGCTCGCGAAACCGTTCCTGGCTCCTGCAGGACAGGGGACCGATGCGGTCGTCGACCTGCTCGAGACGCTCGAGCTCGAGCTGCGAACGGCGATGTTCGTCACCGGCGCGGAGTCGATCGAGGCGCTCGGCGAACGCGAGTACGTCCTCACCGGACGGACGAAGGAGTACCTCGAGCAGCGCCGCTAACTACCGTTCTCGCCTCTAGCACTGACGGACGCAGTCGGGACTACGCGTCGTCGTTTTGATAAAAGAACTCTCGAGCGAGTCGCCTTACAGGTCGCGCGGCTGGACCGTCTTCCGGTCGTTCTCCTCGGCGCGGCGGGCGGCGTCCTCGAGAAGCTGGTCGACTTCCTCGTCGAGTGCGTCGTAGAAGTCCGAAGCGACGTTCTTGTCATCGAGCGCTTCCTTCACAGCGGCTTTGACGATAAGGTCTGCCATACGATGTGTCCGTTCCCGTTTTCCCATTATAAGTATTTTGGTTATGAGGGGGGAGACCGGGGCTGCAGCGGTTCGTTCGCCTGTTTGGGGCGCATATTCCACCGGAAAATATATGGTTGATGAACTCCGCTGTCCAGATTCGGGGTGATCGCACCGGAGAATCGGTCTCGCGCGCGGTCTGGGCCGTTCGCGCGCGGTCTGGGCCGTTCGCGCGCGTTTCCGAATTCCCGATTCGGGTCGACGGATTCGAGTAGATCGACCTCCCAGTTCGGGTATGCGCGAACTCCTCGAGGCCGTCGCCGACGGCTCGCTGTCGCCGGCGGAGGCCGAGGCCGAACTCAACGGCTACGTCACCGGCGAGGCGGGACGGTTCGATGCGGCTCGTCAGCAACGTCGCGGCATTCCTGAAGGCATCTTCGCGGCGGGCAAGACCGCCCCGCAGGTCGTCGCCCTCGCCGAGACCGCACTCGAGACGACCGGCCGGGCGCTGATCACTCGCGCCGACGACGCCCAGATCGAGGCGCTGGAATCGAGCCTGCTCGAGTCCTTTCCCGATGCGACCCTCGAGCGCTGGAGCACGACCGTCCTCGTTCGTACGGCCGACGCCGAACAGCCGTCTCTCGAGGCGACGGTCGGCATCGTCACCGCGGGCACCGTCGACGGCCCGGTCGCCGACGAGGCCGCGGCAGTCTGTCGGGACGCCGGCGTCGCGATCGACCGGGTCGACGATGTCGGTGTCGCCGCGCTGGACCGCCTGCTCGACCAGCTCGATCGACTCCGCGAGGCCGACGTGTTGCTCGTCGCCGCGGGCCGGGAGGGAGCCTTACCGACCGTCGTCGCCGGCCTCGTCGACTCGCCGGTGATTGGGATCCCCGTCTCGAGCGGGTACGGCCACGCCGGCGACGGGGAGGCGGCGCTCGCGGGAATGCTCCAGTCGTGTACGATTCTCTCGGTCGTCAACGTCGATGCGGGGTTCGTCGCGGGCGCGCAGGCGACCCTGATCGCGCGGGCGCTCGACGACGCTCGGAGCTGAGCTGGTAACGGGATTCTGGAAAATATTCTTTCGAAGTCGGAAAGCCAAACTACGTTTGGGAAAGCGTTTTTATTTGTATACTGACTACGATTGGATGCCGGCCGAAGCCGGCACCACAATGCCCACCTGTGACCACTGCGACGCGCACGTTTCCGAACGGTTCGCCCGCGTGTTCGCCGACGAGCGCGGCGAGATCCACGCCTGCGTCAGCTGTTCGGCGAACGCAGGAATCGCGGAAGCCGCGAAGGAGCGCGCCCGCGGCGCCTGACCCGCTCGAGTACCGTCACCGATAGACCACGGCCGGACCCCGACCCTAGCTGCGGACGAGACGATTTTTACCCGCCGGCTCGTACCCTCGAGCGATGGCCGACGCCGACCACGTGGTCTACGTCCTCGAGTGCGCCGACGGCTCGCTGTACACGGGGTATACGACCGACCTCGAGCGACGCGTCGCGGAACACGACGCAGGCGAGGGTGCGAAGTACACCCGCGGGCGGACGCCCGTCGAACTTCGCTACTTCGAGGGGTACGACTCGAAGTCCGCGGCGATGTCCCGCGAGTACGAAATAAAGCAGTTGACGCGGGGGAAGAAGGAAGAGTTGGTCGGGCTCGAGTGAGTAATCAATCGTGCAGAGAGACGCTCGTGGTAGGGAGCGAGCGGGTGCTGCGCTTGTGGCGCTACAGCAGTGGTACCGCCTCCGTCTGTACGTAACGCATTCCTGTTGGCAATACGGGATTTCCACGACCTCCCCAACCGACTCGATCACGTCGTTCGCTCGTCCACTGGCAGAGCACGCGCTGCCAAGTCGTTCGCTCGTTTCAGCTGCCCACGGACGCGAAGCGTCCGTTCACGGCTCACTCCGTTCCCCGTTCACATCGCGGTTCTCGCTTACTGCGTTCGCTCCGAACCGTGCACCGTTCGCACGGTACGCGGGACTGTCGGTCCCGCGCCACTCGCGAAGACC
>PWMF01000218.1 GCA_003559215.1 Natrialbaceae archaeon
GCTTCGGCGACCGCGTACAGCGAGCCGGCGACGAGCACGAGGTCGTCGTCGTCGGCCCGCGAGAGCGCGCGCTCGGTCGCCTCGAGGACCGATCCCGACCGGTCGATCCGGCCCGCCCGTCCCTCGAAGGCGTCGGCGAGGACAGCGAGCGACTCGGCCCGCGGGACGTTCGGCCGACAGAGGAAGACCGAATCGGGTTCGGGGAGCGCCTCGACCATCCCCTCGTGGTCCTTCTCGGTCATCACGCCAAAGACCAGGTGGAGGTCGTCGTACGCGTAGCGCTCGAGGAGATCGGAGAGCGTCTCGCAGGCGCCGGGGTTGTGCGCGCCGTCCAGCACCGCGATCGGCGCCCTCGAGACGACTTCGAATCGGCCGGGCCAGTGTGCCTTGCGGAGCCCGCGTGCGATCGTGTCGGGGTCGGTCGACGCGATCTGGTCGGCCAGCACCGCCGCGACGCCGGCGTTGGTCGCCTGGTGGGAACCGGGAAGCGGGAGGTTCGTCTCGACCGACCACTCCGGGGCCGTTATCGAGACCGCGCTCTCGACGGGCGAGTCCAGTCCGTGTTCGGTCGCGACCACGTCCGCGGCGTCGCCGCCGACCGAAATCGCGTCCGTCTCCGTCCGGATCGCCTCGAGGGCCGGCCCGTCGGCGCCCGTGACCAGCGGCGCGTCCGCGGGAGCGACCTGTGCCTTGTCGCGGGCGATCTCCTCGATTGTCTCGCCGAGGAGGTCCGTGTGCTCCAAGCTGACGCTCGTCACTGCGCTCGCGATCGGATCGACCGCGCTCGTCGCGTCGTACCGGCCGCCGATCCCGACCTCGAGGACGGCGACGTCGACCGACTCGGCCGCGAAGTGTGAGAGGGCAAGCGCCGTGAGCACCTCGAAGTACGTCGGCGCGTCCCCGGCCTCCCGGAGCCGTTCGACCGCGCTCTCGATCTCCGCGACGAACGAGCAGACCCGCTCTTTCGGAATCTTTCGGCCGTCGACGAGCATCCGCTCGCGCACGTCGTCGAGGTCCGGCGAGGTGTAGAGCCCGACGTCGAGGCCGTCCTCGCGGAGCACTCGCTCGAGCATCCGCGCCGTGCTCCCCTTTCCGTTCGATCCCGCGATCTGGACACAGTCGATCTCCTCGTGCGGTCGGCCGAGCTCCGAGAGTAGCGTCGCGGTCGTCTCCGTCCCGAGTTTCGGTCGCCGTCGTTGCAGCGACTCGAGGTAGTCGACCGACTCGTGGTACTCCATACCAACCGTGGTGCCGGGCGCCATTATGAAAGTACTGACAGCGTCCCGCACGGTTATGACTGCGCGCGCCGATGCTCGTGACGATGACACCGGACGCCACGGGAAGCCGCGCCGCCGCGGAGCCCTACGTGACGGAGTTCGAGACGAGGGTACGGGCAGTCGACGGAACCGACGTCAGACTCGAGGAGACGTACTTTTACGCCGAGGGCGGCGGCCAGCCGGCCGACGCGGGAACCATCGGGGACGTCGAGGTGACCGACGTCCAGACCCGTGACGGCGCGGTCGTCCACACGCTGGCGTCGGCTCCCGACTTCGAACCCGGCGAATCGGTTGTCGGCTCGATCGACGAAGCGTTTCGCACGTACTGCATGCGGGCCCACACCGCGAGCCACCTGCTGTACGGCGCCGGCCGACGGCTGCTCGAGGACCACGGCTACGGCGGGTTCGACATCGGAACCGAGAAGTGTCGGATCGATTTCAAGACGAGCGAGCCCGAGGCGATCGACGCCCTTTCTCTCGAGCGGCTGCTCGCCGAAGCGGTCTGGGACTCCCGGTCGGTGACCTGGAGAGAGATGGACATCGAGCGAGCCAGAGCGGACGACGAGATCGTCTTCAACCTCACGCCGGAGGCCGAACGGGCTGACACGGTCCGAATCGTCGAAATCGACGACTGGGACGTCGCGGCCTGCGGCGGAACCCACGTCCGAAACACGATCGAGATCGGCCCGATCGCGGTGCTGGATATTTCGAACCCCGGGGCCGATCTCGTTCGCGTCGAGTACGCGGTCGGACCGACCGCGATCCGGGCCGGGACCGACCGCACGCGGGCGACAAAGCGGGCCGCACGAGCCCTCGATACCGGCATCTCGGAGCTGCCCGAGCGAGCGAGCTCCGTCGCCGAGCGGAACGCCGAACTGGAGGCCGAGCTCGACGAGCTTCGGGAGCGGCTGCTCGAGAACCGACTCGAAGCCCTCGCCGACGAAGCGGTGGAGCGGGACGGCCAGGCGTGGGTCGTCGGCGAACTCGACGTCGACGGAATCGGTCCGAACGACGCGTCCGAACGGGCCCAGGAGAGCGCCGGGGAGATCGGTGACGTCGTCGTGCTGACGGGCGTCGACGGAAGCGCCTTCGTCGTGGCGGCGACGACGGGCGAGACGGACGCGAGCGGGATCGTCGAGGACGTCACCGCGGAGTTCGGCGGGGGAGGCGGCGGGGGCGAGACGCTCGCCCAGGGCGGCGGGCTCGACGCCGAACCCGACGCAGTCGTCGACTACCTCCGCCGAGAGAGCTGAACGAAGGAAACTCCGCCGGGGCGGTCCTCGGTATCGCCCTCGACCGCTCGAGCGGCCGGGAGAACACGTCCCATCAGGTGGTAGACAGGTATTGTTTGGCGGGGTCCGTGGACGGGAAACGCGCCACGAGCGCCGTTCCGATCCGTTCGAGCTTGCGGCTCTCGGCGTCGCGTGCGCCGACGAAAATAGCCGCGAGAGAGCGTTACTCGATCGTTGCGATCGCCTCGACCTCGAGGGCCGCACCCTTCGGAACCTCGCCGACCTCGAGGGCGCTCCGGGCCGGTGGCTCCTCGTCGAAGAACTCGCTGTAGGCCTCGTTGAACTCGTCGAAGTCGTCGATATCGTTCAGGAAGACGGTCATCTTGAGGACGTCCCCGAGGGAGCCGCCTTCGGACTCGAGGATGGCCGCGACGTTCTCGAGACACTGCCGGGTCTGGTCGCCGACGGATCCGTCGTCGAGAAGCTCTCCGTCGGCCGTCATCGGCAGCTGACCGGCCGTGAACAGGACGTCGCCGTTCGTCGTCGCCTGGCTGTACGCGCCGACTGCCTCCGGTGCGTCGTCGGTGTGGATCGTTCGTTTCACGCCCCGACATACTGGTCGCGGTGTCTTAAAATTCGGCTCCACGCCGTTCGCGGGACGGAGCCCGTCGCCGACCGGATTCGCCGCCCGAGCGTACGGCGGGTCGGTCGACGTTCGAGCGAACGACGGGAGACTCCGGGTCCGCGAACGCGGTGGCCCGTGGCGGGGACGGCTCCGACGACCAAAGTTACAAGCCCCGGCGCTGGCTCCATCGGGTATGGAACACGAGACCGTCTCGCACGCGGTGGACGAGCGCTCGCTCGCTCGGCTCCCGTCGGGAACGGACGTCTCGGTGACCGTCCACCGCTACGAGGGCGGTCCCGGACCGACGGTGTACCTGCAGGCCGCACAGCACGGGATCGAGCTGAACGGGACCGCGGCGCTGCGCCGGCTCCACGAGCGGCTGCTCGAGGCGGAGCTCGCGGGAACCGTGATCGCCGTCCCGGTCGCCAACACCCTCGCGTTCGACCACAACTCCTACGTGACCCCGCAGGCGGTCGACGCGGTCAACCCGAACTTCAACAGGGTGTGGCCGGGCGACGAGGACGGCACGCTCCAGGAGCGAACGGTCGCCAGCCTCTGGGAGCTGGTCGAGGCCGCCGACGTCGTGATCGACCTCCACAGCGGCACCGCGGACATGCTCGAGCACGTCCGTTTTCAGAACGGCGAGCGCGAGTCCCGCCGGCTCGCGTCGGTGTTCGGCGCCGACTACCTGATGACCGACCCGAAGCCGGATCGCTCGCTCGAGGAGTACACGGGGACGCTGCGGACGGCCGCGCGGCTGGCCGGGACGACGGTGATCGTCCCGGAGCTCTCGAACAGCCGGCAGGTCGATCTCGAGGCGGCCCGCCGGGGTGCCGACGGGATCGAGAACGTGCTGGGCGAACGCGGGATGCTCCGGGAGGAGCCTGCCGATCCCCCCGCTCAGACGGTCCTGTGCGACGACGGGGGACGGGTTGGCGCCGATCGATCGGGCCTCTTTGAACCCGCACCGAGGGTGGCGATCGGCGACCGCGTGACCGAAGGGGACGAACTCGGGACGCTGTACTGTCCCGCTACTTTCGAGCGACGTCAGTCCGTAACCGCCGTTACCTCGGGCGTGATCTACTCGCTGACCCGCGAGTCGGCCGTCACGGCCGGCGAGAAGCTCGCCGGGATCGCCGAACTGTCCGAGCGCGACAGGAGGGCGTAACCCCTCCAGGTTCCGGCCGGCCCGATCAGCTATAAATATCTTTCGCGGGACGGCGGCCACGGGACACAACCACCATAGGATCACTGCCGATGCCGTCCTCGAACGGGGTGTATGACGTTCGATCGTTCACAAACGGTAGATCGAAGACGCGTGATCCAGGTGCTCGGTGCGGGAGGGGTAGCCGCACTCGCCGGCTGTACGGGAGGCGAGGACGCTGACGACGACGAGATGGATGATAAGACCGACGACGAGATCGATGATGAGACCGACGACGAGGTGGACGACGCGGTGGACGACGAGGAGCCAGAAGAGGAAGAAGCGGAACTCGCGAGTCTCGAGGAGACGCCGACCGGCGAGTCCCTTTCCGAGGAAGACATCCAGGCGCTCGTCGACGCCTTCGACGATCAGCCGATGAGCGAGGCCCAACACGAGATCGAGGGCGACGAGCGCAGCTACACGCCCCGGCACGTCTGGAAGTGGGTCAGCGACGAGAACCTGATCGGCCTCCACTTCAACGAGCCGAATCCGGAGGAGGCGACGGAGCTCGATTACATCACGATCGGCCAGAAGGGGCTGTTCACCGAGGAGAGCCAGCCCGACGAGGAGTTCTCTCACTTCCATCAGCACACGGCAGACGGCTGGGAGGCCGGCCACGGTGGCGAGACCGGCGACGGGGGGTACTGGCTCACCCACATCGCGGTCCGGGAGATCGAGTACCCGTTCCATGACGAACCGATCGAACCACAGGTCGACTACGGGTTCATGCCGACGCCGCCGGAGGAGGGCAGCGAAGGTCACGACGTCGACTGGGAGGCCCCGGACGGCGGCGAGGGCGACCTCGACGACGAGGACCGCGACGAACTGCTCGAAATTTTCGACGATAGCTGGACGACCGGCCAGGACGACGCTCCACACGGCACGCCCGCCCACGTCTGGAAGTGGGTCAGCGAGGAGACGTTCATCTTCCTCCACTGGGACGAGCCTGCCGTCGAGGAAGCCGAGAACCTGATCTACTTCGGAATGGGTGTCCGCGGTCAGTTCACGGGCGACGACATCCCTGCCG
The DNA here is from genome assembly GCA_003559215.1 of Natrialbaceae archaeon. Classification (GTDB taxonomy): domain Archaea; phylum Halobacteriota; class Halobacteria; order Halobacteriales; family Natrialbaceae; genus Natronococcus. The sequence continues at coordinate 5,366 of PWMF01000218.1, forward strand.
GTCAGGAAGACGACTTCACCCACTTCCACAAGCACGAGGCCGACAGCTGGGAGGCCGGCCACGGCGCCCAGGACCCCGAGCAGTGGGGCACGTGGCTCGTTCACCACGCGACCCACGACCACGAGATGCCGTGGGGCGACGTCGAAGTCGGTATCGATCGGGAGTTCATGCCCACGCCCGTCGAGGAGTAACGATCGATGGACGACCGAGCACCGAGTCGTCGGCGGGTGCTGTTCGGCGCGGCGAGCGCGAGCGCCGTCGGTCTCGCCTCCCTCGCCGGCTGCGTCGGTGACGAGGCAGCCAACGACGCCGACGAGGACGCAGGAACCGACGACACCGCTGACGACGCGGAAGCCGACGACGACGGTGACGGCGTCGTCGAGATCGAGACCCGCGAGGGTGAGGACGGCGAACCTGACTTCGTCTTCGATCCGGCGATTGCGGAACTCGAGCCCGGTGATACCGTCCGGTGGGTCAACACCGACGGCGTCTTCCACACGGTCACGTCGACGGACTCCCTCGAGGCCCGGACCGAGAGCGACGAGTTCAACGAGGAACTCGCCGCGGAGGGCGATACGTTCGAGTGGACTCCGGAGGAGGAGGGGACTCCAGCACTACTACTGCGAGCCCCACGTCGGCTTCATGATCGGCAGCCTGGTCGTCGGCGACGTCGACGCCGCCCTCGAGGCGGCCGAGGAGATCCACGAGGATCCCGAGGGCATCGACGACGATGTTGACGAAGACGAAGCCGATGCTGACGACGCAGACGTCGACGAGGAGTTCGTCGACATGACCGGCGAGGACGTCGTGGCGGTCGAGACGCGCGCGGGCGAGGGCGACGAGCCCGACTTCGTCTTCGATCCCGCGTTCGTCACGGTCGACGAGGGGACGACGATCGAGTGGGTCAACACCGACGGCGTCTTCCACACGGTCACGTCGACGGACGACATCGAGGTCCGAAGCGGCGGCGGCGACGAGTTCGATTCGACCATCTCGAGCGAAGGAGCGACCTTCGAGTGGGAGGCGGACGAGTCGGGCAGGCAGCCGTACTACTGCTCACCACACGCCGGCTTCATGTACGGCGCGATCGAGATCGAGTGAGGAAGACAACGCACTTCCGCGCTCGGTTCCTTCTCGCTGACGTGAGCGCCGACGCTTCCCCCCGCGTCGAGGTCTACCCCGGCCGCGAGGTCGTCGTCGAGTTCGACCCCGAGCTGACCTTCGAGTGCGTCGAGGACTGCACCTGGTGCTGTCAGCACGGCGTCTTGCTGTACGGCGACGACCTCCTCGAGCTCGCAAAGCGGGCGAACCTCACCGAAACGACGACCGACTTTCGCGGCGAGAAGTTCGTCACTCGCGAGGAGAAAGATCGCGACGAGCACGTCGACGACGACGGCTGTGCCTGCGCCTTTCTCCGCGAGGACGGGCTCTGCTCGCTACACCTCGAGGAGGACTGGAAGCCGACCCGGTGTTCGGTGTTTCCCCTCGGCGTCTGGCGGGAGAACGGCGACCTCCACGTCGACATCCGCGACTCCGCCCACGACCACTGCGAGGGGTTAAACGTCAGCGACCGGGTCGTGATCGACAACCTCGACGCCTTCCTCCCGGAACTGCTCTGGGAGCTCGAGAACCCCGACTCCGAGCGGGAGCTGTGAGACGGTCTGCCGTGTCGAATTCCCGGAGCGGCCGCGGGACGGTTCGCGATCGTTCCGGAACTGACGTGCAGGCGTCCGTATGAGTCCGAGACCCACGGCATCGCGTCTCGCCAATCATTTAAATGTATGGCGGTCGTAGATAGCCTGTGACAGAAAACTCCGGGCGACGGAACCTCCGTATGCCCAACAGCGATGAAGTATTCGCCGTCGTGACCGAACATCTGGGTGGCAACCACGTCCAGCTCCAGTGTGCGGACGGCGAGGAACGGCTCGGACGCATTCCGGGACGAATGAAGTACCGGACCTGGATCGAGCAAGACGACATCGTCGTCGCCGAGCCCTGGGACTGGCAGGACGAGAAGGCCACCATCGAGTGGCGCTACACCAGCCAGGACGCCGACCAGCTTCGCCGCGAAGGCCACATCGACTGAATTTTCATCTCGGAGTTCCCCGCCGTTCCGTAGTGGCGTCGCCGCGACTCGTGCCGCAAGGCCTCGAGCGACGGCTGGTACTCGCTTGCCTGTGCAACGCGAACGTTTGACGGGTTTGATACTGGCTGTTCGAGTATGTATATTAGGGACGGAAGCGCGAGAGCGAAGTTCGACGAGCACAGCGAGGACGACGTCGAGTACGTCGGCTCGACCGCGGAGGGAACGCCGATGTTTTTCGACACGGCGAGTCGGTCGGTCTTCGAGGGCGAGTACGACGACGAGGAGACGGTCGTCGACCGACCGGGGAGCGAGCGCGAACTCGAGGAGCGGGCGTCCCTCGGCGAGACCATCGAGACGTTAGGCGACGAGCTCGGCTGGGAGTCGCTGTCGGAGTTCGCCCGAGAGAAGGTCCAGAACGACGGGAGCGACGAGTAGTTACCGCGTCGCTCGCTTCCACTCGCGCAGGCCGACGACGCCGCCGTCGACGTCTTCGGCGGAGGCCTCGGTCGCGGCCCAGACGAACATCGGCGCGACGTCGGCGGGCTCTCGGCCGGTACCGCCGGACAGGTCGGTCCCGACCTGCCCCGGATCGAGACAGCCGACGACGTAGTCGGTGTCGGCCGCGAACCCGCGGGCGA
>PWMF01000185.1 GCA_003559215.1 Natrialbaceae archaeon
CGGGCGCCGAGGAGGAACACGGCGTCACCTCGTTCGTCTTCGGCGCCCGCCGGCCGTTCCACCCCGAGCGCTTCGCGGACCTGCTCGACTCGTTCCCCGACGAGGTCGTCCGCGCGAAGGGCCACTTCTGGCTCGCCGGCCGCGGCGAGGAGGCGCTGACGATCAACGTCGCCGGCCGATCGATCCGCGTCGGTCCCGGCGGTCCGTGGACCGACGCGCTGCCCGAACCCGAGCGCAGCGAGCGCCTCGAGGAGCACCCCGAACTCGAGGAGCACTGGCACGACCGGTGGGGTGATCGGAGCATCCAGCTCGTGGTGATCGGCGCCGAGATGGACCACGAGTCGCTGCGGGCCGCCCTCGAGGACTGTCTGCTCGAGGACGCGGAACTCGAGGAAGACTGGTCGAGCTACGAGGACCGGTTCCCGACGTTCGAACTCCCCGAGGAAGACGACGACCCGACGGCCGACGCCGAGGACGGGAGCCAGGAAGAGATCGGCATCGCGGACTGAGACCCACCAGTGACCGAGCACGACACCGACGCCGACCCCTTCGCCGACGCACACGCCGAAACCGACGGCGACGTTTCGCCGTGTTACCAGGCGTACGTCGAGCACCGCGACCACCGACCCGACAGCTGCACCATCTACTGTGCACTCGACGGCGAATCGATCGAGGACACCTGGGTCCGCGCGAAGGGCGACGCGTTCGTCTCTCGCGAGGACGTCAGGTAACGGTTCCGAACGACCACACACCACGACAATGTCAACCCACTTCCAGACCGCAGTCAGATCCAACGTCTCGCACAAAACCCGACGCGAAGCCATCGACCGTCTCGTCTCGGAGGGCGAGCGACGCAATCTCGCACTCCTCGTCGAGATGGGCGGGCTCCGCGGGGAGTTCCGTCGGCGAGCCCTCGAGGGACTTGCCGAGTGCAACGCGAGCGAACTGCTCGAGGAGCTGGCCGAGGACACGACGGTCGACCCCTCCCTTCGGCGTCGCGCGGCGACGCTCTCCTGAGTCCGACGACCGAACCGCCGTTCGGCGGCCGCGGTTTCGGTAGCAGCGATCCGCGAAAAGTTATTAAATTGTATCCGAGCTAGTAACCCAGTTACTAGTAACTCTTTTTAAGTAGTAGCGTTTCAGTTAACAATGCTATGGCATACAGCTGCTCCACTTGCGACGAGTCGTTCCAGTCCGCGGCAGGCGTCACCCAGCACGTCGCGCTGCACCACAATACCTGTGCCGTCTGCGACGACGCGTTCGATGACGCGGACGGACTTCGGAACCACATCCACGAGAGCCACTGACGCGAATCGAAGATCTCCGTTTTTCGGCCGTCGATCACCGTTTTCGAATCTCGTCCACGAGCGACCGGTCTCGAGTAGCCCGCTCACCCGCTCTCCAGCGTCTTCGAACGATTCTCCCGTCGTTCAACAGTCACAGTAGTCGGGCTCACAGCACTCGAGATCCTCGAGCACCATCCGTTTCTCCCGGTAGGCCTCGAGGGGAGTAGTGTCGACCCCGAGTCGCTCGCCGAGCTCCTCGGCGACGACGGCGAAGCGCTGGCGGAACTTGTAGATGAAACAGAACTGCTGGCCGTTGTGAGCGACTTGGGGCCCGGCGAGGAACAGCCCGCGCGTCTCGGTCGACTCGTCCCGATCGGTGAGCTCGGGAAACTCGCCGTCGAACGCGAATAGCTCGTCGACGACGGCGAGGCTTCCCTCGAACCCGGTCGCTAGCACGGGGGGTGCTCGAGAGCGAACCCGGGCGCCGTCGGTCGTCGTGACGACGTATCCGTCCTCGTCGCGTTCGATCCCGGCGACGCGGGCGTCGGCGACGAGCTCGATCGGCGCGCCGTCCTCGAGGGCGGCCTCGAGCCGTTCGTTCGTTCGCGGGGAGAGCACCTCGCTCGGGTCGGGGCTGCGGAACTGCCAGGTCCCCTCGTCGTCGAGCACCGTCACCGTTCGTCCGGCCTCGGCGAGTCCGAGCGCCGCGTCGATCCCGCTTTCGGCGCCGCCGACGACCGCGACGTCCGAGACCGTCTCTGCCACGGCTCCCGCGCCGTCGGCGGCGATCCTGTTCGTTCCCGCCGACTCGGGACTCGGGGCTCGCGTCGCGTACTCGGTCCACGAGTCGACGTTGGCGACGTGGACCCCGTGGGTCGCTCCCTCGATTCCGTCGCTCGAGGGGTACTGATACTGGCCGGCGGCCCAGACGACGTATCGCGCTCGGATCGGTCCCCCATCGGTCTCCAGGACGAACCCGTTCTCGTCGCGGGCGACCGACTCGACGTCGACGCCGGTTTCGACGGACACCTCGTGAAAGTCGGCGACCGCCTCGAGGTACTCGGTGTACTGCTCGCCCGTGGGGTGTTCGCAGTCCAGCGCCAGTGCCGGCGAGGTATCGATCGTGATCGCGTTCAGATCGCGTACGCCGAAGGCGTTGGCGGGAAACGACGGCGTCAGCAGTCGCATCTCGTCGGGCCAGCTCCGGAACGAGGAGCCGATGCGGTCGCGTTCGAGGACCGCGTAGTCGACGTCGAGCCGTTCGAGCGCGACCGCGGTCCCGACTCCGGCCGGACCGGCGCCGACGATCGCGACCTCGAGTGAGTCGTCGTTCATACCGTATCGGTGGGTGGCAGGTCTTAATAATATTTTGTTCAAAGTTACTAAACTCTGGCTGAATTAATTCGTGTTATAATAAACCTGGTCGCGAGCGACAATCCGTGGAGCTTTTAGCCGACTGGAAACTGGGACCAGTACTGATGACTCGACGACCGCTCGAGCGGAGGTGGCTGCGATGACGACCGACCTGACAGAGATCACGGTTATCGGAGACGACGACACCGGACTGGTCGCCCGCGTGACCAGCCTCCTGTTCGAGCGCGGAGCGAACATCGAGGACATAGACCAGGCGGTTCGGGACGGCGTCTTCCGGATGAACCTCGCCGTCGACGCCGCGGAAATGGTCTGTACCGAGGAGACGCTGCGAAACGACCTCCACGCCCTCGGCGAAGACCTCGGGCTCGACGTGCAGGTCCGGTTCCCCGCCGACCGCGAGACCCAGCAAATCGCGGTGCTCGGCACCAGCGAGAGCCACTGCCTCGAGGCGCTGTTCGAGGCCTGGACGAACGACGAGCTCGGCGCCGAGATCGGCGTGGTCATCGGGAACCACGACGATCTCGAGCCCCTCGCGGAGCAGTACGACGTTCCCTTCCACGATATCGGCGACGAGAGCGGCCAGCAAAACGAGGAACGGCTGCTCGAGCTCTTGGCGGAGTACGATGCCGACCTGATCGTCCTCGCGCGGTACATGCGCATACTCAGCCCGAACGTCGTCTTCCGCTACGAGGACCGGATCATCAACGTCCACCCCTCGCTGCTGCCCGCCTTCCCCGGCGCCGAGGCCTATCGCCAGGCCCTCGAGGAGGGCGTCCGAGTCGCGGGCGTCACCGCCCACTACGTCACTACCGACCTGGACCAGGGGCCAATCATCACCCAGCGCGCGTTCGACGTCCCCGACGACGCCGACCTCGCAGACATCAAACGTCGGGGTCAGCCCCTCGAGGCTGACGCCTTACTCGAGGCGGTGCGGCTCCACCTGAACGGCGACGTCTCGGTCCACCGTGGCCGAACGAGCGTCCGCGAGAGCGAGCGCGACTATCAGCTGGGGCTGCCCGACGAGATGGACGAGCTAACGCCGGACCGGCCGGTCGACGGGATCGTCGGCGGCGACGACGACGCGACAGCATCTGGAGAGAAAGACAAGGACGACGTGGAGCGGGAGGCCGAGGCGGAACCGCCGGCGAGCTAGCGCGACCGTAGCCCGTCCCAGGACTCGCGGCACGCGACGCTACAGAACTCGTAGTGGACCGCCTCGCCGTTCTCGACGACGCTTACGACTCGACGCTCGCCGTTTTCGGTCACCGGGTCCTCGCAGGCCTGACACGCCGGCGCGTCCTCGTCGCTCGAACCAGTCATCGATCCCCAAAATAGGATGCAGCTACTTGAACGGTCCTGTTGCGGCGGTATCGGCCGGTCCGCGGGCTCAGACGTCCTCGGGATCGACCGTCACGCCCTCGAACAGCGGGTGGAGGTCGCCGTCGAGCTGGGCCTTCAGGTCCTGTAGTTCGCCCTGCGTGAGCGTGGCCGCGATGGCGTCGGTGACGCCGTCGGCGAACTGCTCGGCGTCGTCGCCCTCGACCTCGGTTCCCTGGAGGTGGTCGGCAACGCGCTCAACGAACGTCTCGCGGTCGTAGCCGGCGCCGTCGTGGTCGGCGTCCTCGACGATCGACGCCAGCTTCGAGGGGAACTGGGCCGCGACGTCCTCGGCCTCGCCGCCGGTCACGGTCTCGCCCAGCGTCTCGAGGACGGCCTCGCTGGCGATCCGTGCGCGATCGATCGTCTCGAGGTGGCTTGCTTCCTGTACGAGCTTGTAGAACTCGTCTTCCTGCATGGATAACGGTTGAGCACTGAACGGTGTCGGAATTCTGCCCTCAAATGCAAGGCAAAAGCCGGGCTCGTCGCCGCCGAACGGGATCCGATATCCGATCCGTCAACCGCGACCACTCCTCGGACGATCGAAACCGGCTGACGGCCGTGTTACTGGATCGTTTATGACTCTTCGGGTGGTATTTACACGCACAATGGCACAGCAAGAGGTCCAACAAGAGCTGTCGGTCGACCAGTACACGCTCGGGCTCGTCGGCCCCGACCAGGAGTGGGCGGGAACGGTGGCCGACGGCGGGACAATCGAAACCTACACACCGCCGGGCTGCTGGGGGCCGATGATCACCCCCGAGTTCCGGGGCGGACACGAGGTCACCCGCCCGATCCGCGTCGAGAACGCCGAGGTCGGCGACGCCGTCGCACTGAAGATCCGGGACGTCGAGGTGACGAGCCTGGCGACGAGTACGGGGTCGATGCGCGAGCGAACGGAGGCGTTCGGCGACGACCCGTTCGTCGATCACCGCTGTCCCGACTGCGGGACGGAGTGGCCCGAATCGATCGTCGAGGGGACCGGCGAGGAGGCGATCCGCTGTGCGGAGTGTGGTGCCAACGCCTCCTCCTTCGGCTTCGAGTACGGCTACACCGTCGTCTTCGACGAGGATCGCACGGTTGGGATCACGGTCGACGAAGACGCCGCACACGACCTCGCCGAAGACGCCGCGGAGCTGATGGACATCCCCGAGAACTCCCGGCAGCATCCGATTCTGCTGTACGCCCCCTCGGAGATGCCGGGCACGCTCGGTCGGCTGCGGCCCTTCATCGGCAACGTCGGAACCACGCCGTCCGTGGAGCTGCCGGACTCCCACAACGCAGGCGACTTCGGCCAGTTCCTCCTCGAGACCGACCACGACTGGGGACTCGAGAGCGAGGCGGAACTCGAGGCCCGCACCGACGGCCACATGGACATCCCCGAGGTTCGGGCGGGGGCGACACTGATCTGTCCGGTCAAGGTCGACGGCGCGGGCGTCTACGTCGGCGACCTCCACGCGAACCAGGGCGACGGCGAGCTCTCCCTGCACACGACCGACGTCAGCGGCACGGTGCGGATGGATGTCGAGGTGATCAAGGGGCTCGAGATCGACGGTCCGCTACTCCTGCCCAACGAGGAGGACCTACCGTTCATCAGCAAACCGTACAGCGACGACGAACTCGAGGCCGGGCGCGAACTGGCCGACGAACACAGCGTCGACCTGCTCGAGGAGATGGGACCGATCCAGGTCGTTGGGACGGGCGCGACGATCAACGACGCGACGGAGAACGCCTTCGACCGCGCCGGCAAACTGCTCGAGATGAGCGAGGGCGAGGTTCGCTCGCGGTGTACGTTCACCGGCGGCGTCCAGATCGGGCGGCTACCGGGTGTCGTCCAGCTCGATATGCTCGCGCCGATGGACGTCCTCGAGGACCGCGGGATCGCACACCTCGTTCGGGAACAGTTCGACAACGGCGAACAAGGAGCCTGACTCCAGTCGAGTAACGCTCGGCTTCGCAGCGGGAGAACAGTCGACCCCGTTCGTCCGGCGCGTCTCAATCGGCTTCGTTCGGTTCGATGGTCGCGCGCTCGTCGGTCGCACGGTCGTCGCTCGAGGTCGTACCGAGCCGTGCGCTTCGGTCCTCCGAGACCAGCGGTGCAACGGCCAGCGCCAGCATCGCGGACATAAACACTGCCAGCATCGAGAGAACGACCGTCGTAACGCTGAGCGGGACGATACCCGCGAGGAGAACGCCGAACGTGACACCCGCGAGGATTCCACCGGAAGTGAAGAGACTCATCGCTTTCGACCGTCCCTTTCGTATCGGTTCACATGAGTGTTACTTTTTCGTGATCAGCCTCACGGAACCGCCGTTCCGCTCCGGCGGGCAGGAGCAGCGGGATGATCGAACGGCATTTACAGCAGCAGCCGGACCCATTCGTATGGAGATACCCGAGGGGCTGGGGTCACACGTCCTCGATACGTTCGTGCCGAGCATCGCGGTACTGGACGACGACGGTACGATCCTGGGGACGAACGAGGCGTGGAACTCCTTCGCCGAGGAGAACGAGCTCCAGCCGCCGGTCGACAGCGCCGGCGTCAACTACATCGACATCTGCGAGGACAGCGACAGCCCGTACGCCGAGCAGGCGGTCGAGGGAATTCGGGCCGTCCTCGGGGACGAACGGGAGCGGTTCACCCTCGAGTACCCCTCCCACTCTCCGGACTCCCAGTGGTGGTTCCAGCTGACCGTCGAACGGACGCGCTACGAGGGCGATCTGTACGCGATCGTCTCCCACCGGAACATCACTGAGCGCAAGCTGAGCGAACAGCGCGTCGAGGAGTCGAACGAACGCCTCCAGCAGTTCGCCTACGCCGTCAGCCACGACCTCCAGGAGCCCCTGCGGATGATCACGAGCTACCTCGGACTGATCGAACGCCGCTACGAGGACGAACTCGACGAGGACGGCCGGGAGTTCATCGCGTTCGCCGTCGACGGCGCCGAGCGGATGCGGGACATGATCGAGGGCCTGCTCGAGTACTCCCGCGTCGAGACGCGCGGGAACCCGTTCGAACCCGTCGACCTCGAAACCGTTCTCGAGGAGGTCAGCACGGACCTGCAGATGGCGATCGACGACGATGGCGGCGAGCTGACGATCGAGTCGCTGCCGACGGTCGAGGGCGACCGAAGCCAGCTCCGGCGACTGTTCCAGAACCTGCTCGAGAACGCGATCAAGTACTCGGGCGAGGACCCCCCACGAGTCCACGTGGAGGCCGAAGAGAGCGACGACGAGTGGATCGTCGCGGTCAGCGACGACGGGATCGGAATCGATCCCGAGGACCAGGATCGGATCTTCGACGTCTTCGATCGCCTCCACAGCCGCGAGGAGTACGAGGGGACGGGGATCGGGCTCGCGCTGTGTGAACGGATCGCCGAGCGCCATGGCGGCACCATCGAGGTCGACTCCGAGCCCGGCGAGGGGTCGACGTTCTTTGTGACGCTGCCCGCCGCCTGATTCGACCTGAAGAATCGGCCGACGCTGCCGATCCGTAATCGGGTCAACTCCGATCTCGCCGTATAGAACAAAACATCGCCGAGACAGTACGCCGTTTTTCGTCTCCGGAGCTCCGTCCCACCCCACTTCGTCCAGTGTCCTGTCCCCACCCGAGCTAACCTGGTAGCTCGTGCTCAGATCCTCGCAGTTGGTCCGAACCGTCGTCAAATCGACGCCGTACTCGGCGGCATCCACCCTGGGCTCGGAAAGGAGGTAGCGAGTACACGCGGTTCAAGACAGACGACCGAAGACACTGGACACACTGGGGGAGGTGGACGACCGGATCGGATCGAAAATTTCCGTTTCTACGGCGAACTCCGAGCCCCGCTCGGCCAGACGCAGCAAGAGACCGCTCGAGTTACAGCCCCTGGACGGAACCGATCGCACTCGAGAGCGGCGGCGCGTCGAAGACGTCCAGCCCGGTGTAGGTGTTGGTGCCGGCACAGTACATGTTCCGGGCGGTATCAAGCACTCGGTCGTCGAGGGGCTTCGGCTCGACGTCACAGAGCGATTTCCAGTCGGCGATATCCTCCTGTTTCGCCTGGGCCTTCGCGGCTTCGACGGCCTGAACCCACTCGGGCTGGGTTCGCTTGTGGTACTGGCGAAGGACCTCCTTCGAGAGCTGGGTCGCCCCGTAGCTGAAGCGGTTCTCGTCGAACGTCCCGACGACGTCGGCGACGCCGATATCACCCTCGTAGTAGAGACACTCGATCTTGCCGTCCTGGTGGACCAGTTCGGTCTCGGCGGCCTGCTCGGTGATGACCCGGTTGACCTCGAGCGCGAGCGACTCGAGCTCGTCGAGTTCGGCCTTCCCGGCGATCTCGTCGGCCTCCGCGCGGTCGAGCTGGCGGTCGGTCTCCTCGTACTTGGTCGTGAACTCGACGACCGGCTCCGGGAGGTCGACGGGTTCGTCGGGCCAGTCTTCGAACTCGAGACCGTGATCGGCCGGCTCGGTGCGCCGGCGCAGGCTCGAACCGATCGGGACCCGATTTCGGAAGACGATCTCGAGAGGGATCAGGAAGTTCTCGCCCGCGGCCTCGTGGTAGCTGTCGTAGTCGTACTCCAGGCCCTCGTTGGGCAGCTTCGGCGTCTGGGTGAGGTCGATCGCCATCTGCCAGGGCGGGCGGGAAGCCTCCTCGAGCGAGCACCCCTCGCCGTTCTCGACGACGCCGCGGTAGTGGGTCGGTACGCCAGCCTCCTCGAGCAGCTCGAAGTTGAACGCGCCCATCGTACAGAGACTCGCTCCCTTGTCCGGGATCTGATCCGGCATCTTCCCCCAGTCGAACACGGAGTAGTCGTCGGTGAAGACGAACGACCCTTCTCCGAGGCTGTCGGCGGTGGCCTCCTCCTCGATGTGGAACTCCTTGACGCTCGTCATCCGAGACACCTCTGGGCAGCAGGGCGACCGCGGTTCATGTGTCAGATGCGGAGGCCGGACGGTAAGAAGGTTTCAGTATCGGCGCGGACGGCTCCCGTTGCGGCTCTCGAATGTCTGGTAGTTGACAACATATACCCGGCTGGCAGCCCTCCGAATCGTATGAAGTTGAATTACAGACGGCGCGGCACCGGCGAGCCGCTGCTCCTCGTTCACGGACTGGGCGGCAGCTGGCGGACGTGGACGCCGGTACTCGACGCGCTGGCCGCCGAGCGAGAGGTGATCGCAGTTGATCTCCCCGGACACGGTGAGACGCCGTCGCTGTCGGGCGAGGTTTCCATCGACACCCTCGCTACGGCCGTCACCTCGTTTCTGGAGGCTCACGATCTCGAGGGAGTCGACGTCGTCGGAAACTCGATGGGCGGACGACTCGTCCTCGAGCTCGCGCGCAGGGGAACGGTCGGTTCGACCGTTGCGCTCGCTCCGGGCGGGTTCTGGTCGGGATGGGAGCGGTACTTCTTCTACGCGACCCTCGCACCGTCGATCCGCCTCGTCCGCCTGCTGCAGCCGGTTATGGGCCGGCTCACGGCCAGCGCAGTGGGGCGGACTCTGCTCCTGGCGCAGCTCTCGGCACGTCCCCGGGAACTACCCGCGGATGTCACCCGCGAGGAGATGCGGACCTTCGCCGACTCACCCGCCTTCGACGAGCTGTTGCGCCGGTTGGCCTTCGGACCCGGGCAGTCCGGGACGGACTCCGCGCCGGGATCGATCGTGATCGGGTGGGGACGGAAGGATCGGGTCACCCTTCCCCGGCAGGCGAAACGAGCCCTGAACCGGTTCCCGAACGCGCAACTGTACTGGTTCGAGGGGTGCGGGCACTACCCCCACTGGGACGCCCCCGAGGAGGCCGCGCGGTTGATCCTCGCCGGTACCGCCGACGACGAGTCCGACGGCTCGTGAGTGCTCTCTCAACACGCGAACGAAGCGATCCAGACCGCTCGTACCCTCGAGACGATCACGGCTCGAGCGACCTGAACGATCGATCCACCACCCTTTTCTCGCTGTGCTGGTATTGATACGCCGATGGAGCGACCGGTGACCGAGGCAGATCTCGAGTTCGATCACGTCCCAGAGACCGGCCAGTCGTTCGAGAACGCACTCGAGAAGGCCCGCGACGGCGACCGACTGACCGTCGACGACGCGATCGAGCTGCTGACGACGGGAACCGACCTGGAAGGGATCGACCGCCGACGCAAGGAGCGCGTGCTCGAGGCCGCCGACCGGCGACGGGCCGACATCGTCGGCGAGGAGGTCACCTTCGTCGCGAACCTGAACAACAACGTCACCACCGCCTGCAACGTCGGCTGTCTGTTCTGTAACTTCAAGGACGCGGCCCACACCTTCGAGAGCGAGTACGGGGCCGAGACGGCGGGCTTTACGAAGACGCCCGCCGAATCCCGCGAGATCGTTTCCGACGCCGTCGACCGGGGGATCTACGAGGTGACCTCGGTGTCGGGGCTCCACCCCGCGTTCGCGCTCGACGACGAGCACCTCGAGATCCTGCGCGATCACCCCGAGCCGAAGGAACTCAACTTCAAGCCGCCCGAGGCCTACGAGACCGATCCGGGCACCTACGCCGCACAGCTGGAAGCGATGAGCGTCGACGGCGTCCACGTCCACTCGATGACGCCCGAAGAGGCCTACCACGCCCGCCGGGGAACCGACTGGTCCTACCAGGAGGTCTACCGCAGACTGAAGGATGCGGGACTCGACACCGTCCCCGGCACCGCCGCGGAGATCCTCGTCGACGAGGTTCGCGACGTGATCTGTCCCGGCAAGATCGGGACGGAGGGATGGCTCGAGGCGATGGAGGCCGCCGCCGACGTCGGACTCGGGCTCACCGCGACGATCATGTACGGCCACGTCGAGAACGAGGCCCACCGCGCGATGCACCTGAAACGAATACGGGAACTCCAGGAGCGCGTCGACGGCGCGATCACCGAGTTCGTCCCGCTCTCGTTCGTCCACCAGAACACGCCGCTGTTCGAGCACGACGTCGTCTCCGGCGGGCCGAGCGACGACGAGGACGAGTTGCTGATCGCCGTCTCGAGACTCTTCCTCGACAATATCGATCACATCCAGTCCTCGTGGGTCAAGTACGGCAACCAGCAGGGCCTGAAGATGCTCTCCTGTGGCGCCGACGACTTCATGGGGACGATCCTCTCCGAGGAGATCACCAAGCGCGCGGGCGGCGAGTACGGCGAGTTCCGATCCTTTTCGGACTACGTCGACCTGATCGGCTCGATCGGTCGCGTTCCGGTCGAGCGCTCGACCGACTACGAGCAACGGCGCATGATCGACCCCGACGATCCGCCGTTCGGTCCCCGGCTCGGACCGAAGGCCGACGGAACGGCGCTGCTCGAGCGCGACGAGCGGACGGTTCCGGCCGACGACTGATTCCGACGCAGCTTTTTGCCGGCGCTGCACGTACCGGCACCTATGAACCACCTCCTCGAGATCGGCGACCGCAGCTGGCGGTTGCCGAACCACGCCCATCTCGTCGTCTACGAGCGCGAGGGAAGCGATCGCGGCCTGCTCACGATCTACGACTGCAGCGCGACCCAGGGACCGCCGAAGGCGCAGTTACTGGGAACCCTCGAGTCGATCGACGTCGATGCCGCTATCCAGCCGAATCCAACCGGGCGCACCGTGAGTCTGCGCGAGGCGGCGACGCTAGAGGAAGTCGAGTCGGATCAGTACCGGATCGCCTGAAAACGAGAACGGGTCCCGCTACTTCGCGCCGCGGGCGCGTCCGAGGTCGTCGTCGCGCTCGCGCTCGCGTTCGACGACATCGACCGACGGCGTTTCGGCCGTCGAGCGTGCGACGGCGTAACCGAGCGCCGCGATGCTGCAGAGCCCGATCACGCCGCCAACGATAGCGACGATACTCAGGCCGGTAACGAACAGGCTGCCGACGAGGATCGCCGCGCCGACACAGAGACCGACGAGCGGCGCGGCGAACCGAATGGTATCATCGTGCATACCGGAGTTACGGCTCGAGCGGAGATATACCCCGTCACCGTTTCGCTGGTAGGTCCGCCGAACTGGCTGATCCCTGCCGAAAGCACTGTTCGGCTCGAGGACGATTCTGATGGCGTCCCTCCGGGCTCACTCGTACGTCGTCGTGTAGCCGCCGTCCCAGCACAGGTCGCCGCCGTTGAGGTGGCGCGCGTGACTCGAGAAGCCGAAGACGAACAGGTTCGCCACTTCGATCGGAGTCATCATCTCCTTCGTTCGGGCCTGGCCGAGCATCACGTCCTCGATCACCTCCTCCTCGGAGATGCCGCGTTCGGCGGCCGTCTCCTCGATCTGATCGACCATCAGCGGCGTCAGCACGTAGCCGACGCTCACCGAAAAGCCACGGAGCGTGCCGTCACCTTCGGCCGCGATCGACCGAGTTAGCCCCGTCAGCCCGTGTTTCATCGTGATGTACGCCGGCTTTTTCTGTGTCGCGTAGTGGCCGTGGATCGAGGACATGTTGGCGATCGCGCCGACGCCGTCGTCAGTCGCCTCGATGTGGGGGATCACGTGCTTCGAGAGCAAGAACGGCGATCGGAGCATGAGATCGTGCATGAGATCGTAGCGATCCATCGGGAAGTCGACGATCGACGCGATGTGTTGCATCCCGGCGATGTTCGCGGCGTACCGGATCGTCCCGAGTTCGGCCGCCTCCTCGACGGCGGCCTCGACGGCGCCGTCGTCGGTGAGATCACACTCGATCGGAACGACGCGTCCCTCGGCGTCTACCGAGCCGGCGACGTCAACGGTCTCGTCGAGCCCGTCCTCGTCGATGTCGAGGGCGGCGACGGTCAGTTCGTTGCTCGCGAGTGCGACCGCGGTCGCCCGACCGATGCCGGATCCGGCGCCGGTAACGATCGCGACGGTGTCGGTCGTGAATCGGTCGTCGGGAACACGGAGGACGTCTTCTGCGGTCAGTTCCGGGGGAACCAGATCAGTTGCTTCGTCTGACATCAGTGTGAGACGTGCAGGCGAGCGCCATAACGTTCCGGGTCGCTCTCCCCCGGCCCTCCGTCTCGACGGTCGCCGGGACTCGCGTCGAGCCCGCGGGGTCGGTTCAGTTTCCGTCCTCGCGCCGGCCGCCGTGTTCCGCGTAGAAGCGGTCCACGAGCCACGCCGTCGCCGACTGCTTGTGCCCGTCGGGAACGTAGACGAACGGGATCGGCGCGTCGAACGCCCGCTCGCCGTACAGCCCCCAGTCACCCGCCGAGCGGGTCGTCCCGCCGTAGGCGATCGGGATCTCCTTTAGTTCTGCGGGCTCGTACTCCGGGACGTACGAGCGCTCGATCCAGACCTCGTGGGCGGGCAGGTCGAACCGTTCGGCGAGCGCCGACTCCAGGCGGTCGTCGTTCGAGACGAGCCACTGGCCGAACGCGTCGAGGTCGGCGTCGACGCGATCCGCATAAGCGATACGGTGTTTCCAGCAGGTTTTCGGAAACCGTCGCCTGCGGAATCGATCGTGTAGCGCCGCCAGCGTCGTGTTCGGGTTCTCGATCGCGGCGACGCGTAGCCGCTCCATCACCGTGTTGTCGTCGACGTACCCCTCGAGAATTTCCTCGAGCGTGATCGGCGGCTCGCCGGTCACGGCCGCCAGTTCCTCGACGAGTTCCCGTAGAAGGACGTTCGCGTACACCGACTTGTGGTGCTGGGTGACCCACATGTACAGCGCGATTCGTCCCTCGAGGTAGTTTCCGAGCGTCGATAACGCCTTCTCCGAGAGGGCGAGCCCCTCCTCCGGGTGGGCGGTGTAGGAGTCGACCATCCGGTCGGTGTCGAAGCTCAGGACATCCGCGCCCGTCATCTGGTTGTCCCGCGTGATGTAATCGAGCCGGTCGACGTCGATCGGCGAGTGGAGCAACTGGGCGCCCAGCCCGTGCTGCCAGGGGCCGCCGCGCTCGTAGACGAGACTGTAGCCCAGAATGTACGCGCAGACCTCCTCCGGATCGACTCCCATCGCGTCCAGATCCTCTCGGAACTCCCGGAGGACGATGAGACAGCCGAGCAGCTCGTGGTCGTTCGCCGTCCGGAGCGACGCCTCGTCGACGCCGGCGTCGCGAAACGCCGCGAGCAGTCCGCGGTCGGCGAGGCGCTCGCGGATCTCGCTCGTATCCAGAAACGGCTCGCAGATGTGCGAAAACGGCGGATGGCCGATGTCGTGGAGCAAGCAGGCGCACTCGAGGGTCCGCTGGATCTCGTCGAGGGTCGATTCGGACGTGTCGCGCACGAAGTAAGGTTCCTCCCGCAGGTTCTCGAACACCGTGCGACCGAGGTGGTAGACCCCCAGACTGTGCTCGAAGCGCGTGTGGTTCGCGCCGGGGTAGACGAGGTTCGTCGCCGACAGCTGGCGGACGTACCGGAGCCGCTGGAACGCCGATCGGTCGACGACGCACTCGACCAGCGGCTCCGGCAGCTCGATATACCCATGTACCGGGTCCTTGATCTGGGTGACCATCGGATGTGTGAGAGCGCGCCCGCCGCGGGCTTACGCTTTCGGTTCTCTCGCTTCGCGCGACCGACGTCGAACTGACGCCCCTCGAGGCGCCACGAGCGGTCGGCAGGATAATTGTAGCGATGGACAGTCCTGTATTTGGAGCGGTTTACCCTCGTTTCTGGAAACCAATCCGATATCCGGGCACCCGTTGTGTGATCTTTCCCCTTTCAGCGATTATATGTTTTAAATCTAAGTATAATTTTAGCAAGCCAAGTATTTATTGAAATTCCAGCGTGCGGTAGGGACGCGCTGTCACAGCGCGTGACTTCCATGAGTAACGAACAGACTCCCGACGACGACAGACGCACAGTACTGAAAACGCTCGCCGCAACGGGACTCGCGGGTGCCGGGATCGCCGGCGCGAGCGGCTCGGCGAGCGCTAATCCGGGTAGAGCCGGAAACCCCGGCCAGGGCAACGGGAACGTCTCGCGACTGAGCCTCGACCTCGACGAGAGGGGCGGCGAGTTCGCCGACGAAGACGACGAGGACGCGGAAAACATTCCGAACGGGTTCACCGCCGGCGAGGACGCGACGTTCGACGGCGAACTGATCCTTGAGGACGTCGAGGTCGCCGAAATCGACGGCGAGGATCACCTCCTCGCGAGCGGTCGGCTGCGAGGAACGCTCTCGAGTAACCCGACCGAACAGGTAAACGAGACGTTCGACGGGCTCGATCTCGGGGGACTCCTCGACGCGCTCGGTCTGGTCCCGGACGAGGCCGGCGAGTGTCCGGTCCTCGATCTGGAGATCGAACCGATCTTCCTCGATCTCCTCGGCCTGCAGCTCGAGACCGAGACGATCGATCTCGACCTGACGGCCGTCGCCGGCGAGGGCAACCTCGTTGGCAACCTGCTGTGTGCCGTTGCGGGCCTGCTCGATCCCTAAACTCGGCCGTCGATTCCGCGCAGTATTTTCTCCGATAGCCGCGAGTCTCTCCCGAAAAGCACCGCGGATCGATTACGAGTCCGATCCCGGAGTGCCGGCTCGATGGCGACCGACGGGGCTCTCACCCTCGAGGACCCCCCGGTAGCGCTTGCCGGCCGGGTCGTCGGCCTCGAGTGCAGCCCGGATCCGCGGCGAGATCCAGTCCCGATCGCGATCGTCCGTTCCGGTGCCGTCGGCCGCGACACCGTCGAACCTGTCCGTCCGCAGGTCGCTCGGGAGGAACCGCTCGTAGACGGGCAGGCGCTCGACGAGAGGGACGTCGGCTCCGCTCGCGATCTCCTCGAGTTCCCGCAGCGCGGGCCAGCTGTAGTCGGGATTGATGTGGTCGTCCGTGATCGGTGAGACCCCGCCCAGGTCGTCGACCCCGCAGTCGATCAACTCGCGGGCCGGCGCGAGGTTCGGCGGAACCTGTACCGAAATCTCGTCGGGCAGGGCGACACGAGCCATCGCCGTTACCCGGCGCATCGTCTCCAGGCTGGGGCTCCCGTCGGACCACCGTTCGTTCTCGGCGACGGGCTGGACGATCACCTCCTGGACGTGGTCGTAGCGCTCGTGGAGCGCTCGAATCGCCAGCAGACTCTCGGCGCGGTCGCGCCAGTTCTCGCCGATCCCGACGAGGATTCCCGTCGTGAAGGCGACGTCGAGTTTCCCCGCGTTCTCGATCGTCTGCAGGCGCTGCCCGGGCTCCTTCCGTCGGGGACCCGCGTGGGCACCGACCTCGGCCGTCGTCTCGAGCATCACGCCCATGCTGGCGTTGACGTCCGCCACCGTCTCCATCTGCTCGAGGGTCTGGTCGCCGGGGTTAGAGTGGGGAAGCAGTCCCGCCTCGAGGGCGACCTCGCAGGCCGCCCGCAGGTAGTCGTGGATCGAGTCGTACCCCCACTCGGCGAGCTGGGCGTGGATCTCGGTGTAGCGGTCGTCGGGGTCGTCGCCGAAGGTAAACAGCGCCTCCGTACAGCCGGCGTCGGCGCCGCGCTGACAGATCTCGCGGACCTCCTCAAGCGAGAGTAGCGAGGCTTCGCCGGGCGGGTCGAAGTACGTACAGTAGGTGCAGGTGTACCGGCAGGCGGTCGTCAGCGGAACGAAGACGTTCCGCGCGAAGTGCAGCTCCGGCGGCGCGGCGACGTCATCGGGAGTAACCGCGAGCAGCCGCTCGACGGCCGCGTCGTCGATCTCGAGGGCGACGCCGTACTCGCTCGCGCCGGGAATCATCACCTCGGAGTGTCGTCGCTGGGATCATAAGGGCTTCTCGTTGGACCGGGGGCCGTCCCGACCCCGAACAGGCTCAGTTCGACGTCGTGTTCTCGGGTCGAGCGATCCCGACTCGCCCGTCGTCGGCCTCGAGTTCGAACCCCAGTTCCCGGAGAGCGGCGGACGCGCGGTCAGTACCGTGAACAAGCACCTCGACGAGGTCCGCCGGCTCGTCGATATCGGTCGCGAGTCGGAACGAGTCGACGACCGCGAGGTCCGCGCCGACCTCGCCGGCGATTTCGCGGTGGTCGAGGAAGGAGCCGCCGTGGTAGTCCACCCGAAACTCGGGATGGTTCACGACGAGGGCGTTGGTTCCCGCGCCGCGGCCGGGGGCGATGGTGACGTCGCCTCCAGCGGTAAAGAGTCGCTCGAGGGCGTCAGGCGTCGCCAGCGCGAGGTCGGCCATCACGACGGCGACGGGGTCGTCCTCGGAACCCTCCGGCAGCTGGGCGTCGACCGCCGGCGTCAGCGGGCGGTCGTCGACGACCACCGGCGCCGAGATCGGCTCTTCGAGGGCGAGCGGCGCCGTCGAGAGCACCGTCGGCTCGCCCCCGGCTGCGTCGATCGCGGCCAGCACGTCGCGTAACATCGCCCGCGCGAACGCCACCCGCTCGTCGGCCGAGAGCACCGGCTCGAGGCGGGTTTTCGGCGCGGCGGCGGCGAACGGCACGAGGACCCGCATTCGGCTACCGTTGCCGGCACGCGGCCAAAAACGCGTCGGAGCTCAAAAGAGGGGCTCGAGCTCGTCGGCCTCGTCGGCGACGAGGGTCTCGAGGTTCTGCTCCCGCTCGGCCTCGATGTCGTCGATCCGATCCTGGGCCTCGATCGCAACCTCCTGGAGGCGCTTGATACGGGGGACGTTCGTCACGCCCGACAGCAGGACGACGGCGTTGACTTCGGGTTCCTGGCGGGGATAGTCGCCGCCGCGAACCTCCATCGAGCCGGTCTCGTCCTCGAGCCAGGTCCGGCCCTGCTCGATCCCCTTGCGGTTGAGATACGACGACGGGCCGGCCAGCACCAGCAGCGCGCGCTCGGTGCCGTCGACCTCGCAGGGAAGGGTGAGTCGCCCGAGGGTCGCCTTGCGGACGAGGCTCGTAATGCGGTTGGTCGTTTCGGCCGTATCGAGTTCGGTGCCGGCGTCGCCGCCGGTGAACCGCGAGAGTAGCCCGCCCGTCTCGAGTTCGACTGCTTCGCTGGCGAAACCGATGGTGGAAACGCCCCCGCCAGCGAGGGTATTGATGATCTCCGAGGAGTCGACGACGCTCTCGGCGATGTCTTCGCCCTCGCGGATCTCGCCGGCGCCGAAGAGGATGGCGAACCGGCGGACGATCTCGCCGTTGATCTGGTCGTAGCTCCCCTCGACGGACTCGCCGGTCTGGCGCCAGGAGTCGTTGTCGAAGACGAGCAGGTTGTCCGTCTCGCGGACGAACGTCTGGAACGACCGGGCCGCATTGAGCGTGTAGATCCCGCCCTCGTCGGCGCCCGGCAACACGCCGAGCCCGTAGACCGGGATCGTGTAGATCCGCTTGAGGTGATCGGCAAGCACCGGCGCGCCGCCGGAGCCGGTCCCCCCGCCCATCCCGGCGACGATCAGGAAGGCGTCGACCTCGTGGGTCGGGATCGAGTCGATGGCGTGTTGGATCTCGTCGACGTTGTCCTCGGCGATCTCGGCGCCGAGTTCGTTGTCGGCGCCCACGCCGTGACCGTTGACCCGGGCCTGCCCGATGAGCACGCGATTCTCCTCGGGAATCCGCTCGAGACCCATCAGATCCGCCTTCGCGGAGTTGACGGCGACGGCCGCCCGAACGATCCCGCTGCCGGTTCGATCGTCGTGCTCGAGGAAGCGATCGACGATCTTGCCGCCGGCCTGTCCGAATCCGATCATCGCCAGTTTCATTGCGTATCAGAGGTCTCCGTTGTCTGACCGAGTGCTATCGCGGGCATAAGTTTTGTGCCGAGAGAGAATTTCAGCTAATTCGATATTTAGAGGTGCGGCCCGCCGTCGGGAACCGTCAGTCTGCCTTCGGCGCCGACACCTCGAGCCCGAGGTGCTCCTTGAGCGTCGTCAGCTCCTCGAGGTCGAAGCCGAAGGCGGTGACGTCGTTGTCGGCGAGAGTGTTGTCCATCTCGAGCGAGCGGGCCTGGTCCGGGCCGAACGGAATGAACGGAACCGACTTCGCGGCCGTCAGCCCGAGTTTCGTCAGCTCCATCGGGATCGGGACGATGGTGACGGACTTGCCCTCGGCCTCGTAGGCCAGTTCGGTGACGTCGGCCAGCGTCGCGACCTGCGGGCCCGCGAACTCGTAGGTCTCGCCGACGTGGGTGTCGTCCTCGAGGATGTCGGTAAGCATCGGAACCAGATCGCCGACCCAGATCGGCTGGAACCGGGTTTTCCCGCCCCCGGGCAGCCCCGTGACGTGGGGCGTCGTCAACTGTTTGGTGAACTCGACGAACTCCCCGCCGTCGCCGAAGACGACGGAAGGACGAACGATCGTCCACTCGAGGTCGGAGCCGGTGACGACCGATTCGGCCCGTCCCTTCGATCGAATGTAGTCGGTCGCCCCGTCGGAGTCGGCACCGAGCGCGCTCATTTGGACGAACCGGTCGACACCACGCTCCTCGCAGGCTCGAACGAGGTTCTTCGTACCGCCGAGGTGGACCTCCTGGTGACTCGTCCCCTCGGGGGGCTTGTACAGCGGCGACAGCGAGACGAGGTTGACGACTGCGTCGTGGCCGTCGACGACCTCGACGATCGAGTCGTAGGCGCTGGCGTCGCCCATCGCGCGGTCGATCTCCGGCGGAAGGTCGGCCTCGTCCGGGTTCCGGGAGAGCGCCGTCACGTCGTGACCGCGCTCGTGCAGTTCCGTACAGAGGTGCGTCCCGATGAAGCCGGTGCCGCCGGCGACAAGAACGTTCATACCTACGCTAGATCCCTCGAGGGGCAAATAGGGGACGGCGACATTGTAAGGGTCCGCGAGCGGTTGCCGGCCTCGCTGGTTCGTCAGAGCCATGTATCCGCCCCGGTCAGTTCGAGTATGCTCGTGACGCTCGAGGGACTCGACGGGAGCGGGAAGACGACGGTCTGGGAGGCGCTGCAGGACGTTTATCCCGGTGCGACGTTTACGACCGAGCCCACCTCGGGAGAGACTGGATCATGGTACGGCGAGGCAGTCTATCGCTCGATCGGCGACGACGACGCCGACCCGCTGGCCGAACTGTTTCTGTATACGGCGGACCACGCCGACCACCTCACGCGGGTGATCGAGCCCGCCCTCGAGCGCGGCGAACTGGTGATCTCGGATCGGTACTCGGACTCCCGCTACGCCTACCAGGGGGCTACTCTCGAGGCGGACGGCCGGATCACCCGGCCGCTCGAGTACGTCGTCGGGATCCACAGCGCGTTCTCGATCGAGCCCGACCTGACGATCTACCTCGATCTCGATCCGGAGACGGCCGCAGCTCGCGCGGGGACGACGAACAAGTTCGAACGCGCCGAGTACCTCTCTCGGGTTCGGGACAACTACGAGCGGTTGATCGAACGGGATCCGGGCCGGTTCGTCCGGGTCGACGCCACCCAGCCGCCGGAGGTCGTTCTCGAGCGCGTCGAGAACGTGCTGGCGAGTGCGCTCGCAGACGCGGAGTAACCGGAATTACTTTCAGCCATCTCCGCCAGGCTGGTGGCATGCACCGCGTAATCGGCGAGAGTTCCCTCGAGGACGCGCGTGTCTCCGTCGAGGAGGCCCTCGAGATCTACCGCGACATGGTGCGAGCGCGCCGGTTCGACGAGCGCGCGCTCGCCCTGCAGCGCCGGGGCTGGATGAGCGGCTACCCGCCGTTCAAAGGCCAGGAGGGATCGCAGGTCGGGGCCGCACACGCCCTGGCCGAGGAGGACTGGCTCGTGCCCACCTACCGATCGAACGCGATGCAGATCGCTCACGGGGTTCCGATGAGCGACATCCTGCTCTTCCGACGGGGCTACCCCGAGTACGCCTCCGATCACGACCTGAACGTCTTCCCGCAGGCGGTGCCGATCGCGACCCAGATACCCCACGCCGCGGGGCTGGGGATGGCCGCGAACTACGGCGACTCGGCGGAGGCGATCTGTTGTTACTTCGGCGACGGCGCGACCTCGGAGGGCGACTTCCACGAGGGGCTGAACTTCGCCGGGGTCTTCGACGCGCCCGTCGTCTTCTTCTGTGAGAACAACGGCTGGGCGATCTCGATGCCCCGCGAGCGCCAGACGGCGAGCGACACCATCGCACGGAAAGCCGAGGCCTACGGCTTCGACGGCGTTCGCGTCGACGGCAACGACCCGCTGGCGGTACGGGAGCTCACCGAGGCCGCACTCGAGCGCGCCCGGGAGGAAAACCCCGTGTTACTCGAGAGCCTGACCTACCGCCAGGGCGCGCACACGACGAGCGACGATCCCTCGCGCTACCGCGACGAGGGCGACGACCTTCCGGAGTGGCGCACCGCCGACCCCCTCGAGCGCTACGAGAGCTACCTCCGCGAGGAAGGGGCCCTCGACGACGCGTTCGTCGAGGAGGTCGAGGAAGAGACCGACGCGGAACTCGAGGAAGCGGTCGAGACCGCCGAGTCGACGCCCGCGCCCGAACCCGGGGAGGTGTTCGACCCGGTGTACGCGGAGTCGACGCCTCGACTCGAGGAGCAGCGGGCGTGGCTCGAGGCGTTCGCCGACCGCGAGGACGTACGGGAGCTCGATCGCTGAGCCGAGTCGGGAGCCCCGAGCGTCGGCGCTCGACTCAGTCGTTCGGCGATTCGTCGTCCCGGTGATCGCGACCATGGTCGGTCAGCGAGTCCCAGCCGAGGCGCTCGCCGAGGTCGCGAATCGCATCCGACAGCGTCCCGTCGCTCCCGAGGTCGACGTCGACCTCGTCGTCCGGTCGCGGGATGAGTCCGCCGTCATCGCGTACGTCGCCGTGGTACAGCAGTCCCGACTCCGGACTGTGAAACACGGGCGTTCCGGGATTCATCATCCCGATCAGTTGGAAATCCGCTTCCCGTTCGGAATCGCGGTCCTCGGACGCGGGGCCCGAGCCCTCGTCCCGGTTCGTTCCCTCGGGCCGCTCGGGATCCGGTCGGTCGTCGGCGTGCTCCGGCCGATCGCCTGTCATGGCGACTCGTACGGCTGCCCACCTGAAAGCGTCGAGGCTTCAGAGCGCAGGCCCGAGGCCGAACGAAGAGGGATCGCTCGAACGAGCACGCCCGCCGAGAGCGGGCTCCGGCCTCGACGACGTTTACGACCGAGAAGAGGACGTTCGGGCCCCGTCGTGCCGACAGAGAGCGACATCAGTCCATCGCGATGTAGGTCTTGGTGTCGGTTACGCCTCCGAGTCCCTGGATGTCGGTCGAGACGGCCTTGAGGATGTCGTACACCTCCTCGGTGTCGACCTCGACGATGATGTCGTAGTTGCCCGCGACGATGTGGGCCTCGGCGACCGAACCGAGCCCCCTGATCGACTCGAGCAACCCCTCGGACTTTCCGGCGGCCGTTTTCACCATGATAAAGGCGTGAACCATTCTCGCTGGTGTGGTACATCGTGGCACGACTAAAGCCTTTTGTCGGCTTCCGGTCGGATGGTATGAGTCACCGGGGCAAACTTATTGCCGGGGGCGGGCGTACCCTCCGTTCATGCGGTTCGTGATCATCGGCGCCGGACGAGTCGGCCTGCGCACAGCGCGTGTCTTACGCGAGGAGGGACACGAGGTGACCGTCATCGAGCGCGAGGAGTCGAAAGTACGGCGCGCCCGAAACCAGGAGTTCACCGTCGTGGAGGGTGACGGCTCCCGCGAGACGATCCTCGAGGAGGCCGGCCTCGCCGAGGCCGACGCGCTGGGGGCGCTGACCGGCGACATGAACGTCAACTTCACGGCCTGCATGATCGCCAAACACCACGGCTGCCGGACGGTCATGCGCATCGACGAGGCCTACCGCGAGGGAATCTACCGGAAGTACGCCGAGGAGGTCGACGAGATCATCTACCCCGAACGGCTGGGCGCGATCGGCGCGAAAAACGCCCTGCTTGGAGGGACGATTCGCGCGATCGCCGACATCGCACAGAATCTCCAGATCGTCGAGTTGACGTTTACCGACGAGGCGCCGATCAACGGCTACTCGATCAGCGAACTCGAGTTGCCGGCCGACGCGACCGTCATCGCCTTCGGCAAGCGCGACCGTCCACTGGAGATCCCCTCCGAGGACGAGTCGCTCGAGACCGGCGATCGGATCGTCGTCCTGGCGGACTACGAGGTGTTGAGCGAGGTCAGACAGCTGATCGTCGGCGAGTCGGAGACTCGCGCGGCGGCGAACGCGGGCGCGGGAGGTGTCAACTGATGGTTACAGCGTACGTCATGATCAAGGCGAACACGGGCGAGGCGGACCGACTCAGAGAGAGCGTCGAATCGATCGACGGGGTCGAGGCGGCACACATCGTCGCGGGCGACGTCGACATCATCGCGAAGGCGGCCGTCGACACACCCGCTGCGGTCAAGAAGATCGCGGCGACGGAGATACAGGGGATCAACGGGGTCGAGGACACCCAGACGTACATCGCGATGGACTAGACTTCGATCCCGCCCGGTGGCTCGCGTTCACATCGGCATCCCGCCGCTCTCACCGTCTCCCTCGGCTGCCTCCTGCCCGTGACTCTGGGCGTTCTCGAGCAGCGTCGCGGCGGGCCCGCGGTACTCGTAGCCGGGGATCAGCCCCTGGGCGTAGGTGCCCTCGACGTACTCGATCAGCGCCTTGGCGTCCTCGACGCCCTCGCGGGCGTCCCAGGCGACGTACTCGAGAGTGACCCGCACGGTGTCGCCGTTGCGTTCGACGGTCGGCACCTCGTGCGTGCTCGTGTGCGCGACGGTGAACGTGTCCTCGAGGCGGCGTTCGAGGGTCTCGAACCAGCCGTCTTCGACGACGGGCGCGACGGTCTCGCCGTCGACCGCAGCGTCGAGAGGTGGCAACGAGACGGTTACCCGAAAGCGGCCGTCCCGTTTTCCCTCCGCGTCGGTCGCGTCTATCCTCGTTTCGAACACCGTCGTCGTCAACTCGTAGCCGTCCTCGAGCGCGTCGAAGGCGCCGTGGCCCTCGAGTTCGCGCTCGACGGGCCGGGGTAGTTCGCTCATTATCGTCGTGGACGGGCCTGGACCGAAAGGATGTTGCGTTTCTCGCGGGTCGGGCGACCCGTTTCGCGACGAAGTCCGGCGTTTCCCGGAAAACGGTCCGCATTACTATTCCCGACTCACCCGTCGTAGCTCGGCATGAGTCTCGATAGACACGCCGCGGATCGACGACGGTTCGCTCGACTGCTCGGTCTCGACGAGCGCGACGGCGCCGGATTGCCGATCGGTCTCGATCGCTCCGTCGCCGACGAGCGCACGGATCCGACGCGGGTCGACGAGTCCGAACGCGACGCTACGAGATCGCGCGGTCGCTGAGAACCGCCTCGACCGCGGTCGCGACCTCCTCGAAGTCCTTGATCGTGAGCCCGTCGGTGGTGACGAACACGCCCTCCCTGTCGTTCGTGACCCGGATCAGAAAGCCGTTGTCGAACACCCGGATCGTGTAGTTGTAATCCCCGAGCTCGGACTGCTGATAGGCTGTCTGTGCGGTTTTGAATCCGCGCCACTCGTGACCGATAAACGTCGAGAGGTCGGCGTCGCGCTCGAGATCCCCACGAAGGTACAGCTGTTCGTAGTCGTCCCGCGTGAAGTACGTGACCGAGCGGAGGCTGTCGCCGATCGCCGTCCTGCAGGTCGTTTCGATCTGGTCCGCGATCTCCGCGTTGAGGAGCCCCGTTGCCATATCCGAGCAGTGAACGTCCGATACCTTAACCCCGGGGGCTAGTGACCGGGTCGCAAGAGGAGAGCGGGGACCGCGCTCGAGGCGGCTGTAGGCAGTGGTTTCGACCGGCGTCAACGGTTGTAGCAACCGATTACACGCTCGAGACCGCCTCGAGGAACTCGCGGCCGATCCGATCTCGGACCCGGTCGACGAGAGGCCCCTCCTCTTCGGCCGTTCCGACGACGGCGGCGAGCGGAAGCTGGCCCCCTGCCATGTCGTCGTGACCGCCGACGTTTCCTCGGTCGCCGAACAGTCGGATGAGCGACTCGCCGAGATCGAGATCCGGCCTGTTCGTCCGCCCGCTCAGATGGATCTCGTCGCGGATAATCCCGCAGACGAGGACGGTGTCGACGCCGTCGATATTCAGGAGGAAGTCGGCCCCCTGCGCCAGGGCGACCTTGTTCTCCAGCCGGCCGATACAGGAGGCCAGACAGGACCCCCACCGAACCCGGTTGTGGATCACGTCGCCGAACGCGTCGACGCTGTCGGGCAGAAACGAGACGCCGTACAGCTCGCGGAGCCGGCTCGGATCTGCCCGCTCGTGGAGGTAGTCGGCGACCGCGTACTCCCGGTCGGTCGGCTGACGGTAGAAATCGAGTCGTTCCCGGTGGATTCCGAACAGAAGCGCCGAGGCGATCCGCGGCGTGGGTTCGGTCGTCGACTCCCGAAAGTACTCCGCCAGGATCGTCGCCGTCGCCCCGTAGGACTCGCGGACGTCGACGGTGTCGGCCGGGATCGGCCCGTCCGCGGGGTGGTGATCGATCACGATGTCGACCGTCTCCTCCGGCGGGACCGGGTTGTGATCGCCGGGAACGGAGTGATCGACGAACGCGACGAGGTCGTTCGCCTCGAGTTTCGCGTCGCTGTAGCGCTGTGGCGTGACGTCGAACAGTTCGACGAACGCGCGGTTCTGCTGGTGGACGATCGTCCCGCCATACAGGATGTCGACGGTGTCGACGCCGCGCGCTCGAGCGAGCGACTCGAGGGCGATCGCCGACGCCAGCGAGTCCGGATCCGGATCGTCGTGACAGACCACGGTAAGCGACGAGGCCGACCGCAGCCGGGTGAGCACCGCGGCGGCGTTCGACATAGACTGGATTTTGCGCTACACCGGTGTTAACAATTATCGTCTCTCCCGTGAGAGTCACGACGAGCGTGATACCGACGGGACGGCGCTGAACCGCCGTAACACCCCGAAAGCGCTCCGAGGGATCCTGAAGTATTTATGGGCGATGGACGATCGTTCGCTATGGGCGGAACCTCCGGCGAGGAACGGTCGACGACGCTCGGCGAGGATCTCGACGAGACGACCGCGGCGATCATGGACGCAGTGTACCGGGCACTGTCGCACAACGGTTATCCCGCGACGACGATGTCCGAGATCGCCGCGGAGTTCGAGAAGAGCAAGTCCCTCCTGTACTACCACTACGAGAGCAAGGAGGAGATCCTCAACGACTTCTTCGCCCACCTCTGCGAACGGCTCGAGGCGACGCTCGTCGAGGACTCCTACGACGACCCGCACGAACAGCTGCTGGCCCTGATCGACCGACTGCTGCCCGCGGAGATGGACGACGAGTCGCTCCGATTCCGACGGGCGTTCTTCGAGATCCGGTCGCAGGCCCCGCACAACCAGTCCTACCACGAACAGATCGAGCGCTCGGACGAGATCATCCTCGAGGCGCTGACCGAGACGGTTCGACGGGGCGTCGACGAGGGACGGTTCGCCGACGTCGACCCCGAACGGGAGGCCGAACTCCTCTTCTCGACGATCTACGGCATCATGGAGCGAGGCGTCACCCTGGAGGACCGTGCGCTCATCGAGCGGAACAAGGAGACCCTACACGACCGCATCGACCGCTGGCTGCTCGAGTCCGAGTGAGACGGACCGGATCGGGTTCGACGGGGTCCCGACTCTCAGAACACGAAGAGCAGCCAGAGCACCCACATGAGGAAGTTGACGGCGCCGAGAACGCCGATCATGACGCCGACCCACCGTCGCTCCATAATGCGAACCAGGTTGTACCCGCTGTAGGCCGCAAGCGCACCGAGCAGCGGCACGAACAGCGAGGCGATCGCCGCACCGATACCGTTCCAGACGTGGAACTTCGACTCGTCGTGTGCTCGCCTGAGGTCGTCCGAGAGACTCGCCTTCGAGTTGCTCATGAAACGTCCGTCCTTCGCGCCGCTCGCATATAAACTGACCGTTCAGTCAGGACGAGCCGACGGCGTCGACCGGACGCGGTTGCGAGCGATAACGGGCGTCCAGCGGGCAGGAATTTACGCGATCGGATCGGCCGACTCCCGGTCGAGGCCCGCCTCGAGAACCGCCGACAGCTGCACCCGAACCGTCGCTTTCGAGTGTGGTGGGCAGCGGTCGACGATCGGCTC
>PWMF01000013.1 GCA_003559215.1 Natrialbaceae archaeon
CCGTTCGTCGAAGCCGATCTCTCCGAGCGTCGCGAGGACCTGCTGGCCCGGATCGGCGTCGTCGCCTTCGCAACCGCCTCCTTCCTCGCCAGTCTCTGGAACCCCGCAACGCTGTTCGAACTTGGTGACGCCGCCTTCAGCGGTTTCGCCCAGCTCGCCCTTCCCGTGATGGTGGCGCTCTACTGGCGGAAGACGACCAGGGCCGGGATCACGGCCGGGATCCTCGTCAGTCAGGCGTTCTACCTCTCGAGTCTCTTCACGACGACCGTCCCGAGCGTGTACGCAGGCTGGACGGCCGGCCTCGTCGGGATGGGGCTCGGTCTCGTCGTCACCGTCGGCGTCTCGCTGCTGACGGCGCCCGCGCCCGACGAGCGCCGGACGATCTACTTCGACGGGCTCGAGGCGGACTGACGGCACACGAGAGCAACACACCGAAAGGGACCGACCGCGTACTCGTCGGCGATGACGTCTGCGCTGCCGGAGTCAGTCGCCGGAACGTGGCAACGTGCCGGCACCCGTACCGGAGAGTCGAAGGTCCTGCTCACGTCGATCACCGCCGAGACGACGGTGTACGAGCCCGCCGAAACGGCCTCGGCGCTCGCGGAATTCGGCTCGAGCGATATCCCCGTTCGGTCGTTGTTTACCGTTGATATGCGGTTCTCGCCGTCGCTGTCGTCCGTCGGCATCTCGCCGGCGTCAGTGCTCTCGACGGCCGCCCCGAAAGCCAGGTCGCAGTTCGTCGACCTCGTCGAGGACGACGGCCTGGTCGTCGAGGACACCCGGGAAACCCTCTCGTTCGAGCGACCCGACGGGACGGAGGGGCGGTGGTACGTCCTCGACGCCAGCTACCCGCTGTCGCCCGACCTCGAGACCGACCGCGAATCGCTCGCGACCGAGGCGAACGTCGCCATCTGGCCGACCGACGACGCCTACGGAATGGCCGGGGGGACGCTCCCGCTCGAGGCGCCCGACGGCCTCGACGCCCTCGAGGTCGATCCCGAGCGCGACCGCGAGACGATCGCGTCGCTGATCCGTTCGATCGACCCCGACGGAGCGTCCGAGTAGCGCGAGAGGCGCGTCGGTCGATCCCCGTCCGGGCGAGACCGCAGCGCTCCTCGGAAGCGGCGACATCGAGAGCACACGGGCCCTTCTCGACCGACTCCCGGACGGCGTGTACGTACTCGACGCCAACCTCGAGTGCGTTTTCGTCAACGACCGCGTCGGCGAACTCCTCGACACCGAACGGACGGGGACGTCGACCGCGGAGCGGCTCCGGTCGCTGTTCGACGGCGCACACGAACGGGCGCTCGAGGACGGAGAGCCGGTCACCGCCGACACCTACCACGCGCCCGCCGAGAGCTGGCTCGAAGCGCGCATCGAACCCGCTGGACGACACCTGACGGGCTGTCTGCGGGACGTGAGCAGACGAAAGGAGCGCGAGCGGCGCTTCGAACGTCAGCGCGAGCGAACGGAGGCGCTGAACGGCGTCTACGAGGTCACGCGAGCGATCAACGACGTAATCGTCACCGACTCGACCCGGGAGGAACTCGAGCGGGTGACCTGCGAGACGCTGGCCGACGCGCCGGGCTACGAGTTCGCGTTCGTGGCCGGCGTCAACTCGGCGTCGGGGAAGGTGACCCAGCGGACCGAGGCCGGCGTTGAGGGCTACGTCGAGCGCATCCCGCTCTCGATCGATCCGAACGAGCCGTCGGGTCGGGGGCCGGCCGGCCGTGCGATCCGAACGCAACGGCTTCAAGTATCGAACGACGTCCTCACCGATCCTGATTTCGAGCCCTGGCGCGAGGACGCCCGCGAGCTCGGCTACCGATCGGCCGCCGCGATCCCGATCGTCCACGGCGGCGGCCTCTACGGCGTGCTCGGCGTGACGAGCCCGAACCGACACGCCTTCACCGAAGAGGTTGCCGAGGGGATCGGCCAGCTCGGCGAGATCCTCGGTCACGCGATCGCCGCTATCGAACGCAAGCGCGCCCTGATGGGCGACGAACTGACCGAACTCGAGTACGAGATCAAGAACGCGGTCGAGCTGTTCGACGGTCCGGAGATGGGCGACCGGCAGGTCTCGTTCGAGCGGGTCGTTCGGGTCGACGACGAGCAGTTCCTCGAGTACGGCGTGACGAGCGTCGAGGCGTTTCCGGAGGTCGAGGCGCTGGTCGAACGGGTTCCCCACTGGGAGGACGTGACGATACTCGACGAGTCGGCGGGCGAAATCACGTTCGAGCTCACGATCACGTCGCCGCCGCTGTTCTCGGTCGTCGCCTCCCACGGCGGCTACGTCGCGTCCGCCGCCATCGACGGCGGCGACTACCGCATGACGATTCACCTGCCCGAGAGCGCGGACGTTCGGGCCGTGACCGAGGCGATCCGGGAGGTGTATCCGGACGCGACGAACGTCGCCCGGCGACAGGTCACGCCCTCGAACGAGTCGATCGCGCAGATCCAGGACCACCTCTACGGCGTCCTGACCGACCGCCAGCGCACCGTCCTCGAGACGGCCTACTACGCCGGTTTCTTCGAGTGGCCCCGGCACAGCTCCGGCGAGGAGATCTCGGAGACCCTAGGGATCACGCCCGCGACCTTCCACGAACACCTCCGGTCGGCCCAGCAGAAGATCGTCGCCGCGGTCATCGACGAACCCGACACGACGCGAACCGACGCCGAATCCGATCGCCCGTCGACGAACGGGTCGAGCTGATCGATCGGCGGCCGACCTCACAGAGATGCAAGGAGGAAGCCCACGGCTTCAGCCGTGGGTCGATGACTGCTTTCATTACGACGCCAACGAAGTATCGGCCATGCAAACACACATCGTTCCGGTCGGCTTCGACTACGACCGGCTGATCGCGCCGCTGGTCCGCGATCAGATCGACGTCGACCGCGTCATCCTGCTCGAGGGTGCCGTCGGCAGCGAGGCCAACGTCGAGTACTCCCGACACCTCTCGGAGAAGCTCGAGACCGACTTCCGAAACCTGCTCGGCGCCGAGACCGAACGGTTCGTCCTCGAGGATGTCTACGACTACGACGAGGCGTTCGAGCAGGCGTACAACCTCATCACCGCCGAGCTCGACCACGGTCGGGAGGTCTGGGTCAACGTCGCCGCGATGCCTCGAACCGTCAGCTTCGCGTTCGCGACCGCGGCGAACTCGCTGATGGTCGAACGCCAGGACGAGCGCGAGTCGATCCACACCTACTACACCGCTCCCGAGAAGTACCTCGAGACCGAGCTCGCCGAGGAGCTGCGCGAAGGGATCGACCTGCTCGAGGACCTCGAGCGCGAGGGCGATCTGGAGGACGAGCGGGTCGAGAAGCGCCTCGAGAGCGCCCGCGCGCTACTCGCGGAGTTCGACGAGCGGGGAACGACCATCGGGGCGAAGGAGATCGACGGCCGACACGTCGTCGAACTCCCCGTCGCCTCCTTCTCGAACGTCAAACCGTTCGAGGAGCTCATCCTGTACAAGCTCGGTGAGGACGGCGAGTTCGCCTCGGTCTCCGAGCTGGCGGAGGCGCTGGCCCGCGAGTTGAACGAGGAGTACACCGACAGCTTCCGCTCGAAGGTGATCTACAACGTGGACCGACTCGGGCCCGGCGGGAAGGGTTACATCGAGCGCGAGGAACACGGGAAGTCCTACCGGACGCGACTCTCGCGGATCGGCGAGCTGTGGGTGCGAGCCCACTCGAACTCCGACTCGGCGAACTGATCGGTATCGGCAGTATCTCCGAGTCGGGAGAGCAACTACCTGCTCGGGGCGTCGTCGGCCCGCCCCTGATACCAGAAGTAGCCGTCCTCGTCGACCCGCCCGAGATCGCCCGTCAGGTACCAGTCGCCGACGAACGCATCCTCGGTGCGATCGGGGTCTTCCCAGTACCCAAGGAAAAAGGAGGGAAACTCCCCCTGGACGGCGATCTCGCCCGTCTCGTCCGGCTCGAGCTCGTCGCCGGTTTCGGGATCGACTACGGCGGCCTCGACGCCGGGCAGCGGTTTCCCCATGCTGCCCGGTCTGGTCTCGATCGACGGGTAGGTGTTGATCAACATGTTCCCCGTTTCAGCCTGGCCGTAGCTATCGGCGATCGACGTTCCGAGAGTCTCCTCACCCCACTCGATCAGCTCGGCCTCGAGCGGTTCGCCGGTGCTCATCGCCCGGTGGAGATTCAGATTCTCGGGCTCGAGCCCGTCGGCCTCCTCGCGCAGCCGACGGTAGTGCGCCGGGACCCCCGAAAGCACGGTGACGGGGAACTCCTCGAGCAGGGCGGTCCAGGTGTCGGGGTCGAACTCGCCCTCGTAGGCGAGGATGCTGTGGCCCCAGAACCAGACGCCGAGCGCGTTGACCGGGGCCGTGAGCCACCCCCGATCGCCGGTACCCCAGTAGAGGTCGGTCTCGTGTTGCTGGAGGTCGGCGGCGTACAGCTGAGCCGCAGCGATACCGACGACCCAGCGGTGACCGTGGACGATCCCCTTCGCGGGCCCCGTGGCGCCGCTGGTGTAGTACAGCAGGGCGGGGTCGGAGCCCTCGGTTCGAACCGTCTCGTACTCGTTGCTCGCGCGGTCCATCGCCTCGTAGTAGCTCACGTCGCCCCGCCGAACGCCGACCCCGTCGTCGCTGACGACGATCACGTGTTCGACGGAGGGGACGTCCTCGAGGGCCGTCTCGAGGGCGTCGCGATTCTCGGGCGTCGTGACGACGACGCTCGCCTCGGCGTCCGCGAGCCGGTAAGCGACCCCCTCGGGACCGAGCTGCGGGTCGATCCCGCCGTAAACGCAGCCCGCCTTCAGGGAGCCGAGCATCGCGACGTACTGCTGGGGGATGCGAGGAATGTAGCCGAAGACGCGGTCACCGCGTTCGACGCCGAGCTCCTCGAGGACGTTCGCGAACCTGTTCGACCACTGCGCGAACTCCCAGAACGTGATCCGTTCGCGCTCGCCGTCGCTTCCAACGAAGTACAGCGCGACGGTCCCTCGATCGGTCCGGTAGCGGTCGCAGACCTCGTGGGCAACGTTGATCTCGTCGGGCGCGTCCCAGTCGGCGTCC
The DNA here is from genome assembly GCA_003559215.1 of Natrialbaceae archaeon. GTDB lineage: Archaea > Halobacteriota > Halobacteria > Halobacteriales > Natrialbaceae > Natronococcus. Next base: position 5,046 of record PWMF01000013.1, read on the forward strand.
GCGTAGATGCTATCCCACTCGAAGACCTCCGAGAGCCCCTCGTAGTCGGCGAGATTCGGTGCCGTGTCCATACACGGGATACCCACGCGAACGATCATAACTCATCGGACGGCACGAGCCGTCTCGGATAGCGGCCCGACGGCTTACGCCGACTCCGTCGAGCCGACGCGCTCGAGGACGCGTTCCCGGACAACGAGGAGACATGGCAACACGGTGAGGCAGGCGACGAACGCGAAGATGATGCTCAACCCCGTCACGAGCCCGAACCGCTGGAGCGGCGGCGCCAGCGCGAGCGCGAGGACGCCGAAGCCGGCCGCCGTGGTCAACGCGCTGCCCAGCAGCGCCCCACCGGTGCCCGTGATCGTCGCGCCGAGGGCGTCCTGCAGGGAGTCACGACGGTTCGACTCGTCGATGAACCGCTCGCCGACGTGGATGCTGTAGTCGACGCCTAATCCGATCGCGAGGCTCGTGATGACGGCCGTCTCGCTGTTGAACGAGACGTCGAGCAGGGCCATCGCCCCGAGCAGCCACGCCAGCGCGGCGACCACCGGCGCGAGCGTGATCGCCCCGAGTGTGAGCGCGCGGTGGCGCACCCAGTAGAGGACGGTGAGGAAGACGAGGATGACGACCAGCGTGACGGCGAACGCCTGGACGAGCGTCTCGAGGAGTGCGTCCTGAACGACGGCGTTCGTCACGGGACCGCCGGTGGCGATCGCCGACACCGGGGCGTCGGCCTCGATGACACTCGCAAGAGCACGCGTGTCATCGGCGACGGCCTGAGCAGAGGCGTCGCCGCGGACGTCGACGAGCATCCGCGCGGTTTCGTACTCACCCTCGTCGGTGCGGTGCAGTACGGTGGCGGCCGCGTCCTCGTCGGCCTCGTAGAGGACGTCGTACAGTCCCGCGAGGTCCTCGTCGGGCAGCCCGTCGCCGTTCGTGTCGCGTTCCTCGAGGGCCGCGGCGACGTCCTCGTTCTCGGCGGCGAGATCCTGCAGGACCGAGACCGGGCTCTCGACGGCGGGCTCGCCGCCGGGACCGACCGTGATCGTCCCGCGCTCGGCGTCGCCGATTCCCGCGGTTCCGTTCTCGATCGCCGCGAGCGTGGCAGGATCGGTGACGTCCCCACGTATCAGTATCTGGGACTGGCTCCCCTCGCCCTGTCCCTGGAAGTTGTCGCCGAGGTACGCAGCGTCGTCGCTGATCGTGTACGTGTCCGGTGCCAGCGGCCCCGGGAGCGACTTCGCCCAGTCGGGAGCGTCCTCGGGCAGGAAGTCGGCCTGGTTGAACTCGGTGTCGATCCCCGTGGCGCCGTAGGCGCCGCCGACCGCGAGCAGGAGGGCGATCGCGACGACGGCCAGCGGCGCGCGTTGGACGAGCGAGACGACCCCCGAGAGCGCGCGGTTAACTGGACCCGCGCTCCGGCCGAACGGGTCCTTTTGCCGATCGATCCCGAACCGCCCCTCGAGCAGGTCGTCGACCTCGACCTTCAGCGCGGGGACGAGGACGGCGAAGGCGACGAACGTCGCGAGGATCCCGCCCGCCGAGAGGATCGCGAAGTCCTGGATCGCGGGCAGGGGGCTGACGACGTTCGAGAGGAACCCGACTCCGGTCGAGAACGTCGCCGCGGCGAGCGCGAGGACGACGCCGGCCAGCCCGAGGCGCATCCCGTTTCGGACCGTTCGGCCGTCGCTTCCGGCGTCCGCGACGTCGTCGGCCGTCGCGCTCCCCCCGTCGGCGGCCGGGTCGCCGACCGCCTCCGAGTCGGTCCGCTTGCGCTCGTCCCGTTCGAGAATCCCCGCCCTCGCCTCCCGCGATCGCATAATAACGTGCAACGAGTAGTCGATGCTGAGTCCGATCAGCAGGAACGGAACCGCGATCAGCAGCTGGCTCGTCGGGATCTCGAGCCAGCCGAGAATGCCCGCGAGCCAGGCCATCACGACGCCGATCCCGAACAGGCTGACCAGCACGTCGGCGACGTCGCGGTAGGCGACTCCGAGCGCGAACAACACGAGCACGAGCGCGACGGGCGTGATGATCGCGAAGCTGTCGCCGACCGCGCTGCTCGATGCTTCGTCGGTGACCCCCTGCCCGAAGACGAAGGCGTCGTCGAAGCGCTCCTCGACGAGCCCGTCGATCTCGACCTGGGCCGCGTAGGCGGCCTCGGGATCTTCGTCCTCACCGCTCTCGTCGACCTGGAAAATGAACCCGATCCGGGCGTCGGCCGTCGTCGAGCCCGGCTCGTAGTCGTTCGGGAGGAACTCGTAGGGGTCCTCACCCTGGTTATCCGCGTCCGGGTCGAGAACGTCGGCGAGCAGCTCCTCGACCTCCTCGTCGGAGCGGTCCTCGAGGGCCTCGATCTGTTCGTCGAGGGTGGGGTCGCTGGTATCCGGCGGCCCCTCGGCCTCGGCCGCGCGGTCCTCGAAGACCGCCCCCGTCGCGACGACGTTCTCGAGGGCGACGAAGCCCTCGTCGGCCAGCGTGGCGTTCAGGCTCTCGTTTTCGCTGACCTCCTGTTGCAGGTACAGCCCCTCGAGCAACGAGTCTCGCGTAAGTACGTCGCCGCCTTCATCCCGGACGACCAGCTGTGCGACGACCCGATCGTCGGTCGCGTAGGTTTCGTCGATCTCCTCGAGCGCCTCGGTCTCCTCGGAGTCGGTCTCGAACTGGCCGATCTCGCCCTCCTCGCTTTCGCCGATCGCGGCGCCGGCAGCAACGACGGCGGTGAGAACGAGCACGAGCAGGACGATCAGCTTGCTGTGGGAGACGATCGCGTCGGCGTAGCGATCGGCGAGCGACCCGCCCATTCGCTATCGTCTCCTGCGGTTTATCGACGCGCCGGGAGCCGGTTCTCGAGCGGTTCGTCGGCAGGCGGAGGGCGTCGAATGTCGGGAGGGCGAGCCCGAAACGTCGACGCTCCGCCGTTTACTGATATGCATGCTCACCTCTCGAACCCAAGCGCTAATATCGGTTCGGATGAAACCTGATGTTGTATAACCGAAATCCGATTATGAATACCGATATCGACCGCGACCGCGGGATTCTCACGCCGGCCGACCGCGAGTTCCTGCTGGGCGAACGTGAGCTGGGTCACGAGCAGTCGCGGCGAAACGCCGAGGCGCGCGTTCGACGGCGCGTGATCGACTCCGTTCTGGACTTCGACCTGCTCCTTCACGCGCTCTCGGAGAAAGATCGCCGACAGGTGTTCGAGGAGCTGACAAGCGATTCCGACTCACTGGACGGGCTCAAAGCGATGCTCGCGTTCGCCTACATCGGCACCGGCGAACAGGGTCTGGACTTCGCGGACGTACTGGTTCCGGCCGTCCGCCACTCCGAGGAGGCCTGCGCCGCCTCGAGACGCGGCGCGAACGTCGCCGTCGACGTCACCTTCGAGGTCGAAACCAGCGTCGAGTCGACCCTCGAAGGCGTCGCCGAGCGTCTCGAGGCCGGCGACCCCGTCACCCCGCGAGAGCTCTTCTCGCTCGTGATGCAGGGTGAATACGACCCCGGACAACACGACCGAATCGCGCTCGCCGTCGGCGGCGAGGCCGACGTCGACGAGCAGTTCCTCGAGCGGCTGGCAGCGTATCTCGAGGGGGAGCTCCGGCGACCGACACCCACCCGGGCGGTGATTCGACTCGGTGAGCAGTAGCTCGACGCGAAACACCTAACAGGAATCGCCGGCAAAAGGGACGTATGTCGGACTCCGTGGAGGGAGAAGCGCGTATCGATGCCCCCCGCGAAACCGTTTTCGTAGGGGCCTCGTAGCCCCACATTCCCACCCCGTATCGACGGATGTATTGTAGCCGACCAGCATGTATCGAGCAACGACCGGTATGTACGATCGAATCCTCCCCACGACGACGCACCGACGACGCCCCCACCGGGCGGTGAGAGCATGAGCACGGACCCCGAAGCGACCGAGCGAGAGGCGCCAAGCCTCGAGGGCGGCTACGACCCTGAAACCGTCGAACGCCGCTGGCAGGATCGTTGGGTCGACGCGGAGGTCTACGCCTACGAGGGCGACCCCGGCCAGGATCCCAACACCACCTACGCGATCGACACGCCGCCGCCGACGGTCTCGGGTAGCCTCCACATGGGCCATCTCTACGGTCACACGGTCCAGGACTTCGCCGCGCGCTTCCAGCGGATGTACGACGGCGACGTCCTCTTTCCGTTCGGCTACGACGACAACGGGATAGCTAGCGAGCGCCTGACCGAGAAAGAACTGGACATCCGCCACCAGGACTACGAACGCCGCGAGTTCCAGAAGCTCTGTCGCGAGGTCTGCCAGGAGTACGAGGCAGAGTTCACCGACAAGATGCAGGGGCTGGGGTGTTCGATCGACTGGGGCCACACCTACAAGACGATCGAGCCCCGCGTTCGGCGCGTCTCGCAGCTGTCATTTCTCGATCTCTACGAGAAAGGCCGGGAGTACCGCAAGAAGGCCCCCGCGATCTGGTGTCCCGACTGCGAGACGGCGATCTCGCAAGTCGAGATGGAAGACGACGAGCGGGGCTCGCACTTCAACGACATCGCCTTCGAACTCGCGGGAGACGACGCGCCTCGCGACGAGTTCGTCATCTCGACCACCCGTCCCGAACTGATCCCGGCCTGCGTCTCCGTCTTCGTCCACCCCGACGACGAGGAGAACCAGGACCTGGTCGGCGAAACCGCCCGCGTTCCGATCTTCGGTCACGAGGTGCCGATCATCGCCGACGACCGCGTCGACATGGAGAAGGGAAGCGGCGTCGTGATGTGCTGTACGTTCGGCGATCAGAACGACATCGAGTGGTACCAGGCCCACGATCTGCCGCTTCGCGTGGCGATCGACGAGTCCGCGACGATGACCGAGCTGGCCGGCGATTACGAGGGAATGTCGACCGAGGAGGCTCGAGAGGCCATCGTCGAGGATCTGGACGACGACGGCTCCCTGCGCGACCGCTGGGAGATCAGCCACGCCGTCCAGGTCCACGAGCGCTGTGACACCTCCGTCGAGTACCGCGTCTCCAAGCAGTGGTACGTCGAAATACTCGATCACAAGGAGGAGTATCTCGAGGCCGGCCGCGAGATGGACTGGTACCCCGAGAAGATGTTCTCGCGCTATCGACACTGGATCGAGGGCCTCGAGTGGGACTGGCTGATCTCCCGTCAGCGCGACTCGGGGATCCCGTTCCCGGTCTGGTACTGCAGCGAGTGCGACCACGAGGTCATGGCCCGCCGGGAGGACCTGCCCGTCGACCCACTCTCGGACGAGCCCCCGATCGACACCTGTCCCGAGTGCGGGAACGACACGTTCGATCCCGAGGACGACGTCTTCGACACCTGGGCGACCTCGTCGCTGACGCCGCTGATCAACGCGGGCTGGGACTGGGACGAAGAGGCCCAGGAGTTCACGATGGCGAATCCGGAGCTCTACCCGTTCGATCTGCGTCCCCAGGGCCACGACATCATTTCGTTCTGGCTGTTCCACACCATCGTCAAGTGCTACGAGCACACCGGCGAGGTCCCCTTCGACGCGACGCTGATCAACGGCCACGTGCTCGACGAGAACCGCGAGAAGATGTCCAAGTCCCGAGGGAACGTCGTCGCCCCCGACGAGGTGCTCGCGGAGTACCCCGTCGACGCGGTGCGGTTCTGGGCGGCAAGCGCCGCGGTCGGTGACGACTTCCCCTACCAAGAGAAGGACCTCACGGCAGGCGAGAAGCTGCTGCGGAAGCTCTGGAACGCCTCGAAGCTCGTCGACAACCTGGCACCCGCGGCTCCAGAAGAGCCAGCCGACCTCGAGGCGATCGACCGCTGGCTGCTCGCCGAACTCGACGACGCCGTCGAGGAGCTCACGGCGCACCTCGAGGACTACGAGTTCGCGAAGGCCCGCGACCGGCTGCGAACGTTCTTCTGGAACACGTTCTGTGACGACTACCTCGAGATCGCCAAGGAACGCGAGGACAACCCCTCGACGCAGTACGCGCTGCGGACCGCCCACCGAACCTTCCTCGAGCTGTGGGCGCCGTTCCTCCCACACGTTACGGAGGAGATCTGGCAGGCCCGCTACGCGACCGACGGCGAACTGGACGAAACCAGCATCCACGTCCGTGACTGGCCCACCCCGCAGGGGTACGAGGCCGACCTCGAGGCCGGCGAGACCGCAATGGAGGTCATCTCGGCGCTGCGCCGGTACAAGAGCCAGAACCAGCTCTCGCTGAACGCCGAACTCGAGGCCGTCTCGGTGTACGGCCCCGTCGAGGGGTTCGAGGATGCGATCCAGAACGTGATGCACGTCCAGGATCTGGAGATCCTCGAGGAGCCTCCGGAGATCACCACCGAGGTCGCCTCGATCGACCTCGACTACTCGACGCTCGGACCCCGCTACGGCTCGAAGGTCGGCGAGATCGATTCGGGAATCGAGAGCGGGGAGTACGAGATCGACGACGACGAAGGTGTTCTCCGCGTTGCCGGTGAAGAACTCGAGGACGAGCTGTTCGAGGTCGAACTCGAGCGGACCTATTCCGGCGACGGCGAGATGCTCGAGACCGAGTCGGCGATCGTGATCCTCGAGTAGCACGCCCGCTCGAGTTCCGATCACGAGCCGTCGGGTCGGCAGCTGTTTTCGACGCGGATCTATCTGCTACTCTCGAGCGCCCGTGACGGCTTCTTCCCGCCACGTCGCCGTCGCGGTCACCCGATCGCCGTCGACCTCGACCGACCGGTTTTCGCCGGAGGCGCCCAGCAGGTCCTCGAGCGCGCCCTCGTCGGGGTCGTCGATCACCGCCGCGAACGTGCCGGTGGAGGTTTCGGCGTCCTCGACGATGAGGGAGGAGACAACCGCCTCGGCATCCTCGAGTTCCTCGTACCCGAAGTCGACGAGCCCGTCGCTCCCCGCCTCCGGCCCGTACTGACCGACGACGGCATCACCGCCGTCGGCGCTCGAGAGGGTCCACGCGAACGCCTCGCTCTCGTCCGTCGCCCGCTCGACGTCACCTTCGGCGGCGCCGACGACCGTCTCGAGCGTCGCGATCGGGTCCGCGGTCTCGGAGGCGACCGCGAGGGCATCGTCGCCGACGGCGATCGCGGCGTCGTCGGCCTCGACCGGCGTGTAGACGTCGTACGGGCCGATCCCGTCGGTTTGCTCGAGCTGCCTGATGAACTCGGCCTCCGGTTCGGCGGTGACCCGAGCGTCGATCTCCGCGGGATCGATCGATCCGAGCGCGACGAACGCCTCGGGAGTCTGGAGCAGTTCTTCGACGCTCGAGTCGAACGTCTCGTCGTCGTCGAGGAGTCGACCGAGCCTGTACTGGGCGAGGTCGAGGCCGACGAAGAAGTACGTCGAGAGCGCCCCCTCCGAGACGGGCGCGATCATCGGATCGGCCTCGTACTCCGGCGGGACTTCCTCGCCCGGATCGGCCTCCGCGAGTTCGTCCGCCACGGCCTCCTCGAGGGACGCCCAGTCGAGGGAGGCGAACTCGAGGGTGCCGTTCTCGGGTGCGAGCCACTGGCTGTACGCCGGCAGCTCGTCGTCCTGTGCGGCGACCGTGGCGGCGCCCGTCGGTCCGACCGTCGCGATCGCTGCCGTCGTTCCTGCGAGTTTCAGCACGTCCCGTCGATTGGGCGTCATGCGGGTGCTCCACGCCGGCGAGTTCGATATAGGTCGGGTCCTCGTTCCCGACGGAGAGACAGTTCGATCGAGACGACCGCTCAGATGTCGCGGCGCGTGAAGAGCAACACGGCGAGGACAAGCAGGACGAGAAACACCGCCAGCAGGATCCCGGCGTCGGCGAACGCGTACTCCTCGCGAACGAGGATCGCCGTCTCGTCGTAGTACCGGCTCGGACCGACGGCACCGATCCACTCGTAGTCCTCGTCCAACCGGGAGACACCCTCGACCAGCCACAGGACGAAGACGACGGTCAGCGCGGTTGCCCGGGCAGTCCGGACGTGGTCGATCACGACGGAGATGAGCAACCCGATCCCGGCACAGACCAGCAGGTACGGGATCGAGAGCAGGTGCACCATCGTGACGGCAACCGGATCGAGCGGTTCGCCGATGATGATCCCGCCGAGAAGGACGATCCCGCCGACGCCGACGTTCAGCACGACCAGCGGGAGCCAGAGGGCGGCGATCTTCTGGAGTATCACCGATTCACGCGAGACCGGATTGGAGAGCGTGAGGTCCATCTTCCGCTCGTCGACGTCTTTCGCGATCATGCCGGCGCCGACGTAGGCGAAGTAGATGCCCACGAGGACGATCCAGAAAAACGAGTAGATCTCCGCGGCGATGAACCCCTCGATGGTATGCAGCGCCTCGATCCCGAACATGTCGAAAAAGACCGCGGGGAACGCGTCCTCGAGCAGTTCCGCCTCCTCCTGGATGCTCGGAAACATCGCGAAGTACATCGCGGCAAGCAGGGCGAAGACGACCACGAGTACGACCGAACTGCGGACGCGCTTGCCGGATTCGATGCGCAGGATGGCCGTCGCGGCGCCGTCGATCGCGGATCGTGCGTCGGATTTCGCCGCCCGGCGTGCGTCCGAACCGTCGGAGTCCGGTTTTGGCCCCATCAGATATCCCTCCGCGCGAAGACGAAGAGTGCGATTCCGAGCAGTGCGAGAAATGCCACCAGCAGGACCGCGGCGTCTCCGAGCGCATACTCCTCGTGGACGAGGATCGCCGACGGATCGTAGTATCGGCTCGGCGAGACGATACCGACCCAGTCGTACTCCGGCGCCGTCTCCGAGAGCCCCTCGATCAACCAGAGAACGAACACGAGTCCCAGCGCGCCAGCTTGCGCGCTCTCGACGCGGTCGAGAGTGACGGAAAAGAGGATGCCGATCCCGGCACAGACCAGCAGGTACGGGACCGTGAGGAGGTGCGCCACCCCGAGCGAGACGAGGTCGAGCGTCTCACCGATCGCCGCTGCCGCGGCGTACACGACGACGAACAGGCCGACATTCAGTGCGACCAGCGGCACCCAGAGCGCGGCGACTTTCTGGAGCACTACCGACTCGCGCGAGACCGGGTTCGAGAGCAACAGATCCATCCGGCGCGCGCGAACGTCTCCGGCGATCAGTCCGCCAGCGGCGTAGGCGAAGTAGATCCCCGCGAAGAGGACCCAGATAACCGAGAAGATATAGCCGCCGACGAACCCCTCGATAGTGTGCAACTCCTCGATCCCGAGCAGGCCGGCGAGAAACGCCGGAAACGCCGCCTCGATGAGCTCCGCCTCCTCGGCGAAGGCCGGAAACACCACGAAGAAAAACGCCGAGAGGAGAGCGAACAGCCCGGTAAGGACGAGCGAGCTGCGAACCAGTTTCGCCGACTCGACACGCAGGATCGCCGTCATCCCGCACCCGACGGGGAATCGTCCCCGTAGTAGTGTTTGAAGATGTCGTCGAGCTGTGGATCGCTGATGTCGACGTCCTCGACCGCAAGCTGGACGAGATACTCCAGCAATTCGGCGGGCTTGCCGGTGTAGGTGAACCGAACCGTCGCATCGATGATCTCGACGTCGATCATTTCCGACGTAACGAACGCCGATTCGTCCACCGGCTCTGCCAGTTGCACCCGGACGCGTTTGCCGCTGCGTTTGAGCAGGTCGTCGACGTCCTCGAGCGCGACCAGTCCTCCGTTCCGAATGATCCCGACTCGATCGCAGACGCGTTGGACTTCGCTGAGGACGTGCGAGGAGAAGAAAATCGTCTTGCCGGCGTCGCGTTCGGCCTCGAGAAACGCGTGCATCCGATCCTGTTTGAGCGGGTCGAGTCCGGACGTCGGCTCGTCGAGAATCGCGAGATCCGGATCGTGCATGAACGCCTGGACGATGCCGAGCATCCGTTTGTTCCCGTGGGAGTACGTCTCGACCGGTTTCTCGAGGGGCGGCCGAAACAGCTCCAGTAACTCCTCGCGGCGTTCGTCGCCGCGCATTCGGGCGAAGTGCTCGAGAACCTGGCGACCCGTCAGTCGCTCCTCGAACCCGAGCGTGTCCGGAAGGTAGCCGACGTCGGCTTTGGCCGCCGTGAGCGCCCGTCGGTTCCGGACGTCCGCACCCAGCAGCTCTGCGGTTCCATCCGTCGGCTTGATGAGGCCGAGCAACAGACGAATGGTCGTCGTTTTACCCGCCCCGTTCGGGCCGAGATAGCCGAATATCTCGCCGGCCTCGACGTCGAAGCTGATACTGTCGTTGGCAGTGACGTCACCGTAGCGTTTGGTGAGGTCGTCCAGTCTGATCGTGGGCTCGTCTCGGCTCGACTCGGGTTCGGTCGTGTCGGCCTGGGTTCGCATGAGGTATCACCTGTTTCGAAAACTCGTCGCCGACAGCGACGGGTACGACGCGCTACTCGACATCTCGTGCCGGAATAAATCGTGTTCGTACTCCAGGATACTGTCCGGACCGGACGACTGTGTTCCGGGCGGACCGTCTCCGTATTGTGATCGGCAGAGTCGGCGCTCGACCCGAGCCTACCCCACCCGAGGAGGACGATCGGTACTGGACGTGCAGTTCCGGTCGGTTTCGCTCACCCTGGAACCTATCCTCGAGAACGGTTTAAGGAAAGGCAAACCTGATGGTATTGGTGTACGCTTCTCGGACAAGAGAAAGTTTATGTCGATAACTGGGCAACCGTTCGGCGTGCTCTGCTGAAGTCGCCCGAAGTCGAACCGTCGATCACCGCCGCGTAAGCCGAGTACGGAGCACGCTCATGACCACAGAACTCACACACGGAGGTCCGGCCGACACGCCGCCGCCGCTCCCGCCGAACACCGTCTTCGAACTGCTCCTCTCCGAACAGCGTCGGTACGCGTTACGATACCTCTCCCGGCGCGACGGGCCGGTGTCGCTCGAGGAGTTCATCGACGGCGTCGCGCGACTGCAAGGGGAGCCGACGCGGCAGCGACTCGACGAACTCGCCGTCGAGTTCCACCACAACCACCTGTGTCGGCTGGTCGGCGCGGACGTCCTCCGGTACGACCGGGACGCCGGAACGGTCGAACGGCGTCCGGCGGCGCGGGCGCTCGAGCCGTACCTCGAGCTCGTAGCGGAGGAGAACCGGTAGCGTCGGACCTCGAGTCAGCGACCGGCGGTCCGGTTCCGAGCCGCCTCGCACTTCTTAACCCGCGTGGCGAGCGCGAGAAAGAGCGCGAGCAGCACGAACGTCGTCTCGCCGGCCGCGATGAGGCCCAGTGCGTCGGCCTCGAGAAACATCGGTTCGTCTCGAGGAACGGGGATCGACGTGTGGTGGGGTTCACCGACGATCGGGACGAAGTAGTCGACGATCAGATTGGACGTGTACCAGGCGAGCGCGACGGCGACCCCCCAGACCGGGAAGTCGGTGATCCGGTGGAGGACGAACGCCTGGACGACCATCGCGAGGTGGCTCCAGAAGAGGAACTGGTACATTAACGGATGGGTTTGGGCAGCGTAGGTTTCGTAGAAGACCAACAGGGTGTACGGCGTCCACAGCCCGAGGACGATATTCCCGAAGAAGGCCAGCGCGGTCAGCCAGGGCAGTTCGTGGCCCAGCTTCCAGGCGGCGATGGCGAGCGCGATAAACAGCGTCGCCAACGGGCTGTCGGGCACCCAGGGCCACATCACCGTCGGCGTCGCGGCGAACTGAGCCGAGTAGTACCAGAACCCGAATGCGGTACCTGCGAGGTTGATCGCCACGACGAGCCACGCGAACCGAAGCCCGAGTTCCTCGAGCGTCTTTGGCAGGGGAGCGAGGTAGCTCGGCAGCGGGTCGCGGTCGGGCAGCCCGGTCGACGCGGTCATCGTTCGGCGCGACGAACGGAACCCGCAAAACGGTAGCGGTTGCGCCCCGCGGGCGTCCGCCCACAGCGCTATCACTTCCCTTGCCGTTCCTTTTGGCATGGCTCCGCGTGACGACGACCGAGACCAACACCGGCTCTCGACCGGACACGTCGTCTCGCTCCCTCTCGAGCTTGCGTGTACGTTCGGCGGAGTCGTCGTTCCGGCCCGTCGGACGCGTCTGGAGGAGGTCCTTCCCGACGAGCTCTCGTCGCCGGGGATCGCCCCCCGCGTCGGCTGCGTCGCGCTCGTCGGGATCCAGTACCATCGAGTCGGCCGCGATCCCGGCCTCGAGCCCTACGACGAGTTCGCAGTGATCGTCCCCGCGGTCCGCGGGAGCGAGACGAGCCGCCCGCTCGCGCAACTGCTCGGCGGCGAGCCGGGCGGGTACGTCCACTGGCTGCCCGTGACGACCGACGCGTCGGTCGCGCTGGGCCGCGAACTCTGGGGGTATCCGAAGGAGCGCGCCCCGATCACCGTGACGGACGGGCCGCGGGGGCTTCGAGCCGTCGTCCGCGGTCGCGACGCGAGCGGGGACGCGATCCGACTCGAGGTCTCCCGTCCCCGGACGGGGTTGTCGCTTCGCGGCGCGGAACTCTCGAGTTTCACCGTCCGCGGCGGCGACCTGGTCCGGGCGCGGATGCAACTCCGCGGCGAGGTTTCGGTCGGGCCGCCGATCGGAGCCCGCCTCAAGGTCGCGCCGGAACTGGCGTCGGAACTCGGGCTGTGGCGGCGGCCGCTGGGTCGGCTGTACGGCTCTCGAGTCCGGGCGCGACTCGGTCGGGGCGAACCGGTGTCCTCTCTGTGAACTGACAGTTCGAGGAACGGATCCGACCCTAACTCGGTAAAGGACACGCGTAAGTACAGCGCGTCCTAACGCCGCGACATGGCCGAAACCACCGATCTCGAGGAGCTGCGACGCGGCACGGACCTCGTGAAACGCGGCTTCGCACAGATGCAGAAGGGCGGCGTCATCATGGACGTCGTCAACAAGGAACAGGCCCGGATCGCCGAGGACGCCGGCGCCGTGGCCGTGATGGCCCTCGAGGCCGTTCCGGCGGACATCCGCAAGCGCGGCGGGGTCGCGCGGATGGCCGACCCCGCCGACGTCGCCGAGATCGTCGACGAGGTCTCGATCCCGGTGATGGGCAAGTCCCGCATCGGACACACGAAGGAAGCCCAGATCCTCGAAGCCGTCGGCGTCGACATGATCGACGAGTCCGAAGTGCTCACCCCGGCCGACGACGCCTACCACATCGACAAGCGCGACTTCACCGCCCCGTTCGTCTGCGGCGCGCGGGACCTCGGCGAGGCGCTGCGCCGGATCGGGGAGGGCGCGGCGATGATCCGCACGAAGGGTGAGGCCGGCACCGGCGACGTCAATCAGGCCGTTCACCACCAGCGGACGATCAAGGGCGCGATCCGCGAGCTCGAGGGAATGAAACACGAGGAGCGCGAGGCCTACGCCCGCGAGATCGAGGCGCCCGCCGAGCTGGTCCACGAGACGGCCGAGATGGGCCGCCTTCCGGTCGTGAACTTCGCCGCCGGCGGGATCGCGACGCCCGCCGACGCCGCGCTGATGATGCACCACGAATGCGACGGCATCTTCGTCGGCAGCGGGATCTTCGGCGCCGAGAACCCGACCGAGATGGGCGAAGCGATCGTCGAAGCGGTGAACAACTGGGACGACCCCGACCGCCTCGCCGAGATCGCCTCGAACCTCGGTAAAGGCATGAAAGGCGACGCCAACGCCGACCTCGAGGAAGAAGAGAAACTGCAGGGTCGCGGCGTCTGATTCGGCTCGCCATCGACTCGACCCGTTCCGCCGAACCGTTCTCGTATTCTGCCGGTTTTCGTTCGAACGAATCGGTAAGCAGCCCTGTTTTTTCGGTGCCGTGCGTACCGATCCTATGAGCCAGTCGACACCTCTGGAGCTGCTGTCCGATCGTCTTGCGAACGCCCTCGAGGGGCTGCTTCGGGCCGTCGCCGAGGAGACGTCGGACGAGACGCTGGCGGCGATCGCGAGCGAACTCTGGGACGTGGTCGCGGAGTTCGAGGACGTCCTCGACACCGTCGACCTCGAGCGACTGCCTGACGCCGTCGACGGGGAGGCGGCTGTCAACGTCCTCGACCTCGAGCGGCTGCCCGAGGCGATTCGGGAGCGGGATCCGAAGCTGGCGCTCGATCTCGACACCCTCCGACGCGCGATCGAACTGCGAGAGCTCTGGAACGTCGTCGACCTCGTCGACTTCGGACGGGAGTCCGACGAACTCAGAGACGAACTCGAGGACGTCCTCGGCCCTGACGCGTTCGACTCGAACGACGACTCCGAGGCGGCCGAGGAACTCGAGGCGTTCGCCGAGGAAGTAAAGGGAGAGGCGACGAACGCGGCGTTCCAGCAGGAAGTCAGGGAGCGGATCAGGCCGGCCAGAGAAGCGGTGATCGACGCCCACTCGACGGTCGAGGAGCTGTACGAATCCCACCAGCGCGGCTCCGGCTACGAGGGACGACGACCGAGGTCGAACAACCCGACCGCCGTCTCCTCGATGCCCGTGGGCCCGCTCCCGGCGAGCGTCTCCACCCGGGTCTCGACCGTACCAACGGACGGTCGCCACGCGAAAGTCGAGGCGTTCCCCCGCGTGTACGGCCGTCGCTGGAGAAGCGCTCGGCGCGACTAAGGGTGCTGGCGAAGCGCTAGACCGGTGCTACCACCACGTCCGCGGGCACGGGACGATCCCGACTCGGACGAGTCCGAGAAACACGAGATAGGTCGCTACCGCGCCACAACACAGCGACAGCACCGGCTCCGGCGCGACTCGAGCGCCGACGGCGGCGAAACCGATCGCGGCGGCGAGCGAGGCGGCCTGGACGTCTCGCCGTTCCCAGTACCGACGGACGAGATCGTACTCGCGGGCCGCGAACAGTTCGAACAGGACGGTTCCGAGACCGCCGACCGCCAGGAAGAGCGGGGAGAGCGACGCGTCGACGAGAGCCGCGAACCCAACGAAGACGGCAAGCGCGACGAGCGAAAGCGCCGCGTCGGTTCGCGCGCCCATCGATCCGCGATCAGCCGTCAGGGTAGAGCCGCGCCCCCTCGCCGATCGTCGTCTGGTAGGCCCGGCTCTCGATCCCTTCGGCGTCGAAGGCGTCCATCATCGCGCCGGCGATCGCCCGCCGGTCGGACCCGTGACAGACCGCGAGCACGCCCGGGCCGGCGCCGCTTACCGTAACGCCGGTCGCGCCCGCCTCGAGGGCGGCCTCGCGAACCGCGTCGTAGCCGTCGATGAGGGCGCTTCGCTCGGGCGTGACGATGGCGTCGTTCAGTCCTTGTCCGACGAGTTCGGGGTCGTCTCGAGTCATTCCGACGGCGAGCGTGGCGGCGTGACCGACGGTGTCAACAACGTCGTCGAGGGCGGCCGTCTTCGGGACGACGTCGCGGGCGTCCCGCGTGGAGACGCTCATCTCGGGAAGACAGGCGACGACCGGGAGCGACGCGTCGACCTGGGTGACGCCGTCGTCGGTGGCGATCGTAAAGCCGCCCAACAGTGAGGGAGCGACGTTGTCGGGGTGGGCCTCGCCCGAGACCAGGGCCTCGCCCTCGGCGGCGACCGGGACGAGTTCCTCTCTCGAGAGTCCCCGGTCGTAGAGGGCGTTGAGCGCGACCGCGGCCCCCGCCGCGCTGGCCGCAGAGGAGCCGAGTCCGGAAGAGGGGCGAACCCCTTTATCGATCCGGATCGTCGCCGGCGCGTCGAGGGCCTCGGCGACCGCGCCGACGGTGTTCTTCTCCGGATCGGTCGGGATGTAGTCGCTTCCGGCGCCGGTGATCGTGATCGACGTCTCCGGGGCGCGCTCGACCCGGATCACGTCGGCGGGCGCTCCGAGCGCGACGCCGAAGACGTCGAAGCCGCTCCCGAGATTCGCACTGGTCGCCGGAGCCCGCACGGTGAGCATGCCGATTGCTTTCCAGAGAGCGGCCAAAAAGGTAGCGAACGACGAGAGAATCGACGCGACGCAGCGTCAGTCGTCGGTCGCCGACTCGGCCGCGGGACCGGAGTCGGCGAACCAGTCGAGGCCCGCGACCAGCGCCGCCGAGAGCACCATTCCGGCGAGCGCGAACGCGGCGATCATCACGAAGAACCACCCCAGCGAGACGTCGAGGACGAACCCGCCCAGGGCGATGCTGGCGGCTCCGAGGCCGAACTCGCCGAGGTACGTGTAGCCGTAAGAGAGCCCGCGACTGTCGGCGGGCGTGTAGACCGCGACCGCGTTCTGGTAGAACGGCTGGATCGCGAACAGGAAGAAGCCGAAGACGCCACAGAGGGCGACGACCGCCCACAGTCCCATCGTCATGACGGGAATAAACGCCAGCGCGAGGACGGTAAAGATCGCGAAGAGGACCGCCAGGCCGCGGGCGGGCGGAATTCGATCCGTGAGCTTCCCACCGGCGTACTGGCCGGCCATCCCGACGACGAGCAGGCCGACGTAGATGTAGTCGGCGGGTTCGATCCCCTCGAGCCCCGCGGGCAGCGCGAGCCCGTCCATCGCGGGTGCCCCGTGGAGGATCTCGGGCAGGTAGGTAAGCATTCCGCGGTAGTACAGCCCCTCGAAAGTGACGATGACGAAGACGATGGCGAACGCGCTCGCGAACATCGCCTTCGAGTTGGTGACGAGATCCGACAGCGACAGCGCCTCGTCGGCCCCCGCGTCGACGTCGCCCTCGACCGCGGCGGTCGGCTCGAACTCCGCGGTCAGACCGTACAGCACCGCCAGGAGGCCGGGGGCAGCAAGGATCGCGGCGACGTACTGCCAGTCGAGAAAGATCAGCAGCGTCGCGGCGACGAACGGACCGAGCGCGATGCCGGCGTTGCCGGCGATCCCGTGCCAGGCGAACACCGTCCCGCGCTCCTCGACGCCGGTGCTGATCAGCGAGAGCCCGGCGGGATGGTAGATGCTGGCGGCGATTCCCCAAAGCAGGAGGCCGACGGCGATCGCGTAGATCGACGAACTCGTCGCGAGCACGAGGAAGGCGAGACTCATCCCCGCGAGACAGAGCACGATGAGTCGCTTCGTCCCGTAGCGGTCGGCCAGGATCCCGCCCGGCAGGGCGCCGATTCCGAACGGGGCGTAGCCGAGCGCGACGACCAGTCCGAGCAGGGCGATACTCACGTCGAACTCCGCGAGCCAGACGACCAGGAAGATCGGAATCGCCGTCTCGAACCAGTGAACCAGCGCGTGACCGGCCATCGTGAAGCCGGCGATCGACCGATCGTTTGCGTTCAGTGCCATCGGGTCAGTACTCGAACGGCGATGCGCCGTGTACTTAGCGGCTTGGAATCGATCCCGCTCGAGATCGGTCCGTCGGCGCTACTCCTGGACGACGACGAGTCCGGAGCCGTACACCGTGATCGTGCAGGTCTCGAGCGGGAAGATCAGCCGCGCACTCCCCGGGTCGCGGTCGGTTCGACGGCGGTCGAACAGGCGGTTGAGCGACTCGGGATCGAGCCGGTCGTGAACCCGTTCGACATCCGTCTCGTCGCTGTCGGTGACGTCGGCCACCGCCGCGACGACCCTTCCGACGAGGCTTTCCTGGGACGTCCAGTCGTGGCGGAAGACGACCGTGTTCATCGGTGCGGAACCCGCATCACCCGGGGTGAAGTTTCGTGAGGTCATGGCTCTCGTCCGTCGGGCGTGACGGAAAACCTGTATGTGGGGCTGGCTAATAAATACCTGTCAGACAATTTCCATACTTCTGTCGTACAAAATAAAGGAAGGGGCCGTCCCCTCTCGGGAATTCGCCGTCTTACGGAACCGGCGACTTCGGCGCGAACGTTCGGCAAACCGGAAGCGGATCGCATCGACGCCGTCGCTTGATCCGTACTCGAGCGGGGCCCGGGACGTCACCGCATCTCGTCTACGTCCTCGTCGACGCCGACCGCCTGCGAGACGTCGACGTCCTCGGGTTCGTCCTGCCCGCCGACGATCAGCTCGCCGTCGTCGGTCTCGACGTAGACGTCGTCAGCGAACCCGCCCTCGGCGTAGGGGTGTTCGGGCTCCTCGAGCTTCTCGGGTGTCGAGGGCGCCTCGGCGACGCCGTCGACGGGCGCGAACTGGCCGAGCGGGTCGTCGATCGTCACGTCCCAGCGCTCGAAGAAGTCGCGGTAACGGTCGTAGTGATCGCCGAGTTCGTCAACGGGGAACTCCATCATCTCGGTCCAGCCGTGGTTGTAGAAGTCGAAGTTCGCCTGGACGTGGGTGATCTCGCGGGCTTCGGCCTCCGAGTACCCCTCCTGGAGCGCTCGCAGGTAGGTGTCCATCGTCGCGTCGAAGAAGTCGTCGAGGTGATCCGTTCGCTCGTCGGCGTGGACGGGATCGGCTTTCTTCGTGAAGATTTTCGTGTGCATCCGGACGAGGCCGGACTTGGCGACCGAGCGAACGACCGGGGTCTCGAGGGCCTTTCGAGAGGCGAAGTGGCGCACGTTCTGGCTGATTTTCATGTGAGCCGCTAGGGAGTGGTCCCTCAAGAACGGTTCGGAGCCGGCACGCTACTCGAGAGGCGACCGAATCGGATCCGGAACGGGGACCGGAGACGACGGGTACGTCCACAGATCGGCCAAGAGCACTTACCGCTCGGTGCTCCGAGGACGTTCTCGGTTGACAATTGTTGAATCCGTCCGGCGCGTCGCGGGAAATAGACGAGATAGCAATCCACTTTAACCCGCATTACGAACGGTCACGGTATGACCGAGTACGTCATCATCGGTGACGGGATCTCGGGCAGCTCGGCTGCCGAGACGCTTCGGGAAGAGGACCCGGAGTCTTCGATCACCGTCATCACCGATGAGGGGGAGGCACTGTACAACCGGATTCTGATCAAGGAACACGCGAAGGGCAAACTCCCCGAGGCACCGATTTCGATCCACGAGGAAGACTGGTACGAGGAGCGCGACATCGAGCTCTCGCTCAACACCCACGTCACCGGCGTCGACACCGACGAGAAGGTCGTCCACACCCACGAGGGCAACGACATCTCGTACGACAAGCTGCTGATCGCGACCGGCGGAACCCCCACGCAGCTCCCGGTCGACGACAGCGACGCCGAGGGGATCCACCATTTCTGGACGTTCCAGGACGCCCGCAAGATCCGCGAGAGCGCCGAGGAGGCCGAAAAGGGCGTCATCGTCGGCGCCGGACTGCTCGGTATCGACTTCGCCGCCGTCTGTGGCGCCCAGGGCGTCGAGGGCAAGTACCTGATGCGGGGCGACCGCTGGTGGCGCTACGCGCTCTCGGGTGAGGGTGCGGAGATCATGCACGAGGGTATGCGCGACGTCGGCGTCGAGCCGGTGTTCGACAGCGGCGTCGACCGCTTCGAGACTGACGACGACGGGCAGGTGGTCGCAGCGGTCGACCCCGACGGCGACCGCTACGAGTGCGACTTCGCCGGCGTCGCTATCGGCCTGACGTTCAACACCGAGTACCTCGGCGACGTCGACCTCGAGCAGGACAACGGGATCCTCGTCGATCAGTACATGCAGACGAACCTCGAGGACGTGTACGCGGCCGGCGACATCACCCGCTTCTACGACGTCCTGCTCGGCGAGCAGGCCCAGAACGGCTCCTGGGGCTCCGCAAAGGAGCAGGGTCGGATCGCCGGGGTCAACATGGCCGCCGACGACGAGGCCGAGGAGTTCGAGTGGGTCTCCTCGTACTCGATCACGCACTTCGACTTCCCCTTCCTCTCCTTTGGTCACCCGACGCTCGGCGACGACCACGCCGAGCGCAAGTACAGCGACACCGAGTGGCGCCGGATCGCGTTCAAGGACGGCAAGGTCGTCGGCGGCGTCCTCATCGGCGACCTCGCCCCGCAGAGCAAGCTCAAACAGCTGATGCGCGAACAGCGCGTCGTCGCCGACCAGAAGGAGGTCCTGCTCGAAGAGACCGTCGACCTCGACAACCTCGCCCCCCCACAGGAGCAGTAGGCCCGTCGGTTCCTCTTCCCCCAAACGACGCCGATTCGAACGGCGCGGACAGCAGATACTCTCGATCGTCGTTTGCCCGATTGATCCAATCCGTGCAGTGACAACAGTTAAGTTGTAGTATGGGTTTGATAACCACACTCATGGCAACAACCACCAGTACGGGGCGGTCTCTCACGCTCAGGCGCGTCGACGCCGTCGCGCCGGACGCGACGGTTCGACACATCGACCAGTTCGACGACCGAACCCTCGAACTGTTCTACGCGGCGCTCGAGGGGGGCCGTCAGCTGACCGCTACTGGTACCGACCTCCAGCCCGGTACCGTCGTCGTCGCGACGGAGTACTACCGGATCGAGGCGGCGTAGCCGTTCCGAACTCGTTGGGAGTATCGAAGCCGTTTTCCCCGGTGCGCCGCTTTGATAGCGTATGAACGGCGGTAGCGACATGACCCTGGCGTTCGAGCTCGAGGCGCTGAAAGCGCTCGCATCGCCCGAGAGCGTCTTCGAGGACGCCAGAGGCTGGAGCGAGTACATCGGCGTCGTCTCGGAGAAACCGACCTACGTCGTGACGAACTACACACGCAAGAACCGCATTCGACAGGACTTCTTCTCGGGGCCCCGCGGGAAGTCGGAAAGCCTCGAGGCCGTCAGGGACCAGTTCGACACCGACCGGTACGTTTTCATCGGCGACGACGAGGCCGACGAGGAGCTGGCCGAGGAGGTCGGCTGGGAGTACCTCCCTGTCGAGGACGCGGCCGACGCGGCCGACTGGGTCGTCGCGACTGACGTCGAGGACGACGAGGAGGACGCCGAACCGGTTCGCGACGACTGGCCCTAATATCGGGAGGCGCTGTGACGGCCTGACCGTCCGTGGCGACACAAGGTGATACACCACGGCCTTCCCGATGACTCCACCAGCTACACCAGAGATCGATCAGGACGTCGTCGACGCGATCGGCGCGCTCGGCAATCGAAGCCGTCTCGAGATCCTCCTCGCGCTGGCCGAAGCCGAACGAGACCGACAGGAGCAGTGGATCCGGATGACGTTTACGGAGCTCTACGACGCCGTCGATCTCGAGAGTACGTCGCAGTTTTCCTACCACCTCGACCGGCTCGTCGGACCGTTCGTCGCCGAGGCGGCCGACGGCTACCGGCTCACGTACGCCGGCGACAAGATCGTCCGAACGATCCTCGCGGGACTGTACGAGAACACGCGTCGTTTCGACGATACCGACGTCGGCGGTAGCTGCGTCTTCTGTGGAACCGACTCGCTCGTCGCGGCAGTCGACGAAGAGCAGTTCGTCGTTCGCTGTGCGTCCTGCGACACGAGGCTGCTCACCGACCTCCTTCCCGAAAGTCAGACGCGACACCGATCGGCGTCGGAAATCGTCGACAGCGTCGGGACCCGAATCTGGGGATCGTTTACGCTCATCCGAGACGGCGTCTGTCCGGAGTGTTTCGGACCGATCGAGACCACCATCGACGCACACTGCCACGATGGCCGGACGCTGTACACGCTCGAGAGTACCTGCCGCGAGTGCTGGATCACGTTTCACGTCCCGATCGAGGCGATCGCCGCGCTCCACCCCGCCGCGGCCGGGTTCTTCTGGGAACACGGGATCGCCGTCCTGGAGCGCCCACTCTGGGAGTTTTTCGAACAGATCGCCACGAAGACGGTGACGACCGACGTCGAAACCGTCGAGCCGTTCGCGGCGACGGTCGAGATCGCGCTCGACGGTGAGACGGGCCGGTTCGAGATCGACGACGAACTGACCGTGATGCCCATTTCGTAGCCGGGCGGAGACGACACCTGACGTGTGAATCGGTTTGCTCAACTGATTTTGAGTAGTTGCACTGTCAATATGTAACCAAAACTACAATATTTATCTCGGTCGGCGGCGATCGGGAGGTATGAACACTGCTGTGGCGAAGTCGGAA
>PWMF01000052.1 GCA_003559215.1 Natrialbaceae archaeon
GCTGACTTCAGCGGCACCTTCTCCATGGGCCAGGGTAAAGTGACCGGGACCGAGGATTTCAGGTCCGGCAACGCGGGCGGCTCTGCCGCCGGCGTGGCGGTGCCGATGCCTGAGGTCGTGGCCGAGCCGTGGCATGTGACCGGGGAGGGCATCACCACCGGCCTCAAGATCACGGGAGACGATTGGGACCGCGGTGACCGGGTGACCGGCACCGAAGGCACCTCTGCAGCGCGCCGCAACATGACTCGACGTGGCCCGGTGAATGCCATGCCCGAGGTCGATCGCAAGCGCAATGAAGAGGTACCGCCGGCTGACCAGATCGTCACCGGCAGCAGCGGTGGCACCGAGAAGGGGGCCATGATCACGGTCTCCGGTGGTGCTCGCGGTTGATACGGGCGGAGAACGACTGAGCCATGTTCACTACGCGCGCCAAGGGCCGTCGGACACCGCGTCAGCCGGGGGGCTACATGCCCGCCGACAACATCGCGGCTCCGGCTCCGACCTCCGGCACCGGTCGCAAGACCGAGATGCCGTTGGTGCGGCCGCCTGCCGTGCGTGGTGGTGAACATCCCTTTGTCTGCAGCTCGGACAACAATCGCCTGATTGCCTATGAACATCGAGTCAAAGGGGCGTTCCACGCCATCGAGCCGTGCTTGCGTGATATCTCGGCACTGCGACACGATGCCGATTTCGTCAACAAGGCACAGCGACTGGTTCGGGAACAGCTCGGATTCGAGCTCCCGGAGGCACTGCTCGACGACAGCTGGATCGAGGGACTCGATATCGGCCGTCTGCATAGCTGGTGTACCTTCGAGACCTACCGTCGCATGTCGGAGGATTTCTACGTCAAGGGTCCACTGGCAGGTGGCGAGGATGCGTTCCAGGCCTTCATCGAGGAGTGCGGGTTCCATCTGATCGACGTAACACCGTGCGCCGATGGGCGTCTGGCTCACGTGATCAGCTATGTCCTTCGCCTCCCCTATGGTCCTGTGCGTCGCCGGTCATATGCCGGTGCCCTGTTCGATGTCGAGGACAGCCTCGAAAAGTGGGTGAAGACGGAGTTGCAGCGTCACCATGAATTGACGCCCAATGCGGCCGATCAGCCCACTCGGTACCTCAAGGTCGCGGTGTATCATTTCAGTACCGCCCGGCCGGATCAGGAGGGCTGTGCCGCCCACGGCAACGATACGGCCAAGGCGGCCGCCGCAGCGCGCGAGAGGTTGAATGCCTTCAGGGAGGGTGTCGAGAATACCTACTGTTGCGGCGCCTCGATCGACCTGCTGCTGATCGGACTCGATACCGACAACGACAGTATCCGGGTGCATCTGCCGGATGCCGAGGGTCGCATGGATATCGAGCATTCCATTTCCGCCAGTGAACTGTTCGAGGCATCACTACAGGCACGGGGCTGCGAGCCGCTGGAGTGGATCGCCGAATATGTTCGGGGCGAGCAGCAGCGTGGTGGGCGCAGTGTGCCGGCCGACGGAATGGTCCGGTTCGTGTCCCGGTTATTGCTGGGCAACCTGTCGCAGATCGATTATGTCCGCCGGTTCCACAACGGCATGTACGGGGACCTGGGACACCAGGAGAGCTTTATCGGCACCGGTATCGGTTTTGAAGAGATCCAGCTGCGCAACCTGACCTACTTCGCCTATCTCAAGACGGTTGAAGAGGGGGCGGCCGACCTCGATGTCGGTATCCGGATCTTTTCAGGACTCAACGTTGCACGCGGTCTCCCCGTTCCCGTCGTGATCCGGTTCGACTACCACGGTAGCGTACCGGGTGCGCGAGAGAGGGCCGAGGAGCGCTGTCGCCGACTGGATCGGGCCCTGCGTGAACGGTTTGCATCACTGGTGGCGGATTGCAAGCTGCATACCCTGCTGATGGTCAGGGACGTGGTCGCCGATTCCGCAGCAGACACGATCGAGTGTTCGGCGCTGCCCCAACGAGCGGAGATGCATTGAAATGAAGATTTGCAAGGTGTTGAAGCCCCTGGTGTCGACCAATCGCATCCAGGAGCTGGAGCACAAGCACCTTCAGGTGGTTCTGGACGGTAGCAGCCGTCTGGTGGCGGTCGACTCCGTTGGCTGCGCTCCCGGCGACTGGGTTCTTTGTGTTGGCAGCTCGGCTGCACGCGAAGCGGCCGGAAGCAAGGAGTACCCCAGTGATCTGACCATTGTCGGGATCATCGATTACTGGAACGAGGAATCGGACTGATGGACATCATGAATGTGGTCGGTTCCCTGGTGTGTACGCAGCGCCATGCGGGACTTGACCATCATTCATTGCGGGTCCTGCGTGACCCGAAGGGCAATATCCAGGTCGCCGTTGATACGTGCGGCTGCGCGGAGGGCAACTGGGTCTTCGTGATCAGTGGGTCAGCGGCACGCTACGCGTGCGGGGACCCGACGGTGCTTACCGACCTGACGGTCGGTGGCATCATCGATCAATGGGACGAGAGCGAATTTGCTGAGTCATGATGTGAAGGGTGTCAGGGCTGCGGTCAATGACGATTTTGAAACTAAACCTCAAGATGGAGAGTGGTAATGAGTGAGCACAACTACGGGATTGCGCTGGGAATGATCGAGACTCGTGGTCTTGTCCCGGCCATTGAAGCCGCCGATGCGATGACCAAGTCTGCCGAGGTTCGTCTGATTGGTCGGGAGTTCGTTGGAGGTGGCTACGTCACTGTTCTGGTGCGCGGGGAGACCGGCGCCGTGAACGCAGCGGTCCGCGCCGGTGCGGATGCTTGTGAGCGTGTGGGTGATGGTCTGGTGGCCGCTCATGTCATCGCGCGCCCGCACAAGGAAGTCGAACCCGTGCTGGGCAACACCAGCTCGGACAACAGCAACTAACTGTAATCATCCTACCTTCAGGAGAGTGAACCATGGCTAATGATACGTACGGTATTGCACTGGGCATGATCGAGACTCGCGGTCTCGTGCCGGCCATTGAAGCGGCCGACGCCATGACCAAGGCGGCCGAAGTCCGTCTGATTGGTCGCGAGTTCGTTGGTGGCGGTTACGTCACCGTTCTGGTTCGTGGTGAGACCGGTGCCGTGAACGCGGCTGTTCGCGCCGGCGCCGATGCCTGCGAGCGTGTGGGTGACGGCCTGGTCGCCGCTCACATCATCGCCCGTCCGCACCGCGAAGTTGAGCCGATCCTGTCCAAGGACGCTTGAGCCGTACCAGGGGCGGGCATATCGGGCGCCGGGTGACCGGCGCATGTGCCCGCATCCTCCTGTTGAGAGACGAATCCTGAGATATGTCATCTGATCCTACCGTGCTCGGTTATCTGGGCAGGGCGCTGAGCCTTGAGTTCAGTGCTGTGCAGCAGTTTCTGTCGACAGCGCGACTGCTGGATACCCGCGGCATCGATGTGGCTGCCAAACGGTTTCATCAGGAGGCCACGGAGGAGATGGGCCATGTTGAACGGCTCATCAATCGGATGCTTGCCCTCGGGGTCGCTCCCAACACCAGTCAATTACGTCCTGTGCGTTTGAACGGCTCCCTGCCGGAGCTGGTTCTGAACGCGCTGGAGTTTGAGCGCGAGATCACCGCGTTCTATGAAGGGGCGGTGGCCCACTGCCTCGCAGTGCAGGAGCACGACAGCCGCGTCTTTTTCGAGCAGCTGCTACAGGAAGAGCGACACCACCTGGTCGAGTTCGAGACGTGGTACGGTGAGCTTACAGCCAACGCGGAACGGTCTCGGGAGGCCAAGCGATGACACACGGCTGGCAGGAGCGCAAGCGCCCACAGCGCCTCGAGCGGCGAGAGCAGTTCGATGACTATGACCGGTTGCGTGATTTCCTCGATCTGGCGGCCGACCTCTCCGAGGAGCTCGATTATTACCCCGACATGAGCTTCGATCGCGAGAAGGTGACCATGACCATCCACGCCCCGGAGGGTGACGAAGAGTATCCCGAGTCGGCCCTGGATTTTGCTCGACGAATCGATGCACTGGTCACCGAGTTCGGCGGCTCATCGAACAAAGAGGAGTAGCCCAATGAGCGAAGGCGAGAAGCGTACCAGCACCACGCGCAAATCAACGGCCCCGAAGGCGAGTACCGCCAAGCAGGCCGAGAGCAAGGGCAGCGCCCCGGCGAAAAAGGCGACGTCCACCGCCCCGGCCGATGGCGGCCGGAGCAGCGGTTCCGCCACGCGGGACCGCTCCGATGAGCGGAAGTTGACGGCCCTGCCGTCACGCCGCGTCTGGCCCGACTGAACGGTGATGTCCCGCGCGTTCGGCGCCTGCGGGGTCTGAGCCATGGCGGTTGCGGATGATGATTCGCGCTTCCGTGGCGGACTGCCGCAGTACTTGATTCGGCATACCACCTTTCGCCAGCTGCAGATCTTCGAGGCCATTGTCCGGCTGGGAAGTTTTACGCGGGCAGCCGAAGAGCTGTTTCTGACCCAACCGACCGTATCCACGCAGTTCAAGAAGCTGACTGCGACCATGGGGATGCCGCTGATCGAGCAGTCGGGTCGGCGTTTGAAGGTGACCGAGGCGGGGCAGGAGCTGTACGACACCGTCCGCGCCATCTTTGATAACATGGCCGAGCTGGATACGCGGCTGGCCGCACTCAAGGGTCTTCGGCGCGGGCGCCTGCGGCTGGCGGTGATAACCACGGCCAAGCACTTCATCCCGGAGCTGCTGGGTGAGTTCTGCCGGCTCTACCCGGAGGTCGATGTCTCTCTCCAGGTCGCCAATCGCGAGCAGATGTATGAACGGATTGCCGGCAACGAGGACGATCTCTACATCCTCGGCCAGCCACCCGAGGAACCGCGTGTCGAGGCCCATCCGTTCGCGCCCAACCCGCTGGTGGTGATGGCTGGCCGCGACCATCCGTTGTGCCGGGAGTCGGACATTGCCGTTGAGCGCATTGCCCGGGAGCCGTTCATCCTCCGTGAGCCGGGTTCCGGAATCCGCGATGCAGCCATGCGACTGTTTGCCAGCCACGACGTCAAACCGAACATCCGCATGGAGTTGAGCAGTAACGAGGCGATCAAGCATACCGTCGTCGGAGGGCTGGGTATCACGGTACTGTCGCTGCATACATTGTCGCTGGAGGGCGCCGACGGGCCGGTGGATGTGCTCGATGTGCGCGGCTTCCCGATTGAGCGACAGTGGTTTCTGGTCCACCAGCGCGGCAAGCCGCTCTCGGCCATCGCCCAGGCCTTCCTGGAGTTCGCGCTGGCCAACGAGGAACCGATCCGCCAGCGGGTGGAACAACTGTACGGTCAGTTCTCGCGCCGCCATCAGGCGCGGCGCGACAACGAGACCGCCTAACCGGACAACAAGGCCACCGCACCATGATCCAGCTGCGTACCTATGTCTTCATCGACTCGCTGCAACCGCAGCTGGCCGTCTATCTTGGTACCGTCTCCCAGGGGTTCCTGCCGGTCCCCGGTGACGCCTGCCTCTGGATCGAGGTCTCCCCCGGCATGGCGGTCCACCGCCTCACCGACGTGGCCCTCAAGGCGACCCGCGTCCACCTTGGCCAGCAGGTGGTCGAGCGCGCCTATGGCTCCATGGTGCTGCACCATCGCGATCAGAGTGATGTCCTCGAAGGTGGCAACGCCGTGTTGCGCAGCCTCGGTACCGAGGAGAATGCGCGGCAGAAGTGTCGGGTGGCATGGAGCGAGACCATCCGTTCCATCAGCCCGGATCACGCCGTATTGATCAACCGGCAGGACCGGCGCGGCTCGATGATCCGTCCCGGCCAGAGCATGTTCATCCTCGAGACCGAGCCGGCCGGTTACTCCGTCTATGCCGCCAACGAGGCGGAAAAGGCCGCCGATATTACGCTCATCGACGTGCGGGCGGTGGGGGCATACGGCCGCTTGACCCTGGCCGGCCGCGAGGCCGATATCGACGCTGCGGCCCACGCAGCGGTCCGCGCGGTCGAGGATCTGAGCGGGGTCTGAGGGCGCGGTCTCAAGCGGTTCAGAGACCGCGCTGCAGCGCCTGGGTCTTGCGCACCATGCGCAGCAGGGAGAGGGCGTTGTTGTAGTGGGTAACCCGGTGGAGCGGAACCCAGCGGACTTCATAGGATTCATTGTTGCCGGGGAGCGGCAGCCGGTCATCGATCTCCACCAGGAAACGCACGTCGAAGTGCACGTGGCGGTGGTCGTGCACGCTCTGGTGGATCACGTGCATGTCGACGTCGAAGACCTGCTCCTGGACCAGCCTGATCGCTTCCACATCGATACCGGTCTCCTCCGCCGTTTCCTTCAGCACCACCCGCAGCATGTCCGGATCACCGTCGGCGTGGCCACCGGGCTGGAGCCAGAGGTCGAGCTTGCGGTGGTGCAGCAGCAGGGTGTGGGTGCGCGCCGGGTTGACGACCCAGGATGAGCCGGTGACGTGGCCATCGTGCAGGGTCCGGTCGAAGCAGTTCTCGTGGGCGCGGATGAAGGCGATGGCGCGCTCGACCATGGCCGCTTCCTCCATGTAGGGGGTGCGGTAGTGGGTGAGCAGATTGAGAAGACCGAGGCGATGCATGTCGTCGTTCCGGGCGTTCTGGCGCCGTAGTCAACCGTAACCGATACAGCATATCATGGCCCCTGGGGGACGTCGAAACCGGCCGACTCTGCTAGTCTGATTGACCGATGTATCGGCACTGGGAGGTTTCATGCAGCTCCATCTGGCATTCGTCGAGTCGGCCCGCCGCCATCGCAGGAAGATGGCCGTCCTCGATCGCACCACCGGGCGCGACCTCACCTATGGCCGCGCCCTCATCGGCAGCCTCATCTTCCAGCGCCGCATCCAACGGCTGGATGACGACTATGTGGGCATTATGCTGCCGACCACCGGTGGCTGCGGTCTGGCCATCATCGCTTCACTCATGGCCGGGCGCGTCCCGGTGATGATCAACTACTCCACCGGTGCCCCCGAGAACATCGCCATGGCGCGGGAACGCACCGGGCTGACCACGGTGATCACCTCACGGGCGCTGCTGGAGCGGATCAACTGCCCCGAGGATGACGGTATGCTGCTGGTGGAGGACATCCTCGCCACCACCAGTGCCCTTGACCGCATCCGTGCAGCCGTTCGTTCCCGACTGCCGAAGCCGCTGCTGGAGTGGACCCTGCACCGGGGCCGTGCCGACGATACCTGCGTGCTGCTGTTCACCTCCGGCAGCGAGAAGGAGCCCAAGGGGGTGGAGCTGACCCATCGCTCCATCGGTGCCAACCTGCGCGATGTGGAGGCCATGTTTGCAGCGGTGGACGAGACCGGCGTGATGATGAGCGTCCTGCCGCTGTTTCACGTCTTCGGCTTCTCCACCACCTTCTGGCTGCCACTCTATCTGGGTCAGACCCTGGTGACCTACGCCAATCCGCTGGACTTCCGCACGGTGGTGGAGACCATCCGCAACGAACGCCCCACCATCCTGATCACCACCCCCTACTTCCTGATGAACTACCATCGGGTGGCGGAGAAGGGTGATTTCGACTCCCTGGAGCTGGTGGTCACCGGCGCCGACAAGACGCCGGACTGGCTCCATCGCGCCTTTCACGAGCAGCACGGCATCACCATCCTCGAGGGCTACGGCACCACGGAGACCAGCCCGGTCATCGCGGTCAACCCGGCGGATGCACCGAAACCCGGCAGTGTCGGCATCCCGCTCCCCGGCGTCGAGGTGCGTATCGTCAGTATCGATAGCGGACGCGAGCTGCCCGCCGGAGAGGAGGGCAAGATCCAGGTGCGTGGCGAGATGTTGATGAAGGGCTATTACAACGACATGGAGTCGACCATGCTCAAGATCGAGGATGGCTGGTACGAGACCGGCGACATGGGCCTGCTCGATGAGGA
>PWMF01000174.1 GCA_003559215.1 Natrialbaceae archaeon
AAACTCGAAGATTTCCTTCAATCCCTTGTACAACCCCATACCCGCGAGCCAGACGCCGGCGACGGTCGCGATATCGTCCCGATTCGGCGAGCCGACCCAGTAGAACGTCGCGAGGACGAGGGCCAGAAACCAGATATCGCCGAACTGGGTGAGCA
The DNA here is from genome assembly GCA_003559215.1 of Natrialbaceae archaeon. GTDB lineage: Archaea > Halobacteriota > Halobacteria > Halobacteriales > Natrialbaceae > Natronococcus. Next base: position 156 of record PWMF01000174.1, read on the forward strand.
GGGCGACGACGACGGCCAGCCACTCGGGAATGGCCTCCTGAATCGGATCGAACTCACCGATCCGACGTGACATTATCAGTATTCGGCGCCCGACGGTCAAAGTTCCATCCGGTTCGGCCGCCATCTACCGCCCGTCACGTTGCAACAAAGGACGACGATCATGACGAAGCTCCCTTCAGGACTGCTTTCGTGTCCCAAAGCTAGGACTGCCGACGACTCGTCGTACTCGTCCTCGTATTCCCACGTTTTCTTCGAAAACAATGGGACAACGGTCGCAGCGGAGCTGCTCCCTGCTCCCATTTTCACGGTTCACTCGCGTCGGCCGCTACGCTCTCTCGCTCGTTGCGTCGTGAAAATGGGACCGCCGAGAATTGAACTCGGGTCCTACGGACCCCATCCGCAGAGGATACCACTACCCCACGGTCCCGTACCTTAATCGAGGGCCGTCTTCCGTTTAAGCGTGTCGCTTCGACTCGAGTGTGGGCTCCCGACTCAGACCAGCACTCGCTCCAAGTCGACGACCACGCCGGACTCCGCCTCCGGAGTTCCGAGTAGCGTCCCCAGACAGACGGCGGCGCCGTTGGGCGTGAAACAGGCCACCAGCGAACCTTGGTCGGCGTCGTCGGCCTCGAGCACGCCGGGTGCGTAGACCGGTGCTCCCGTTTGTACCTGCCGGGCCGCACTGTCGGCAATCACTACCTGCGGGATGTGCTCGAGGATCCGCTCCGCAGGCTCGACGACCTCGTACAGCGGTTCGGGATCGTCGTCCTCGAGCCAGAACGCGAGCGCGTCGTAAAACTCCTGAGCGCTGTGCAGCGTCGAGTCATCGAACGGCGTCGTCGCGGTTCGGCGGAGATGTCCCATGTGGGCACCGGTGCCGAGCGCCAGCCCGAGGTCGTGACAGAGCTTCCGGACGTAGGTCCCGCTCTCGCAGCCGGTCCGCAGGAGGAGCCGTCGGTCCTCGACCTCGAGGACGTCGAGGTCGTAGATCTCGCGGGTGCGGAGCCGGCGCGAGACGGCGCTCTTCCGGGGCGGTTTCTGGTAGATTGGCCCCTCGAACTCGCTGACGATCGATTCGGCGTCTCCCGGCACCGAGCCGTGACACTCGAGGACGGCGACGTACTCCTTTTCGCCCTCGAGGAACGTCTGGGCGAGCCGCGTCGCGTCGCCGAGCATTACCGGCAGACAGCCCGTCACCTTCGGATCGAGGGTGCCGGCGTGGGCCGCCTGATCGATCGGCTCGGCGTCACGTTCGGTGAGGGCGTCGGCGACTTCGTCCCGGAGCCAGCCGCTGACCTGGTGGGAAGAGGGGCCGGGCGGTTTGTCGAGGTTGACGACGCCGAACCGCAACAGCTCGGCGGGCGAGCGCTCCTCCGGTGGGCCACGAAGCGCCATCAGAACTCGTAGTCGACGCCGGTGACAGGTGCTTTTCCCTCGTCGCCGTCGGCCTCGTACTCACCGACGGCGGTGACGAGCATGTCGAGGACGGCGTCGGGATCCCAGCGGGCCGTGTTCACCGAGAGGTCGTAGATCGTCAGATCCCGGATGTCGATTCCGTAGTACTCCCGGTAGCGCTGGGCCTCGCTCGCCTCCCGGGCCTCGGTCTCCTCGGTTGCCCGCCGTGGATCCTTCTCCTCGCGTTCGGCGATCCGCTCGCCGCGAACCGCTGCCGGCGCGTCGAGCCAGAACCGGAAGTCGGCGTAGTCGCCGGCGAGCCAGCCCGCGAGTCGCGACTCGAGGACCAGGTCGTCCTCCTCGGTGGCGATCTCACGGAGTCGACGGTCGAGATCGCGATCGATCTCGTCGTTCTCCTCGGCCAGCTTGTTGAACTCGAGTGGGGTGTAGCCGCGTTCGTCGGCCAGTTCGCGGAAGATGTCCCCGCCGCTGACGTGGTCGAGATCGAAGGCGTCAGCGAGCAACTCCGCGGTCGTACTCTTCCCGCTTCCCGGCGGGCCGGAGACAGTGAGTAACATATTCGAACTGCGACGGGACGGGTGAAATGGGTTTTGAATCGGTCGACGACTCGAACTCGGTGGCGGCGACGGTTCTCCGGACCTTAGGTGCTCGAGGGCGTCATGTCGATGTTCAGTGCCTTGCGAAGCAGCTGGGTAAAGCCCATCGAACAGAGGAAGTACCAGACGATCCATGCCCACATTGGCCCGAGAAGCCCCTCGTTGAGGGCGACCTCACCGACGAGCGGCATGATCATCACCTGGTCGGCCTCGGTGATGTGACCGCCACCGATCTTCCAGTACATCCAGAGGAACAGCGGGATGGTAAACAGCATGATCCAGACCATCGGCCGGAACTGCTCTTTGAACATCCCGAGATTGTCGGCCATCGCCTCCATCTGCTCCTCGCGAACTTCCTCCATCTCGTTCTCGAGACGCTCGATCTCGGCTTCGCTCGCGTCCCGTTCCTCGGCTTCCTGCTTGCGCTCGCGGACGTCTTTCTGTTTCTCCTGCATCGCCTTCATCCGTTCCTGGTACTTCCCGATCCGCTCGGGGTTCATCAGGTTCGCCTGCAGGAGCGTCGAGTACAGCCCCGTCAGCAGTGCGACCGAGAGGATCACCGCGTAGAACGGAAGCACCGCGTCGAGCGGTCCCAACACAAGGTCGATCGTGCTACCGACCGTGCTTCGAACGGAGTCGAGCCAGTAGCCGATCATCAGCAGGATCGAACCGACCCCGGCCATCTTGTCCCACTGGGACCAGCTCGCGGCCTCCTCGTCGATGTCGACGTCGGGCACTCCGCCGCCGTCGCCGTCCCCGTCGAGGGCTTCGTCGTAGGCTTCGCGGTCGGCGATCTCGAACCCCTCGTCGCCGTCGACCAGTACCCCCTTCTCGATCAGGCGGCCCCACTGTCCGCTGGTCAGGTCGTCATTGACGTCTCCCCACTGGACCTCGCCGCCGTTCCTGTCGGACTCCTCGCGGATCGCCTCGAGGGCCTCTGTCATCGAGGAATCCTCGCGGACGAGGGCGTTGATCTTCTCGGCTGTACGCGTCATCTGCCAGAGGCTAGGGTACGTCCGATATACAAGTGTTTTTCTTCGCGCGGGCGAGCCGCGATCGGTCCGGCTCAGGCGGCGTCTTCGATCGTCGCTTTCACGTCCTCCCAGACCTCGTCGGGAGCCTGGTTGCCGTCGATGCGCTCGAGAACGCCCTCGTCCTCGTAGTGTTCGACAACCGGTTCCGTGTTCTCTCGGTAGACCCGGAGCCGTTCCTTGACCGTCTCCTCGGTGTCGTCTTCGCGCTGCTCGAGTCGTCCCTCGATCTCGGGATCCTCCGGCGGATTGTACTCGACGTGGTAGATGTCGCCGGTTTCGGGATCCATTCGGCGACCCGTTAGTCGGTGGACGAGCTCCTCTTCCTCGACATCGAGGTAGAGCACGACGTCGAGGTCGGTCATCTCCGCGAGCTCCTCGGCCTGTTCTAAGTTCCGCGGGTAGCCATCCAGCACGTAGCCGTCGGCCTGAGAGAGCGCCTCGTCGACGATGGCGTTGACGACCTCGTCGGGGACTAGTTCGCCCTGGTCCATGTACTCCGCCGGCGTGTCGTACTCCGTGTCCATGTCGGAGATGTCCATCTCCTTGTTCGCGCGGAGCGCGTCACCGGTGGTGACGTGTTCGACGCCGAACTCCTCGGAAATGCTTGCGCTCTGTGTTCCTTTTCCCGCTCCGGGCGCTCCCAGGATCAGGATGTGTGGTTGTGCCATGTTCCCCCGTTCAGCACCGTCACATAAAGGCTTAAAGAATCGGGCACGTCGGTACGGGTATGACGCGATTCGACGCCGACGAGCCGGCCGAGCGACGAAAGCTGTACGCCGATGGGATCCAGGCACACCGCGAGCGGGGCGAGGGATTCGTCACGTTCGAGTCCGATGCGGACTCCGTTTCGGCGGCCGAGGATCTCGACCCCGAACTGGGCCCGCCGTGGGTCCAGTTCGCCGACGGCACGATCAACCTCGACTGCACCGACGAGGAACTCGAGGCTCTCAAGGGGCTGCTCTCGGAGTTTCCCGTCTTCAAGATCGACGAAATACACCGCTCCGAGGAGGCTGAGGGCGTCAACGTCCGGATCAGCGCGAAAGCCGATCCGAACCGGATCGGACAGTTCGTCGACGCCGTCTTCGCCCGCGTCTACGGGCTCCCCGAGGAGTTCCGTGTCTGGATCGTCGACCTCTGATCACTCGATTCGGAGCTCGCCGCCCGAGCCGTCGCCGCCCTCGCTTCCCTCGTCCCACTCGAGTTCGAACTCGACGCTGAGTTCGGCGGGGCCGCCCGAACTCGAGGTCTCGCGTTCGGCCTTGATCTCGAAGGTCGGGCGGGCGGGCGGGGACATCGTGACCGACTCGTCGCCGGCCTCGAGGGTGAGGTCATCGTCGCCGTCGATCGAGTCGGCGACCGACCGAAGGTAGTCGGCGATCTCGTTGCGTTCCATCGATCGTTCGAACTTGAAGAGTACTTCCTCTGGCATACGAGGAGAGAGGAGCTATCGGGTATAGTACCTGTCGCCGAATCCGAAGCAACGAGGGCGACCGAAAGCCGTCCGGTCCGTCCGGTCGCTGGATTTATCGCACCCGAAAAGAGAGACGTAGAATACAGAAGAGCCGCCCGTTCAAACCGCGCCGGTCGAGCCGGCTTCGGCCCCGGAATTTCGGGACGGATCCGATTGCTCCGATCCGAGCGTCGGACGGCTCCGTGCAGTTTCCCTCGTGTTACTACGCATGACGTCTCCCAGATCTCTGCACCGTCGACCGCTGCCCCGCCTCGAGAACCTCGACTTCCCGCATTCAACCGGGAGGTGGTCGCCGTGCACGTGATCATCGTCGGCGCCGGCGAGGTCGGCCAGTCGATCGCCACGAACCTCCAGGACTCACACGAGGTCGTCGTCGTCGACCGGGACGCGGAGATCGTCGAGGACATCACCTATTCGATGGACGTCCTCGCGATCGAAGGGAACGGAACCGAGATCGCGACGCTTCGGGAGGCCGGCATCGAGGAGGCCGACCTCGTGATCGCCTCGACCGACAACGACGAGTCTAACATCGTGATCTGTGGCGCCGCCAAGACCGAAAGCGACGCGTTCACGATCGCCCGCGTTCGACGGCGGACGCTGCTCGAGACCTGGCAGGGTACTCAGGGGGCGTTCGGCGTCGACTTCATGGTCTGTACGGACCTGCTCGCGGCCCAGACGATCTTTCGGATCTCCGGGCTACCGGCGGCCCAGGACGTCAACATGTTCGCGGGCGGGCTCGTCCGCATGGCGGAGTTCGAGATCGGCCCGGATAGCCCCGTCGCCGATCTCTCCATCCAGGAGGCGGACTGTTACGACTCGATGACCTTCGCCGCGATCTTTCGGGAGGGTGAGATGATCGTCGCGACCGGGGAGTCGATCATCCACTCCGGCGATCGGGTCGTCGTTATCGGGAGCCCCGACTCGGTGAAGGGGTTCGCTTCGGATATCACGACGCCCGGTCGCAGCGAGAACAGGGAGATCGTCATCATCGGCGCCAGCGAGATCGGTTTCCAGACCGCCCGCGAGTTCGAGGATCACGGCTACGAACCCCGCCTGATCGAGCAAGACCACGACCGTGCCCGGGAGGTCGCAGAGGCGCTGCCGAACACGATGGTGATGGAAAGCGACGCCACCGACACCGACTTTCTCGTCAGAGAACACATCGACGAGGCCGATCTCGTCGTAGCGGCGCTGGACGGCGACGAAAAGAACCTCCTCGTCTCGCTACTGGCCAAGCGTCTCGGGGTCGATCGGACGATCGCGGTGATCGAGAACCTCCAGTACGCCGAACTCTTCGAACAGGTCGGCATCGACGTCGCGATCAACCCCCGCGAGGAGACCTCCGAGGAGATTATTCGATTCACGCACGCGGGTCACACCGAGAAGATCGCGATGGTCGAACACGATCGCGCCGAAGTTATCGAGGTCGAGGTCAGCGAGGACAGCGCCCTCACCGGACGCCCGATCGCCGAGGCGGCCGCCGAGTTCCCTGACGGCGTCGTGATCGGTGCGATCTCGAGACGGGGCGAGCTGATCACCCCGCGAGGAACGACCGTCGTCGAGCCCGGGGATCACGTTGTCCTCTTCGTCGACGCGACGGTTCTCGATCGCGTCCTCGAGATGCTGTAAGAGTGTGCCGACCGACAGCCGAAATCGTTCCTCACGAAGCAGCGTTCGCTTCGATGGCCTCGACATCGTCGGTCGACGTCGAGGGATAATCTGACTCCTTCGCCGCCTCGAGACGGCGTTGTCAGCCGCTGTCGCCGCGTAGATTCGGCGCACCATCGGTGCGCGCAGTCCGATTTCGGCCCATTTATATTGCTCAGGTAGTTTCACACGGACATGCATCTCTCGTTCGGTACGTCTAGATACCCGTCTCTCCACGAGCGGAGCTACGTGCAGAGCCGACAGCCGATCGAGGTGGCCTAAATGCGGCAACGAACTCGATGTCGACTATCCGAGCCCACGACGCCCCGCAGTTCGCGCAGTTCGAACCGATGGAGGAAAACGAATGAGTGACGAGGAACTCGCGAAGGACCTCGGGCTGCTCTCGGCGCTGACGATCGGTATCGGGACGATGATCGGTGCGGGGATCTTCGTCCTGCCGGGGATCGCCGCCCAGGAGGCCGGACCCGCCGTCGTCCTCTCGTTTATCATCGGCGGAATGATCGCGCTGATCAACGCCCTCTCGGTGAGCGAACTCGGGACGGCGATGCCGAAAGCCGGCGGCGCCTACTACTACATCAACCGCGCGCTCGGGCCGCTGTTCGGCTCGATATCGGGAATGGGTGACTGGATCGGGCTCGCCTTCGCCAGCGCGTTCTACTCGATCGGCTTCGGTGGCTACCTCGCGGATCTGTTGGACGGCACCGTCGTCTCGCTTCCCGTTCTCGGGACCGTTTCGCTGTTGCCGACGATCGCGCTCGGTCCGTTTACGTTAAACGAGATCCAGATCGGCGCAATCATCGCCGGTGCGGTCTTCGTCGGCGTCAACTACATCGGCGCCAAGGAAACCGGTAGTATTCAGACCGTCATCGTCACGATTCTGCTCGGGATCCTGACGATCTTCGCGGTCGCCGGCTTCTTCTCGTTCGACTGGGCGACGGTCACCGCCGAAGGCGGACTGGCTCCCGAGGGAACGGGCGCAATCCTTCCGGGCGCCGCGCTCGTGTTCGTCTCCTATCTGGGCTACGCGAAGATCGCGACGATCGGGGAGGAACTGAAGAATCCCGGTCGGAACCTTCCGATCGCGATCGTCGGCAGCGTCGTGATCGTGATGGGCATCTACACGATTCTCGTGGGCCTCCTGATGGGGCTGATCCCTCACAGCGAGTTCTTCCTCGACCAGGCCGAGAACGCGCCGATGTCCTACGCAGCCGAAACCGTCTTCGACTACGAGTTCGCCGTCGTCGGCTTCGAGATTCCGATTCTCGGTATTGGCGTCACCTCGATCACGCTCGCCGCGCTGTTGGCGACGGCCTCGAGCGCGAACGCCTCGATCCTCGCCTCGGCCCGGATCAACTTCGCGATGGGCCGGGACAAGATCGTCACCGACTGGCTCAACGAGATCCACCCCAACTACGCGACGCCGTACCGATCGATCGCGCTGAC
>PWMF01000195.1 GCA_003559215.1 Natrialbaceae archaeon
CCGGTTCGGTCGCGGATGTGAGTCAGGTCCTCGAACACAATTACGTCACAGTCGTATCGAAGTGCTTCGTCTACGATGGCGTTCGACGCCCGGTGTAGTACGTCACGGACGTAGCGAAGTTCGCGGTCACTCGACTGTTCGAGCGTTCGGTGGGCGCTTCGCGTCCCGGTCTGTTGGAGTCCGGCACGTACCTTCTCGAACTCGCCGAGGTTGTGGGTCAACTCCCGCCCGCTGAAGAAGTAGGCGGTGCTTGTGACGGCGAGGTTTTCGATACCGAGGTCAACCCCGAGAACCGTTCCGTCCTCGGCGGTGTTCCGCTCGGTGTCATTTTTGTGTCGGCGGAAGCCGATATGCAAGTGGTAGTCGCCATCACGGGCGGTGAGCGTACTTTCCGTGACGCTCCACTCGTCTGAATCGAGGTACTGCCGTTGGTAGCCATCGTCGGCGTCGGGTAGAGCAAGGTCACACCGGACGCGACTCTCCGTGGTGGAAAGCGACACCGTATCGTCATCAAACAGCGTCATAGTCCGAGTATCGTACCTCACCGTGGATGCGGTGAAGGTCGGTTTGCTCACCTTCTTGCCTTTCGACCGACGTTCGATACAGCCGGTGATGGCTTGTGCAGCTTGGTGGGTGGCGAGAATCGCGTGCTGACTACCGAGGTCGGTGTGTTCGCGTACGTCGTCGTAGGCGAGGGGCTGTACGTCGCTTTTCGCGCTATACGTTCCCCACGCCATATCCGTGGCGATTTGGCAACCACGCTTCCACTCGGAGATAGTCTCTTCGAGGAGGTCGCGTTGCTCGTCCGTAACCTCAAGACGAGTGATTGCCGTCCGACGCACGTAGTCGTCTGCCACAATTTCAATGTGAGTAGATGGCTACTTATAAATTGGTGCCTGTGGCCGATGCGAACGCGCTCCTTCCTCCCTACTCGCTCCCTCCGGTCGCTCCTTGAGGATAGCGCGGAACCGAAGGTTCCGCTGACCATGCGAACGGCGAAGCCGTGAGCAGAAGGGGACTCCGCGCGACCGCGAAGTTGATACGGCTACGGCCGGTGTATCCGGACAATGACCGTCGACGGCTCGTTCACCTGCGTCGTCGATCGTATCGTCGACGAACGGACCGCCGTCGTGCTCCTCGAGGAGGACGGCGACGTCGTGGAACAGCTCGATCTCGACCTCGAGACACTCCCGGAGGAGTGCCGACACGAGGGGGCGCTGTTCGACGCCGACGTCTCCGACGGAGCTCTGGTCGACGTTAAGTATCAACCCGAGCGCGAACGGGAGCGACGGGAGCGACTTCAGGAGAAGTTCGATCGGCTCTCGAAGCGACTGGACGAACGGTAGGCTAGTCGCTGTTCGACGCCGCATGGGTTCTCGACCGCGGCTGCGATCGCCGTCGGTCGAACGGCGATCTTCGACTGCGTTGGGATCGTCGACTCGAAGAGGGCGACGGGCGTTCAGCTCCTCGCTCAGTCCGCACTGTGAGCCGGAATGGTGCCACACTCCGGACAGCCGACGTGTTTTGTTGTTCTGTAATCGAGCGCAGCACTGCACCGGGTACACTTGTACTGGGTTTCAGTCATCGATCGTACTTGCCTGTTCGAGCGTATATGCTTTGTGCGACGGTCGATAACGGTTAATTCGGCAAATACCGAAATTCATCATCTCACGATCAGCCGGCACGTTCGTCGGCGCCGACGTTTTCCCGGCTCTCGAACGACTCGGGGTCAGGTTCGATGTTCGCAAACTGGACCGCTCGTGTTCCGAGCGTCTCGACGCGCTGGCGAATGCCGTCGTCGACCAGTTCACGTCCCTCGAACCGACGGTGGGCGTTCGGCACCGCGGCCTGATGAGGAAGCACCCAGGCGTCGAGGGCCCGACAGACGACCCGAAGGTGGTCGAGCGCCCCGATGGGGAAACTCCCGCCGGAGACCGCGAGCAGTCCGACGGTCTTGTTCTCGAACTCGTCGAACCCGCAGTAGTCGAGTGCGGTCTTCAGCACCGAGGAGTACGACCCATGATACATCGGCGTTCCCAGGAGGATGGCGTCGGCCTCCCGAACGCGCCGGGCGAGTTCCGACGCATCGCCGGCCTCGTCCTCGTCGGCGTCGAACAGCGGGATCTCGAGCTCTCGGAGGTCGATCAGTTCGGTGTCCGCGCCGGCAGCCGCAGCAGCGTCCAGGGCGTGTTCCAGCGCGGGACGGGTGTAGCTCTCCTCGCGGAGGCTTCCGGCGATGGCGACGACGTGCACTGTGTTCTCGTCCATGGGACGAGTTCGGTCGTATGGGTTAAAATCGCTCTCCTGCACGCGGCCGTCCGGACGGTATTCCACTCGTCCGTAGCTACGGGTCTTCGCTCGCGGCCTCGAGCAGGAGGATCGCACCGCCGAGGAGGGCGACGTTCTTACAGAAGTTGATCTTGTTCGCCTGGCGCTCCTCGCCCTCCATCGTCCAGAAGTCGTGGATCCCCGGCGTCGTCCCGAGGAAGAAGACGATCACCGCGCCGGCGGACGCTCGAGGGAACTTCCAGAAGACGATGCCCAGATTGGCGACGAGGAGCATCCCGGTGACGAACGGAACCAGACGATCCGCGGCGGGGACCCCCTTCTCGCGGGCGATCTCGACGCGTTTCTCGTTGCTCCGGAAGCCGTCGACCGCCATGTACGCGAGCGTCGCTCCGTACAGCAGCCGGCCCAGTCTCGAGGGCGGAGACGAATCGGCCATCCTCAGATCGCCTCCATTCGGCTGACGTTCGCCCCGATTCGTCCGATCGTCTCGTATGCACCATCGTCGTCCCGTCGCATGATCCTGCCCTCGACGTCATCTCGCTGGTCGGGCACGTCGAACAATCCGGAGCCACAGAGCACGTCGCCGTCGTTGACGGTCCACGTTTCGATGACCTCATGGGGCTCGCCGGGGAACGGAACCCGCTCGAAGTCCCGCCCGAAGTTCGTCGACTCGAACAGCGCGACCTCGTGCTCGTCGTCGACCCAGGCCGGGGGCGCCTCCTCGCCGCCGCAGAAGAACAGTCGGCCGTCGTGGACGAACACCCGCCTGATGTAGGAGAAGTCGTTGCCGTCGTCGAGCCGGGTCCAGGACTCCCCCGCGTCAGTCGTCCGGTAGAGCCCGCCGACGCCGACCGCGTGGCCGAGGCCGAGGTTCTCAAGGTCGTGGTCGAGGTAGCCCGTCGTCGCGAGCCAGACGTCTTCCGAGATCGGCAGCACCTGGTGAACGTCGTCGATGATCGTCTCCCGACGATCGAGCCAGGTCTGACCGCCGTCCGTGCTCAGGTGGATCCCGCCCGCTTCGACTCCCGCGATGAGGCGTTCCGGGCGACCGGGAACGGCCTCGAGTGCCCGAAGCCGCGCGTAGTGGGGGTCGATCGGCGACTCCCAGTGGCCGCGAGAGGGGAGTTCGCGAAAGCCCTTCAGCTCCGACCACGTCTCGCCGTCGTCGACCGAGCGGTAGATGTACGGGTCGTTCGTCCCAGCGTAGAGCGCCCCGTCGGCCGTCGCGAGGATCGACCACACCTCGCTCTCGCCGGCGTGCCAGAAGCGGTCGCCAAGGGGAACCTCGAGGTCCTCCCAGGTTCGGCCACCGTCCCGGGAGCGGTACGCCCCCGTCGACGACGCGACGAACACGCCGTCGGCGTGGTCCCACGATTTGACCGCCGTGACGACCCCGGAGTCGAGCACCTGCTCCGCCTCGTCCCGATCGAAGGGGATCCCGTCTACCCGGTAAAGGCCGTCTTCTGTCCCGATCAACAGCGTCATGTGTGTCACGTTACTTCGACACATAATAAAGTTTTACCAGTCTGTAAAACGCTAAGTGCTCGCGCCGACGATAGGATATCCGTCGCGGCTACAACGGCCTCGCTCACACCGTTTGCGGTACACCCAACCTAACCCATGCCATCGACACATCCGACGAAACGGCCGACCGACGCAGCGCATCTCGACAAGCGAGAGGAGCTGCCGACGGAGCTCCTCAACCTGCCCTGGATCGACGTTCACAATCACGCCCACACGCTCTCCTGGGAGGACCGCGAGCGGTACGCCCTCTCCGGCTGCGAGGCAATGGTGATGGTCGCCTCGGGCTACCACTGGACGCCCTACAAGCCGGTCAGGGCAGAGGATATTCGGTTCCTCTGGGACGACGCGATCAACCGACGCGCGGCGATCGAACGAAACCACTTCTTCGAGGCCAACCTCGGACTGGGAATCCACACGGGCGTCCGCATCGAGGACCCCGACGAGGCGATCGATGCAATGGCCGACTACTGCGCGCTCGAGGAGGTCGTGGTGATCGGCGAGACCGGCATCACGCCGTCCCAGCACGTCAGTTCGTGGGACCTCGACGAACAGCGCGCGATCGTCCAGGCCCAGATGGAACTCGCGGACTCCCACGATCTGCCGGTGATCCTCCACACGCCGAACACCTCGAGTGACTCGGGTCGGTCATACCGGCAGGAAATCGGAACGCCGGGCTACGAGAAGAATCCCGGCCTGGGTCAGGAACCGGTAATCGACGCCGAGAATCCGGCGCTCGAGGCGGTGAAGATCGACGTCGAGGCAGGTCGGGACGCGGGCTTAGACGAGGAGCGAGTCGTCGCCTCCCACGCGGACGGAAACAACACGGAGTACCTCATGAAGGAGACCGACTGCTACCTGAGCTACACCATCGGCCACTCGTGGCTGATCGGCGTCACCGCGGCCGACGTCGCCGACGCGATCGACGAGTACGGCCCCGAGCGGATCATGGTCGATACGGACTGTGCAAACGTCCTGCGGACCGATCCGTTCGCGCTGAAGCGGGCCATCTTCGAACTCTATCGCTACGGGATCGACGCGGAGGCGATTCGGCAGGTGGTGCTCGAGAACCCGCGTGACGTGTTCGATATCGGCCAGTGATCCGCATCTCGAGGGTTGTCGACGTCTAGCAGTAGTTGGTACTACTTTTTGACATTCAGTCCTGATGCTGACTCCGGGGGAAATTTATTCGTTGCGGATGGGTGCAAGTAGAACGGTCACCGAAAGCACTTACCGGCTCAGATAGCTCGAAACGTCATACGATGAAGACGAAACGGCGTCCGTTTCTTGCCTCAATCTCTATCACTGTTCCCGGACTCGTAAGCAGATGTCTTGCAGACGACACGATGAGTACGAAGTCGAAGGCGACGACGACAACCCGATTGAAGCTAGCGACGTAGAGCTAGTCCTCGAAAGCCATCAAATAACGGTGAGGGCTGGGAAATCGGCAGAGAACACGACTATGGCAGAGCCAGGACCGACGGTTCACTAACGGTGAGGAGATCATAATCAACGTTGTAGAAGTATACGATTCGATTAATAGTGCGAAGGATGAACTACAGCAGGAAGAAGAAACTAAAAAAGAGCAAGAAGTTCTGCAGGGAGCGCATGAGATCGGCTCTGATGGATTCTTCTACGAGGTACTAGGACCAACGGTCGTCGTCCGCGATTCGAACGTTATTGGGAGTATCCTGATTCCTGGCGGAGAAGACGACAATTTGGCGTTCAGTACGGCTGTAACGATGCACGAAACGTGGCGCTGACGTCACGAAACTGGTCGTTCCATTTCTGTTGTTTTCGATCTCGGAGTTCGAACGATACGTAGGTTACCTGTTCTCACCACGAATGTCACAGAATTGTAGGAGGATACCACGGGACCCGATCCCGAGGCGGTCGACGGCCAGCACTGAATAGCGAAACTCGCTACTGTTAGTTATCGAACGCGCAGGTGTTCGTCAGTTCGCCGAGTCCCTCGATTCCGATCGTCACCTCGTCGCTGTCCTCGAGCAACACCGGCGGCTCCCGGTAGACGCCGACGCCCGGCGGCGTGCCCGTAAAGAGCAGATCGCCCGGCTGCAGCGTGAACGCCTGGCTGCAAAACGACACCAGTTCGTCGATGTCGAAGATGAGGTTCGCGGTCGTCGACTCCTGGAGTCGCTCACCGTTGACCTCGGCCCGGATCTCGAGGTCGTGCGGGTCGTCGACCTCGTCCGCCGTGACGAGTTCGGGTCCGATGGGCGCGAAGCCGTCGAGGCTCTTCCCGCGAACCCACTGGCCGTCGCCATGCTGGAGATCGCGAGCCGAGACGTCGTTGCCGACGAGGTAGCCGGCGACGTGCTCGAGGGCCTCGTCCTCGCCAACGCGGCGCGCCTCCTTTCCGATGACGACGACGAGTTCGGCCTCGTAGTCGACCTTCTCGGTGAGGTCGGGATCCCAGCTGATCGTGCTCTCGGGGCCGGTCACGGTCGTCGGGAACTTCGAGAACAGAACGGGTTCGTCCGGAATCGGGTTGTCGCCCTCCTCGGCGTGGTCCCGGTAGTTGAGCCCGACGCAGACCACCTTCTGCGGATTCCGTACAGGTGCGTGTCGCTCCAGTTCGTCGTGCTCGTAGACGCCGGTTCCCGTTTCCTCGGCGTGCTCGACGGCCAGTTCGGCCTTCCGTCGCCACTCCCAGCCGGCCAGCAGTTCGGTACTCCGCCGGGGCAGGTCGACGCCGGCGGCGGCGCCCGCCTCGGCGAGGTTGACGACCGTTTCGTCATCGGTTCTGGCGCCACACCAGGGCTGTTCTTCACGCTTCGTCGCGTATTGTCCAAGTCGCATCGTAGGTGAGTTGGTGGGGTGGGTTACTCGAGGTCGATTCCAGCCTCTTCGATCAGTCGCTCACCGGACTCGACGAAACGGTCGAACTCCTCCTCGACGATCGGATTGAGCAGTTCGCCGTCGCGCTTGACCGGTTCGCCGTCGACGAGCACGGTGTCGATGTGGGACGGATCGGACTGGAAAACGACGGTCTGGACCGGATCGTGACACGGTGCGGTCATGAAGTCGTCCGTACGGATCATCACGATGTCCGCACGCTTGCCGGGCGTGAGCGTCCCGATCTCGTCCTCCATGTTCAGCGCCCGAGCGCCCTCGATGGTGGCCATCTCGAGGGTGTCCCGCGCGGTGGTCTGTACCTCGGTGACTTCCGAATCGCTCTCAAGGATCGCCTGGTTCTCGAACATCCGCTGGACCTGCAGGCCGATCCGCATCTGGCTGGTCATGTCGCCGCTGATATCCGAGCAGACGTCGACGCCCCACGCTGGCCGGCCGCCGGCTTCGAGAACCTTTCCGGTGACGGGGATCCCGTGGCCCATCTGCATCTCGACCTCCGGCGTCGCCGAGAAGGAGACCCCTTGCTCGACGGCGTGGTCGATGTCCTCCTGGGAAAAGTGGTTCCCGTGGGCGACGTTGACGTCCGGTCCGAGCATATCCTCGATCGCACCGAATCCCTGGTAGTCGTCGCCGTAGACCGAGGACGGCCAACACGCGGCGCCCATGTGAACCGTGGCGACGGCGTCGAGTTCGCGGGCCAGTTCAAGATCGCTGCGGGCGGTCTCGTCGGTACAGAAGTCCGGCCCCCGGAGCCCGAGCGCGAGGTCGAGCAGGTCGTCGTCGCGGATCCTCTCGTCGTAGAACTCACGGATCTGCCCCTCGGGAAGGCCGACGTCGCTGTCGAACCACCACGTCGCCGCGTCGTCACCCGGCGGCCCGTAGGTGTACACCGCGCGCAGTCCGGCGTCCTGGAGCGCGTCGACGGCCCGTTCGCCGTGTTCGGGCGAGTTGGGGTACGACCAGTCCAGGGCCGTGGTCGTTCCCGTATAGAGCTTCTCCAGCGCGCCGAAGAGA
>PWMF01000062.1 GCA_003559215.1 Natrialbaceae archaeon
CACGATCCGAACGCGGAGTACACGATGCGGGAGCTCTCCGCGGAGACGATGGGCGTAACGGGTGAGCGCGGCAACGGCCGCGACGTCGAGATCACCGACGTCCAGACGACGATGATCGACGGCAACTTCCCCTGGACGCTCGTTCGGATCTACACCGACGCCGGTATCGTCGGCACCGGCGAGGCCTACTGGGGTGCCGGCGCCCCCGAACTCATCGAGCGGATGAAACCGTTCCTCCAGGGAGAGAACCCGCTGGACATCGATCGGCTCACCGAGCACCTCGTCCAGAAGATGTCCGGTGAGGGATCGCTCGGCGGCGTCACCGTCACCGCGATTTCGGGCATCGAGGTCGCCTTACACGACCTCGCGGGCAAGATCCTCGAGGTTCCGGCCTACCAGCTGCTCGGCGGCAAGTACCGCGACGAAGTGCGGGTCTACTGTGATTGTCACACCGAGGAGGAAGCCGACCCCGTCGCCTGCGCCGACGAGGCCGAGCGTGTCGTCGAGGACCTGGGCTACGACGCCCTGAAGTTCGATCTCGACGTTCCGTCGGGCCACGAGAAGGACCGCGCCAACCGCCACCTTCGCGGCGTCGAGGTTGAGCACAAGGCCAGCATCGTCGAGGCGATCACCGAGCGCGTCGGCCACCGTGCCGACGTCGCCTTCGACTGTCACTGGACCTTCTCGGGCGGCAGCGGCAAGCGACTGGCCCAGCGTCTCGAGGAGTACGACGTCTGGTGGCTCGAGGACCCCGTTCCGCCGGAGAACCACGACGTCCAGCGGGAGGTTACCCAGAGCACGTCGACCCCGATCACGGTCGGGGAGAACGTTTACCGCAAGCACGGCCAGCGAAGTCTCATCGAGAACCAGGCCGTCGACATCATCGCTCCCGACATGCCGAAGGTCGGCGGCATGCGCGAGACCCGCAAGATCGCCGACCTCGCGGACATGTACTACATCCCGGTCGCGATGCACAACGTCTCCTCGCCGGTCGCGACGATGGGCAGCGCCCACGTCGGTGCCGCCATCTCGAACTCGCTCGCGGTGGAGTACCACTCCTACGAACTCGACTGGTGGGAGGACCTCGTCCAGGAGGACGTCATCGAGGACGGCTACATCGAGATCCCCGAGGAGCCCGGCCTCGGCGTCACCCTCGACATGGACGTCGTCGAGGAACAGATGGTCGAGGGCGAGGAGTTGTTTGACGAGGCGTAAGCCGAAGTCAAGCTCGCTGAGCTCTGCTCAGCGGTGTTCGACGAAGCGTAGCTTCGTCGGGCTCGAAAATCAAAGATTTTCGGTGTTCGACGAGGCGTAAGCCGACGTCGAGCTTGCCGAGCTCTGCTCGGCAGTGTTTGATGAAGCGTGAGTTTCAGCAACCTCACTGAGCTCCGCTCAGCGGTGTTCGACGAGATGCAATAGCAGATCGGAGCGCGGTTTGTTTGTTCAGATAGTTGTGTGAGACTCGCGTTACGTACAGGTGGTACAGTTATCGGGCCAGCACTTCGTCTCTCCAATTGCTGGTGTGCTGAATATAGAGGATACAGTCAGCAGGCCGGTTATCCCCATCTAAATTATAATTCTATCCCGGTGGTCACAAACCACCACATCCAGATTGTAAATATTGTTAGATAAGCCCCATACTGAATGACTTGGACATCTATCGGGTCAAGTCCAGTAGCCGGGTGAGGAAGCAGAAAATGTGTAGTAGCGAGTAAACCCATGATAATAACGAGGGTTACTAAATTCCGCTTATTCGGGCCAAGTAGCTCCCGATGGTTTGATGTAGCCATGCATATAGTTCGTGCCGAAAGGTAATCTATCTGAGTATATTCACGGAACTAATTAACGGAGTGACAAGAACACGATAGCCGTCGTGCTGCTAAAGAGTGTGCAAGATACGCGCCCTGTATCCAGCACGACGCTACGAAACCCACTTGAACCTGATAGAACGCTCGCTGATCAATAAGCTCGTCTACGTAACGACTCGAGCGAGTTACACACAGCGAGGCCGCATAGCGAAATAGCACTCCCAACTACTGGGACGGTTCGTCGAACTCGAGGGTACTCTCCGCCTCGTTCGACGGAGCTCACGTTTCCTCGTGTCGCCGATCGTCACGGACGAATCGCCCTCCTCACCGAGAGCATATATCGGCTGCTTCCGAAAAATCGGTATGGACGAACGCGGAGACGATCCCGTCGACGCGACGCTCGAGGACGTCTTCCCCGACCGAGCGGTCGAAACCGTCCGGGAGACGGGGCCGTCGTGGAACGACCGCAACCGGACCGTCCGCGTCGCGTTTCGCGACGCCGGTCCCGTCTTCCTGAAGGTGGCCGTCGACGGCGACGGCTCGCGGATCGCCCGCGAGCGGGCCGCGATCGACTACGTCGACGGGCACTGCGACGTGGTCGTGCCGACGGTGCTCGCGAGCGAGACCGACGGCGCGGTCCCGTACCTGCTTACTGCACCCCTCGGTGAAACCCTCGCGCTCGAGTGGGGCGACTGGTCGGACGGGAAACGCGTCGACGCGATCCGCCAGGTTGGCGCCGCGCTGGCGACACTCCACGCCCATCGGTTCGACCGCCACGGTCACGTTACGGACGGGGGCGCGTCGGGACTCGAGCTCGAGGCCGGCGCCTGGACCGACGTGCTCGTCGAGCGGATCGCGGGGATGCGGGAGCTGGCCTCGAGCGATCGCTTCGACCACCACTTCGACGCGGTCGTTGGGGCCGTCGAGGACAACCGCGAGCGACTGGACGAGGCGCCGGCGGCGCTGGTCCACGGCGACCCCGCCCGGCCGAACTGCATCGACGGCGAGGCGGGAACGGGGTTCGTCGACTGGGAGCTCGCCCACGCGGGCGATCCAGCCCGCGAGCTTCACCGAGCCGAGGATCAGCTGCTTCCGGAGACCACAGCGAACGCGAGCGAGCTGCGAGACGCCCTCCGCGAGGGGTACCGACGAGAGGCCGGCTCGCTTCCGGAGGGGTTCGACGATCGAGCGCCGATCTACGACGCCGTCAGACAGCTCGGCCGCTCCGGGTTCTTCGACAAGTGGGTCGCGCTCACCGACGAGCCGGAGGCGACGGCCGCAACGCGGGTCGAATCGGAAATGCAGCGACGTCTCGACGCGATCCGATAGCTGCGGGCTCTGCGTTCCGGCTACGACCCCGACCGGAACAGCGTCTCGATTCCGTCGGGATCGAAGTCCGCCGGCGAGACCTCGCCCTCGGTCTCGAGCGCCCGGGTCAGGTACGAGGCGCTGTTGAGCAGTCCGAGGTGGCTGAACGCCTGGGGGAAGTTCCCCAGCAGCTGGCCGCTCTCGGGGTCGATCTTCTCCGAGTAGAGTCCCAGCGGACTCGCGTAGTCGACGACCGACTCGAAGTACTCCTCGGCGCGCTCGAGGCGGTTCGAGAGGACCAAGGCGTCGATCAGCCAGAACGAACAGAGGACGAACCCCTCCTCCTCGTCCTCGCGGACCTCGCTGTCGACGAAGCGAACGACGAGCCCGTCGTCGGTCGTCAGCTCCTCAAGGACGGTGTCGATCGTGTTCTGAACCCGCTCGTCCTCGGGTGGGAGAAACTCGTAGATCGGGAGCAGCAGGGCGGTGGCGTCGATCGCCTCGTCCGTCTCGAAGTGCTGGACGAAGCTGCCGGCCTCCTCGCTGTACCCGCGTTGTTCGATCGCTTCGCGCAGCGCCTCGCGCTCCTCGCGCCAGCGCTCGAGGGGCGCCTCGAAGCCGTTTTGCTCGGCGATCGAGATCCCGCGGTCGAGCGCGACCCAGCACAGCAGCTTCGAGTGCAGGAAGTGGCGGTGTTCCTCGCGGAACTCCCAGATACCGGGGTCGCGCTCGGACCAGTGAGCGCAGACGTAGTCCACGAGCTCGCAGATCGAGCCCCACTGCTCGTCGCTCAACGAGATCTCGTCGTCGTACTGGATCGTCTCGTAGACCGCCTGGACGATCGTCCCGTAGGCGTCGAGCTGGCGCTGGGGAGCCGCGCCGTTGCCGATCCTGACGGGACGGGTGTCCCGGTACCCCGAGAGGTGCTCGAGGATCTCCTCCTCGACGTCGGTCTCGCCGTGGAGCCCGTACAGCGGCTGGATCTCCGCGGGATCGTTCTGCATGACGTCGACGAACCAGTCGAAGTACTCCCGGGCCTCCTGGCGGTGGCCGGTATCGTGTAAGGCCTGGACGGTGAACTTCGCGTCGCGGATCCAGTTGTACCGGTAGTCCCAGGTCCGATCCGAACCGATCTTCTCGGGGATCGAGGTCGTCGCCGCGGCGGGGATCGCCCCCGTCTCGTGGTGGATCAGGAGCTTGAGAACGAGCTCCGAGCGGATCACCATCTCGTACCACCGTTCGGGCATCGAGTCGGGAGTCTCCTCCCGGGCGCTGAGCCACGACCGCCAGTAGCGTTTCGTCTCGTCGAGGACCGTCTCCGGATCGTTCGACGCGAGCGGTTCGGCGCCGCCGTACTGGACCCCGAGCCAGCACGTCTCGCCCTTTTCGAGCGAGACCGTCCCGGTCGCGGTCGGCTCCGAGTCGGCCAGTTCGAGTTCGGGCGCGAGCCGATCGTCCGCGACGAGGTGAAGTTCCTCGTCGTCGCTTCGCGCCGCCACGCCGTCGTCGGTCCGCTCGAGAATCGGGCCGACGCGCGCGTAGTCGAATCGCGGCTCGAACTCGACGGCGAACTCGATCTCGCCGCGATCGCACTCGAGTCGGCGATAGATCGCCTGTTGAAAGGCCTCGTTCTCCGCGTCATCGTCCTCGATCGGCATGAAGTCGGTGACGGTCGCCTGCCCGCCGGCCGTCTCGAAGACGGTCTCGAGGGCGTTCGTCCGATCGACGTATCGGTGGTGAGACTCGTAGTTCGCCTCCGGGTGGGCGGCGAAGTGACCGCCCCGGTCGAGGTCGAGGATACGAGCGAAGACGCTCGCGTCCTCGAGATGAGGGAAACAACACCAGTCGATCGAGCCGCAACGGCTGACGAGCGCGCAGCGGTCGTCGTTGCCGATGACGCCGTAGTCGCGAAGTGGGAGATGTTCCATGATGAGTCCGAGTTCCTCGTGGTCCAGTCCGTGAGCGGATCTAAGACGAGGTAGGAGCGGTAACCAGCAAAAGCGTACGCCGGCAAGCGCCGGGTTTCGCCGCTACCCGGGACGCTGCGGGTGAGCGTTTTATTTTCCTGCTCGAGGTGGCAACCCTCGTGCACTCAGCACTCACGCGCAGGCGGCTGCTCGGCGCCGCTGTCGGATCTATCGCCGTCGTCGGCACCGGCAGCGCTTCGGGCGACAGCCGCGGTCGTCGGCGCTCCGAACGGCTCGACCGCGCGGTGCGGGCGCAGGTCGACGAACGGTACACCGAGATCTACGACGAAACGATCGACGCCGTCGTGCTCGTCAACGTGTTCGGCGACGAGATTCCCGCAGGGCTCGGTTCGGGGTTCGTCGTCGACGACTACGTCGTGACGAACGACCACGTCGCGGGCGATGCAAGCGAGGTCGAACTCCAGTTTCGAGACGAGCAGTGGCGCTCGGCGTCAGTGATCGGCTCGGACGTCCACAGCGATCTGGCCGTCCTCGAGGTCGACGACGTTCCCGAGGCCGCCTCGGCGCTGTCGTTCACCGACGCGGAGCCGACCGTCGGTCAGGAGGTACTCGCCCTGGGTAATCCGTTAGGGCTTGACGCCTCCATCTCGCAGGGGCTGGTCAGCGGGATCGACCGCTCGCTGCCGAGCCCGACCGGCTTCTCGATCCCCGCGGCGATCCAGACCGACGCCCCGGTCAACCCGGGCAACAGCGGCGGCCCCCTCGTCGACCTCGAGGGCGACGTCCTCGGCGTGGTCTTCGCCGGCGCGGGCCAGACGATCGGCTTCGCGATCTCGGCGGCGCTCGCGAATCGGATCGTCCCCACCCTCGCCGAGGACGGGGAGTACGAACACGCCTACCTGGGCGTCAGCGTGGTTCCCGTCGGCCCGCTGCTGGCCGAGGCGAACGACCTCGAGGAGTCCCGCGGCGTCCTCGTCGCCGACGTCTCCTCGGACGCGCCCGCCGAGGGCGTCCTCGAGCCGGCCGACGATGTGGAATCGATCGATGGCGATCCCGTCCCGGTCGGCGGCGACGTAATCATCGAGATCGACGGCGAGGAGATCCCCAACCAGGAGCGGCTGTCCTCCGTGCTCGCACTCGAGACCTCGCCCGGCGACGCCGTCGAGATCGAGGTCGTCCGCGAGGACGAGCGGGAAACGGTCGAGCTGACGCTCGAACCCCGTCCCGACGTCGACCTCCCTTGAATCGCCCGAGCGGCCGCGATCGAATCGCGTTGCTACCCGTAGCGACTGTTCGGTTCGAGCGGGATGCTGCGGGGGAGGAAGTGATGCCGGCAGGGGACTCGAAAGGGACTGCGAGAAGGGAAAGAGGGTCGACCCTTAGGAATCCGTCTCGCCCTCGGCTTCCTCGAGGTCGTCGGGCTGCTCGTCGGAACGGCGCGCGTTCTGGGTGCCCAGATCGTCGTCGCCGTCGTCGACCTCGTCGGGGTCGCGGTCGACGCGCTCGAGTTCCTCCTCGATCTCTGCCTCTCGTTCCGCCTCGTACTCGTTGGCGCGGTCGGTGTCGTCTTCGGCCATAACGGGTCCGTTTTCGTGAGCGATCGGCTTGACCCTCGGGCCGTCGACTGCAACGTCGTCGCGACCCGATCTCTCGTTTCGTTTCAACAACAGGACAGCTGACACGAAAGACAGATAAAAGAGCCCGCACTGTGAACGGATAGATATGGACGTTCCGTACGACCTCACCTCGTACGTTCGGGTGTTGAAGATGGCGACGACACCCACTACCGAGGAGTTCCTCCAAGTATCGAAGATCGCCGGTGCCGGAATCCTGCTCGTCGGATTCCTCGGCTTCATCATCGGCGGAATTATGCTGCTGCTGACCGGCGACGCCGGTGGTGCCTTCTAATGGGCATCTACGCGGTCAAGACGACGGCCAGCCAGGAGCGCACCGTCGCCGACATGATCATCAACCGCGAGGAACCCGAGATCCACGCCGCGCTCGCGCCGGACTCGCTGACCTCCTACGTCATGGTCGAGGCCGACGACGACGCCGTGATCACCCGCGTCCTCGAGGACATTCCCCACGCGCGAAGCATGGTCCCCGGGCGATCCGACATCTCGGAGGTCGAGCACTTCCTCTCGCCGAAGCCGGACGTCGAGGGGATCGCCGAGGGCGACATCGTCGAACTCATCGCCGGGCCGTTCAAAGGCGAGAAGGCCCAGGTCCAGCGCATCGACGAGGGCAAGGATCAGGTGACAGTCGAGCTGTACGAGGCAACGGTTCCGATCCCGGTGACGGTGCGGGGCGACCAGATTCGCGTGCTAGACTCCGACGAGCGATAGCGAGTCGGTTCGCTCGGTGCGAACAACGTCAGCACCGAGGACGTTTTGTACTACATTTTGTAAGGTGGGGTGTCGACGCGAAGCGAGGCACCCGACGACGCGTTCCCCGGATCGACGTCGTTGGGGAGCGTCTCACTGTGCGTCGTGACCTGCTGAATCCGGACGTCGACCGGTTCGTCCAC
>PWMF01000037.1 GCA_003559215.1 Natrialbaceae archaeon
ACATGAGCGAGAGCTTCCCGACCGTCTCGAAGGACGCGACGTTGGACGAGATCAGCAACCTGCTCGAGCACTACAAGGCCGTGATGATCACCGAAGCCGGCGAAACGGTCGGCATTATTACCGAAGCCGACGTCGCCGCGCGGTTCTCCTAAGCCGACGGTTCATCCGACGACTCGAATCGAGGTGGAGACGATCAGACCGCGAGATACTCCGTCACCGCCTCCCTCGACTCGAGGCGATCGCCCTCGAGCTCGTCGACGATCGTCCCCTTGTCGATGGCGTAGCAGCGTTCGGCGAGGTTCTGGACGACATGGAGGTTCTGCTCGACGAACAGGATCGTCGTTCCCAGCTCCTCGTTGACCCGTTGGAGGTCCCGCGTGACGTCCTGAACGATCGAGGGCTGGACGCCCTCGGAGGGTTCGTCGAGCAAGAGGAGTTCGGGGTTGCCGACGAGCGCGCGGCCGATGGCGAGCATCTGTCGCTGGCCGCCGCTCATCGTCCCGGCCTCCTGATCGCGGCGCTCCTCAAGGACCGGGAAGTAGTCGTAGACGGCCTCGTACTGCAGTCGGTCGTCGCCTTCGTTGATCGTCTCGCCGATCCGCAGGTTCTCCTCGACGGTTAACTCGGGAAAGACGTCCCGTCCCTGCGGAATGTAGCCCATCCCGCGACGAGCCCGGACGTCGGCCGGCTCGTCGGTGACGTCCGCTCCGTCGAACCGAATCCGTCCGTCGTCGACCTCGAGCAGGCCCATAACGGCCTTGACGAGCGTCGTCTTGCCGACGCCGTTTTTGCCCATGATTCCAACGATCTCTCCCTCGTCGACGCCGACGTCGACGCCGCGGAGGATCGGTGTCTTCCCGTACGACGCGTGCAGGTCCGTGAGTTCGAGCATCAGTGGTCCTCTCCGAGATAGATCCGCTTCACTTCGGGATCGGTCTTGATCTCCCCGATCGAGCCCTCCCTGAAGATCGAGCCCTGATCGAGTACGGTGACACGATCCGCGATCGTTTCGACGAAGTCGATGTCGTGTTCGATGACGATCAGCGCGACGCCGTCGTCGTCGGCGATTTCCTGGAGGAGTTCCGCGATGTCCGCGGTCTCCTCGACCGAGAGACCGGCAACCGGCTCGTCCAGTAACATGAGCTTCGGCTCCATCGCCATCGCCATCCCGATCTCGAGGCGCTGTTGCTGGCCGTGCGAGAGGTTCGCGGCGACGGTCTCCCGTTCGGCAAGCAGGTCGAAGCGCTCGAGGATCTCGCGCGTGCGGGGGTCGAAGGTGTCGGGCTCGACGACCTGCTGGAGCGGGATCCGCAGGTTCTGCGCCACGGTCAGTCCCTCGTAGACGCTCGGAACCTGGAACTTCATGCTGATCCCGCGGCCGACCCGCTCGTGGGACGGCAGCCCCGTGATGTCAGTGCCGTCGTAGTAGATCTCCCCGGCTGTGGGCTCGAGCTGGCCCGTGAGCAGGTTGAGGAACGTGCTCTTGCCGGCCCCGTTGGGGCCGATGAGACAGCGAAGTTCGCCCTCCTCGAGGGCGAAGTCGACGTCGTCGGTCGCGGTGAGCCCGCCGAACTCCTTGCGCAGCCCTCGCGTCTCCAGGATCCGCGAGGAGCCTTCGCCGGTCGCATCGACTGCCGGCGTGGTCTTGACGGTGGGGTCGCTCGTCGCCATCAGTCGCCCACCTCCTCGCTGGCCGCAGGCGGTTCCTGTGGCGCCGGCGACGGATCGGCGTCCTCGCGGTACTCGACGACGTACTCGTGGAGCCGCGGGGCGACCCCCTCCGGCATGACGAGGACGACGAACACCAGCAGCGAGCCGATCAACACTAGCGCCCACTCGCTGCCCGAGAGCGCAAGCCGGTAGTCGACGAACTGGATCGCGAGCGCGGCCCCGACGGTGCCGATCAGCGAGGTCCGGCCGCCAACACTGGCCCAGACGACCGGCAGCGCCGCGGCGGTGATCCCGAAGACGCTCGGGTCGACGTAGTTGTTCTGCGTGGTAAAGAGCACGCCGCCGAGGCCGGCGATCGCCCCGCCGATCGTGAAGACGACGAGTTTGATGAACGTCGTATCGTAGCCGAACATCGCCGTCCGATCCTCGTCCTCGCGGGTCGCGACCATCGCGTAGCCGAACTGGCTGTTGACGAGCGCGCGCAGCCCGAGGTAGGTCGCCACGAGCGCCCCGAGGGTTACGTAGTAGTGACCGAGGAGCCCGATCTCAAATCCGGTCGATCCGATCCCGACAGCGAGATCGGGCACGCCGCTCATCCCGTTGAATCCGCCCAGCCGGGCGTCGCCGACCGCCCACTCGCCGCCGGCGGTCTGGCCCATGAACGTGTACAACACCAGTGCGACGACGAGCGTGAGGATCGTCACGTAGACGTCCCGCACGCCGCCGTAGAACATGAAGTAGCCGAGCGCCGCGGCAAACGCGGTCGAGACGACGACCGCCGCCAGCAGCGCGAGCGTCAGCCCGGTCAGCGTCGCGGCGTTGATCGCGACGATCCCGAATACGTAGCCGGCGACGCCGAAGAACGCGACCTGCCCGAAGCTGAGGATGCCGCAGTAGCCCCAGATGAAGGCAAGGCTCATCCCCAGCAGGGCGTAGGCGAGAAACACCGCGCCGACCTCCGCGGCGTAGAGCCCGAAGAGAACGGGCAGCGCCGCGAGGGCGGCGACGGCGACCGCGAGGCCGAGCCAGAACGCCGGCGAGTTGCCCATCGTGTTCGGTCCCTCGAACGGTCGGCGCAACGCGGCGAGCGGGCCGTCGCTCGAGCCGACGCTCACTGGCCCTCACCCCGGCTCTCGCGCCAGTCGGCGAGTAGTCCCGTAATCCCGTCGGGCATCAGTCGGATGGCGATAATGGCGGCGATCAGCATCGCGACCTGTCCCATGAAGGTGCCGGCGACGTTGGTCACCGCGGCGTTGACCGTCCCGAGAAGTCCGCTGGCGAGGACGGTCCCCACGAGGACGGAGGCGCCGCCGACGACGACCGCGACGAACGCCTCGACCAGGAATCCGGTGCCGTACTCCGGCGTGACCGTCATCACGGGTGCGTACAGCGCCCCCGCGAGGCCCGCTAATCCGGAGCCGACGGCGAACGTGGTCATGTACATCCGATCGGTGTCGACGCCCATGCTGCGTGCGGTCGCCTCGTCCTGCATCGTCGCGCGGGCGCGGATCCCGAAGTCGGTCCACATGAACAGCGCGTACAGCCCGCCGAGCACTCCGACCGCGACGACCGCGAGGACGAGGTAGTAGACGGGACCGTCGACGACCGGGAGCTGTCCGAACGGGATCCCGATCCCGGGGGCAGTGTTGCCGAAGACGATCCGCGTGAGCTGGATCATCACGAGGCTGATCCCCCAGGTGACGACCATCGAGTCGAGCAGTCGACCGTAGAGATGGCGGATAATCAGCCGCTCGAGGACGAGCCCGTAGACCGCCGTCAGCACGACGCCAGTGAGCATCGCCAGCGGGAGCGGAAGCCCCGCGGCGAAGGTAAACGTGGTCGCGTACGCGCCGACGAGGATAAACTCACCGTGGGCGAGGTTGATGATCCCCATCATGCCGAAGATAACCGCCAGTCCGACCGTCGCCAGCACGATGAAGGCGAAGATCTCGACGAACTCGAAGCCGAAGTTCAGCAGTCCTGCACCCGCCATTTCAGGCCTCCTCGTAGAACGCGTCGGGTTCGTACTGAGTCCGTTCCGCTTCGCTCGTCAGATCGCAGCCGACCTCCTCGAGGAAGACCGGCTCGATCGTTCGCGGTTCGTCGAAGCTGATCTCGTGGTTCTCGTCGGCGTGTGCGACGCGCATGTTGTGCTCCATGTGGTGTGTCTGGGGGTCGAGTCTGATCTCACCCTCCGGGGCCTCGACCTCGAGCCCCGACTCGAGGGCCTCGATCACGGCCGCCTGATCGAACGTCCCTGCGCGTTCGACGGCCTCCTTGTACAGGTAGACCGAGAAGTAGTTGTTCTGGGCTTCCTGGTTGATGTACTCCGCGTCGTCCCAACGCTCGTAGTAGCGCTCGACGAAGTCCTCGTTTCGGTCGGTCGGCAGCTCCTCCATGTAGTTGACGCCCGCATAGACGTCCTCCAGGGCGGGCGGGTCGATCCGCAGGTGTTCGCGCTCCTGGGCCATGTTCGTCGAGGTGCCGATCGGAACATCGGTGAGCCCGCTGGCCAGGCGCTGCTCGTAGAACGCCGAGTGGTCCTGCCCGACGAGCATCGACATCACGAAGTCCGGCTCCGCCGACTGGATGTTGTTGATCGTCGACCCGAACTGGGACTCGTCTAGCGGAATGTACTCCTCACCGACGACCTCGGCGCCGTGTTCCTCGGCGATTATCTTCACCCAGTCCCCCGAGAGCTGGCCGAAGTTGTAGTCCGCGGCGACCGTGTAGATCTCGTCACCGAACTCCTCGATCATGTGGGGGACGACGGCGCCGAGCTGCTGGCGAGCCGTCGCGCCCAGCGGGAAGACGGTCTTGTCACAGACTCCGCCTTCGTACTGGGTCGTGTAGAAGTACAGCTGCTCGTGCTCGTTGATCAGCGGCCGGATCGCCTCCCGGGTCGCGCTCGAGTAGCCCGCCCACAGCACGTCAGCGTCCTCCTGGTAGATCGCGTGGCGAGCGAGATCCTGATAGCGCATGTTGTCGGACTGCGGGTCGGGCGCGAAGACCTCGAGCTCCTCGCCGAGGAATCCCCCGTCGCGGTTGATCTCCTCGATCGCGAGCTTCGTCGTCCGGTACTTCGCCGTCCCGGTCAGGGCGAACGTTCCGGACCGGTCCTCTAAAATAGCAGCCGTCGGGTTCGTACCGCGGTCCTGCATTCCCAGAACGGCTCCCTCGCCGACGCAGCCGGCGGTGGCCGCCAGTGCGCCGGCCGATCCGGCCGCGAGGACCGAACGGCGGGTGAGCGACCGTTCGGTCACGAACACCCCTCCGACCCCTCATCTCTTCTCGATAAACATGCTAGTCTGTCAACCCAAACTCCGAAATAGGGTGACGTTCGTCCAGTCTTCATCTCTGTTCACCGGACTCTATCACTGATATAAAAACGTTTCCTGCCAACAGTACAACGTCACCCCCGATGATCGGTCATCGGTAAGGACGATATTATACTGAACGAACGTCGTCTCGAGGGGACGTCTGTCTATATCCGTCGAGTTTTCCGAGGCGAGTGCGCCAGAACCCAGGATACCAGCCGGATCCGCTCGAGCAGCGGCGAGAGCCCCCGAGAGGCCGAAGATTCGGACCGAACGCCGCCAGCGTCCAAGCGGTCGGCCCCAGCGAGTTTTGGACGAACGCCGAATACGGTAGCTGCGGCGAAACCCGGGCGAGCGACCGTCTAGAGCAGTATTACCCGAGACGGGGAATATATGTGGGACCGGTGGCGAGCAAGGGGTATCGATGAATTACGGACGACGCGACGTGTTGGGTGCGGCGGGCGGGTGCTGTTCGGTCGCCCTCGCCGGCTGTCTCGACGAGCCAGCGGGCGACGGCGAGGACGCGCCGGACGACGACCTGTACGCGTCGTTCTTTACGCTCGCGGAGTTCACCGCCGCGGTCGCCGGCGGCGGAGCGACGGTCGAGAACGCCGTCCCCGACGGCGAACACGGCCACGGCTGGGAACCGCCGTCGACGCTCGTCCCCGAGATCTCCGAGGCCGACGCCTTCGTCTACCTCGACGCCGAGGGATTCCAGCACTGGGTCGACGACGCCGTCCCCGAACTCGAGAAGGAGTCCGATCTGGCGCTGATCGACGCCCTCGCGGGGATCGACCTCCTCGAGTACGACGGCCACGATCACGGTCACGACCACGACGATCGCGTCGAGGAACTCGGCGTCGGCGAGCTCGCCCTGCTCGAGGGCGACGAGACGGTCGCGTACGCACACGGGGATCACTGGCACGACGACCCGCTTTCGGTCCCGCTCGAGGACTCGCGTTCGGTGACCGTCGTCGCCGAGACCGACGACGGTGAGACGCTCGAGTTCGGCGAGACGTACGCGCTGGCCGTGCGGACGACCGACGGCAACGACGACGACGCCCTCGCGTACGAGATCGAGGGCGACGCGATCGCGTTCGAGGCGTTCGAGGACGACTTCACCGAACTCGTCGTACAGCTGCTCGAGGACGGCGACGTCGTCTGGGAGGCGCCCCCGCTCGAGACCGAGGTAGGCGAGCACGATCACGGACACGGGGATCACGATCACGGGGACGACCACGGCCATAGCCACGGCGAGTACGACGCGAAGTTCTTCTCCGATCCCGCGCTCGCTCGGCGAGGAGTAGAGAACGTCCGCGACGGGTTGATCGCGATCGATCCGGACGACGAGGCGACCTACGAGGAGAACGCCGCGGCCTACGTCGAGGAACTGACCGCCCTCCACGAGGAGTACGAGCAGCGACTCTCGGATCGGGAGCACGACGCCGTCGTGCTGGCCGGCCACGACTCTTTTCAGTATCTCGGCGAGCGCTACGGGTTCGAGATCCGTACCCCGGTCGGTCTCTCGCCCGACGCCGCACCCTCGAGCGAGGAGATCGCCGACACCGTCGCCTTCCTCGAGGAGCGGGGGATCGAGTACGTCCTCTGGGACTACTTCGACGGCGACCGCCTCGCCGAGACGATCGCCGAGGAGGCCGACACCGTCGAGGACACCCTGATGGTCTCGCCGGCCGAGAGCACGATCCCCGACTGGCGGGAAGAGGGGTACGGCGACTACCTGGGACAGATGCGCGAGATCAACCTCCCTGCGCTCGAGAAGGCGCTCGGCGCGGAGTGATCGGGGGCGCCCGCGCCCGCTCACGATTGTCAAGTTCCACTTCAATAATCGGTAGTACGGGAAATATATGGGGCAGAGTATGCCAAAATACTGCCCAAACAACTCACTGCTGCAAATATTGTTGTAACAGCGTCCATTAGGGTGGCACCTTTCGAAGGGCGGCGTGATGAACGAACGCTCGAGTGTCGCGGTGATCGATGGATGAGCGGGATCGTCCCGGGTGAGTTGCTGCCGGCGGACGATCCCGTCAGGATCAACGAGGGGCGGGAGACGACGACCGTCACGGTCGAGAACACCGGCGACCGGCCGGTACAGATCGGCTCGCACTTTCACTTCTTCGAGGTCAATCCGGGACTGCGGTTCGACCGGGAGCGATCGTACGGCTTCCGTCTGAACGTGCCGGCCGGAACGGCCGTCAGGTTCGAGCCGGGTCAGGAACGGGAGGTCGAGCTGGTCGCGATCGGCGGTGATCGGATCGTCCGCGGGATGAGCGGGCTGGTCGACGGTCCACTGGACGACGAGGAGCGCCGGAAGCGAGCGCTCGAGCGCGCTCGAGAGCGCGGGTTCCTTGGAATCGACGGAACGGAATCGACGCCGGGGGAGGACAAGCGATGAGCCGCGAGCTCTCCCGACGCGAGTACACGGACCTGTTCGGCGCGACCGAGGGCGATCGCGTTCGACTGGGCGATACGAACCTGCTGGCGAGAATCGAGACGGATTACGGCACGCCCGGCGAGGAGGCCGTCTTCGGCGG
>PWMF01000095.1 GCA_003559215.1 Natrialbaceae archaeon
ACGGTCGAACCGACACCGCGGTTGGAACCGCACACGCCGCC
The DNA here is from genome assembly GCA_003559215.1 of Natrialbaceae archaeon. Lineage (GTDB taxonomy): Archaea > Halobacteriota > Halobacteria > Halobacteriales > Natrialbaceae > Natronococcus. The sequence goes on from PWMF01000095.1 coordinate 42, forward strand.
GTCAGACACGCCTACGGAAGCGCGGTCGGTCGGCCCGGCGCAGCGACCCACTGGGAGTTCTACCGCGAGCACGCCGACGACGCCACGGCTGACGCGGTCCCCCTCCGCGAGCTCGTCGAAACCTACGAGCAGGCCGCCTTCACACCGGATCCGGTTACCGAGGACCAGGCCGAACGCGCCGTCGAGACCGCCGAGCGGCTCTGCGAGGAGGCTGACCTCGAGGCGACGTCCGGGTCGGCGTCGGCCGCCGCGTAGGACGGTTCGATCGACCGACTTTTATTGACCGCTTGCAAACGACGTACCGAATGGACGATCGACGGTCGCTTCGGCTGCTGATTCCCCGCCCGGTCCGCAGGCTGCCCGCCGATCTCGCGGCGATGCTCATCGTGACCCTCCTCGTCAACGTCGCCGTCTTCGTTCCCCTCGTTCGGGACACGCCGCTTCGGGTTCCGCTGGGGCTCGCCTTCGCGCTGTTCGTCCCCGGATACGTCTTCATCGCCGCGCTCTTTCCCGAGGCCGGTGAGTCGCCGACGACCGACGACGCGGACGAGACCGCCCGCTTTTCGGGCGAATCGATCCGCGCGGGGATCGACGGCATCGAGCGCGTCGCGCTCGCGTTCGGGCTGAGCATCGCTATCGTTCCCCTGATCGGCCTCGTATTGAACTTCACGCCGTGGGGGATCCGCCTGACGCCGATCATGCTCTCGCTGTCTGGCTTTACCGTCCTCGCGACGGCCGTCGCGGCCCACCGCCGCTGGGAACTCCCCGCCGAGGAGCGGTTCGCGGTTCCCTACCGCGAGTGGTACGCGGCCGGGCGCTCGGAGCTGCTCGAGCCGGAGACCCGCCTCGACGGCGCACTAAACGTCCTGTTGATCCTCTCGATCGTGCTCGCGGTCGGCGTCGTCGGCTTCGCGGTCGTCTCCCCGCCGGCGGGCGAGCAGTTCTCGGCCGTCTATCTCCTCACCGAGGACGAGGACGGCGAGTACGTTGCTGACGGTTATCCGACCGAGTTCACACAAGGCGAGAGCGCCGAGGTCATCGTTGGCGTCGACAACCACGAACACGAGACGACCGACTACACCGTCGTCGCCGTCGAACAGCAAACGGAGACCGTCGTCAACGAGAGCGCCGTCACGGAGTCGGCCGCCGACGAGGGGAACCAGACTGCAGTTAACGAGACCGTCGTCACCGAACAGCGGGAGCTCGACCGCTTCGAGACGACGCTGGCACACGACGAGAGCTGGCACCACACCCACGAGCTCGAGCCGACGATGGTCGGCGAGGACGTCCGGATCGTCTGGCTGCTGTTCCCCGGCGGCGAGGTACCCGAGGAGCCGACGACCGACGACACCGAGTACCACGTCCACCTCTGGGTCGACGTCGAGGAGCCCTGATCGGCGCTCGCCGGCTCGAGTCCGTCTAGCGGTTTCGAATCACTACCGACCGATCGCGTCCAGTGGAACGATGGGTCAACGTATATGTATCGGTTAAGGTGCCCATACGCCCTCATATTCTACCTATTGCTTGCAGTCTGACTAGTGGGAAAGCTTATTACTGGACGGAGTTTCTTCGAATATACGGTGGTGATGACAACGAATACCATACTGCTCACGCGACGCAACCGATCTCGTGTCGAACACCGCGATCCTCTGGTACGACTCCTGTGGCGGCCGAACGCCGACTTCGGCCACACTCGACGTGCGCGTTTTGTACACCGCTGCCGTTCGCTTTTCGAACTCGAGTCTGTGTCGGAACCGTTTCACCGTCGATCGGTGGTCGGCTGCTCGTAGACGTACTCCTCGGCCATCTCGGCGGACGTGATCACCTCGAGTTCTCCCGCCTCGACGTACTCCTCGAGCGCACGAACCGTCTCCTCGAGCGCTTCGAGCGCGCTCTCCTCGTCGAGCCGATAGAACGGGATCGCCGTGATCCCGCCCCACTCGGCGGTCCACTCGAGCAGGTCTGCCGCCTCGCCCGGGGCGGGCGTCTCGGCCATCGAGCAGAGGTGGGGGTTCCCCGCGTGTCCCTGCGAGCGCGAGCGGCCCGCGAAGGCGAGGTCGTAGTTCTCACGGACGAGATCGACGGACTCGTCGGTGTACTTCGAGCCCGGGTACGCGAAGACGCGGGCGCCGTCCCCGTAGCCCGCCTCGGAGAGCCAGTCGACCGGATCGACGACGGCCTCCTCGAGCGCATCCGAGTCGGCGTTATCGAGGGGCTGGCCGTTCGCGGACTGTGCGCCGATCGTCCAGCCGGCTGCGGCGAGCTCGTCGACCTGGTCGCGGGTGAGCCGATCGCCCTCAGCGTCGTCTTCGTGGAGCCGAGCGGTCGGCACGAACGCCGTCGCCGGGAGGTCGGCGTCCTCGAGGCGAGATAGGGCCTCAGTGTAGTGGGTTTCGTACCCGCCGTGGAACTGGAGCAACACCGCCCCCTGGGTCGGTCGGGGAACGAAGTGGAAGTCGTCGATCCACTGGCGGCCCTCGGCGTCGTCGCCGAACCAGCGGATCACCTGCAGGACGACGACCTCGCTCAGGTCGGGCTCGCCTCGGATTCGGGTGATACCGAAGTTATGACGCGTCAGTGACGTTCCGCCCGCGAACCCCTGGCTGTACTCGACGTAGTGGGCGTCGGCGTCCTGGAGCTGGATGCGCACGACGCCGGAATCCGTGTCGGTGGCCAGATCGAGCCCGGGCGCGACCTCCCGAACGTCGATCGGCTCCTCGAGCTCGCGACGAACTCGAACCTGCCCCCGCGATTCGACCGACGCTGTCAGCAGCGCCGACTGGGACCCGATCGAAGCGCGACTCGAATCGGCCTCGAGCGTCCCGATGTCCTGCCACTCCCACCACTCCTCGAGGTTCTCGAAGTCGTCGAAGGTGCCGACGAGCTCGGGGAACTCCTCCTCGTCGTCCTCGCGATCCTCCTCGTCGCTGTCCTCGGAATTCTCGTCGCCGTCCGACGTATCGTCGGTCGGCTCCGTCCCGACGTCGTCGGCCCGTTCGTCGCTCGTGTCCGGTTCTCCGGGGCCGCCGAGTTCGGTACAGCCGGCGAGGACGGTCGCCGCTCCGATCGCGAGGTAGGTCCGTCGATCCATCGTTCGTCGAACCCACACCCGGGGTCGGGGGATTGTTATGCTTCCAGTATCTCCGCCGGGTCGATCCGTACGCCCCCCATACTCCGAGCGATCGACCTAACCGCCCGAACACGGTCGTCGGTCGCAGCCGTCACCGGAGACGAGCGTCGCCGTCCGCTACCAGACGAGCCACTCGAGTGCGAGCACGAGTGCGGCCAGAAAGACGTGTTCGCCGTCAACGACCCCGCCGTAGAACAGCGGCCCGCGGTCCCGGCTCGCAAAGGGGATGTAACAGCCGACGTAGCCGTGAAAGGCCAGCAGGACGAGGAACCGGACGTCGAGGACCCCCGCGGTGACGACCGCGACGACGCCGACCGCGACGGCGACGTTGGCGATCTGGGCGACGATACGGGTCCGGCGCGGGCCGAACGCAGTCGGGATCGTCGCGATCCCCTCCTCGCGGTCGCCCTCGATGTCCTTGATATCGAAGATCGCCGCAGCGATCGTGATCATGCTCCCGATGTAGGCGGCGAGAAAGAGCACCTCACGGGTCAGCAGCTGCTCGTAGTAGACCCCGACGCCGAGGGGAATCACCGCCCAGGCGAAGCCGACGAAGAGGTTCTTCACGAGGAAAACCCGCTTGACCCCGAGGGTGTACAGTCCGGCGACGACCGCGGGCAACAGCAGGTAGCCGGCGCCCGGGAGTTCGAGCGCGACCGAGACGGCGATGGCGCCGAGGTAGAGCCCAACGCCCAGCGCCAGCCAGGCGAGGCCGGCGCGCTCGACGAACGCCGCGCGCCGGGGAACGTTCTCGCGGTCCTCCTCGAGGTCGGTAAAGCGGTTTATCGTGTAGACGAACATCGCCGCCGCGAAGACGATGAAGGCGGGCAGCGCCTCGAGCGGCAGGTCGGCGAGGACGGCGGTCGTGACGACCACGCTCGCGGCCGCGAGCGAGATGAAGAGATTGCTGTGAACCAGGAAGCGAAGTGCAGCGAGCAGCCACGCTGGCAGGCGGTACCCCTCGCGTGTGGTCGTCGGGGTCGACACTACGACACCGCCTCCGGTCGGCGGTATCCGAGTCGGCTCCGGGGCAGTCCGTTCCGCTCGTCGCGGCCGCCGGGGGTACGGAGATACACCGCTCGTCTCGGAGTATGATCCGTACGGAGTCAAACGCTTCGGTGCGCTCACTCGAGCTACCGTCGGCTACCATGTATCGGCGGCAGCAGAATAACGCCACGCTCGCGGCGAAGGGCTCGATCGACTACTAGTACTGGGACTCGCGTCGCGCCTGGTACATCAGCTCCCAGACCGCGTCCTCGATCGACTCGGGGTTCTCTTCCTCGAGCTTCTTGTACAGGGACTCGGAGACGTTTACTTCGGGCATCACCTACTGGTACATCGTGTGGGTTAATAAAGCCACTCTAATACGGAACTGAGTTAATTTCGCTCGAGCGGCGGGGAGCGTTCCGGCCGTGGCAATCGCTGCCGGAAGTCGAGCGGAAACTGGCAGGATTTAAGCAACGGCGCGACAGCCCTTCTGATGGCTATGAAACTACACGAGTACCAGGCGAAGCAAGTCTTCGCCGACGCCGGGATTCCGACGCCGGAGTCGAAGCTCGCTTCGGACGTCGACGGCGTACTGACGGCGGCCGAGGAGATCGGGTATCCGGTCGCGGTCAAGGCGCAGGTACAGGTCGGCGGCCGGGGGAAAGCCGGCGGTATCGAACTCGTCGACAACGACGAGGAGGCTCGCGAGGCGGCCGAGTCGATCATCGGGATGGACCTCAAGGGCTACCACGTCGATCAGGTCCTCGTCGAGGGAGCGGTCGACTTCGTCGACGAGCTCTACGTCGGCATCACGATGGACCGTGGCGAGGGCAAACCCGTCGCGATGGTCTCGACCAAGGGCGGCGTGAATATCGAGGAGGTCGCCGAGGAGGATCCTGAGGCGATTGCCCGCGAACACGTCGACCCCTCGTTCGGCATGCATCCCTACCAGGCCCGCAAGGCCGTCTACGACGCCGGCGTCGACAAGGCCGTTGCCCGGGACGTCTCGAGCGTTCTCACCACGCTCTATCAGCTCTGGGACGACCGCGACGGCTCCGACGCCGAGATCAACCCGCTGATGGTCACCGACGACGACGAGGTCATCGCGGCTGACGCCGTTATGAACATCGACGAGGATGCACTGTTCCGCCAGCCCGAACTCGCCGAGATGCAGGCCGAGGCCGCAAGCGGCGGCGACGAACTCGAGCGGAAGGCCGACGAGTACGGCTTCGACTACGTTCGCCTCGAGGGGAACACGGGAATCATCGGCAACGGTGCCGGCCTCGTGATGACCACGCTCGACTTGGTCGACCACTACGGCGGCGAGCCCGCGAACTTCCTCGACGTCGGCGGCGGCGCGAAGGCAGAGCGCATCACCAACGCGCTCGATATGGTGTTCTCGGACGACAACGTCGACAGCGTCGTCTTCAACATCTTCGGCGGGATCACCCGGGGCGACGAGGTCGCCCGTGGGATCAACGAGGCCCTAGAGCAGTTCGACGAGATTCCGAAGCCGGTCGTCGTCCGCCTCGCAGGGACGAACTGGGAGGAAGGCATGGAGATTCTGAACGAGGACCTCGTGACGGTCGAACAGACCCTCGAGGACGCGGTTCAGCGTGCCGTCGAGTACGCTGAGGAGGGACAAGCATGAGTGTACTAGTCGACGACGACACGCGCGTCGTGGTACAGGGCATCACCGGCGGGGAGGGCAAGTTCCACGCCGAGCAGATGATGGAGTACGGCACGAACGTCGTCGCGGGCGCCGTTCCCGGGAAGGGCGGCCAGGAGGCCGCCGGCGTCCCGGTGTACGACACGGTCCACGAGGCCGTCGAGGAGGAAGACGCCGACACCTCGGTGATCTTCGTTCCGCCGGCGTTCGCCGGCGACGCGGTCTTCGAGTCCCTCGACACGGACCTCGACCTCGCTGTCGCGATCACGGAGGGCATCCCGACCCAGGACATGGCGCGGGTCAACAAGCGTCTCACCGAGACCGACACGCGGCTCATCGGTCCGAACTGTCCGGGGCTCATCACCCCCGGCGAGGCCAAGCTGGGCATCCTGCCGGGCAACATCTTCTCGGAGGGGAACGTCGGCCTGGTCTCCCGTTCCGGGACGCTGACCTACCAGGTCGTCGACAACCTCACTAACCGCGGACTCGGCCAGAGCACCGCGATCGGGATCGGCGGCGACCCCATCATCGGGACGGACTTCGTCGACGCCCTCGAGCTGTTCGAGGACGACCCCGAAACCGACGCGATCGTCATGTGCGGCGAGATCGGCGGCGAGGACGAGGAGGAGGCCGCGGCGTTCATCGACGACTACGTCGACACGCCAGTCGCCGGCTTCATCGCTGGCCGCACGGCCCCACCGGGCAAGCGCATGGGCCACGCGGGCGCCATCGTCTCCGGCTCCGGAACCGGTACCGCCGAAAGCAAGATCTCGGCGCTGAACGACGCGGGCGTCCCCGTCGGCGACACCCCTGAGGAGGTCGCCGACCACATCGAAGAGTTCCTCGCGTAGTCCGGAACTCCGTCGTTCGGTAGCGAGCGAACGTGAACGGCGAACGTTCGTCGATCGCACGTTTTTTTCGCCGTTCGTCTCGATGCGAGTACTCGAGTCCGACCCGTACGTGAGTCCGTCGACTGTTCGCGGGAGGGGGCTCGAACCGGCCGCAGGATCGGAGACTCGTCGTCACCCGCTCGAGATCGTCGACTCGGATCGGCAGTACCTGCGGAACGTCAGCTTTCGGGCGGAATCAGGAGCCGCTCGATTATAAACCGTCGCTCGATCTGGACACATAGCTAGCAACAAAGCTTATTACAGTACACGAACTCGTCGATACTATGGTGGTGATGACAACGAATCCCACGCTACCTACACACACTGGATACGGCGATACCGCCCCTCTGTGAGTTCGTGAGGCTCCTGACGCCGAACCCACATCTCGTTACTCACGATTCGACGTGCCGTCTTTTCGACCCGTTCGTTCGCCTCGAGCGACCGCGAGCGCAGCGGCCGTTTCGTTCGTCCCGCCACGTAACTTCGCGTGGGAGGGTGATTTCGGTATTCAGTCTCGACTGTGAATCCGTTATCTGTAGATGCGAATGGAACGATTGGATCGTCAGTCGCCAGTAGACTCCTGCTGTTCCCGTTCCAGCCGCTGGCATCCTACTACTAAGGAGTCGGGAATTTCGGTTGCAGCCGACTGTAGGGCTTCAAATACGACGGCGACTTCATCAAACTGTGGGCCACGGGATGCGACTAAGGGTTCAGTCTCCCATTTGATGAACCCCAGATCGGCCAACATCGGAAGATGACAGTGGTATAACTCTTGCTTGAGTATCTCTGGATCCGCAGGGACATTCGGGTTTATTGCACTTTCTGGGAGTGGCACTGCTTGATCTGGCGGCGAATCTAACAGTGTGACAATAAGCTGCCGACGAGGTTCCGCCGAGACAGCTTTAAACACGTCATCCCATTTCTGAATAACGCGCTTTCCATTCTCAAATCTCACTACAACCATGTTGGTTATACTCTACCGTCCACTCCTATTAGAGTGTTGGGCGGGAATCATAATGCTTAATAATTACTAATAGTGTGTACTTCTGATCCGGTTGCCCAGAGCGACTAACTCGTTATGTTACTTGTTTCACCTGTACGTAACGCGAGTTTTCGCTCGAGATTCTGAATACCAAAACCGTGCCCCCTGTTAGACGCTGCCACCCGGGGTTCATCGGACTGTAGCATGTTCGATACGGTATGCCGTTCGACCTCGAGTGCGACGCCTGCGGGTACCACCACGAGATCCCGGATCGCCCGGACGACCCCGGGGGTGGCGGAACCGTCTGTCCCGCCTGCGGCGCGAAACCCTTTAGCGTTCACCGGGAGGGAGTGACGTGGCATCCCGACGGCTGAGCGATCCGTTTTCGACCGAGTTCGTCGAGCGGACGCTCGAGGCGGGGCGCGGGATCCACCGCTGACGCGACAGTCGAAACGCGCGACGAGTCGCAGCTCCTGACTATCTCCACAATCATTATATATCCGTCAACCAGCTAGTCGAGTGTGGTTTACGAGACTGGAAATCCGACGGTCGACGACGCCCTCGAGCGGGTGCTGGCCGGCGAACGGCTCGATCGAACCGACGGGGTCGCGCTGATCGCTCAGCCGGTCGAGCCACTCGCGGAGGCCGGCGCGGCGGTGCGGGATCGCTTCGGCGACGGCACCGTCGACGCCTGCTCGATCGTCAACGCGAAGGCGGGCAACTGCGCCGAGGACTGCGGCTTCTGCGCGCAGTCGGTCCACTTCGATACCGGTATCGACACCTACGAGTTCCTCGGGTCGGAGAAGATCCTCGAGGCCGCCAAACGGGCCGAGCGCGACGGCGCCCAGCGCTTCGGTATCGTCGTCGCCGAGAAGGGCGTCTCGCGGAAACAGCGCCCCGAGGAGTGGGCCGAGGTCCTCGAGTCGATCCGCCTCGTCCGCGACGAGTGCGATCTCGAGATCGACGCCTCCCTCGGAATCCTCACGGAGACGGAGGCCGCGATCCTCGCCGAGGAGGGGATCAACCACTACAATCACAACATCGAGACCTCGCCCCGGTACTTCCCCGAGATCGTCGACACCCACAGCTTCGAGGACCGCGTGGAGACCCTCGAGATCGCCAAGGACGCCGGGATGGATCTCTGTGCCGGAGTCATCCTCGGGATGGGCGAGACCCCGACGGATCGGGTCGAGGCCGCCGTCGCCCTCCAGGAGATCGGAATCTCCTCGCTGCCCGTCAACGTGCTCAACCCGGTCGAGGGAACGCCTCTCGCCGAGCGGGGCGTCGAGATCACGACCGAGGAGATCGTCAAGACGGTGGCGGTGTACAAGCTGCTCCACCCCGAGTCGCGAGTGCGCCTGACCGGCGGCCGCGAGGTCAACCTCGCGCCCGAAGAGCAGCACCTGCCCCTCGAGGCGGGCGCCGACGGCCTGCTGACGGGCGACTACCTCACGACCGAGGGTCAGTCACCCGGCGAGGACATAGAGATCGTCGAACGGGCCGGCCTCGAGCCCAACCGCGAGGTAAACGAGTTCGACCCCGAAGCGGTCAAGGCCCGCCACGACGGGTCGGCGTCCTCGAGCGAGAGCGCGAGCGACTCGAGGCCGAGTGCGGGTGCGGAACCGAGCGACGACTGACGACCAACAGGACGACACTACAGCTACACATGAACGAAACGACGTTTGCGGTACTCGGCACAGGCGGTATCGGACGACGAACGCTCGAAGTGAGCCGGCACAAGGAGGGGCTCACGCCCGTCGCGGCATGTGACCGCCACGGCACCGCGATCGATTTCGACGGCCTGGACGTCGACGAACTGCTGGCGGCAACGGAGGGGAATATCGACAGCAACCCCGGCGACGTCGCGACGGACGGCGGCGCGGCGACCGCCGACGGAGAGGGGGTCAAACAACACGGCGAGAACAGGGGAGTGGTCGCCTCCGAGCAGGCCCGCCCCAGTGACGACCCCATCCAGGACGTCATCGATCACGGCAACGGGATCGACGCAGTCTTGCTGGCGCTGCCGAACTACGAACACGACTTCATTCCTCGCGTCGCGGACCGGTTCCTCGAGGGCGGCTACGCCGGCGTGATGGTCGACGTCCTCAAGCGCTCGCGCGTGATCGGGATGCTCGACGAGCGGGCGGAGGAGTTCGAGGAGGCGGGGATCACCTTCGTCTGTGGCGCCGGCGCGACGCCGGGACTGCTGACGGGTGCGGCCGCGCTCGCAGCCCAGTCGTTCGTCGAGATCGAGGAAGTGGAGATCTGGTGGGGCGTCGGCCTCGAGTCGGGGTACGAGGACAACCGCGGCACGGTCCGCGAGGATATCGCTCACCTACCGGGCTACGACATCGAGACCGCCCGCGACCTCTCCGCGGACGAGATCGAGGCGATCGTCGACGACCACGACGGCGTCATCGAGTTCGAAGACATGGAACACGCCGACGACGTGTTGCTCGAGCGTGCGGGAATCTGCGACGCCGAGGACGTCACGGTCGGCGGCCTCCTCGACGTCCGCAGCGACGAGAAACCGACCACGACGACCGTCTCCGTGACCGGAACGACCTTCGACGGCGAGCGGGGGACGAACACGTTCCAGCTCGACGACGCGACGAGCATGGAGGCGAACGTCAACGGACCCGCGCTCAGCTACCTGCAAGCCGGCGTTCGCCGGAATCGGGCCGGCGAGTACGGCGTCGTCGGCCCGGCGGAACTGATGCCCCGGTTTTGAGACGGGCCGCTGGAAGTCATTTCCGGAGCGACCGCGGGACGGCACCCGGTCACTCCGGCAAACAGGTACAGCAAACCGTATGACCGACTCGAACGAACCCCGCGGTCGCCTCGACACGAACCGTGACAGTGAAAACACACGGCTGACTCCCTTTACTCGAATGGAAGACCGCGGGTTCGACCTCGAGGATCGGCTCGACACGCTCGTCGAGCACGACCTGAAACGATCGCTCGCACCCGCCGACCGGGTCGCGGAGCGGGGGTACTTCGCGTCGCCGTCGGGAGGCGAGCTACCGGTACTCGACGCCGAGGAGGCGCTCGTGTTCGCCTCGAACAACTACCTCGGACTGACCGCCGACAAGCGCGTCCAGGACGCCGCGCGCCAGGCCGGGGCGACCGTCGGCACCGGCGCCGGAGCGAGCCGGCTCGTCACCGGCGACACGCTGGTGCACCAGGACCTCGAACGGCTGCTCGCCGAGACCAAGGGCACCGACCGCGCGCTCGCCTTTTCTTCGGGCTATGCCGCCAACGTCGGGACGATCACCGCCCTCGAGCCGGACGTGATCTTCTCCGACGAGCGCAACCACGCGAGCATCGTCGACGGCTGTCGCCTCTCGGGCGCCGAAACGGTCGTCTACGACCACTGCAACGCCGCGAGCCTCCAGGCCGAGCTGGCCGCCCGGGCCGACCGTCCTGGCGCCGACGACGAGTCGTGGCTGATCGTCACCGACACCGTCTTCAGCATGGACGGCACCGTCGCCCCCCTCGAGTCGATCTGCGACGTCGCCGAGGAGTTCGGCGCGTGGGTGATGGTCGACGAGGCCCACGCGACGGGGCTGTACGCCGACGGCGGCGGGATCGTCCAGGCAGAGGGGCTCGAGAACCGGGTGCACGTCCAGCTCGGGACCCTCTCGAAGGCGCTGGCGAGTCAGGGCGGCTACGTTGCTGGCAGCGACGCGCTCGTCGAGTTGCTGGTCAACCAGGCCCGGCCGTTCGTCTTCTCGACGGGGCTGACGCCGATGGCGGCCGCGGCCGCCAGCGAGGCCCTGCACCTCGCCCGCCACAGCGACGCCCGCGAACGGCTCTGGGAAAACGTCGCCCACCTCCGCGACGGGTTCGAGTCGATGGGGTTCGAGGTACCCGGCGAATCCCAGATTCTGCCGATCGTGGTCGGCGACCGCGAGGACGCGCTGGCACTCGAGGCCGGAATTCGGGACCGGAACGTGATCGCGCCGGCGATCCGGCCACCGACGGTCCCCGAGGGGAGCTGCCGGATCCGCGTCGCGCCGACCGCGGCGCACGACCGCAACGACGTCGTCACCTGCCTCGAGGCGTTCCAGGCGGCCGGGACGGAGGTCGGACTCCTGTGAGCAGCACGGTCGCCGTCGTCGGCACCGACACGGGGGTCGGCAAGACCGTCGTCACGGCCGGGCTCACCGCCCAGTTTCGCGACCGCGGCGTCGACGCACGCGCGGTCAAACCCGCACAGACGGGACACCCGCCCGACGACGATGCGGCCTTCGTTGCCGACGCCTGCGGAACCGACGAGGCGGCGACCTGCCTGCGCTACCTCGAGGAGCCGCTGGCGCCGCGGGTCGCAGCCGAACGAGCGGACGACCCTCTCGAGTACGAGTCGCTGCTGGCTGACTGCCGTCGCGAGTGCGAGCGGACGTCCCTCTCCCTCCTCGAGGGGATCGGCGGCCTCCGGGTTCCGCTGGCGGGCGACCGCGAGGTGATCGATCTGGTCGCCGACCTCGCCTCGGTCGCGGTCGTCGTCACGCGCTCCGGACTGGGCACGCTGAACCACACTGCGCTCACCGTCGACGCCCTCGAGCGACGCAGGGTCGACGTCCGTGGAATCGTCTGCAACGAGTACGAGGGAGCGTCCGTCGCCGAGCGAACGAACCCCGGGGAGCTCGAGCGCATGACCGACCGTCCCGTCGAGACGGTCCCGCCGGTCTCCGGTTCGAATTCCGAGGAGCTCGTGGACGGCGTTCGCGATGCGCTCTCGCGGTCGTTCTCGGATCGACTCGTCGAAAAGGCGTAGCTGCCGGCTACAACGGCGGTGTGGGCCGGTTACCTCCCAGGGCGAGTTCGTCGTCCTCCGCCGTCATCGAGTCGGTCGCCGCCGTCGTCTCGATAAGCTGCGAGACGATCGCCGATTTTCGGTGGTTGACCTCGAGATGGATCCGGAGATCCGTACGTTCCTCGTAGCCGTTCGAGCAAAGCGGACAGTCGTAGTTGGTCATTATTCTACACTCACCAAGAGTCGGTGTCCACATCGACCGCCGTAATAGTGTCGATCAGTTCACAACTAAACATATCGACGAGCCGACGATAGTCGCAATTACATGAAATCCGAGAGGCCGGACTGGTCGTCGTCGGGTTCCGCGGGCTCGTCGGCCGATCCCTCCGAGGGCGCTCCCTCGTCGGCGTCGCCCGTCTCGTCGACGGCCTCGAGCGACACGGGGTCGTCCCCATCGCTCTCGCCGCTTTTGTCGGCGTCCTCGAGGTCGTCGTTGCTCGAGGCGCTCCCGAAGAAGGCGCCGCCGGAGTGTTCGACCGCCTGCTCCTCGCGGTGTTCTTCGGCATCGGCGACGATCGACTCGACCTTGTTGGTCGTCTTCCCGCTGCCGGTGACGAAGGAGACCTCACCCTCGTCCAGTTCGTAGGTGGCGGCCATCCGCACCGTCAGCTCGCGGTTCTTGCAGTGGTGGGTCATCGCCGAGAGGAACGGGAGGATCTCTCGACGAGCCGTCGCGACGCTGGTGCCCTCCCGCTCGGCGATGCGCTCGGCGATGGCGTCCCGGGTGTTTCTAGTCCCCTTAGTGCGACCGAGCTTCGACCAGTAGCTTGGCGGGCCGTAGCGGGTCCAGCCCCCTTTCGGCTCGCGGCGGGAGGCCGCGACCCCCGCGGTCATGTTGTCGGTGGCGTACCGCCAGAACGAGTAGTCCTGCGTGGCCCGGACCCGGCCGAGCCAGCGGTCGGCGTTCGCGAGGAATCCGTAGGCGTCGGCCAGCTCCTCGCCCGCGTAGTCCTTCGGGACGTTGTCCTCGATCCAGTTCAGCAGGTCGTCGGGGGTCTCGTCGACGTCGTAGGAGGCGTACAGCGCCCCCTGGGCGTCCTCCTCCTTGATCAGCGCGTCGAGAAAGTCGAAGATCCCCTCGGTGGTGTCGCGCTCACCCGTGACGACGTCCTCGACGGTCAGCCGCTCGGCCTCCTCGGCGACCGCTTGGAGGTCGTTGACCGCCGATCGGAGGTCGCCGCTGGTCGATTCGGCGATCTTCTCTAAGGCTTCCTCCTCGAACTCGACGTCCTCGCGCCGGCAGATGTCCCGCAGGACGGGAACGATCGAGCGCTTCGAGACGTCCCGGAACTCGATCGTCTCGCAGGCGTTGCGAAGCGACTGGCTCATGTCGTAGAACTCGTTGGCGACGAGGACGATCGGCTGGTTCGCGTCCTTGACGACCCGAGTAACCTCCCGTGAGCCGCCGTAGTCGGCGTTGCCGTGGAAGTTATCCGCCTCGTCGAGAATCACGAGCCGCCGTCCCGACACGCCTCCTGTGAGGGTTCCGCTCTTTGCGGCCTCGCCCGCGACGCGCTCTATCACGTCGGCGCCGCGGCTGTCGCTGGCGTTGAGCTCCATCACGGGCCAACCCATGTCGTTGGCCAGCGCGTGTGCCGCCGAGGTCTTCCCGACGCCCGGACTGCCGTGGACGATCACCGCCTTCCGGTGGTCGTCCCAGCTCTCGGCCCACTCCTCGAGCTGGTCCCGGGCCTTGTTGTTCCCGCGTACCTCCGACAGCGTCGTCGGGCGGTACGTCTCGGTCCAGTCGCTCATTAGGACGTGGTTGGGGTGAGCCGCGTTTAGTGGTTGCGGACCCTCACTCCTCGGGGACCGTCTTCAGGTCCAGGCGTGAGGTGACGTCCTCGTGCATGTCGTCGCTCGAGACGATGGTATCTCCGTTCGACTCGACGAAATGGAGCGCGTCGAACGGGGTGAATCCGTGATCTTCGACGTAGGTTGCTGCGGTGACGACCGTCTCTACGTCGCCGCGCACTTCGACGAGATCGGCGGCATTCGAGACGACGCGTTCGGTATCCCGGTCCTCGCGGTAGGCGACCAGCAAAAGCTCGATAAGCGTGAACTGCGCCGTCCACAGCTCGTCACGGCGCTCGCGATACACCGTTTCGGCAGCGGCTCCTAACCAGTCATCGTCCTTAACGAGCGCGAGGAGAAAATCGGTCTCCGCGTACATTTACCGGCCCGCTTCGTCGAGCGCAGCCTCTCGCGCTTCTTCGCGAAGCTTGTCGGCCGACTTGTCGATATCCGCGAACTCGTCTCTGAGCGCCTCGAGCGGATCGTCGGCGATCGGAATCAACTTGATTCCGTCTGAAAGCTGAACGATGTGATATCGGTCGCCGTATCGCTCTCGGACCTCCTTCGGGAGCGTGAGACGACCCCGGTCGTCCAGTGATACGTCGGACAGATACCAGGGTACGGTAGGTAGAAAAAAAGCATTCCCTGAACAGAGTTCGATACCGATTACATGCCCGCTCGGCAAATCCCGTTGCTCCAACGACGATGTCGCGAGGAATACCGGTAAGTACGAGCGGCTCCGCTACCGAAGCCGTCCACCCGGAACTGGACACAGCGTGAGACCGAAGCCGGCCGGCGCAGTCGCTAACTGACTCGAGCCCCAACCGGATCCATGAACGTCGCGATCGTCACCGTCGGCGACGAGCTGCTGGCGGGGACGACCACTAACACCAACGCCGCGTGGTTAGCCGAGCAGCTCACCGACCGGGGTGCGACCGTCGAACGGATCCTGACGATCCCCGACGACCGCGAGCTCATCGCCGACACCGTCGCCGACTGGAGTGAGAGCTTTGACGCCGTGCTCGTTACCGGCGGGCTCGGTGGGACGCCCGACGACGTCACCCTCGAGGCCGTCGCCGAGGGGCTCGGTCGCGAGATGGTCGTTCGCGAGGAGATCTACGAACGCCTGGTCGAGAAGGCCCGGCGGTTCCGCGAGGAGAATCCGGATCTCGTCGCGGAGTACGACCTCGAGATCGACCTCGAGGCCGCGGCGTCGCTCCCGGAGGGAGCGGTGCCCATCGTCGTCGAGGAGGCGTGGGCGCCGGGCTGTACGGTCGGGAACGTCTCCGTCTTCGCGGGCATCCCCGAGGAGATGCGGGCGATGTTCCGCGAGGTCGCCGGGGAGTTCGCCGGCGAGGCGCGCTCCCGAACGCTCTACACGCCGGCGCCGGAGGGATCGCTGACGGCCGTCCTCGAGGGGGTGACCGACGAGTTCGACGTCGCCGTCGGTAGCTACCCCCGTGGGGAGGGTCGACCCGGTCGGATCCGTCTCTCCGGGTCCGATTCGGAGACCCTCGAGGCAGCCGCGAGCTGGATCGGCGCCCGGGTCGAGACGGTCGACCCCGCGGCGTCGGAGTCGACCGACTGACCGCCATCCCGCCGACGGCCGCCGGTTCGGAGACGCCGACTCCGGTAGCTACTTGGGTCGACCGGACGACCGTCGCGTATGGGCGGCCGTGGACCCAAGCGAGAGCTTGCCGAGAAGATCGCCGGAGAGATCACGCTGAGCGACGACCCCGGCGCGACGTTACGCAAGTGGCGGACCGACTTCGGCGTCTCCCAGACCGACCTGGCCAGCGAGCTCGAGGTGTCCTCCTCGGTGATCTCGGACTACGAGAGCGGGCGCCGAGAAAGTCCCGGGATCGGCGTCGTCGGTCGACTCGTCGAGGGGCTGCTCGCGATCGACGAACGCCGCGGCGGCGACCGAATCCGCCAGTACGGCCGCGTGCTCTCGGCGGGCTTCGAGAGCGACGTCGTCTACGACCTGCGGGAGTACGCGACCTCGAAGCCGCTCGTGCAGCTGTACGACGAGATCGGCGCGACCGAGATCACGGCGGGCAACACCGACCGGGTCAGCGGCCACACCGTCATCGACAGCATCGGTGCGATCACCCGCCTCTCGAGCGAGGAGTTCTTCCGGCTGTACGGCCAGAGCACGAACCGCGTGCTGGTCTTTACCGGCGTCACGCGGGGCGAAGCCGTCGCCGTCGCGCTTCGGGTCGTCAACCCGACGCCGAACGCGGTCGTCCTCCACGGCATCGAGGAGGACGACCTCTGGGAGCACGCCGCCGACCTCGCCCGGATCGACGGCTACTCGCTCGCCGTGACGACCGAACCGCTCGAGGAACTGCTCGACCACCTCGTCACGCTCGAGTAAGGAATGTCGGAGACACCAGCTCGCCGAAAGGATCTGTGGACGGCGGCGCTGACAGCCGTCTTTCTCGCGACGCTCGTCGTCGTCTACGTCGTCGACGAGCCGGAGCTGTGGCTCGTCTGGGCAGTTCTGACTGTTGTTGTCTCCGGGGCGGTGATGGTGTTTTTCAACCGAGAAACGCCCCAGGAACCCTGATCAGGCGATCTGATCTTCGTACTCGTCGGCCGACAGCAGCTCTTCGAGTTCGGTCTCGTCGGCGCCCTCGACCTCGAGCATCCAGCCCTCGCCAAACGGATCCTCGTTGACGAGTTCGGGCGAGTCGAACAGCGCCTCGTTGACCGAAAGCACCTCACCGCCGACCGGCGCGTACAGGTCAGAGACGGCCTTGATCGATTCGATGACGCCGAACTCCTCCTCCTGGGCGATCGACTCGCCCTCGTCGGGGAGTTCGACGAAGACGACGTCGCCGAGTTCGTCCTGTGCGAAGTCGGTGATACCGATGCGGAACCCGTCGTCCGTCTGGAGTGCCCATTCGTGCGATTCGAGATAGTGTCGGTCGTCTGGAACGTCGAAGCTCATGGTTATGCTGTGTCGATAAACGGCGTGGTTTCAACTCTCGCCTTCTTGGATCGGCCGCGGACGACGACCCGGAGCGTCGTCCCCGGGTCCGCGTACTCGACCGGGACGTAGCCGAGCCCGATCGGCTGCTCGAGGGTCGGGCTCATCGTACCGCTCGTGACCTCGCCGACGACCCGGCCCTCTGCGTTCGTGATATCGTAGCTGTGACGCGGGACGCCGCGATCGATCAGCTGGAAGCCGACCAGCTGTTCCTCGACGCCGGCCTCGTTCGCCTCGGCCAGGGCGTCCCGGCCGACGAACTCGGTGTCGAGGTCGACCGCGAAGCCGATCCCCGCCTCGTAGGGCGTTCGCGGATTCGACTCGAGATCGAACTCCTGGCCGGCCAGCAACAGGCCGGCCTCGATCCGGAGCGTGTCGCGGGCGCCGAGCCCACAGGGCTGACACTCGAGTCGGGACCAGACCGCCTCGGCCTCCGCCCACGGGACGACGAGTTCGAACCCGTCCTCCCCGGTGTAGCCGGTTCGGGCGGTCCAGCACTCGACGCCGGCGACGGTCGCGTACGCGGCCTCGAACCGACCCAGATCGGTCGGCGAGTCGTCGGCGACGTCCTCGAGCAGGTCGGCTGCGTCGGGTCCCTGCAGGGCGAACATCGCGTACTCGTCGGTCTGGTTGTCGACGGTCGCCTCGAGCTCGAGGTCGTTGCGGTAGCCGATCCAGCGCTCGTGGGTCGCCTCGTCGGTGCCTGCGTTGGGCACGAAGAGGTAGGTCGGCTGGCCGTCCTCGTCTGGCAGCCGGTAGACGACCGTGTCGTCGATGATCACGCCCTCCTCGTCGGTGATCGCGGCGTACTGGGCGTCGCCGACCTCGAGGCGGGTCACGTCGTTGGTCGTGAGCCGCTGCATCAGCGTCGCGGCGTCCGGGCCGGTGACGTGGATCTGGCCCATGTGGGAGACGTCGAAGATCCCGACGTCCTCGCGGACGGCACGGTGTTCGGTCTGAATCGAGTCGAACTCCACGGGCATGTCCCAGCCACCGAACTCCGTAAACTTCGCTCCACGATCGGCGTGGATCCCACGCAACGGCGGCGTCTGAAGCGGCATAGTCGGCTTGACACTCCGGGGGTAGTAATGTCTTTTCGTCGGTCGCGCTCCTATCGCAAGTAGAGTCTGCTCACCGACGTTCGAAAAAGGGGCGTGGCCGTCTACGGATCAGCCCTCGTACTCGGTGAGCGTCAGCGTGTACTCGCCGCTGCCGCTGTAGGCGTCGACGAGTATGTGCAGGTCCGCTGCCGTGTCGGGATCTTCGATCACGATCTCCTCGTCGCTGCCCCAGGTGTAGGAGATGTGGTCGTAGTCGCTCGTCGTCGGGCAGCTACTGCGCTCGTTGGCGTAGAGGTCGAACGTCGCGTCGCTCGGCCCCTCGAGGTCGATTACGACCCGTCGAGTATCGTCGAACTGCCAGCCGTAGGTCCAGCAGTCGCTGTCCCAGGAACTCGAGAGTGTGTCCGTTATTGAGGTCGTCTCCTCGCCGTCGCCGGGATCGTCTCCGCCGTCGTCATCGTCATCATCGCCGTCGTCCGGCTCCTCGTCGGGGTCGGTGTTGACGGCGAGATCGGCGTCGACGCGGCCGTCTCCCTGTTCGTCCTCCGAGAGACCGACGTCGGCGGCGGTCGCCCGCAGGTGGTCGCGGAGCTCCGCGTTCGAGAGCTCCGAGTGAGCCGACAGCGCGAGCCCCGCGACGCCCGCGGCAACCGGTGAGGCCATCGACGTCCCCGAGTACTCGTCGTAGCCGTCCCAGTTGACCGTCGAGAGCACGTTGCTGCCGGGCGCAGCGAGTTCGATCTCCGGCCCGAAGTTCGAGAACGAGGAGAGGGATTCGTTCTCGTCGAGCGAGGAGATAGCCATGACCGTGTCGTACGCTGCCGGATACGAGACGCTGCCGGAGTCGTTACCGGCAGCAGCAACCAGCAGCGACCCCTGCTCTTGGGCGTACTCGCAGGCGTTGGCCATCGTGCTCGAGTAGCCGCCGCCACCGAGGGACATGTTGATGATCTCGGCACCCTGGTCGGCCGACCACTGGATAGCGTCGGCGATGTCCGATAGCGATCCGCCGCCGCTGTCGTCCAGTGCGCGGGCCGACAGCATCGAACAGTCCGAGATGCCCGCGTGGCCCTCGCCGTTGTCGGTGCCGCCGGCGGCGATCCCGCCGACGTGGGTACCGTGGTCCTCGCCCTCGCTGACGGGGTAGGGGTCGCTGCCGCTGCCGGCGAAGTTCTCGCCGTAGTTCGAGACGCTGCCGTCCATGTTTCCCTCGAGGTTGGGGTGATCGTACTGGATCCCCTGGTCGATGATCGAGATGGTCACGTCAGAATCGCCGAACGTCGTCTCCCAGGCGCCCTCGCAGTTGACCTGCTGGGGGGCGTACTGCTGATCGTACTGCGGATCGTTCGGCGTGGAGAACGCCTCGACTGTCGCGTTCTCCTCGACGTAGGCCACGTCGCGGTCGCCTAACACGTTCTCAGCGAAGTTTTCTTTTGCCCGGTCGGCGGCGTTCTCGGGGAACTCCACCGCAACGTAGCCGAGGGTCTCGTTCGTGTGGACGATCGCGGCGTTGTTCGGGATCTTCGGTTCAACCGTCCCCTCCGCGTCCGAGACGGAGTCGTCGACGCCGACGAGGATCTCCTCCTTCTTCGGTCCCGGTTCCCGGCCAGGCCCCGCTGCCGCGACACCGCTCAGACCGAAGAGCGCGCCCAGTGTGCCTGCTGCTTGGAGTACCGTTCGTCGACCGGTGTTGTGAATGTCATCATCTGGCATGATACATGCAGTCGGAGCACAAGAGTATATTAAATTCTTATGAAACAGGTTACAATTTATCTGCTATAGATAAACATGAGAGAATTCACTTAGAAGAATGCTTGTAAGACGACTCTGTGAATAATATTTGATTCTCGAGTTCCTCATGGATTAAAAGTAAACTAGCGTAAGATTTGTTTTGTGTTAGCAATACTTGCCGGCGGCTGTCGGCAGCGGTTCGCTCGTCGGGTCCACGAGAACCGCTCGTCACGGAACAGAGTTCACAAGGTAGTCGGCAATATCGCTCAGATATTTCCGATAGAGTCTTCGCTTCGAGGAGAAACAGGTCGGCCTCTCGAGGAACACACCCGACGGTCTTCCGCGGCGTTTCGTCACACCTTTTTTCACGGAGGGGAATGCAACGGCATGTTCGACCGCCTCCGGGCCCGGTTTGGGGCCGGAACTGATGAACCGACGGTCGGCCTCTTTGTGGACGGGCCGAACGTCTTCCGCGAGGAGTTCGACGTCGATCTGGACGACCTTCGCACCGCCGCCGAGGAACTCGGCCGAGTGGGCGTCCTCCGACTCTACCTCGACGAGCACGCGACGCCGGGCCTCATCCAGGCCGCGGAGGCCCGCGGGTTCGAGGTGATCGTCACCAGCGGCGACGTCGACGTCAAACTCGCCGTCGACGCGACCGCCCTGGCCGGCGAGGGGGCGATCGACCGCCTCGCGATCGCCTCCCGGGACACCGACTTCAAACCCGTCCTCGAGCACGCGGGTCGGAACGGCGTCGAAACGATCGCCATCGCCCCGGGCAGCTACGGCCGCTCGGACGCGCTGCGGAACGCGGCGGACGACGCGGTGACCCTCGGCGAGTGACGCCGTCGCCCCGACCCGAGCGCGAGCGAGTCGGTGACTTTTCGGCCGCGGACGCCCCAGGGTCCGCTATGATCGACGACGAGACGCCGGTTCTCGACAACCACCTCCACCTGGATCCGGACAACAACCGCGGGATCGACGCCGTCCGCGACTTCGTTCGCGTCGACGGCACCCACATGCTCGTGGTGAACAAACCCTCCTGGCACCTCGGCGTCGAGGCCGACGCTGGCGAGGATTTCAGACCCGTTTTCGAACGAACCCTCGAGATCGTCGCCGAGGCGTCAGCCGAACTGCCGGGTCGAGCCTGGCCCGTTCTCGGGGTCCACCCGGGCCTGATCTCGCGACTCGTCGACGAGCGCGGCTACGATCCGGACGAGGCCCGCGAGATCATGCGGGGCGGGATCGACGTCGCCGCGGAGTACGTCGAGAGCGGCGACGCGCTGGCACTGAAATCGGGCCGGCCGCACTACGAGGTCGACGACGACGTCTGGGCGGCCTCGAACGCCGTCATGCGCCACACGTTCGATCGCGGTGCGAAACTGGACTGCGCAGTCCAGCTTCACGCCGAGGGCAGCGAGGAGATGACCGAGGTCACCGACTGGGCCGAGGAGGTCGGCCTGCCCGCCCACAGGGTCGTCAAGCACTACGCGGGCGGGCGACTCGAGGGCCCGATTCCGAGCGTCATTAGCGAGAAGGACGAACTCGAGCGTGCGGCCGAGCGCGGCGAGCCCTTCCTGATGGAGACCGACTATATCGACGATCCGGACCGTCCCGGCGCCGTCCTGGGACCAAAGACGGTACCCCGACGAGTGGCGTGGCTGCTCGAGAACGGGTACGAGGAAGCGGTTCGAAATGCCCACGTCGAGACCCCCGAGCGCGTCTACGGTATTAACACCGAATCGACGCTCGAGGAGGCCTGAAACTGCCGTCTCGGGATTGTCGTCTCGGAATACAGGTAGAGAAAGGCATTTCAAGCGGCCGGTGTAGGTGTCTGTATGAGCAATCCCCCCACCGAGTACTACTCGGCGGAACGCTGGCAGAACTGGATCGATCGCATCAAAGACGAGGAGATCGATCCGGAGGACGAGGACTCGGCGCGACTGCTGCTTAATCTGCAGGACGACACCGCGATCGCGATCGCGAAGATCGTCGCCGACTACGACGACGGCGAACTCGAGCAAGAGGCAGCGCTCGGCGAGATCGAGGACGTCCGCGAGGTCGTCCTCGGCGAGGTCGACATCGAGGATGAGGAGAAGCTGATCCTCGTCGACGGCGTCCAGACGAGTTTGGTCTGTGTCTTCTTCGCCGCCGAGGAGTACATCGCCAACGGTCCAGCCGAGGAGGGGACCGTCACCGACTACCTCGGCGCGGCCGCCGACGCCGAGGCCGAGGAGAACCTCGACGCGGCGCTGGGGTACGCCGCCCAGGCCGGCACGCTCGTCATCGACGACGAGGATCTCGATATGCGCGTCGCCGAGGAGTTCGAGTACGGACTCGTCACCGAGTGGATCAACGGGTTAGACAGCCTCCAGAGCGCGATGAGCGACCCCGAGGTCGTCGAGGAAGACGAGGACTGACTCTCACAGCGATTTCTCTCCGGTCGGTTCGACAGCCGACGAGCGATTCTCCCGCCACGTCCGTCGTTCGAACCGACCGGTTCGTCGGTCGTCGCTCCCGGGGCGACTCGTACCGTCGACGCGGTGTTCGACGACCGTCGAAACGACGAACGACAATATCATATAGATCGGACAGTATTCCCGTACTATGACCACAGTCGGTATCGACGCTGTCGAGATCTGGACCGGGAACCTCAAGCTCGACCTCCCCGGCACCTTCGCCCCCCAGAAGGGTGAGGATCCGGAGAAGTACACGAAGGGGCTGGGGCTCAACGCCAGTTCGTTCCCCGACAGCTACGAGGACATCGTCACGATGGCGGCGAACGCGGCGTACCGACTGATGGACCGCAAGGGCCTCGAGCCCGACGACGTCGGCCGGATCGACGTCGCGACCGAGAGTGCCTTCGACAACTCGAAGCCCGTCTCGACGTACGTCGCGGGCTGTCTCGAGCAGGTGTACGAGGGCGACTTCCACCACGCCAACAAGGGCGAGCGAAAGTTCGCCTGCATCGCCGGCACGCAGAGCTTAGACGACGCCTACAACTGGATCCGCGCGGGTCGCAACCGGGGCCGGGGCGCGATCGTGATCGCGACCGACACCGCGCTGTACGCCCGCGGCGACGCCGGCGAGGCGACGCAGGGAGCGGGGGCCGTCGCGATGTATATCGCCGAGGACCCCAATCTGGTCGAACTCTCGCCCGAGCAGGGGTACGGGAGCGCCGACGAGACGGACTTCCTAAAGCCCAATCAGCAGTTCCCGTCGGTCGACGGCAAGCGGTCGGTGCAGGTCTATCTCGCCCGGATGCGCGAGGCGCTGCAGGACTTCGAGAGCGTCGCGGGCGACGTCCACCCCGACGACATCGCCTTTATTCCGTTCCACACGCCGTTCCCCGGGATGGTCCGGAAGGCCGGGCTGCTCGGCTACCGGTACGTTACGCGAGATACCGCCATCGAGGAGGAACTCGCCGAGGAGATCGGTCGCCAGCCCCGGCCCGAGGCGTTCGACACCGAGGACGACTATCACGAGGCCGTCCGGGAGTACACTGACTCCCTGAAGGGAACCGACCAGTATCAGGAATGGTACGCTCGGACCATCGACCCGACGCTGACCATCGCCCGCGAGGTCGGCAACTGGTACACCGGCTCCGTCCACGTCGCCCGCATCAGCGCGATGAAACACGCCCTCGAGAACGGCCGCGACCTGACCGACGAGACGCTGCTGGTCGGCTCCTACGGCAGCGGCGCCCAGGCCGAGATCCACGCCGAGACCGTCTGCGAGAGGTGGGACGAGGAGATCGAGGCGCTGAACGTGGACGAACAGCTCGCGGCCCGCTACGACATGAGCTGGGAGGACTACGAGGAGGTCCACGACGCCCACAACCACGAGATGGACGTCGACGTCGAGGAGTTCACGACGCCCGAGAAGGAGTTCGTCTTCGACGGCTGGGGTCGGATGGGCGAGCGCAAGTACCGATACGTCGAGTAGCGGTTTTTTAGCGTAGATTTTTGCGAGCGAGCGCGTTTGCGAGCGAGGAAAAAGGTACGTCGGGATGGGCGAGCGCAAGTACCGATACGTCGAGTAGCGGTTTAGAGATTTTCACGAGTCGAGCGGGACCGAAGTTCCCGCTGGCCGTGAGCAGACGAACGCTCGCGTGAGGGAGAGAGTAGAGACCCGCAGATGCGGTCAGTCTACCGCTTGGCCCCAGTGGTTTTCGTCTCGAGTGCCCCTAGCTGTTCCGCGAAGCCGGGCGTATCGTACGCGAGCCAGGTTTCGGCCAGCTTGCCGTCCTCGATGCGGTCGAGTTCCATTCCGACGACCTCGAAGGGCTCGCCGGTCGGCTCGAGATCGAGGGCCGGAACGGGTCCCTCCTGGGCCCCCTGGATAGTGAAGTGGGCCGCGACGAACTCGTCGTCGGCGATCACGTGCTCGATCGTCGCCGAGAGGTCCCCGAGAGGTCCGGGGCGGCCTCCCGCAGGGACTCGACGTGGTCTTTCAGTCCCTCGCGGCCGCGGATCGGCTCGGAGCTCATCGGGTCGTGGAGGACGTGCTCCTCGCTCACCAGTTCGTCGATCGCATCCACGTTGCCCTCGGTGTAGGTCTCGAAGGAGACGCGCTCGACGAGTTCCTCGTTCGATTCGGCTATCGTCATCGCTCTCACCTCCGTGTACTGAGGTCGTACGAGGTATCAACGTACTCGTCCGGAGCACTCGCTTTCCGGAGTCGCGTCGACGACGTACAGGGGGCGATGAAATATAAGTCACCCGGGGAAAGACACCACACGATGACGAGACGAGAGATCGGGCTGGTTCGCGAACCGGAAACCGGCGACCGCCGCCAGGAGTGGGGCACCGTCGGGACGAACGACCTCCGGATCGAGCCCGAGGCGGTCGAGACGATCGTCGACGCCCTCAGCGTCGACTGCGCCGGCTCGTTCAACCTCTTCTACCTCCTTCGAAAGCACTACTGGACCGCGGAGGGGGCGGAGTTTCGCGAGGTCGCGGCGTTCCTCGAGGGCGCGTACAAACGAGTTCGGGCCATCAACGACG
>PWMF01000004.1 GCA_003559215.1 Natrialbaceae archaeon
ACAACTTCGAGGCTGTCGAAACGGGTCGCCACCGAAGGGATCCGGCTACCTGTTCGCTCGAGGTCCACCCTGTCCGACTTCGTCGACGGAGTAGATTAATGTGCTAACATGCCTCATATTCGAGGGATGAATTCCGAAGAGTTCGTCCACGCGACGCGGCGGGACCGCACCCGCGCCGAGTTCGACCGTCGGGTGAACGCGCAGGCCGACGCGCTTCGCGAGACGTTCGCCGCGGGCGCGTTCGAGGGCGGGTACCGTCTCGGCCTCGAGCTCGAGGGATACGCCGTCGACGCCGAGGGGCGACTCGCAGCCGTCCCCGAGTCGGCGTTCGGAAGTGTTTGCGAGCGCGAACTGGGACGGCACAACGCCGAGGTGAACACGCCCGCCTCGCCGTTCGATTCGACGGGTGTCGACACGCAGGCGGAGGAGCTCGCCGCTCGCGTCGACGCGGTGGAGCGAGCGTGCGAACGCGGGGAGCTGCGGTTCGTCGCCGACGGGATGTGGACGATCCCGCCGTCCGAGGGCGCTCGAAGCTACTTGACCACGATTATCGACGATTCGGAGGGGAACCGCGTTCCGGCCAACGTCGCACCCAAGCCGCGCTACTACGCGCTCGACGCCGATATCACCGCTCACGGCCCGGTCGAACTCGACGTCCCGGGCTGTCGGCGCTCTTTCCCGACGATCCTCGTCGAGTCGCTTGCCGCCTCGATACAGGTTCATCTCCAGGTGCCGACTCCACAGTTTCCCGCCTCGTTCAACGCCGCGTTGCGCACGGCGGGTCCCGTACTCGCTCTGGCGGCGAACGCACCGTTCCTGCCGCCGGAGCTGTACGACGACCCCGAGGCCGCCCTCGAGGGACCGGTCGAGCTTCGCGTCCCGGTGTTCGAGTCCATGAACGTCCGCGACCCGGGAAAGGTCCGATTCCCTCGGGACCTCGAGACGCCCGTCGACGCGATCGATCGAATCGTCGCGGACCGCCCGTGCGTCCCCGCGCTGCGCGAGTGGCTGCTTGAGGAGCCTCACGAGGGGTTCGCCGACGATTACTGGGAGCTGTTGCACAAGCAGGGTACCTGCTGGCGGTGGATCCGTCCGATCCTCGGCCCCGAGGGTCCCCGCCTCGAGTACCGCCCGCTCGCGGCCCAGCCTACCGCTGCGGATGTGATCGGCTTCCAGGCGCTGGTCGTCGGTCTCGTCCACGGTATCGTCACGACCGATCATCCCCTGGCGACGCTCCCCTGGGCGGCCGCCCGCGAGTCGTTCTACGCTGCCGTCGACGACGGTCTCGAGGCCGATCTCGAGTGGATCACCCGCGATGGAATCCGAACCGGCGACCCAGCCGAGATCTACGACGATCTATTCGAGCTGGCTCGGCTCGGACTCGCCGATCGCGGCCTCGGATCCGCCCACGTCGACGCCCTGCTCGAGCCGATCGAGGTGCGGTGGGAGGCCCGGACGTCCCCGAGCGCGTGGAAACGCCGCGAGGTCCGACGCCGGCTCGAGGACGGGGAGACGTTCGAGAGCGCGGTAGCGGGGATGCAGCGGACGTACATCCGGCGGGCGACTGCCGGCGAGCCGTTTGCCGACTGGCTCGACTGAACCGCTCGTCGGATGGTCCCGTGTGGGACCCCCGGGGTACTTACGTCTGGGGCATCATCGTCTACGTAACCGAAAGAGGCGCTGTCCTTGGCACAGTTGGGAACAGGGTAACGCCAAGGACGTGAATTCTCACGTCACCGGCCGTTTCGTTCCTTCGACCGAAGCCTGAGCGGCTTCGGGGCTGTGCGATAGGACTGCTCTGATCGGGTCTACCAATGGAAATCGAAATTGCGACAATTGGCGGATACGAGGAAGTCGGCCGACAGATGACCGCGGTTCGCGCCGGCGACGACATCGTGATCTTCGACATGGGGCTGAACCTGTCGAAGGTCCTCATTCACGACAACCTCCGGACCGAGGGGATGCACAGTCTGGATCTGATCGACATGGGTGCGATCCCCGACGACCGGGTCATGAGCGACCTCGAGGGCGACGTTCAGGCGATCGTTCCGAGCCACGGCCACCTCGACCACATCGGCGCCATCTCGAAGCTGGCCCACCGGTACGACGCGCCGGTCGTGGCGACGCCGTTTACTTGTGAACTGGTCCGGGAGGAGGTCGACGACGAGCAGAAGTTCGGCTTCGACAACGACATCGTCGAGATGGACGCCGGCGAGACGATGTCGATCGGCGACTCCGGCAAAGTCGATCTCGAGTTCGTCAACGTCACCCACTCGATCGTCCAGGCGATCAACCCGGTCCTGCACACCCCCGAGGGTGCGGTCGTCTACGGGCTCGACAAACGGATGGACCACACGCCGGTCATCGGCGACCCGATCGACATGGAGCGGTTCCGCGAGATCGGTCGGGAGGGCGACGGCGTCCTGTGTTACATCGAGGACTGCACGAACGCGAACAAGAAGGGGCGCACTCCGAGCGAGAACGTCGCCCGCGAACACCTGCGGGACGTCCTCTACAGTATGGAGGACTACAACGGTGGGATCATCGCCTCGACGTTCTCGAGTCACATCGCGCGGGTCAAATCCATCATCGAGTTCGCGCGGGATATCGGTCGGCAGCCGATCCTGCTCGGCCGATCGATGGAGCAGTACTCCGGCACCGCAAAGCAGGTCGGTATCGACTTTCCGTCGGACGTCGAGATGGTCGGCTACCGCCAGTCGATCGACCAGACCCTGGAGCGAATCATGAACGACGGGAAGGGCAACTTTCTGCCCGTCGTAACGGGCCACCAGGGCGAGCCGCGAGCGCTGCTCACCCGAATGGCCCGCGGCGAGACGCCGTACGACCTTGAGGACGGCGACAAGGTCGTCTTCTCCGCTCGCGTCATCCCCGAGCCGACCAACGAGGGCCAGCGCTACCAGGCCGAGAAGCTACTTGGCATGCAGGGCGCCCGCGTCTACGACGAGGTCCACGTCTCGGGCCACCTCTGTCAGGAGGGCCACTACGAGATGCTCGACGCTTTGCAGCCCCAGCACATCATCCCCGCCCACCAGGATCTAAGCGGCTTTTCGGGGTACGTCGACCTCGCATCCAATCGGGGATACAAGATGGGGCGGGACCTCCACGTGACCCGAAACGGCAACATCATTCAGTTGGTGTAAACGACGACTCCGCCGGTTCGGCTCTCACGAGTGCAGCGGGCCCGCGTTCCACGGACACCGCGTTCGTCGTTCGAGGGCCGCGTAGCTACCCGTTCGTTTCGAACCGAGACCGACTCAGTCGGCGAACGTGTCGATCACGGTGCCGGAATCCTCACAGGAGCTGTAGTAGTAGCCGTCGTCCTCGGAGAGGAGTCCCCAGTCGAGCCAGCTGCCCTCGTAGTTTCTGACTTCGTTCCACCCGAGCTGTTCCATGACGAACCAGCCGACCGAGCCACGGACGGCCGTCGTACAGTAGCTGATCGTCTCCTCGCGGGCGTCGAGACCGGCGTCCTCGAGCCACAACTGCTCGAGTTCCTCGGGCGAACGCAGCCGCGCGCCGTCGTCGACGAGGTTCTGCGGGAAGTCGACGTTGATCGCGCCGGTGATGTGGCCGTGACGGGTCACGCGGTCGTCGTCGTCCTTCCCGCGGTACTCCTCGGGGCTCCTGTTGTCGACCAGCTGGACGTCGGCGCCGTCCTCGTGGGGACCTACGACGGGTCGCCGAACGAACGAACGAACTGATCAGTGATCGAACTGGTTGACGACCAGCTGCGGAACCCGGAACGGGCCCGGCTGGGGCCCCTAGGTTCGGTTGTCGTAGTGGTAGGCGACGACGAAGAAGAACTCGCCCGGAATCTCGTGGAGCGGCACCTGCGTGATCGGGATCTCGTCGCCGCTCTCGGCCGGCGGCAGGGTCAGCTCGTCGGGATGGTCGACGGCCTCGAGGGTGAGGAGGTGCCCGACGATGGCGACGAGGTTTCCCGTACCGCAAGTTGGGATAGCCCGCCTCGTATTCGACGTCCTCTAGTGATCGTACGGGGCCAGCCCACCAAATGCGTTTCCTACGACGGGCGAAGCCGCCCGACGCAGTTCCGACAGTACGTGTAGGAGGGATCGTTCTCAGTTTTGCAGGTCGGACAGACTCCCGGTGCGAGCGGTCGGGGTTCGGCCGACTGCTCGTGGGTCTGGCTCCAGTACTCGACGCCGGCGGGATGGTATCCGCCGGATGCGAGCCCGTCGAGGGAGTCCTCGCCGTCGCCGGATTCGTGAGCGGTGTCGTCGTTCTCGGTGTCGCTCTGGCGGACGAGTAGCCTGGCCCACCACGCTCCGAGCAGGATGACCACCACTGCGATGATGATGGCGTCCATGATATGTTAGGACATACCTCTCCAGAGCACTTAGCACATTTCGTGCCGAGCATGACTGTCCTCGTCGGCGTTCCGTCGCCGAGACGAACGCTCCGAATGCAAGTGACAAAACAACGGGACGGAACTTTATTTTCGCGTGCACCAAACCACCGGTATGGCCTCCCACGTTCTGGTTCCCATCGACGACTCCGATCGATCGACGGCCGCCCTGGAGTTTGCACTCGAGGAGTACCCGTCGGCTCGGTTCACGGCCCTCCACGTGATCGACCCCAGCGAGATCTACGCGGCGACCGGGCTCGAGACGGGATCGCTGTCGAACTACGAACGGATTCGTGACGAGCACGAAACGCGGGCGGAGAGCCTGCTGGAAACCGCACGCAGGCGGGCTACAGATGCCGGCGTCGAACTCGAGACTGAGTACGTCATCGGCGAGATCTCGGAGACGATCGTCGACTACGCCGAGGACCACGACGTAGATCACGTCGTGGTCGGCAGCCACGGTCGAACCGGTGCCAGTCGAATCCTGCTAGGTAGTATCGCCGAGACGGTTGCCCGACGGTCGCCGGTACCGGTGACGATCGTTCGGTGAGCGAACGGTTCGGTTCGTGACAACTGTTTCACGTTCGTTCAGCCGACCGATCTGTCGCCGTTCCGACGACCCGGGGGAACGGTACCGTCCCTCGAGCGCGCTGCTAGCAGCAAAGGCGCGGTCTCGTCGCTTGGCCTGTTCGACTTCGAT
Source organism: Natrialbaceae archaeon (assembly GCA_003559215.1). Lineage (GTDB taxonomy): Archaea > Halobacteriota > Halobacteria > Halobacteriales > Natrialbaceae > Natronococcus. The sequence continues at coordinate 5,088 of PWMF01000004.1, forward strand.
CGGCCAGTTCGTTGTGGTCGGTGCGCTCGTGTCTCGTTCGAATCTCGGGACGACCGTTCGGCCCGGCCGTTTTCGAGTTGAAAGTTTCTATCCGGTCGGTAATTATGATCGGTCCCGCCAGATACTCAACGTATGTTGTCGTCAACGCGCCGGAAACTGCTCGCAGCGAGCGGCGGAGCACTCGCCGTCAGCGGGATTCTCGGGTCGGTCGGAACGGCCGCCGCAGCCGAGGGCGGAGAATCGAACGTCGAGTCCGAAGACGGCTGGACCTCGAGCAGGGGAACCCCGGGAAACAACGCGTACTTTCCCGATCGGTCCGGGCCCGAGGCGCCTGTCGCGATCGACTGGGAGCGCGATCACGGCGGTCCGATCGCGGTTCGGGACGGGACGGTGTACCAGACGACAGACGAGGAGGTTCACGCGCTCGACGCCGAGGACGGGTCGGTACTCTGGGAGAGCGACGCCGTCGGCGCATCCGGGACGCCGGCGATCGACTCCGGGACCCTCTACGTCGGCGGCGATTCGCTGACCGCCCTGGAGGCCGACGACGGCACCGTTCGCTGGGAGGCCGACCTCGAGGACGGTGCGGAGGTTACGCCGCCGAACGTCTACGAGGGAGACGTGTACGCCCTCTCCGGGGCGACGCTGTACGCGTTCGATTCGGACGGCGAGCAGCGCTGGAGCTTCGAAGCCGAAGAGGAGTTCCTCGCGGACGGCGGTACACCCATCGCCGACGGGGCGGTGTTCGCGTGCAGCGAGTCGTACGTCTTTGCGCGCGAACTCGAAACCGGGACCGAGCGCTGGACGAGCGAAATCCCTGACGAGATGGAACAGGTCGTCAGCTACGATCCGATCGTCGCAGCCGAGGGCCACGTCGCCGTTGCCATGGACGACGGTGAGGGGCCGTATTCGGACGACGTCGTCCTTTACGACGCCGAAACCGGAGAGGACGAGGAGTGGTACGACGGCGACAGGCCCGCGACGATCACCGAGGATCGAGTCTACACGAACCCGACGTACGACGCGGCCGGCTTCGACCGCGAGACTGGCGAGCAGGTGTGGGACCCCGACCAGCCGATCAAACACGCCCAGCAGCCGGTCGTCGCCGCCGACGGGATCTACGTCGGCATCGACGGCAGTCAGGAGGACTTCGAGGAGGACGAGCACGGGCTGTTCGTGTTCGACGAGGACGGCTCTGTGAAGTGGTCCGTCGTTCCGGACGCCCCGGATCAGGTACCCCGACTGGACGCGACCCTCGTCGAGGGAACCGTCTACGGGCGGGGAACCGATCGACTGCTCGCGATTCGCTCGGAGGCCGAACTCGAAGAGCGCGAGGAGAACGGCGAGGAAGAGGACGGGTCAGAAGACGGCGAGGAAGAGGACGACGAGGAGCGCGAGGACGCTGACGAGGAGTCGGAAAGCGGCGAAGAGGGCGACTCGCAGAGTGACGACGAGTCGGGAGAAGCAGAGGAAGAAACCGACGACGGGGAAGAAGGCGAGGACGGCGACGAGGAGGAAACCGAAGGGGAGGGAACGGAGGACGACGCGAGCGACGACGACTCTTCCGCGGACGAAGCCGACGACGATAACGGGGAGACAGACTCCGAAGAAGACGACACCGAAGACGAGGATGATGGCGACGATGATGTGACCGACGGCTACGGGACCGACGACACCGATCCTGAACCCGAGGACGACGACGCCGAGGGCACGCCCGGCTTCACCACGGGGGCCGGACTCGCTGGCGGTGCGCTCGGCCTCGAGTGGCTCCGTCGGCGTGCGAGTGCCGACGAGGAACGACAAGACTGACGGTTCGTACCGGGTCTCTCATGACCGCATCTTTCGTGGCACGGTAGTCGCACCCGCCGAGGCGAAAGCCGGGCGGTGCAGGTCACGAGCAGCGAACGGCGGCGTAGTGACTGACCGACCACATTTATTCACGCTACTATCAATATATTTTATCTATGAGTATACATTGTTTTCATGGACTGGGGGAAGTTCCTAATTGGTGTAACGGGTGCAGCAGCCGTGGTGGCCGGCTGTAGCGACAACGACGAGAACGATGACGACGATGCGCCCGAGGACGACGGCATAGCGGACGAAAACGGTACAACGGACACCGACGAAAGCGACGATGTCGGCAACGAGACGGACGACACTGACGACGAGAACGGCAACGGCGGGAACGAAACGGAGGGCGACGGCAACGAGACGGACGACGAGTACGACAGTG
>PWMF01000162.1 GCA_003559215.1 Natrialbaceae archaeon
CCCGCCATCTCCTCGTCGAGACGCCAGGCCCAGGGCGCCTCGGGGTCGACCAGCCAGTCCTGAAGGTACCGGCCCCGGACGTGGCGAACCTCGCCGATCTCGCCGTCGTCGATCAGCCGCTTGGCGTACCGGATCGCGGGGACGAACCGATAGTTGAACGCACAGCCGTTGGGAACGCCGGCCTCGCGGGCCGCTTCGGCCATCTCCTCGGCTTCCTCGAGGGTCGGGGCCAGCGGCTTCTCGCAGAAGACCGGCGTGCCGGCCTCGAGGGCGGCGATCGAAGGCTCGGCGTGGACGTGATTCGGCCCGAGGTTGTAGAAGACGTCGACGTCGTCGACGACCTCGCGCCAGTCGGTCGCCGTCTCCGCAAACCCGAGTTGGTCCGCGGCCTCGGAGAGGGCCTCCTCGTCGCGGCCGACGAGGACCTTTCGCTCGACGTCCGGAGCGTCCGGGAAGAACATCGGCAGCCGCGCCAGTGCGTTCGCGTGGGCTTTCCCCATGAACCGATAGCCGAGTACGCCGACTTCGAGGGTCATGCGCGATCGTTCACCACAGATGTAGTTAGAAGTTTCCGTCTCTCGGCGGTTTTCCGGCGGTCGGGTCGCTCACATGCCTGTTGCGAGCACAGGCTACACCCTTTCTGTGGGAACGACATGTACTCGCTGTGCGACCAGACCACCCTCAACGCAGAGATGGCCGCCGAGTCGATGGGGCACTCGCCGGCTGGCCTGTTCGGCTTCTCGCACACGCTCGGCGGCTACGACGGTGGCCAAGTACCTGCAGGTTTTCCACGCCGACGTCGGCCCGACCAAGATCGACTCGAATCTCTCGGACGAGGAGGTCCTCTTTCTCTCGGGCATCTATCGACGACACTCGTCTCGTGTCATTTTATGCACTTATTTTTATGCGGGAATAAGTAATGATGTCGGCCCTGCCACGGTCGGATCCGAGTCGGTGACCCGCCCCCGACTACTCGAGGTCGCTCTCGACGACCGCGATGTCCTCGAGCTCCCCCAGCGACTCGAGCACCCCGGAGAGGTGGTCGGGACCGCTACCCTCGAGGCCGACCGTCACGGGGACGCGGTTCGGGTGGTCGGCGGGACCGCGACGGGCGCGCTCGAGGACGTCGAGCTCCGCGCCCTCGCTCTCGACGGTCTCGACGAGGTCGCCAACGGTCGTCGGCCAACCCGCGACGGCTAGCCGGGCCTCGGCGTAGCGACCGAGCTCCCCGAGGCCGGTGCGGGTGAGCTCGGCGTGTTCGGAGAGGTTGACGTTGCCGCCGGAGACGATGACAGCGACGCGTTCGTCCTCGAGGTCGGTTTCCTCGGAGAGGGCTGCAGCCAGGGGAGCCGCGCCCGCGGTCTCGGCGACCGTCTTCGCCCGCTCGGCGAGCAGCGTAACGGCCGTCGCGAGTTCGCGATCCGTGACGCCGACGACGTCGTCGACGACCTCGCGGGCGTTCGCGAACGTGGTCTCGAGCATCCGCGTGTCGGCGATCCCCTCCGCGACGGTGTCGACGTCCGCCAGCTCGTGGATGCGGTCGTTCTCGAGGGAGGGCTTGGCGTGGAGCGCCCCCTCCGGCTGGACCCCGATCACCCGAACGTCCGGGTCGGCGGCCTTCAGAACGGTGCCGATCCCCGAGATCAGCCCGCCGCCCCCGATGGCGACGAGGACGGTGTCGAGGGCGGGGTACTGCTCGAGCAGTTCGAGGCCGACCGTTCCCTGGCCGGCGATGATCGCCTCGTCGTCGAAGGGGTGGACGAACGTCTCGCCCGTCTCCTCGGCTCGCTCGAGGGCGTACTCGTAGGAGCGCTCGTAGATCTCGCCCTCGACGATCACCTCGGCGCCGTAGCCGCGGGTGGCCTCGATCTTCGCCGCGGGGGTGACCTCGGGGACGACGATGGTCGTCTCGATACCGAGCAGGTCGCCCGCCAGCGCGACGCCCTGGGCGTGGTTGCCCGCGCTCGAGGCGATGACGCCCGCCTCCCGCTTCGCTGCCGAGAGCTGGGTCATCCGGTTGTAGGCCCCCCGGATCTTGAACGAGCCCGCCCGCTGGACGTTCTCGAGCTTGAGTCCGACCGACGTCGCCCCGCTCAGCTCGGCGAACGTCCGCGAGGTGTCGAGCGGGGTGCGGTGGACGACGTCGCCGATCCGATCGCGGGCGGCCTCGACGTCCCCGCGGGAGATCCGGCGATCGCTCACCGCGTCCCCTCTGTTGTCGGCGACGGCTGCGATGCCGTCCGCGGTCCCCGTTCCTCGAGTGCCCGGATCGTCTCGACGAGGACCGCAGCGCCGTGCTCGAGGCTGCGCTCGTCGACGTCGAAGTGGGGCGTGTGGTGGCTGTCGGGGTGGTCGGTGCCGACGATCAGGTAGGTGGCCAGCCCGCCCTCCTCCTGCACTCGCTCCATCAGGAAGGTCGCGTCCTCGCTCGCGCCGAAGTCGGCGCGTTCGACGACCCGGTCGATCCCCTCGACGCCGCGAGCGACGTCGGCGACCACGGCAGCGAGTTCGGGGTCGCTGTCGGCCCGCGGGGACCTGCTGACAACCTCGACATCGGCCTCGCAGTCGTGGAGTTTCGCCGCCGAGCGAACGACCCGTTCGAACCGCGATTCGACGTACTCCATCAGTTCGGTCGTCTCGCCGCGGGCCTCGGCCTCCATACGGGCCTTCTCGGCGATGACGTTGCTCGCGCTGCCGGCCTCGGCGTAGCCGACGTTGACGCGGGTCATTCCGTCGCTGTGACGGGGAATGGCGTAGATGTTCTCGATGGCGGTTCCCATCGCGTGCATGGCGTTTGCACCCTCCTCCGGTGCCTTGCCCGCGTGGGCCGACTCCCCCTCGATGTGGACGTCGAGGTGACACATCGCGAGCGGTTTCTCGATCCCCGCGACGACCTCGCCAGTGGGGTGGTCGAGACCGACGTGAACCGCGAGCAGGTAGTCCAGATCGTCGGCGAAGCGGCTCTTGGCCATCGGACACCCCCCGCCGCTGACCTCCTCGGCAGGCTGGAAGAAGACGACGAGCTTCCCCGAAAAGTCACTGTCCTTAATGGCCTCCAGCGCCGCGAGTCCCCACGTCATGTGGGCGTCGTGACCGCAGGCGTGCATCGCACCGTCAATCTTCGAGCGAAAGCCCTCGACGGACGGAAGGTGGGCGTCGCCGTCGGCTTCCTCGATGAACAGCCCGTCGATGTCGACCCGCAGGCCGATCGAGGGCCCCTCCCCGCGGTCGAGCACCGCTACGGCGCCGGTGTTGCCGCCGGTCATGTGCTCGAGCAGGTCCTCGTCGGCTCCCCACTCGCGAGCGCGGGCGAGCCAGTCCTCGAGTCGCTCGTCGCCGGGAACGGCCATCCGATCGGCCGGGTCGTAGGCGTCGGCGCCGATAGCCAGCTCGTCGACGCCGATGCGCTCGAGTTCCTCGACGAGGCGGTACGTGGTGTAGAACTCCCGCCAGGCGGGCTCCGGGTGGCAGTGGAAATCCCGGCGAACGGCGGAGAGTCGGTTCCGGATCGGTTCGCTCATGGGAGTCGATGACTCCCCCCGCGAACTTAATTGTACACAATTGTCGTTAACGTCGGCTACACAAAAAGGATAAGGTAGATGGTGACAATCGTACGCCAACGCGTCGCTCAGGCGTGAACTATCATGAGCAAGCCAGATATCGTCGTCCTCCGCGAGGGGACGGAAGGACTCTCGATGGAATCGTACGCCGAAACGCTGCGCGAGCGCCTCCCCGAGGCGACCGTCGAACTCGCCCGGACGCCGAAACAGGAGCGCGAACTCGTCCCGCAGGCCCGCATCGTGACGGGCGTCACGATCGAGGAGGAACTGCTCGAGGACGCGGACCGCCTCGAGCTGTTCGCGTGTACGTTCGCCGGCACCGATCACGTGCCGATGGACGCGCTCGCCGAACACGGCGTCGTCGTCACGAACGCGGGCGGGATCCACGCGCCCGGCATCGCCGAGCAGTCGATCGCGAACATGCTCGTCTTCGCGCGCAACCTCCACGAGGGGTGGCGGCGCAAATCGAACGGCGAGTGGCGTCACTTCCAGTCCCACGAGTTCACCGACAGCACGGTGACGGTCGTCGGTCTCGGCTCGATCGGCCAGGAGATCGTCCAGCGCCTCGACGGATTCGACGTGGAGACGATCGGCATCCGCTACACGCCCTCGAAGGGCGGGCCGACAGACGAGGTGCTCGGTTTCGACGAAGAGGATATCCACGACGCCTTCTCGCGAAGCGAGTACGTCGTGCTGGCCTGCCCGCTGAACGACCTCACGCGCAACCTCGTCGACGAGGACGCGCTGGCGACGCTGCCGCCCGAGGCCGTCATCGTCAACGCGGCACGGGGCGGGATTATCGACACCGACGCGCTTGTCTCGGCGCTGCAATTCAACGGAGTTCGAGGAGCGGCACTCGACGTCACCGACCCCGAACCGCTACCGAACGACCACGAGCTCTGGGACCTCGAGAACTGCCTCATCACTCCCCACACGGGCGGTCACACGCCGAAACACTGGGATCGGCTCGCCGACATCGTCGCGACGAACGTCGACGCGCTCGAGGACGGACGCGGATTCGAAAACGTCGTCTTCCAGCCGGACTCGAGTTGACCGCATGGCCAGCGAAGATACCCGGTCGACGACCGATCACGGCGATCGAACGACGACCGACCACAGCGATCAGACCGCGGCCCCCGAGGACGTTCAGTTAGGGCCGCCCGACGATCCGCGAGCGGACGACCCCGCGGCGGATCCGCGAGCCGACTACGACTACGTCGGCGGCCGGATCGACCGTTCGAGACTCGTCTCCGATCTCCGACGGCGAATCGACGGCGAGGTCCGGTTCGACGAGTACAGCCGTCAGCTGTACGCGACCGACGCCAGCGCCTACGAGATGACGCCCATTGGCGTCGTTCTCCCTCGATCGGCCGAGGACGTCGCCAGCGTTGTCGCCTACTGCGCTGACCGAGAGATTCCCGTCCTTCCCAGAGGCGGCGGGACGAGCCTCGCGGGCCAGGCTGTCAACGAGGCCGTCGTCCTCGATTTCACGACTCACATGGGCGACCTCCTCGAAATCGATCCCGACGGACAGCGGGCGACCGCACAGGCGGGAGCCGTCCTCGCCGAACTCAACGACGAACTCGAGTCCCACGGGCTGAAGTTCGCGCCCGACCCCGCGGCCGGAAACCGCAGTGCGGTCGGGGGCGCCGTCGGCAACAACTCCACAGGGGCCCACTCGCTGCAGTACGGCAAGACCGACGCCTACGTCGAGTCCTGCGAGGTCGTCCTCGCTGACGGCTCCGTCGAGCGCTTCGGCGAGGTGACGGTCCGGGAGCTACGCGAGCGGGCCGACCCTGAGGGACCCCTGCTCGAGCGTATCTACGAGGAACTCCGGCGCGTGATCGACGAGGAGGCAGAGGCGATCGCCGAGACGTTCCCGCAGCTCAAACGCAACGTCTCGGGGTACAACCTCGATCGGCTCGTCGCGGAAGCCTACGGCCGCCCCGACGCGTTCGACGAGAACAGCGGCGAGTCCGTCGCGATCGACGGGAAGCCCGACCCCGACGCGACGGTCAACCTCGCGCGGGTCTTCGCGGGCAGCGAGGGGACGCTGGGCGTCCTTACCGAGGTCGAGGTGTCCCTCGAGCCGATCCCCGAGACGACGTCGGTCGCCCTGCTGACCTACGATGACCTGCTCGAGGCGATGGCCGACGTCGACACCATCGTCCGGAACCACGACCCCGCGGCGATCGAGGCGATCGACGACGTGCTGATCGACCTCGCCGGGCGAACCGAAGAGTTCGCCGACCTCGTCGCGAAGCTCCCCGCGGGCACGGAGACCGCGCTGCTCGTCGAGTTCTACGCCGAGGACGACGATCACGGCCGCGAGCAGGTCGCGGAGCTGCTGGCCGATCGGCTGCCCGACGACACTGTTCCGGACCCGACGGCCGACAAGAGCGACACCGACGACGACGGGAACGCGACCGCATCCGGCGACCCCGTCCGCGCCTTCGACGCCCTCGAGGCCCACGCGCCCGACGAGCGCGCCGAGCTCTGGAAACTTCGGAAGAGCGCGGCGCCGATCCTGCTCTCGCGAACGTCGGACGCCAAGCACATCTCCTTTATTGAGGACACCGCGGTTCCCACCGAGAACCTCGCCGACTACGTCGCCGATTTCAAGGAAGTGCTCGAGGCCCATGACACGTTCGCGAGCTTCTACGCCCACGCGGGCCCGGGCTGTATGCACATGCGCCCGCTGGTCGACACGAAAAGCGAGGCCGGCCTCGAGGAGTTCGAATCGCTTGCCGACGCAGTGACGGATCTCGTCGTCGAGTACGGCGGCTCGGTGTCAGGTGAACACGGCGATGGCCACGCCCGAACCCAGTGGAACCGCAAACTGTACGGCGAGGACGTCTGGACCCTGTTCCGGGAGCTCAAGTCGACGTTCGACCCCGACTGGCTGCTGAACCCGGGAACGGTCTGTGGCGACCATCGGATGACCGAGCACCTTCGATTCGACCCCGACTACGAGTTCGAGGCCGGATTCGAGCCCGCCCTGCGCTGGGAGAACGAGAACGGCTTCCAGGGGATGGCCGAGCTCTGTCACGGCTGCGGGGGCTGTCGCAGCGAGCAGGAGACCACCGGCGGCGTCATGTGTCCGACCTACCGCGCGGCCGAGGAGGAGAGCCTGAGCACCCGCGGGCGGGCGAACATGCTCCGCCAGGCGATGAGCGGCGACCTCGACGCTGAGGCCACCGATCCCGAGTTCCTGGCGGAGATCATGGACCTCTGTATCGGCTGCAAGGGCTGCGCTCGGGACTGCCCGAGCGAGGTCGACATGGCCAAGCTCAAAGCCGAGGTCGAACACGCCGCCCACCAGGAACACGGGGCCGGGCTGCGCGAACGACTGTTCGCCAACGTCGACCGGCTCAACGCCGTCGGCTCCGCGCTGGCGCCCGTTTCGAACTGGGCCGCCTCGCTGCCCGGATCGGGACTCCTCGCCGAGAAGACGCTGGGGATCGCCCGCGAACGGGAACTGCCGTCGTTCGCCGACGAGACCCTCGAGGCGTGGTTCGACGCACGAGGACCCCGAGTCGACCCCGCAGAGGCCGACCGCAAGGTCCTGCTCGTTCCGGACGCCTACACCAACTACAACCACCCGCGGGCCGGGAAGGCGACGGTGCAGGTCCTCGAGACCGCGGGTGTCCACGTCCGGATCCCCGACGAGGTGACGTCGACAGGTCGCCCGGCTCACTCGAAGGGCTTTCTCGACGTCTC
>PWMF01000209.1 GCA_003559215.1 Natrialbaceae archaeon
CCTCGAGACGATCCGGGTCACCGACGAGGGGCTGCGCGATCTCGGCATCGAGGAGCCGACGATCGCCGTCGCCGGCCTCAACCCCCACGCCAGCGACGGCGGCCTGCTGGGCGACGAGGACGACGCCGAGATCCGTCCCGCCGCCGAGCGCGCCGCCGAGGAGGGGATCGATGTCCACGGCCCGGAGTCGCCCGACACCGTCTACGTCCAGGCCGCTCGCGGACAGTACGACTGCGTCGTCTCGATGTACCACGACCAGGGTCACATCCCCATCAAGACGCTGGGCTTCTCGAGCGACGACGCCGTCTCCGGGGTCAACGTCACGATCGGGCTCCCGATCGTCCGCACGAGCGTCGACCACGGCACCGCCTTCGACATCGCCGGCGAAGGGATCGCCAGCGAGGCGAGCCTGATCGACGCGGTCGCGGTCGCCGCGGAGATGGCCCAGCGACGACGCGAGCGGGACCGAGCCTCGTCGGGGGTGAGCGATCCCGAATGAACCTCGAGTTCCCCGACGCCGACGTCCTGCGGGCGACTAACGACCACACCGTCGCGGACCTCCCGCGGTTCGCCGTCGCCCGTCGAAAACGCGACCTCGAGGCGGTCGACGACGTCGAGGCCGCGGCCAGGGCCGCGGTGGACGAGATCGACGCGTTCGACTCGCTCCCAGCGGGGGCGGAGGTCGCCGTCACGGCCGGCAGCCGCGGGATCCACGACATGCCCGCGACGCTTTCCGCCGCCGTCGACGAGCTGCAGGACCGGGGCCTCGAGCCGTTCATTATCCCCGCGATGGGGAGTCACGGCGGTGCGACCGCCGAGGGCCAACGCGAGACCCTCGAGGCGCTGGGCGTCACGCCCGAGCGGATGGGCTGTGAGATCCGCTCCTCGATGGCGGTCGAGGCCGTCGGGGAGGACGAACTCGGTCGTCCCGTCTACGCCGCGGAGGACGCCCTCGAGGCCGACGCCGTCCTCCTTGCGAACCGCGTGAAGGTCCACACCGACTTCAACGGCGCCGTCGAGAGCGGGCTCTCGAAGATCGCGGTTATCGGCCTTGGAAAACACCGCGGGGCCGAGTCGCTGCACAACGCGGCGATCGCGACCGAGTTCGCCGACGTGATTCAGGATCGGGCGGGGATCCTGCTCGAGGAGACGCCGATCGTCGGCGGGATCGCCCTGCTGGAGAACGCGGCCGACCGCGCGGCCCACATCGAGGGCGTACCCGCCGCCGAGATCCCCGAGCGCGAACCCGAACTGCTCGAGAAGGCGCGGGGCTACTTCGCGCAGCTCCCCGTCGACGACCTCGATCTGCTCGTCGTCGACGAGGCGGGGAAGGAAAAATCCGGTACCGGGATGGACACGAACGTCCTCGGGCGGTACTCCTTCCACGGCGAGGACGAACCCGAGTCGCCGTCGATCACGCGGGTGTACGTCCGCTCGCTGACCGAACCTTCCCACGGTAACGCCCTCGGGGTGGGCCTCGCGGACTTCGTCCACCGCGACTACGTCGCCGACATCGACTTCGAGGACACGTACGTCAACATCGTCACGAGCGGCGAAACGGATCGGGCGAAGATACCCTTCGTCATCCCCGACGACGCGACCGCGTTCGTCGTCGCCTGCTCGACGACCGGGATCGCCGGCCCCGAACAGCTCCGGGCCGCCAGGATCCCGAGCACGATGGAACCCGACTCGCTGCTCGTCTCCGAACCCGTCGCCCGCGAGCTCGCCGAGCGCGAGGACGTGACGGTCGGCCCGCTCGAGCCGCTGTCGTTCGAGGACGGCGAGCTTCCGGCGGATCCGTACTGAACCGCTGGCACGCCCGACGCTATCGACGAACCGACGGTACACTGCACGCCACCGTTTCCATCAAACCGCTCTCTCCTGACGCGTGAGCGATTGAGCGACCGCACGCGACGCGTGCGGTGTTCGACGACCGCCAGACAACCTCGGTGTTCGCTCAGGCCAGCGGCACGAGCAACTGGAGGACGAACACCAAGATCAGGCCGCTAATCGACATCACGGTACAGACCGCCGAGTACGTCTTGAACGTCTCGAGCTGGGTGATTCCGGCGACCTCGCTGACCACCCAGAATCCGCTATCGTTGTACCAGGGTGCGATCATACCACCGAAGCCGATCGCCATCATCAGGTAGACGGCGTTAGCGTCGAAGTCGCCCGCCAGCGGGGCCATGATCCCCGCGCCGGTGAGGATCGCCACGGTACCGGACCCCTGGGCGACGCGGATGACAGCGGCGATGGCCCAGCCGGTAAACAGCAGCCCGAGACCGAACTCCTCCAGGCCGCCCGCGATCCACTCGCCGACGCCCGCGATGGCGAGCATCGCCCCGAAAGTCCCACCGGCAGCGGTGATCGCGATGATGTTTCCGCCGCTCTTGATCGCTTCGGTGAGCTCGTTGTTGAAGAGGTCACGATCCCCCTGCATCTCCATTCGGTAGTAGGTGTACGCCGCGAGGATCGCCGCGACGGTGAGCGCGAAGTTCGGATCGCCGAGGAACGAGGCGGCCGCGTCGATCGCGCCGCCTTCCGCGATAACACCCTGATCTGCGAACACGTCCGCGGTCGTGTTCCCGGCGATCAGCACGACCGGCGCCGCGATCGGCAGCGAGGACTCGAACAGTCCTGGCAGCTCCGAGGTCGGGCGATCAGTGCGTTCCTGGAGGGATTCCGGATCGGACCCCATCGCCTCTCGCAGCGGGAACTCCTCGCGATTGTTCAAGAATCGGCCGTAAACGATTCCGCCGAGCATCGATGTCGGCAACGCGACGGTCGCGCCCACGAGGATCGCGAGCCCGAGGTCGACATCGAGCTCGGCGGCCATCGCCAGCGGCCCCGGCGTCGGCGGCACTAGCATGTGCGTCGCGAGTGCACCCGCAGCCAGCACCGAGATGTACAGCGAGAACTTCACGCCCGTTCGAGCCTTCATCGATCGCCCGAGCGGCGCGAGCAGGTAGAACACATTGTCGAAGAACACCGGGATCGACAGCACGTAGCTACTGCCCATCAGCGCGTACTCCGAGCGTTTCTCCCCCGTCCAGGAGAGGAAGGCACGGACCACCCGATCCGCGGCCCCGCTGTCCATCAAACACTTTCCGATGATCGCGGCCATCAGGATCGGGATCCCGATACTGACCATCACGCCGCCGAACTCTTCGGCCGTTTGCGCCGCGACCTCCCCCGTCGCTAACTCCGGTGTGGTCAGACCGATCGCCATCGCGGCGATTATCAGGCCGACGAACGCCGGCAGTTTCAACCACACCAGTAACGCCACGACGACGACGAGACCAACCACGAACGGCACGATTGGGCTTTCCAGTACCATCGTGTTAACCAGTACCAACAATATACAATAAAGATTGTGTATATCTTGAGTGTCACTATCCGCAATCATCGCCGGCGAGATCCGGACGAGCACCGACGGAACCGGCCGAGTGAACGCCCGCGGGTGCGCGACGCTTACTCGAGGCCAAGACTCCGTAACTGCAGTCGGACCTCGTTGGCGGTCCCGACGGTCAACTCGGGAAGCGTCGATTCGAAGTACTCGCCTCGCAAGCGGTTCTTCGGACCGGCGACCGCGATCGCACTGTACAGTCCGTCCTCGAGGACGACCGGGCTGGCGACGGCGCGCCAGCCGTCGATGTTCTCCCCGTCGTTGAGCGCGTACCCCCGTTCTGCGATCCGTCCCCGGGCGTCCTCGAGTTCGTCTCGGGTCGTGATCGTTCGCTCGGTGTAGCGCTCGAGGCCGTGCTCGGCGACGATCTCGTCGACGCGGCCGTCCGGTAGCGCCGCGAGGATCGCCTTCCCGCCCGCGATAGTGTGGAGAGCGCTTCGCGTTCCGATCGAGGCGTAGGGCTGGAGCGCGTCGCTCCCGAGCCCTCTTCCGGCGTAGACCCCTCGGCCGCTCTCCTCGACGATGTACCAGACGATCTCGCCCGTCTTGTCAGCAAGTCGCTCGAGGGCGGGCTCGATGCGATCCGCGTAGGCGACCTCCGTTCGAGCGTAGGTGCCGTGTGTGAGAAACGCGAGGCTGAGATCGTACACCCCGCCGTCGTTCGTCAGGTACCCCAGTCGAGTGAGCGTCGTCACGTAGTCGTGAACCGTGCTTTTCGGTAGCTCGAGCGCGTCGGTTAGTTCGCTCACGCTGGTCCCGCCCTCCTCGCGGATGTGCTCGAGTATTTCGAACGCCCTGGCGACGGTCGTCAACGGCACGTCGGCTGTCATTGCGCGGTTCTGGCCCGCTCGAGTCAATAAGCGTTCCGCCTCCGGCGAGTGACTTTCGTCCGGATATTCCGGATGATCTCGCCGCCACTCCCGATCGAACACGAACGTGACCGATATAGTCGTCTCGAACGAACGGGAGGGCGACCGGCGAGTCGAAACGGGCGACTCCACGAGACGAATTCGTCGAGCGTGTTGCTAACCGTCCGAAATAGCCGGACAATCAGTCGCACCTACGTATTCGAAACGGTTAGAGCAGGTGGTTCGACGATCGTAGCGCCCGGTTTCGAGGTTGATGGGTGTACAATCGACCGTCCGAACACGGAGAAGGTGGATTACACCCATATGGTCGTAAACAGTCTGGGTCCGCTCCGTGGCTGGCAGATATACATACTCCCTTGCTATCCCCACCCACGACGAATTTCCGACCCGTCAGTCAAGACCGTAGACGGAGCCATCGGTATAGCGCGCCGCCGGAGTCCCCGGAATCACTCGAACTTCCGTCCGGACATTCCGAACGCGTATCCCAAAAGAGGTGGTCCGTGTGAAACGCAGCACGGGCTCCCTCTCTGCTGCGAGGCATCGAAGTCGATCAGCATCGAACGTATCGGTCTCGTTGTGGTTCCTACTCCTCTTCCTGCGCGTCGACCGTCGCGACCGCCGCCAGGTTCACGATATCCCTGACGTCGTCCTCGCGCTGGAGGACGTGGACTGGTCGATCCATTCCAGCGAGCATCGGGCCGACCGCCTCCGCGCCACCCAGGCGCTGGAGCAGCTTGTAGGCGATGTTACCCGCCTCGAGGTTCGGCAGGACGAGCACGTTCGCCGGCTTCTCGAGCTCGGAGAACTCGAAGGTCCCCTCGAGGAGGTCCTCGACGACGGCGGTGTCGGCCTGCATCTCGCCGTCGACGGGGAAGTCGATCGCCGGATCCTCGCGGAGCTTTCGGGCCGCCTGCCGGGGTTTGCGGGTCCCTTCGTTGTCGACGCTGCCGAAGTCGGAGTACGACAGCAGGGCCGCGCGGGGCTCGACGTCGAACCGCCGGGCGATGTCGGCGGCGTGGCGGGTCACCTCTGCGAGCGTCTCGGCGTCGGGATCCTGGTTGACCGTCGCGTCCGCGAGGAAGACGACGCGGTTCTTGAACGTGAGCATGTAGACGCCTGCGGCGTACTCGACGTCCTCGGCGGTGCCGATCACCTGTAGGGGCGGGCGCAGCGCCGAGGGGTAGTGGTTGGTCAGCCCCGTCAGCATCCCGTCGACGGCGCCGCGTTGAACCATTACCGAGGCGAAGTAGTTGCTGTCCCGGACGAGCTCGGTCGCCTCGCGCCGAGTGACGCCCTTGCGCTGTCGCTGCTCGTAAAGCGCTTCGGCGTACTCGCCGTTCGTTCCGTCGTCCGGGTCGACGACCTCCGGGTCGAACGCGAGGCCGAGTTTCGCCGCGGTCCGGTCGATCTCGGCCTCGTCGCCGATCAACACCGGCTCGGCTAGCCCCCGCTCCTCGAGCTGGTAGGCCGCGCGGATGATCTTCTCGTTGTGTCCCTCCGCGAGCGCGATCCGCTTGGGATCGCTTTTCGCCTTGTTCCGAACGATCCGGGTCATCTCGCGGGACTTGCCCAGTCGGGCCTCGAGCTCCTCGACGTAGGGCTCGCGCTCGAGTTCGGCGCGGGCAGCGCCGCTTTCCATCGCGGCCTCGGCGACCGCGGGCGCGAGCTCGAACAGTACGCGGGGGTCCATCGGCTTCGGGAGAATGTACTCGGGGCCAAACTGGAGGGGCTGATCGCCGTAGGCCTCCCGAACGCTGTCGGGGACGTCCTCGCGGGCGAGCGCCGCCAGCGCCTCGGCCGCGGCGACCTTCATCGGCTCGTTGATCTCGGTCGCTCGGACGTCGAGCGCGCCGCGGAAAATGAAGGGGAAGCCCAACACGTTGTTGACCTGGTTCGGGTAGTCCGAGCGCCCCGTCGCCATGATGACGGTGTCGTCGCGGGCCGACTTCGCCGTCTCGTAGTCGATCTCGGGATCGGGGTTAGCCATCGCGAAGATAATCGGATCGGAGGCCATGGACCGCACCATCTCCGCGTCGACGATTCCGCCCGCCGAGAGCCCGACGAAGACGTCGGCGCCCGCCATCGCTTCGGCGACCCCGCCTGCGGGGACGTCGCGGGCGAACTCCCGGCTGTAGGGGTCGAGGTCGCCCGACTCCGCGCGCTCGGTCGTGAGGATCCCGTCGATGTCGGCCATCGTGATGTTGTCGCGCCGAACCCCGAGCGAGACGTAAAACCGCGCGGTCGCGATCGCCGCCGCGCCGGCGCCCGCAAAGGCCACCTCGAGCTCCTCGAGGTCCTTGCCAGCGATCTCGGCGGCGTTCAACAGCGCCGCGCCGCTGATGATCGCGGTGCCGTGCTGGTCGTCGTGGAAGACCGGAACGTCCATTCGCTCGCGGAGTCGCTGCTCGATGGTGAAACACTCCGGCGCTTTGATATCCTCTAAGTTGATCCCGCCGAAGGTCGGCCCCATGCCGGCGACCGACTCGATGAACGCGTCGGGGTCGTCGTGCTCGAGCTCGAGGTCGAAGACGTCGATGTCGGCGAAGCGCTTGAACAGGACGCCCTTCCCCTCCATGACGGGTTTCGAGGCCTCGGGGCCGATATCGCCCAGACCCAGTACGGCCGACCCGTTCGAGACGACGCCGACCAGGTTCCCGCGGGCGGTGTAGCGGTAGGTGTCATCGGGATCGTCGGCGATCGCGCGACACGGGCCGGCGACCCCGGGCGAGTACGCCAGGCTCAGCTCTCGCTGAGTGTTGGTGGGTTTGGTCGTTTCGACCGCGATCTTGCCGGGCGGGTCCGCTTCGTGATACTCGAGTGAGTCGTCTTCTAGCGACATGAGCAGTCGTTTCCCGTAGAGCAACAAAAACGTACGGTTGATCGCCTCGCCGCTTGAC
>PWMF01000189.1 GCA_003559215.1 Natrialbaceae archaeon
CAGAGTTCAACCGCGAGGAGGTCCGACGGAGCGTCGTCCCCGGCGCGACCGGCGTCGGCACCGCGGGCGACCTGGGTCGCTTCTACGCCTGCTACGTCAACGGCGGCGAGCTCGAGGGAACCCGGCTACTCGCGGAGGAGACGGTCGACGAGGCGGCCGCCCCTCAGGCGGAGGTCGGACCCGAGGGCGGCGTCGGAACCGCACAGCGGTACGGGCTGGGGTTCCAGCTCGGCGGTACCGTCCCGAATCGCCACGGCGTCCCCGATCCCGCACACACCTACGGTCACGCCGGACTCGGAAGCAGCATCTCCTGGGCCGACCCCGAGGACGGGCTCGCGTTCGCGTACGTAACGAACGGAATCCGGGACCCGTACGAACACGATGTTCGAATGGCGACGATGGGGGAGACGGCTCGAGGGATGCTTCGGTAGAACCGATAGTACCCACGATAGTGTATATTGTCGGCGCTCGGGAGACCGATATGGGCACGAACCCGAGCGTTGATTAGCCTCGCGAGCGCTCTTGGGAGTATGACAGAGATTATCGACGGGAAGGCCGTCGCGAGCGAGATCCGCGACGACCTGATGGATGCGATCGAGACGCTCGCTGACGCCGGCACGCGACCGGGACTGGCGACGGTGCTGATGGGCGACGATCCCGCGAGCCAGACCTACGTCAGCATGAAACAGCGCGACTGCGAGGAGGTCGGCATCGAGAGTACGCACGTCGACGTCGACGGCGACGCCCCTGCAGAGGAGCTGTACGATTCGATCGCCGATCTCAACGACGACCCCGAGATCCACGGCTACATCGTCCAGGCCCCGGTCCCCGACCACGTCGACTACCGCGAGGTGATCCGCCGAGTCGACCCCGCGAAGGACGTCGACGGCTTCCACCCCGAGAACGTCGGCCGGCTCGTCGCCGGCGACGCCCGGTTCCGACCCTGCACCCCCCACGGCGTTCAGAAGCTGCTCGCCCACGTGGGAGTCGAACTCGAGGGCGCGGACGTGACGATCGTCGGCCGATCGGATATCGTCGGCAAGCCGTTGGCGAACCTGTTGATCCAGAAGGCCGACGACGGGAACGCGACGGTCACCGTCTGTCACTCCCGGACGGAGAACCTTGCGGAGAAGACCCGGCGCGCCGATATCGTCGTCGCGGCTGCGGGTGCTCCCGAGCTGATCGATGGCTCGATGATCGGCGACGGCGCGGTCGTGATCGACGTCGGGGTCAATCGCGTGGACGCCGACACGGAGAAAGGGTACGAACTCGTCGGCGACGTCGAATTCGAGAGCGCGAAGGAGCAAGCGAGCGCGATCACGCCCGTCCCCGGCGGCGTCGGACCGATGACCCGTGCGATGCTGCTGTACAACACCGTCAGGGCCGCGAGTCTGCAGGCGGACGTGGACGTCGATCTGCCCTAACTACGTCACGCCGCCCGGCTCGAGCTCCTCGAGGCGGTCCTGCGCCTGCGTAAACGCCAGTTCGTCCCCCCGGAGTCCGTTCGCGAGGTCGCGCGTCGCCTCGAGCAGGCGATCGGCCGTCTCCGGGTCGACGTCGCCGTCGAGCATCCGGATCCGCTTGACGTGATCGCCCAGCGTCTCGAGGGCGCCGCGTTCGGCGTCAGTTAGCTCCCGATCCTCCGTCCAGCTCCGGACGTCTCGTCGGTACTCCCGAACTGCGTTGGCGTACGCGAGTCCGCGGGCGCCTCGTAGCGTCGGCGGCACCTCGGCGACCGGTGGCCGTTCCCCCGCATCGGCCCCCCTGAGCAACGAGAGAAAATACAGCTCTTCGCGGTCCTCGAGTCTGCGTTCGCGGCCGACGACGTCAGCGACGTGGCGCAGTTCGATCGCCGCGAGGTAGCGGTCGTCTAGTTCGCGGAGATCGCCGGCGTTGATGAACCCTCGACGGCGGATGTATTCTTTCGCGTGATCGCGCGCGCGGCGTGCGAGGTTGTCGGTTGAGACGTCGTCGATGTCGTTTCTGACGGAGGTGAGATCGAACTCGACGGAGAGATCCGTATGTTCGGTTCGGTCGTCGAGACCGACGCTGCGTAGACTCCCGCAGGCCGGACAGCCGACGCTGCCGGTCTCGTAGTACGACCACTGCGTACCACACTCCGTGCACTTACGCTCGCCCCTGATCTTCATACGGACGGCTACGATCGGATCGACAAAAAGACCCACTGACCCGGCTACGACTCTCCCACCAACAGGAACCCAGCGGCAGCCCCGCCGACCGTAACCGTCAGCCAGTACGTACAGAGCCGGTAGATCAGCGCGATCGTCAACGCGGCCGCCGGCTCGAGCCCGCCCAGGGTCGTGAGCGTCGCGGTGACCATCGCCTCGACGCCGCCGGTCCCGCCGGGAGCGGGGACGACGGATCCGAGCTTCCCGAACGCGACGGCCACTGCGACGACCGCGAACGAGAGCTGATAGCCGAGCGCGATCGCCCCGATGTAGACCGGGAGCATGAGAAACACCATCCCGAGGTGGGCGGCGACGACGGCGATCAGCAGCGTTCGCCTGTCGGCGGAGATCGTCTCGACGGTCCGGTAGAACCCGTCGAGGCGATCCCGGACCGACTCCGGAGCGAGGGAGTCGTCGAGTCGTCCGGTGAACCGACCGACGAGTCGTCGAACAAAACTCGTCAGACCGACGACGACGGTGTAGACGGTCGAGGGACGGTAGACGACCAGGGCAACGATTCCGACGAGCGTGAGAAAGAGGGCGCCGAAGGCCACGAACTGGTCGATCAGTCCGTCCCCGAGGGCGTCGCCGACGGTCAGCAGCCCGAGCGCGACAAACCCAAACGTGTAGTAGGGAACGTAGTTCAACAGATCGGCCGAGAGGACGCTCGCGAGGCCGTCCTCGTAGGCCATCGACTCGTCCTTCGAGACGAGGTACGCGACGAGCGGTTCCGTCGCGATCTGGCCGTACGGGGTGATGTACTTGAGAAACATCGCGGTTAGGAACAGTCCGCCGATCTGGGTCCGGGAGAACCCCTCGTCGACAAGCGAGAGGAACTGCTCCCACACCACTCCGCGGAATGTCAGCGCGAGAAGTCCCGAGAGGACGCCGAGTGCGAGCGTAGCGGGGTTGGCCGAAAACAGCTCCGCGAAGAGATCTTCGCTACCGACGGTGTGGATCAGAATCGTCAGAAGAAAGACGGCGAATACGAACCCGATGCCGATCCGCCGTTTCATAAATACATCATCACAGCAGGTGTTCAATTACGTTGTGGATCGGCTCGCGATAGATCGAGGTTCGATCGCCCGAACACCGAACCGGATCGATCACACCCGTCCGAACTCTCTCTCGCGACTGTACTTTAACCTGAAAATACTCTGGAACCGGTGACCGTCATCAGAACGTGTTTGATTCCTAATAGGTCATTAATGTACGGCAGCTGCAGGCCACACCCCCACCAGCGGGAAGCTGTTACCGTAGTGTATGTCTCGAGAACGACTCAACCGACGGAAGTTCGTCGCTGCAGCGGGTACCGCAAGCGCTCTCGTCCTGGCTGGCTGTGCCGACGAGGGACCCGAAGACGAGGACGACGACGAGGACCTCGACGACGAGGATCCGATGGATGACGAGGACGACGTAACGGACGAAGATCCGATGGACGACGAGGACGAGGAAGACGACGATGACGAGACGTACACACTGACCGTGACCGTCGAAGACGACGGCGAGCCGGTCGAGGGTGCGACCGTTACCGTTGAGGACGACGGTATCGACGAAGGCGAGGGTCTGGACGATGAGGATGACGACCTCGAGGACGACGAGGACGCCATGGACGACGAGGATGCCATGGACGATGAGGACGACGACCTCGAGGATGACGAGGATGCCATGGATGACGAGGACGCCATGGACGATGAGGACGACGACCTCGAGGACGATGAGGACTGGGAGGACGAGACCGACGAGGACGGTGAAGTCGAGTTCGAAGACCTCCGGGACGGAGAGTACACAGTTGCCGCTGAGTACGAGGAACAGGAAGCCGAAGACGACATCGAGATCGACGGCGACGACGAGGAGATCACGCTGGATTTCGCCGAAGACGGCGAGATATCCGACGAGGGCGACGCGCGGATGGACGAGGACGACAACGAAGTGCAGGACGACGAAGACGAGGAAGTGCAGGACGACGAGGACGAGTAACGGCCATCAACACGGATCGCCGCCACGTCACCCTGCGGGCGAACCGTTACTGGCCGGAAAACCACTGCTTACCCGTGAAACGGAGCGTCGCCGCGACGTGTCACCGGTCGCGGAGGGCACCAATAGCGAATTAGCGCCGCCACGCGACCTTTTTTCTGCTCGCTCCGCCAAGTGTGGGTATGCGAGACGAGGAGGAGATCCGAGAGCAGTACGAGTTCCTCGAAGAGCACCTCGAGAGCGAGGAGATGCGCCACGACGGCGTTCGGGAGATGTTTACCTACTACAAGCGCGCGCTGGGGTGGGTGCTCGAGGAAGAACACATCTGACGACGTTCGCGGATCGGGACATATCACCGCTCGTTCCGTTTGCGACAGAGTTAAGTACGGGGAACGGAATCTTTCGAGTGACGCTTCGCTTGGAGGGCCGAAGCGTCAGCGGGGACCAATTCAGGGCGGCAAGCGGCCGCGCGACAGTTTTCCGTCGCGCGGCTCGCTTTCCTGTTTACTACTACTGGCGAGCGACCGCTACGTGAACGGTCGGTGAGCCGAGCACCGATACGACCGGTAGATCGAACTGGACGATCGGAGACATGAAAGCGGAGTTACGGTCGGCGACTGAACGACCCCTCGATCCCGTTATCATTTGAAACTCGGCGAAACAGCTATCTTCGATGGTAATATGCCGGTTTCACTCGAAACGACCCGATAGCCTTATTAAAATTCGACAGTAAGTACCGGTGGTACTTTCCCAATGTACGACCTGACAGGATTCCAGCGGGATCTACTCTACGTCATCGCTGGCGAGGAGGAGCCACACGGACTGGCGATCAAGGAGGAACTCGAGGAGTACTACGAGAAGGAGATCCACCACGGGCGGCTGTATCCGAACCTCGATACCCTCGTCGACAAGGGACTCGTCGAGAAGGGGAGTCGCGACCGGCGGACCAACTTCTACACAGTTACTCGCCGGGGTCGCCGGGAACTCGAGGCCCGCCGCGAGTGGGAAGCGCAGTACGTCGATCTCTAGCGTTTTCGCTCCGCTCGCCCTCGTCGACAACCGTCGTGATCCGCTCCTGTCGGTCGCCCGAGCGCCGCCGCCCTCGAGCGGACGTCACGTCGATACGGCGCCATCCTGGCCCCGAATCGTCCGTCGGCAGGCCGCTTATATTCGCCCGTGTGAAAGTACGTGGAGTGAACGGAGTCGCGTTGCAACTCGCCGAGGGGCCGCTCGACGCTACCGTCGCTCGAATCGCACTCGCCGGAGCACTCGGGCTGTTCCTCGGCCTCGAGCGCGAGTGGTCACAGAAGTCGGCCGGGATCCGGACGTTCTCGCTGATCAGCCTGCTCGCCGCCGTCTTTACCATCCTCGTCCTCGAGACCGATATCGGGGAGAGTCTCCTCGTCCTCGGCGGTCTGCTCGTAATCGTCCAGGGCGTGTTGCTGGCGGTCCAGGGACTTCTCGCCGAGGACGAGGAGACCGGACTCTCGCTGACGACGTCGGTCTCGATGCTGGTCGCCTACGGCGTCGGCGCACTCGTCGCCTCCGGCTTCATCATCGAGGGGGTCACCGTCGCGGTCCTCTCGTCGCTGCTGCTCGTCTTGAAACGGGAACTACACCAGTTCGCGGGCGGACTCAGCCGCGAGGAGATGCGGTCGACGACCGAGTTCGCCATCCTCGCCTTTGTCATCTACCCGTTGTTGCCCGCCGAGTACGACCTCGAGATCGGCGGCCTGACGATCCCGCTCGAACCTCAGGTGATCTGGCTGATGGTCGTCGCTGTCGCCGGCATTGGAATCGTCAACTACGCCATCGTCTCGACGTACGGCGGTCGTGGCATCGCCGTCACGGGCTTTTTCGGCGGGCTGGCCTCCTCGACGGCCGTCGTCGGAACGATGCTCGATCACGTCCGCCAGCGGCCCGAGGCCGCCTCCTACGCCGTCGCCGCGATCCTGCTCGCGAACGCGGCGATGGCCGCCCGGAATCTGGCGATCGCCGTCGGCTTCACGATCGGCAGCGGGAGCGCGATCCTCCTCGAGGCGGTCGTCCCGCTTGGAGCCGTCATCCTGGTGGCGTTTGTCATCGCCGGGCTGACTGCCGACTGGAGTGAGTCGGGTGCGATGGAGCTCGAGAGCCCGTTCTCACTAAAAAACGCTCTCGCGTTCGGCGCCGTCTTTCTCGTCGTGCTCGTGTTCGGATCGCTAGCGGAGACCTGGTTCGGGACGCTCGGCTTCTACGCGACCGCGATCGCGAGCGGGTTCGTCTCGAGCGCCGGCGCGACGACCTCCGCCGTCGTCCTCTACCGCGGGGGCCAGCTCACCGGCGCCGAGGCGACGATCGCGATCCTGCTGGCGACGGTCTCGAGTATCCTCGTCAAGACGGCGCTGGCCGCGACCTCCTCGAACGCACGGTTTCGCAACCGGGTCGCGATCTACAGCGCCATCCTGCTGATTGGCGGCGGGCTCGCCACGCTGGTCGTCGTCGTGTAGCCCCGCGAGGCGAGCAGTGTCCATTTAACTCGTCGGCGTTCTAATCGCCTGCATGGACCGTGATACGGTCGAACCACAGGTGGGGACGATTCCGGGTAGGCGGGCGAAACGGTGGGCCGACTACCACCACCGCTACGCCGCCCCGAGCACGTACGTCTACGAATTCGTCTGGGACGCCCAGGCCGAGGCTATCGGCCCGTTCTGTACGGATGTCGACGGCAACGTCCTCATGGATTTCACGAGTCACGTCGGCGCCGCGCCGCTCGGCTACAA
>PWMF01000147.1 GCA_003559215.1 Natrialbaceae archaeon
GCGATATCGACCACGTCTGCTACCGGTACTGTCTCCCCCGTCTCGCTGACGTTCGTCCGCTCGAGCGAGATGAACTCGTCGCGGGTAAGAACGTGGACGACCTCGACCGGTTCGCCGAACGCCTCGCCGAGCTGGTGTGCTTCAGTGATGATGGCAGTAGCCCTGTCGGAACGATCGATTGCTGCAACGACGGTCATGGATCCGACGACGGCCTCCACCCATAAATCAGTTACCCGCAGGGTTGAGCGACCCGTCGCCACGATTGGACACTCCGAACATGATTAAATCTAACATTAACACCCTTCATTTTTGTACTATGTGTAGATCAAACCCCAACACAAGAGAAAGCTTTATGTTTGTACTGTTTGATCATGGTAGTGTGACCCTGACTCACGGAGTCGTGTAACGCATTCCAGGGTCTGTGGTCGATACGTATGTCCGAAAAACCAACTCAACGAAGTTTGACGGTGGAGGCAACGACCAGGCGAGGGTTCCTCGGTATCGCTGGTGCGGGAGCTGCTGTATCGATGGCCGGCTGTCTGCAGGACGACGACCCGGATGCGGGGGACGACGAGGATTGGGAGCCCTCCGAGACGATTCGATACATCGTGCCGTACGACGAGGGTGGCGGTACCGACGTCTACGCGCGTGGGATCGTCGAGTCGCTCACCGACGCGATGGACCAAGACATCCAGGTCGACAACGTCCCTGGAGGCGGCGGTCTGAACGGGTTCGGCGAGCTGTACGGTTCCGATTCGGACGGACACAC
This sequence comes from Natrialbaceae archaeon, assembly GCA_003559215.1. Taxonomy (GTDB): domain Archaea; phylum Halobacteriota; class Halobacteria; order Halobacteriales; family Natrialbaceae; genus Natronococcus. The sequence goes on from PWMF01000147.1 coordinate 770, forward strand.
GATCGCGGGGAGCGCAACTCCGCTCGAGGTGCCGCCACAGATGCTCGACGACCCCGGGTTCGACCAGCGGGAGCTGGAAGGAATCGCAAACATCGGCCGCTCGACGTGGTGTCTGATCGTCAACGAGGAGTACGAGGGCGAGGTCGAAACGTTCGAGGACGTCCGCGAGATGCACAACTCCGGCGAGTGGAATTCGATCGGTATCCAGGAGCCCGGCAGTCCACAGGATATCATGACCCTGCTGGCGAAACACGGTGAGGGGTACGCCGAGGAGTACGACTGGCAGTGGGAGGATCGAGTCCAGTACACGGGTACCGGTCCGATCGCCGAGGCGGTGACCTCCGGCGAGGTGCCCTGCGGGATCGGGACCGACGCGGGGACGGAGCCGGACGTCTCCGCGGGCGGCGTCTACCCGGTCTGTACGTTCTGGAGCGAGGGGACGGAGGTGTACCCCGACATCCCGTCCGTGACCGACGAAGGGTATCCGGATATGGACTTCATTTCCGGCGTCACTCGGGGCCTGTACGCGCCGCCGGATACGCCCGACGGCGTTATCCAGGAACTGACCGAGCGGGTCGAAGAGGCAACTGAAGACGAACGGTACCAGGAGTGGTCCGAGGATACCGGGAACCCGATCTTCTACGAAGGTCCGGAGGAAGCAAACGCGGCGATCGACGATGCGTTCGAGGAGATGGAGGAGTTGGAGATCATCGATCTGATCGAAGAGCACTCGTAACTACCTTCGCCGTTGTTATATTATAATGAGTAATTCAGAGTCAATTACGGGGAAAGTAACGCCGGAGCGGATAATGCTCGTTACGTTCCTCGTCGTGAGCGCGGTGTTTATTATCGAGCCGGTAATCGAGAGCTACCCGGACGACGCTCGCGTGTTTCCTCAGCTAACCGCGGCGGCCGTTTTTATCGGCTCGCTGCTGCTGCTACTGCAGAACTACCTCCCAGGTCCCCTGCAGGAGTTCGTCGCCGAGAGCGTCAGTATTACTAGCTCAGACGAGTCAGAGGTACTCGATCAGGCTGACGAGGACGAGGAACAGCTCGAGGAAGTCGAGCCGGAAGAAAAAGAGGAAGAGTACAAGAAGGACACGCTCGGCGCGAAGTACGGGTACGAAGTGAACGAGACGGTATTCATGGTTTCGACGGCGATTCTGTACTTCATCGCCGGATGGGCAGCCGGCTTCCTCTTCATCACGCCGCTGTACATCATCGGGTACACCCTCTGGTTCCGGGTAAATCCGATTATTAGCGTCGGGCTGGCCGTCGCGGGAACGGCCGTCATCTACCTGTTCATGACGTATCTCGTGTTGCCGTTCGATCAGGGGCATCTCTTCGACTTCAGCCCGCTCGTGCCGATGCTGTTCGACGGCGCGCCGATACTCCTGAAAGGTGGTCTGTAGATGGCAGTCGACGCCTTCTTCGAGGGATTGTCGATCGCGACAACCCCCGAGATGATTATGTGGTTGACGCTCGGACTACTCCTCGGAATCGTCCTCGGAGCGCTTCCCGGTATCGGCTCACCGGTTGGAATGGCGATTGTGCTACCGCTGACGCTCCCGCTCGACGCGACAGCGGCGATCATCCTGCTGGTCGCGATCTACAGCGGCGCGATGTTCGGCGGCTCGATCGCGGCGATTCTGATCAACGCGCCGGGGACCGAGTCCGCCGCGGCGACAACGCTGGACGGCTATCCGATGTCACAGAACGGGTTGGCGAAGAACGCACTCGCAATCGCGACGACGGCGTCGGCGCTGAACGGCTTTCTCGCCGCGATCGCGCTGATCCTTCTCTCGCCGATCCTGATCGAGGTCGTGTTGGCGTTCGGCTCGCCGGAGTACTTCCTGCTGGCGATCCTCGGGATCTCCCTGATCACGATCGTCACCCAGGGGTCGATCGTCAAGGGACTGGTCGCCGGCGCGCTCGGATTCATGATTTCGACCATCGGGACCGCGATCCTCAGTCCGCGTCCGCGGTACACCTTCGGCCAGTTCGGACTCTACGAGGGAATCGACTTCGTCGCGGCGCTGATCGGGATGTTCGCGTTCGCCGAGATGATGAAACTCGCCGCCCGCAAGAAGATTTCCGAGGGCGACGTCGAGATCGCCGGCAGCGTTCGCGACGGGATCGCGACGGTATTCAAGTATCCGGTTACGACCCTCAAATCGGGGTTAATCGGAATGGGAATCGGGATGGTCCCCGGCTCCGGAGCGACGACGTCGACGTTCGTCGCCTACGCAGAGGAGGCTCGTTCCTCCACCAAGGACGGGAAATTCGGCGAGGGAGACCCTCGCGGAGTCATCGCGCCGGAGGCCGCGAACAACCCGACCGTGAGCGGATCGCTCATCCCGACACTGTCGTTCGGAATTCCGGGCAGCGGTTCGACTGCGGTCCTGCTCGGGGGCATCCTCATGCACGGACTCCAGCCCGGTCCCGTCCTCTTCGGCGAACAGCTTCAGATCACGTACGCGCTGTTTATCTCGCTGTTCCTCGGCAACATCCTCATCCTCCTCGTCGGGTTAACGCTGATTCCCTACGCGAGTAAGATCACCGAGCTCGATACGACCCTGATCATCCCGATGGTCATCGTGCTCTCGTACGCCGGTGCGTACACGCTGAACCAGAACTGGTGGGACGTCGGCGCCGTCATCGCGCTCGGGATTCTGGGCTTCTACATGGTCCGGAACAACTACTCGATCATCGCGTTCGTGCTCGGGATCGTGCTTGGCCCGATCGCCGAGGAGAACTTCTTTCGGTCGCTGCAGATCTCGGGTGGCGATTACACGATCTTCATCGATCCGATCAACCAGCCGCTGTCGTTCCTGCTGTCCATCGCGATCTTCCTGATCCTGTTCGGACCCTTCCTGAAGGGACGGGTCGAACGGACCCTCGGCAGGAACTGACCCTCGGATTCCTTCTCGAAGCGAGTAGCAGACGGTCGTTATCACAACGGCTAAGTGCCGGCGTGCGACCGGTAGAGTATGGAAGACAGTTGGAAACACGTCACACTCGAGGAGCTCGAGACCAATCCCGACAAGCCGGGACGCCGGTGGGAGGCCTCGCCGGCGCTCGGCGTGGAGGCGTTCAACTTCAACGTCGCCGTCCTTGAGCCGGGCGAGCGGCTCTCGCAGAATCACTTTCACTATCACGAGAACCAGAAGGAGCTGTTCTACGTCGTCTTCGGGAGCTGTCGCGCTGAGACGACCGATGCGACGGTAACGCTCGAGACCGACGATATCATCGCGTTCGACGAGGGGAAGGCGGGAGCCCACCTCGTCTACAACCCGTTCGAAGAGCCGTGTAAGCTCGCTGCGGTCGGCTGGCCCCAGGACGGGCGGTACCCGGTCCACCAGCTCGAGACCGCGGACGAAGCGATGGACGGCTCCGTCGGGGGCGACAGCGAGTAGTGGTGCTCCCCGAGAAGTCGACCCGACCACCGCGTTTAATACCCGAGCCCCCGTATCGGCGGCTATGCCGCGACTCCAGCGGGGACTCGTACTGGGCGGAATCGTGCTCAACGCGTCGGCGTTCGCGTACTCCCTGTACGTCCGATCGGTGCTGTACGCGACGGTGTTTCTCGTCGTCACCGCGTATCTCCTCGTCGTCTACCGGGCGAACGACGGCTACGCCGATTGAGAACGGCGTACCGGGGTGGTGCGATCCACGAAATCGACCGCGCCTGCAACCGAGTGGCACAACAGTTATGTGACCTCCCTCGACTAGCAGTTATCACACACAAAATATGCAAGCGATTAGCAAACGGCCGGCGACTGCTCTCCGCTCCCCGACTGACCGGTTCGCGGCGTGGCGAGCAGGCCGATCGTTCGCCGACGGCTGGCTCGTCGAGTAGACGCCGCTCGTCACCGTTCCGAGGTGAGTTCGGCTCGCTTGCAACAGAAACCGCTTCGACCAACACCAGACAACCAATGGCTACACACGACAGACCGATCGACGGAGACCCGGCGACGGATCGTCGCTCGGAGTACGATTACCAGAACGACACGACGGAACGACCCGATCTCGTCGACGCACTCGAGCGGCGGGTCGACGGCGACGTCCGCTTCGACGAGTACTCCCGCGAGCTGTACGCGACGGACGCGAGCGCTTACGAGATGCTACCGATCGGCGTCGTCTACCCGACCGGGACCGACGACGTCGCTGCGGTGATGAGCTACTGCGCGGACCACGAGATCCCGGTGCTTCCCCGAGGGGGCGGAACGAGCCTCGCCGGACAGACCGTCAACGAGGCCGTCGTCCTCGATTTCACCCGCTACATGAACGCGGTGACCGACACCGATCCTGCCGCCCGACGGGCTCGAGCCCAGGCAGGGATCACAGTCGGCGAACTCAACAGGACGCTCGAGCCCCACGGACTCAAGTTCGCCCCGGACCCGTCGACCGCCGACCGGAGCGCCCTCGGCGGCGCGATCGGGAACAACACGACCGGCGCACACTCGCTGAAGTACGGCAAGACCGACGCCTACGTCGAGGAAGTAGAGGTCGTCCTCGCCGACGGCTCCGTCGAGCGATTCGGCGAGATCGACCTCGAGGAACTGCGCGAGCGGGCCGACCCCGAGGGGGAGCTTCTCGAGCGAATCTATGCCGAAGTCGCTCGGATCGTCGACGAGGAGAGCGACGCGGTCGAGGAGGCCTACCCGACGCTCAAACGAAACGTCTCGGGGTACAACCTAGACATGCTGGTCGAGGAGGCCAAGAGCGGAACCGTCAACCTCGCGAGGCTGCTGGTCGGCAGCGAGGGAACCCTGGGGATCGTCACGGAGGCGGAGGTCTCCCTCGAGACGATTCCGAACACGACCTCCGTCGCGGTGCTTTGCTACCGCAGTCTGCTCGACGCGATGGACGACGTCGGGGACATCCTCGAACACGATCCCGCGGCGGTCGAGGTGTTGGACGACGTGTTGCTCGACCTGGCGCGAAACACCGAGGAGTTCGCGGACGTCGTCGGTATCCTCCCCGAGGGAACCAGTTCGTTCCTGCTGGTCGAGTTCTACGCCGACGAGGAGGAGGAGGGCCGCGAACTGGTCGAGGCGCTGATCGACGACCGCGAGGGCGAGATCGCGTTCGACGCGCTGACGGCCTACGACGAGAAACAGCAGTCGCGGCTCTGGAAGATGCGAAAGGCCTCGACGCCGATCCTGCTCTCGCGGACCGGTGACGAGAAACACATCGCGTTCATCGAGGACATCGCGATCCCGCCGGAGCACCTCACGGAGTACGTCGCCGACTTCCAGGAAGTCATGGAGGAAAACGGGACCTTCGGCAGCTTCTACGCCCACGCCGGGCCGGGCTGTATGCACGTCCGACCGCTCGTCAACACGAAAACCGCCGAGGGGGTCGATACGATGGAGGCGATCGCCGACGGCGCGACGGATCTCGCGGTGAAGTACGGCGGCAGCGTCTCCGGCGAGCACGGCGACGGCCGCGCCCGGACCCAGTGGAACCGGAAGCTGTACGGCGATCACATCTGGAACGTGTTCCGCGACCTGAAGACCGCGTTCGATCCCGACTGGCTGCTCAACCCCGGCTCGGTCTGTGGCGACCACGACATGACCGAGAACCTCCGGTTCGGCCCCGATAGCGAGTTCGACGCTGGCTTCGAGCCCGCGCTGAACTGGGAGAACGAGAACGGGTTCCAGGGAATGGTCGAGCTCTGTCACGGCTGTGGGGGCTGTCGGACCAGTCAGGAGGGAACCGGGGGCGTGATGTGTCCGACCTACCGGGCTGCCGACGAGGAGATCACGAGCACCCGTGGGCGAGCGAACATGCTCCGCCAGGCGATGACTGGCGACTTAGAGCCCGACGAGGCGTTCTCCGACGAGTTCGTCACCGAGGTGATGGACCTCTGTATCGGCTGCAAGGGGTGTGCCAAGGACTGTCCGAGTGAGGTCGACATGGCGAAGCTCAAGGTCGAGGTCGAACACGAGTACCACCAGCGCAACGGCGCCTCGATCCGCGAGCGCATGTTCGCGAATATCGACACCCTTTCGAAGCTCGGCAGCGCCACCGCGCCGCTGTCGAACTACATGACGAAGCTGCCGGGCGCCCGGATGGTGATGGAGAAAACCGTCGGCATCGCCCGGGAGCGATCCCTGCCGACGTTCCATCGGGAGACGTTCACCGACTGGTTCGAGAGCCGGGAGTCGCCGGTCGATCCGGAGACGGCCGACCACAAGGTGGTGCTGTTCCCGGACGTCACTACGGACTACAACGATCCCGAGATCGGCAAGGCCGCGGTTCGGCTCCTCGAGGCCGCCGGCGTCTACGTGGATCTCCCCTCCGGAACCACCAGCAGCGGCCGCCCCGCCTACTCGAAGGGATTCCTCGAGACGGCCCGCGAACAGGCCGAGCAGAACGTCAACGCCCTGATCCCGAGAGTTCGAAACGGCTGGGACGTCGTCGTCTGCGAACCCAGCGACGCGGTCATGTTCCAGTCGGACTACCCGGACCTGGTCACCGGCCACGACGTGAGCGACGTCGCCGAAAGCGCCTACGGCGTCTGTGAGTACCTCGACGTCCACCGACTCGACGACCGCCTCGAGTTCGAACCCGTCGACGAACGCCTGACTTACCACGGCCACTGCCACCAGAAGGCGACGAAGAAGGACCACCACGCCGTCGGCGTCCTCCGGCGGGCGGGGTACGGCGTCGACCCGCTCGACAGCAGCTGTTGCGGGATGGCCGGTTCGTTCGGCTACGAGGCCGAACACTACTCGATGAGCCGCGCGATCGGCACGCAGCTGTTCGGCCAGATCGACGAGAGCGACGGCGACGGCGTCGTCGCTCCCGGAGCGTCCTGCAGAACCCAGATCGGCGACGAGTACGACGAGAAGCCGCCCCACCCGATCGCGAAACTCGAGGCCGCGCTCGCGTAGGCGTCCCTACACCTTGTACTTGTTCAGCTCGATGACGTTCGCGGTTCGACAGAGCTGATCGACGAACTCGTTTTCCTCCCAGTCGTCGTCGATGCGGGCCGTCGGCGCCGAGATGCTGATCGCGCCGATGACCTCGGAGTCGAACCTAATCGGCGCGGCGATACAGCGCAGTCCCTCGAGGCGTTCCTCGTCGTCGACGGCGAACCCTCGTTCCCGGGTTCGCTCGAGCGCGTCGTAGAGTTCGTCCCGGGTCGTGATCGTCTTCGGCGTCACGGGCGGTAGCCCGTGGCGATCGATGATCTCCTCGACCCGCTGTTCGGGAAGGTGTGAGAGGATAGCCTTGCCGAACGCCGAGCTGTGCATGGGGTGACGACAGCCGACGTAGGTGTCGAGATCGACGGCCCGGTCGCCCTTCGAGCGACAGAGGTAGACTCCCTCACCGCCCTCCTCGACGACGAAGTGGACCAGCTCCCCGGACTCCTCGGCTAGCGACTCGACCTGCGGCTCGGCGACCCTGTAGACGTCCATCTCGCTGCGGAGCTGACCGCCGATATCCAGAAAGCGCAGACTCAGTTCGTAGGTGTTCCCGTTCTTGACGACGAACCCGTGTTCCTCAAGTGTGCTGAGGTGGTTGTGGATCGCGCTCTTGCCCATGCTCAGTTCGTCCGCGAGTGTCGTGATCCGCGCTCCCCCGCGGCGATTGAGCTCCTCGATGAGCGTCAGCGACTTCTCCGTCGTCCGGACGGGATGTTTGGCCCGTTTTTCCATACGCGAAGCCAGTCGGTGGAAGCCAATAAAGGTTGGTCTCTCATAGAGAACGCCGTAATCCGGGTGTATCGAGCCTCTTGACCGGGAATTAACGGATGTGGTTGCCGATCGAAACTATCTGCCCGAACGAGATGTTCCGCAAAGAGCATCTGAACGCCGAATGCGCCGTTCTGTGCGATACTCGGGTTTCAGGAGACGTACCGAGGACGGTTTCTCACATAGAGAACAGACTACTCTCGTAGTCGCGAGTATCGGACGTCTGACCGGCAGCTTGGCGATCGTTCCTCGTCTCGGAGTGGAAACGATGTCTCGAGGTGAGAAAACCGTCCGTTCGGAGGCGAGTCATGCTACGGGCTCCATCCGGTCGGTAATCCCGGCTGAAGGGTACCACCGTACGCTCGGTGCTGTTGGCACTAGCGGGGACGAACTACAGACGCCTGCTGCTCGATGCCGCTCGCCACCGAAGGCGAAGGGACTCGAGACAAACTGGCGGAGAGAGATTCCGGACTCGACTCTCCGAGGACGAGCGTCAAAAAAGCCGAAAACGACTTGCTCCGAGGTGCCGAACCCCGGTTATCCGACAAGGCTCGCGCGCTCGACGAGGTCCTCGCCGTAGAGCTCCTCGAGGTCCTCGTGCTGGTCCGGACGGTTCTCGTAGACGTCCTGGAACAGCGTGATCGGCGTCTGGGCCGCCTGGTAGGTCGCCTCGTCCCACATGCGGTCGTTGCTGACTTCGACCTCGACGCCGTCGATGACGAGCGTCCCGGATCGCTCCATCGCGATGGCGCCCTTGCCGGCCTCCTTGGCCGCCTCGAACTCCTCCATCGAGTCAACGATGTCGTCCAGGCTCGGGATGTAGGAGGTCATGTCGAGCAGCTCCTCGGAGAGCTCCTCGCCGTCGAGTTCGAGCTCCTCGCCGCCGACGCGGAGCGTATACTGGTCGTCGCCCGTCTCCTCGAGTTCGACTTCATCGCCGTTGTAGACGTGGCGCCCGTCCTCTTCGTCGAGCTCGATCGTGCGGTCGTTGACCTCGAGCTGCCAGCTGCCGTTCTTCGGCGGCAGCGGCGACTTGTTCGCTTCGACGACCTGGCCGGGGGTGAGCGACCAGATGCCGAGCATCCCCTTCGCCTGGTTGTCGGTCATGCGCTCGTGGTAGCCCTCGACGTCGCGGATGTCGTCGTACGGTCCGTCGACCGCGATCAGGCCGGCCGCGCTCGCGCCGCGAGAGGTGTTGTGTCGCAGCTCCGGCCACGGCGGGAGCTCGCCGGTGGGCGTGATCGCGCGCATGCTCTTCGTGTAGTCGACCTCGCCGTCGACCAGCATGAACAGCCGCTCGAGGTTGTTCGACGGCTTCCCCATCTCCTCGCGGAGGTCGCCCATCGCCAGCTCGGCCTCGCCGCTCTCGACGATGACCGACATGGCCAGGCTCCCTTCCTCGAGGTCGTACTCGTTTTCGACGATCGTGAGGAACTCGTCGGCCTTCTTCCAGTCGTCGATGTCGCCGACTTCCGGGATCACGAAGCCGTCGAGATGTTCGATGGCGCCGTTTTCGGGGTCGGCCAGCTTCATGATCTGCTGGAGGCCCTGATATCGCGTTCCGGGACTCTCGCGGTGCCAGACGACGCGGGGGTGGATCTCGCCGGGGAAGTCGGCGCCTTCCTCCGAGATCACGTCGATCATGTTCTCGACGCCCTCGGGTCGCATCGAGGGTGCGGTCGCGTCCTCGTTGTCCGGCACCCAGACGTCGGGCGCCTGCATGCCGCGAAGCTGCGATGCGCTCTGGAGCATCTTGGCGGAGTCGTCCTCTCCTTCTACGGCAGTCGGGGTAGTAAAGAACGTTCGCACGAACTTCCGGTCGTGAAGACGGTCGGTATGCGTACTCATGAATCCATCTGATTCTATTGCGTTCTAATATTAAAATCGTTTGGTAACGCCTCGCGGTCGAGACGGCCGAGTGCGGTGCGAACGTGCCGTATTCGACCGGGAATCCGTGTGACGGCTCGGTGCGACGCTGTGGATTGAGGTTACCGAGTAGAGTGCGAAGCGACGCCCGTAGATGGAAGCGAGCACCATGGTCGCAACGGCGTCTCCGCTACTCGAACGACCGATTCGTTCGTCCTAGCGCGAGCGACAGTCTTCGCTTGGTTCTTCCATAGAAAATAGTCCGTTTGCCGACTCGGCGAACGCGACCGACGGCGCAGCAGTCGAACCCGCTTTGCGAACCGAGCGACCGATTACTGGACGTTCCAAATCCGTTCTGAGATGGAGAACTCGAGTTGGCTTCCCTTCTTTTACCACTCCATAGCTACGAGAGGATATCAGTATATTTACAGCAGTATTTTTGTAATTCACTTCGGTTTCGGCCCCACTGATGCCGAACATTCTGAAATAGAGAACCCGAGCGGGCAAAATATACTGATTTGTCATTCCGGGGCCGGCGGATCGCCGTTCGGCTCCTCGGCGTCGTCGATCCACGGAGACGAGTTCCGCTGAGAAGGAGAGCAAAAGCAGTTGTGCGGCCGCCCCGTCCGGCGAATGCGAACCGTCCAGGTTAGTCGAGCGACTCGACGAGTTCGACCTTCCGTCCGTCCGGATCGTAGACGAACGCCGTTCGGGCGCCCGCTTCGGGCTGATCGCCGGGCTCCTTCTCGACGCCGTAGTGGTCGATCTCGTCGAATACGGTGTCGACGTCGTCGACGCCGATCGCGAGGTGGTCCCACGACGATCCCTCCTCGAAGCTCTCTTCGCCCTCCGTGTCCGACAGCTGAAGTTCGACGCCGTTCTCGTCGGCGATGTAGCGGTTCTGCGTCTCGCCGTCGGGCGTCTCGAACTCCCAGCTCTCTTCGAACCCGAACTGCTCGTAGAACGCGATCGTCTCGTCAGCGTCGGCGACGTTGATATTGATATGGATGAGCTCCATACCGTTCTTCCGGTCGACCACCGTATTAAATTCACTGGATACTACGATCGCCTCGCGCGCTTGCGGGAGACGAGAGCACCCGTCGGGTGGACGAGGAATCCTTGACCCTTTCCGAGTCTTTTTGACGGTCGAGCGGCATCGGTTCCCATGGCATACGAGATAGCGAGTATTCCAGGCGACGGTATCGGTCCCGAGGTCGTCGACGCGGCCCGGCCGGTGTTCGAGGACGTCGCCGAAAAGCACGGGTTCGAACTCTCCCTGACGCGGTACGACTGGGGCACCGAGCGACACCTCGAGGAGGGGGCGATGATGCCCGACGACGGCCTCGAGGAGCTCGAGGGGTACGACGCCATCCTGCTGGGTGCCGTCGGCCACCCTGACGTCCCGGACCACGTCACGCTGAACAACCTCCTGTTGCCGATCCGGAAGGGGTTCGACCAGTCCATCTGCAAGCGGCCAGCGATCCTCTTCGACGGCGTCGAGAGCCCGCTCGAGGGGTACGACGGCGGCGACATCGAGTTCGTCGTCTACCGGGAGAACACGGAGGGCGAGTACGCCAACATGGGCGGCCAGGAACACCCCGGTCACGACCACGAGGTCGCGATCCAGAGCGCGGTCTTCACCCGAACCGGAACGGAACGCATCGTTCGGGCCGCCTTCGACGCGGCGATCGAGCGGGAGGGACACCTGACGAGCATCACGAAGTCTAACGCTCAGGCCCACAGCATGGTCTTCTGGGATCAGATCGTCGAGGAGGTAAGCGAGGAGTACCCCGAGGTCACCGTCGAACGGCTGCTCGTCGACGCGGCGAGTATGGACTTCATCCGCCGTCCCGAGGAGTTCGACGTCGTCGTCGCCTCGAACCTCTTCGGCGACATCCTGACCGACATCGGTGCGATCATCACCGGGAGCATGGGGCTTGCGCCCTCGGCCAACATCGACCCCTCGAGAACATACCCATCGATGTTCGAGCCCGTCCACGGGAGCGCCCCTGACATCATCGGCGACGGCGTCGCGAACCCGCTGGCGACGGTGCTCTCCGGCGCGATGATGGTCGATCACCTCGGCGAGGAGGAGGCCGGCGACGCCCTCTGGGACGCCGTCACCGAACAGCTCGCCGACGCAAACGCCCCGCGAACGCCCGACCTGGGCGGCTCGAGCGGGACCGAGGACGTCGTCGAGGATCTCCGGAGCCGTCTCTAACGGATCGCTCGGTGTCGTCACGATCACCGCGAAAACCGTCGGTTTTCTCGACGCTATTCGTTGAGCCAGAGGTCCAGGCCCGTCGTCTCGTCGAAGTTCCGGACGAGGGGCTCCTCGAACTCGCGGAGGTGGACCTCGCCGGCGAAGACGGTGCCGCCCTCGAGGTGGCCCGCGAGGGCCTCGCCGTCCCGTCGGGAGAGCACGGCGTGGGTGTGAGCGAACACGTCGCCGTCGAGTTTCGCGATGTTCCCGACGCAGGCGGCGACCTCGAGCGGTTCGTCGAAGGCGACCGACTGGTACTCCTCCTTGTCCTGGTTGTAGAACCAGATCTCGGCGTCCTGTACCGCGCCCATCGCGTTGAACCAGCCTGCCTCGACGTTCTCTTCCCGGGCGAGCGTCTCGATCTCGTCTCGCCAGTCCTGTCCGGTCTCGAGTCGCGCGAGGAACTCCCGTGTCGCCTCCACTTCCTGGTACTCCATACCGCAACACGCGCAACGTGCCTCAAAAAAGATTGCGGTGGCGGCGACGCGACCGCCGTGGCCCGGAACCCGTGCCAGCTGTATTCACTCTCTTGAGCTGCTGAATAATACGCAACATTCAATTCCCCTCCACGGAAGGAGTAGCGTATGACCGAGCGCCACGAGCTCGAGCAGCTGTACGTCCACGAATCGGTCGAAAACGTGATCCCGCCGGAGGCGTTCGTCGAGGCGTTCGACGATCTCCCGATCCCCGCCGAACTCGTCGGCGACGGCCGCGAGTACGGCCCGACGGATGCGGTGGCGACCTACGTCCCGCGGCCGGAGTACCTCGATGCGGGCTGGGTCCACTGCATTCGCGCCGGCTACGACGAGTTCGACACCGACGAGTACGAGCGAGAGGGTGTCCCGCTCACGAACAGTTCGGGAATCCACGGCTCGACGGTCAGCGAGGTCGCGCTCAACTGTATGCTCTCGCTGGCGCGGCTAGGTCATCGCTACCGCGATCACCAGAACGAGAACGAATGGTGGGAGCCGCCGTACGAACGGCCCTTCACCCTCGAGAACGAGCGCGTCTGCGTCGTCGGCCTCGGGACGATCGGCGAGGCGACCGCGACCCGCTGTGACGCCCTCGGCATGGACGTCGTCGGCGTCCGTCGCTCGGACGAGCCGGTTCCCGGCGTCTCCGAGATCTTCTCTCCCGACCGGCTCCACGACGCGATCGAGGACGCCAGGTTCGTCGTCCTCACCGTTCCGCACACGCCGGCCACTGACGATATGCTGAGCGACGCCGAGTTTGAGGCGATGCGCGAGGACGCCTACGTGATCAACGTCGCCCGCGGCCCCGTCGTCGACGAGGATGCGCTCGTAGACGCCCTCGAGGCCGGTGAGATCGCCGGCGCCGGACTCGACGTCTTCGAGACCGAACCGCTTCCCGAAGAGTCGCCGCTGTGGGACTTCGACGACGTGATCGTCTTCCCGCACAAGGGGTCGGCGACTAACCGATACCACCTCGATATCGCGGAACTCGTCGCGGAAAACGTCGAGCACTACCAGTCGGACGAGGAACTGAAAAACCGCGTCGCCTGAGACGCGAGGACGGATCAGTTTTCCGTTCGCCGTGCGTCGACGACTGCGACCGCAGCGAGGGTGACGCTGTCGCTCGGGTTCGCTCACCGCATTCTGCTCACGGGAGCTACGCCCCCGTTCGCATGGCTTGCGAGACCGTCGGTCCCGCGCCGCCGCGAAAATCTCCACGAAAACCCGATCGCTTCGTCTTCGCGCGGAGTAGCCGCGCGAACGGTCCACGGAACGGAACGTTCCGCGCTACTCGCGGACGTTACTCCTGTTGTGCGTCGACGACGGCTACGCCCGCCAGATTCACGATGTCCTTGACCTCGTCACCTCGCTGGAGCACGTGAACGGGTTTGTCCATCCCCGCGAGCATCGGCCCGGTCGCGTCGGCGCCGCCCAGTCGCTGAAGGAGCTTGTAGCCGATGTTCCCCGACTCGAGGTTCGGAAAGACGAGCACGTTCGCGGGCTCCTCGAGTTCGGAGAACTCGTAGGTGCCGTTGAGTATCTCCTCGACGACGGCGGTGTCGGCCTGCATCTCGCCGTCGACGGGGAACTCGACGCTCGGGTCGGCCTGCAGCCGTCGGGCGGCCTCCCGGGAAGGACGGGTTCTCTCGTTGTCGACGCTGCCGAAGTTCGAGTAGGAAAGCATCGCCGCGCGGGGTTCGACGTCGAACCGGCGAGCGACGTCGGCCGTGTGGCGGGTGACCTCCTCGAGGACGTCGGCGTCGGGGTTTTGGTTGACCGTCGCATCGGCGATGAAGATCACGCGGTTCTTGAACGCAAGCATGTAGACCCCCGCAGCGTAGTCGGCGTCGTCGCCGGTGCCGATCACTTCGAGGGGCGGGCGCAGCGCCGAGGGGTAGTGGTGGGTCAGCCCAGTCAGCATGGCGTCGGCGTCGCCGACGTCGACCATCACGCTGCCGAGGTAGTTCGGGTCGCTCCGGACGAGTTCGTCGGCCTCGTTGCGGGTCATCCCCTTGCGCTGGCGTTGCTCGTAGAGGTGGTCGGCGTAGGACTCGTAGTCGCCGGTCGACGGATCGACGACCTCCGGCTCGAACTCGAGGCCGAGCCGGGTGACCGTCGTGCCGATCTCGTCGCGGTCGCCGAGCAACACCGGTGTCGCGATCCCCTCGTCCTGGATCTGGTAGGCCGCCCGGATCATCTTCTCGTCTTCCCCCTCCGAGAGGACGACGCGCTTGGGGTCACTCTTGGCTTTGTTCAGGACGACCCGCATCATCTCGCGGGACTTGCCCAGACGGGCCTCGAGCCGTTCCCGGTAGGTTTCGGGATCGACCTCGCTGCGAGCGGCCCCGCTTTCGATCGCCGCCTCGGCGACCGCGGGGGCGATCTCGAAGAGCACCCGGGGATCAATCGGCTTCGGCAGGATGTACTCGGGGCCAAAGCGCAGCGGTTGATCCCCGTAGGCCTTGATGACGGCGTCGGGGACGTCCCGCTTCGCCAGATCGGCGAGCGCCTCGGCGCAGGCGACCTTCATTGCCTCGTTGATCTCGGTCGCCCGAACGTCGAGCGCGCCCCGGAAGATGAAGGGGAAGCCGAGCACGTTGTTGACCTGGTTGGGGTAGTCCGAGCGTCCCGTCGCCATGATCACGGTGTCGTCGCGGGCGGCCTTCGCTTCCTCGTAGCCGATCTCGGGGTCGGGGTTGGCCATCGCGAAGATGATCGGATCCGACGCCATCGACTGTACCATCTCCTGGGAGACGATGCCGGCCGCCGACAGCCCGACGAGCACGTCGGCGCCCTCCATCGCGTCCGCGAGTCCACCCTCGGGCAAGTCCCGGGCGAACTCTCGTTTGTACTCGTTGACCTCGCCGGCCGTGGCTCGCTCCTCGGTGATGATCCCGGTCGAGTCACACATGGTTATCTTCTCGGGATCGACGCCCAGCGAAACGTAGAACCGCGCCGTCGCGATCGCGCTCGCGCCGGCCCCGGAGAAGACGACCTCGAGGTCCTCGAGGTGTTTCCCCGCGAGTTCGGCGGCGTTCAATAGTCCGGCCCCGGAGATAATCGCGGTCCCGTGCTGGTCGTCGTGGAAGACGGGGACGTCCATCCGCTCGCGGAGCCGTTCCTCGATCTCGAAACAGTCCGGTGCTGCGATGTCCTCTAAGTTGATCCCGCCGAACGTCGGCTCCATCGCCGCGGTCGCCTCGACGATCGCGTCGGGATCGTCGAGTTCGAGTTCGAGGTCGAAGACGTCGATATCGGCGAAGCGCTTGAACAGGACGCCCTTCCCCTCCATTACTGGTTTCGAGGCCTGCGCGCCGATGTCGCCCAGCCCCAGTACCGCGGAGCCGTTCGAGACGACGCCGACGAGGTTACCCTTTGCCGTATATCGATAGGCGTCGTCCGGCCGCTCGTCGATGGCACGGCAGGGACCGGCGACGCCGGGCGAGTACGCCAGCGAGAGATCCCGCTGCGTGCTCGTCGATTTCGTCGTCGAGATCTCGATCTTTCCTGGCGGTTCCTCCTCGTGGTAATCCAGTGACTCGTCCTCGAGGGACATATGTCATCACATATCGTGCGGTACGGTAAAGCTGTTTTTACTACCAACAATCATGCATGACTGGGGGCGGGCGCGGGAGCCGCGGCCGATCCAGGAAAGCTACATATTGCGGTCCGTTCATTGGAACGTATGGTTACGATTGCGAACCGCGACGCGATCGAGCGATCGCGCGCCCACGAGGTTGCACTCGACTGCCTCGTCGCCGGCCTCGAGGCCGCCCACCCCGAGCGGATCGTCGACGAAACGCTGACCGTCCGCGAGGGCGTACTCGCGGTCGAGAACGCCGCCGGAGACGAACGCACCGAATACGACCTTGGTCGCTACGAGAACGTCTTCGTCGTCGGCGGCGGCAACGCTGCGGGCCACCTCGCCCGAACCCTCGAGGATGCCCTCGGCGATGCGCTCACTGGTGGGGTGGTCGTCACCGACGATCCGGCCGGGACGTCGGTCGTCGAGGAACACCCCGGCGACCACCCCATTCCGAGCGAAGACGGCGTCGAGGGCGCCCGGCGGGTGCTCGAGGTCGCCGACCGGGCGGGCGAGGACGACCTCGTACTGGCCTGTATCACCGGCGGCGGGAGCGCGCTGTTGCCGGCCCCTGCCGGATCGATCTCGCTGGTCGATCTCCAGTCGGTCACCGAGTCGCTGCTGGAGTGTGGGGCCTCCATCGACGAGATCAACGCCGTCCGCAAGCACTGCTCGTCGATCAAGGGCGGCAAGCTCGCCCGCCGGGCGGCGCCGGCGACGGTCGCGACGCTCGTCCTGAGCGACGTCGTCGGCGACGATCTCAGCGTGATCGCCAGCGGTCCGACCGCCCCCGATGCCTCCACCTACGCGGACGCCCTCGAGGTGCTCGAGCGCTACGAGCTGTCGGTGCCGGAAACGGTTTCATCGTACCTGAAGGCCGGCGACCGCGGCGAGAACCCGGAGACCGTCTCGCCGGACGATCCGCTGCTCGAGTCCGTGCGGATCCACGTGCTCGGAAGCGGCCGGACCGCGATCGAGGCGGCCCGCGAGGTGGCGAGCGATCGGGGCTACGATCCGCTCGTGCTCTCCTCGCGGGTCCGGGGCGAGGCCAGCGAGTCCGCGATCACCCACGTCGCGATCGCCGAGGAGTGTGCCGAGACCGGCGACCCGATCTCGCCGCCTGCGGTCTTGCTCTCCGGCGGGGAGACGACCGTAACGCTCGCCGAAGATCACGGCAAGGGAGGTCCGAACCAGGAGTTCGTCCTCGGCGGCGCCGTCGAGCTCGACAGCGACTCGGTCGTCGTCGCGAGCGTCGATACGGACGGAATCGACGGCGCGACCGACGCGGCCGGGGCGATCGCGGCGGCCGACGACGTCCCGACGGCAGCGGGTCGGAGCGCGCTCGCACGCAACGACGCCCTGTCGGCGCTCGAGGACGCCGACGCGATCGTTCGGACCGGGCCGACCGGAACGAACGTCAACGACCTTCGGATCCTCGTCGTCGAACCCGAGGAGTGATCGCCGGACCTCCCTCGAGTGACAAATATTGCGGGAGCAGTCGGTTCGTACGGATCTGCCGAATTGTGTGGGGAGGTCAGACACAGGATTTATCATGATAGATCCCGGAGTGTCGAGTGATGGCTGTTGAAAAGCCACACGGTGGCTTAGATAACTACGAGGAGTTTCGTGACGAACTCGATCACGAGTACGACGACGTCGACGAGTACGTAGATCTCGCTGCGGATCTTCGGTCGGTCGTCACGGGCGAGGTGCGGTTCGACGAGTACGCCCAGGTGCTGTACGCGACCGACGGCAGCATCTACAAGGCCAAACCCGCCGGCGTCGTGCTTCCACGGGATGCCGCCGACGTACAGAACGCCGTTCGCGTCGCGGCCGAACACGACGTGCCGATCATGGCCCGCGGTGCGGGCTCGTCGCTCGGCGGCCAGGCCGTGGGTCCGGGCTGTGTCGTGCTCGACATGACGACCTACATGGACGACATCTTAGAGATCGACGCCGATCGCCAGCGTGCGCGTGTTCAGCCCGGCGTCGTCCAGGACCACTTCGACGAGGCGGCCAAGGAGTACGGACTCAAGTTCGCGCCCGACCCCGCCTCGTCGAACCGCGCGACGATCGGCGGCGGGATCGGAAACAACTCGACCGGTGCCCACTCGGTTCGCTACGGGATCTCCGACGCCTGCACCGAGGAGCTAGACGTCGTGCTCGCGGACGGCTCGCTGATCCACACCCGCGAAGTCGTCCTCGACTCCCCCGAATGGGAGGAGATCGTCTCGAAGAACGATCGCGAGGCCGAGATCTACGAGACCGTCCGCGGCCTCGTCGAGGACAACCGGGAGGAGATCGAGAAGCGGTACCCCGATCTCAAGCGCAACGTCTCGGGCTACAACCTCAACAAGGTCGTCTACGAAAACGACGATGGCGAAGAGGTTATCAACCTCTCGAAGCTGCTCGTCGGCGCCGAGTCGACGCTGGGCGTGATCGTCGAGGCCGAGATCAGCCTCGTCACCCTCCCCGAGGACACCGCGCTCGTGCTGTACTGTTTCGACGATCTCATCGAGACGCTCGAGGCCGTCCCTGAGGCGCTTGAGTTCGAACCCAGCGCCGTCGAGCTGATGGACAGCGAGGTGTTCCGGCTCGCTCGCAACTCCGAGCAGTTCGCCCAGTACGAGGAGCCGATCCCCGACGGCACCGAGGCGACGCTGATGCTCGAGTATGACTCCGAGCTTCACGACGACTTCGAGGAGGCCGTCGGTCGGACGAACGAGCACTTCGTCGAGAACGGGGACGCCTTCGACGCTCTGGAAGCGTACACCGAGGCGGACCAGGCCGACATCTGGAAGCTCCGAAAGGCCGCGATCCCGCTGTTGATGGGCCTCGAGGGCGACCCGAAGCCGTATCCGTTTATCGAGGACGCGACGGTGCCGCCCGAGGAACTCGCCGAGTACGTCGAGAAGTTCATGGATGTACTCGAGGACCACGATACCTCCGCCGCCTACTTCGCCCACGCGGGTAGCGGGACCCTGCACATCCGGCCGATCCTCAACCTCAAGGACGACGGCGGTATCCAGACGATGCAGTCGATCACCGACGCCGTCACCGACCTCGTCCTCGAGCACGAGGGATCCTTCTCCGGGGAGCACGGCGACGGACTCGCCCGGACCGCGTTCAACCCGAAGATGTACGGCGAGGATCTCTGGCAGGCGTTCAAGGACATCAAGTCGGTGTTCGACCCCGACTGGCGGATGAACCCGGGGAAGGTCGTCTACACCGACGAGAACCCGACGGACATGCGCGAGAACCTCCGCTACGGGCACGCCTACGCCTCGATCGAGCCCCAGACGAAACTCGACTTCTCCGATGAGGGCGGCTTTTCGCACCTCGTGGAGCTGTGTAACGGCTGTGGCACCTGTCGTCAGACCGACGACGTGATGTGTCCGACCTACCGCGGGATGAAAGACGAGATCGCAACGACCCGCGGGCGAGCGAACATGCTCCGGTCGGCGATCTCGGGCGACCTTCCCGAGGAAGAGATGTACACCGAGCGGTTCCAGGAGGAGGTGCTCGACCTCTGTGTCGGCTGCAAGGGCTGCAAGAGCGACTGTCCGACCGGCGTCGACTTAGCGAAGCTCAAGGCCGAGACCAAGTACCAGTACTACGAACGCGAGGGCGTCGGCCTGCGCTCGCAGCTGTTCGGCAACATCGACACCCTCTCGAAGGTCGGGAGCGCGCTCGCCCCGCTGTCGAACCTCGGACCGAAGCTTCCCGGCAGCCGTCTCGTGATGGAGAAAGTCGCGGGGATTGCCACCGATCGGGAACTCCCCAGCTTCCAGCAGGAGTCCTTTCAGGACTGGTTCGCGAAGCGCGGCCCGCGGGTCGATCCCGACGAGGCCGACCGGAAGGTCGTGCTGTTCCCGGACACGTACACGAACTACAGCTACTCCAGACCCGGGAAGGCCGCCGTCCGCGTCCTCGAGTCCGCGGGCGTCCACGTCACCGTCCCAGAGGACGTCGGACCGAGTGGCCGTGCGGCGTACTCCGTCGGCATGCTCGACGACGCCGAGGAACGTGCGGTGGCAAACATCGAACGGTTCGCCGAGTACGTCGACCGAGGGTACGAGATCGTCTCGCTCGAGCCCTCCGACGCGGTGATGTTCCAGGACGAGTACCTCGATCTGGCACCCTCCGCGACCGCAGAGAAGGTCGCTGGCCACTCCTACGGAATCACCGAGTACATGGACGCCTACCGGCTCGTCGAGGGCCTCCCGCTTGAGGAAACCGACGAAACGCTGGCCTACCACGGCCACTGCCACCAGAAGGCGACGGGGAAGGACCACCACGCCGTCGGCGTCCTCAGACGCGCGGGCTACGCTGTCGATCCGCTCGATAGCACCTGCTGCGGGATGGCCGGTTCCTTCGGCTACGAGGCCGAACACTACGACCTCTCAAAGTCGATCGGCGAGCGACTCTTCGAGAAGATCGACGAGAGCGAGGGGAACCCGGTTGCACCCGGCGCCTCCTGTCGGAGCCAGATCGGCGACCGCGACGAGCCCGCGGAGAAGCCGCCCCACCCGATCGAAAAGGTAAACGAACTGCTTCCGGCCCGATAACGTCAGACTCCTTGTAAATTTTCGTACTGTTCAAGCAGTAATAGTTTCAGATTCGATAGACGGCCCGCTCTCGTTTCGGCTCGTTTCCTCCTACTAACACTCAATAGTCAGATTATAAATAGAACCATTTATTATACCTTGTGATATACGTGATCACGGGACGCTCATGATAAGAAAGGACGGTGAGGCGCGATATGAAACCGTGCAGGGGAACGGAAGGAGGGTGGCTACACGCCGACGCAGCCGGGGTGAACGGGACGGATGGTGATGGACATCGTCGTCGCGGCGTTACCGCTCGCGATCGTCGCGGTTTTGCTCGTCGGATTGTTGTGGCCGGCGACGAGGGCGATGCCGATCGCGTGGATCGTCGCGCTCGTCGTCGGCTACGTCTGGTGGAACAACCCACCGGACTATCTGGTGGGCTCGTCGTTCGTCGGGGTGATGACCGCACTCGAGATCCTGTGGATCGTCTTCGGCGCGCTGGTCCTCTTGTACACGCTGATGCAGGCCGGTGCGTTCGATCGGATCAACAAGGGGTTCACCGCCGTCTCCGACGACCGCCGGGTCCAGATCGTGCTGATCGCGTTCTTCCTCGCGACGTTCATCGAAGGCGCCGCCGGGTTCGGGACGCCGGCGGCGGTCGTGGCACCGCTGATGCTGGCGCTTGGATTTCCGGCGCTGGCCGCCGTCATCGCGGCGCTGATCGGCCACATCATCGCGGTCACCTACGGTGCGGTGGGGACGCCGATTATCGTCGGGATTCAGGACCCGTTGATGATCTACGAGGAACAGATCGTCAACGACGGCGGAATGAGCGTCGTCGAGTACTCCCACGAGGTCGCGGCGTGGGCAGCGACCTACCACGCCTTGACGGGCTTTCTGATGCCGCTGTTCGCGGTCGGGATGATCGTCTACTTCTTCAGCCCACCGGAAGAACGTTCGATCAAGCCGGCGCTTAGCGTCTGGCCGCTCTGTCTGTTCGCGGGATTCGCCTTCGCGATCCCCTACTGGGTATCCGCGTGGTTCCTCACCGCGGAGTTCCCGGCACTGATCGGCGCGATGGTCGGGGGAGCGATCACCGTTTCCTTGCTTCAGCGAGGGTACCTCCTACCGGACGACGAGTGGGACTTCCCGCCGCGAGAACAGTGGGCCGACCACTGGGTCGGCGCGATCGAACCCGGTAGCGAGGAGGCCGACGGACCCGTTCCAAACGGCGGCGAACAGATGTCGCTGCTCAAAGCGTGGTCCCCCTATATCGTCCTCATCGTCCTGCTGGTCGTTACCCGTGTGGTCGATCCGATCTCGGAGACGATCACCGACGCGGATCTCGGCGCCGAGTTCGCCGTCGCCGGTCTCGGCGAGTTCACGATCGGTGTCGTAATCATGTGGTCCGAGATGTTCGGCTACGATCTCGCCGCCGACATCGCGTGGCTGAACGCGCCGGGCTTCTGGCTGTTGCTCAGCGCGATCATCGCGATCGGCATCTTCGGAATGTCGGGCCAACAGGTGAAAGCCGCCTGGACCGAGGCTGCACAGAAGCTCGTGTCGCCGTTTATCGCGCTGATCTTCGTGATCGCGATGGTGCAGGTGATGATCCAGTCCGGCGGCGCGCCGGGCGCACCCGAGGTAGGTAGCATGATCGAGATCCTCGCGATCGCGACCGCGAACGCCACCGGGCCGCTGTACCCCGCGCTGGCGGCGCTGATCGGCGCGCTCGCGGCCGCGATGGTCGGATCGAACACGGTGTCGAACATCACCTTCGGCGGGTTCCAGTTCACGGCCGCACACGAACTCGATCTACCCAGCCAGATCGTCGTCGGAACGCAGGCCGTCGGCGGTGCGATCGGTAACCTCGTCGCGATCCACAACATCGTCGCGGCGCTGGCAACGGTCGGTCTGGTCGGTCAGGAAGGGCGGGTCATCAGGTTGAACTTGATCCCGCTGTTCTACTACGCCACCGTTGTCGGGGTCTGGGCGCTGCTGTTCGTCTACGTCATGCCCGACGTGCTCCCGTCGGTGTTCGACGTCTACTGAGCGCACGTCTCTTTCTTCGCTTCTCTCGACTCGTATCAACGAACGGCCCGCCGACGGTCAGCAGCTATCAGGTCAAATAATTCATATGTAATTATGAGTTAGACAGAATGGAGCGGGCTGACGGAAACGTGGCTGTCGATCGAAAATGACGGCCGCCGCCCGGTATTGTTCGTCTCTAGAAGCGTCTGAGGCGACATTTTCCGAGCCGGAAAACGATCGGCTCGAGCGATCGCTTCTTTCCCGCCAATGTACATTTTATTACTAGTATCATAATTCAAGAA
>PWMF01000027.1 GCA_003559215.1 Natrialbaceae archaeon
ATCAGAATAGCTGGACTCGGCGCGGTTCACGGGTTGTTGCCATGCCCGTTGCTCTATCCAGCCTTTCTGTACGCGTTTATCCGGGGATCGCCTGTCGAGGGATTTCTCTCGCTGGCTGTGCTTGGACTCGGAACGGTCCCCTCACTGTTCGTCTACGGGACGCTCTTCCAGTCACTGAGTCTCGAGACGCGAACGAAACTCCACCGTGTTTTGGGGGGTGCCTTCGTGTTGCTTGGCTACATTCCGCTCCAACATGGGCTCGCAACGCTCGGTATCGGCCTCCCGCCGATTCCGCTCCCACACTACCAGCCGCTCTGAGAGCGATACGTGTGGATTTCGGTCCAGCTACGATACTCGATCGCTCCGATACATCCACGCAGTATCCTCTCCAACCTCAGACTGTGTCGAATCCCTCCCACGGCTAAAGCCGTGGGCTTCCTCCTTGCATCTCTGAGAACGCTTTCGACTCGTCGACCGGACTGTCGATGGGAAATTCGGAGTCCGAGACACTGGGATCCGGAATATCCGAATCAGCGTTGCCATCGGCATCCGAACAGCCCGCCAGTGTGCCAGCGAGTCCGACAGTGGCAAGCACTCGCCGTCGAGGCCAGGGCCTCGAAACTCGTGTTCGTATGTGGTCGTTCCACAGCCACCCGTTGCAAAGTCGTCTGGTAGTCGTCTGGTATACGAAACGCGCACAGTCGCTTCGATGACCGTACCAGATTGCCTATTGCACTACACTAGTCATGTAGAGGTACGAGATGGCTCTTTCCCGCAAACTCTTGTTACCGCTTCTCGTTAGTGTTTGTCTTCTCGGGATCGCCGGGATGTTCGTCGCAGATGTCGGGTCGACGTCACCCGATCCAGTGCCGTTCGAGGACACCGTTACTACGGGCGTTATCCTCGAGAACGAACCTGATGATGACCGAATCGACGTCCCGAAAGCGCAGGTGTTCTATTCTCAGTACGAGTACGTCGTCGGCTATCAGGGGATCGAACGGTTTGTCGACGCTAGTCAGCAGACGGGCCACGAAGGCCGTTTTGGCTATCCGACTGACGTCTATGTGACTGATTATAGCGGGACAGCGCTCGAGCTCACGACCGACGACCACCTGACTGCGAGCGGAACAGAGAGTTGGACCGACGCGGAGTCGGCGTGGTTCGTCGTCGAAAGCGAGGCGAGAACGCCTGCCGGAGAAACCGTCGTCCCGTTTTCGAGGCAGGAAGACGCTGAGGCGTTTACGACCGAACACGGCGGCGCCGTAGTGAGCTGGGAACAGCTTCTCCATTACTCGTTCGAGATCGATGACGCCGATGTCGTCCGAGATCGAGTCGACGAACGTCACGAACGTGCTGACGAGCTGGTCTCGGATGGAACGCAAGCCCGCGATAGGCCAACAGAAGTCGTCGTTGGTGAGGATGTAGCAACCATCCAGGAGGGTATCGATACCGCTCCCGGGGGAGCGACAGTGTTCGTCCCATCTGGAAACTACAACGTCTCCGACACTATCGACGTCGACCGGCCGATCACCGTTGCTGGGGAAGAGGGGACAACGGTTCAGGGGGACGGAAACGGAACCGTCATCCGCATCGAAGCCGATCGAGCTGCGGTAACGGATCTCCAGATTTCCGGTGTCGGTGACGTAGCGGAGGCCGACACTGGAGACAGGAATCTGGAGGACAGCGAGGATGTCCTCGAGATGGCCTACGGACAGGGAGATGCAGGTATCGAGGTCAACGGCTCTGAAAGAACCGTCATCGAAAACGTCTCAATCGAAACGCCATCGAACGGAGTCCTGCTTCGGGATAGTCCGGAGGCCGTCGTTCGGAACGTCACTGTCGACGGCAGCGATCATTGGGACGACGGCTACATGGGTGTGATGACGATGCGATCTCCGGGCGGTGTGATCGAAGACTCGCACTTCCGCGACGGTCGTGACGGGATCTACACCCATCGATCACACGAACTGATCTATCGGAACAATACGTTGGAGGGGAACCGAATCGGTGTCCATCTGATGTATACCTCGGATGCATTGATCGCCGACAACCGGATCCTGAGTGCAGAATCGACCGGGATCGACGTCATGACCGATCCAGAACACAATGCCGTCGTCGGGAACGAGATACGGGATACGTCGCAGGGACTCTTGATGGGTGGTTCGCAGTCGTACGTTGCCCGGAACGTTATCACTGATACGGATGTCGGCATGACAACTGCAGCAGGCAACTCCATATACGAACGAAACGTCATCGCGGGGAACGTAGAAGGCGTTCAGGCGAACCAGTTGCTGCCAACCAATCAGGTGACGAACAACGACTTCATCGGCAACCATCGGCATGCAGCTGCACGACTCGGAGTACTCCGTGTTTGGACAGCCGACGGACAGGGTAACTACTGGGACGGAGCAGTCGGGTCGAGCGATGGGACGACCCTCGAGCGGTCATACTCACCGACCCACCCCGTCGATGAACGACTCCATCGCGTCGATGGGACCCCGACACTCGCACGGTCACCTGCCCTTGATACACTTACTACGTTTGAGGGGACTGTTTCCGGTATGCGTGCCGAAAGCATCGTCGACACGGCACCACGCTGTGAACCTACGAATCCGGAACTGCTCGCTCAGATCGAGCAGAATTCATCGAAGTATGATTTGTGCAAATCATCGCTATCACATCGCGGCTAGAACTGTCCAAACCAGCAGCGCGTGCCAGACGATCGCGGCGGCGGCTCGCTGGAAGTCGCTTGCCGGAAGCGGCGGGTTCCGAAACATCGCGTCGTAGACGAACGGCGTGGCGAGCACAAACCCGGCGGCCAGCCCGTACTCCATTGGGACCGTCGTCAGCGCGCCGACGAGTCCTCCTCCGACGAGGGCGGCGGCGATGGCCAGCAGGATCCAGTCGTAGCGGTGCACAGTTTCTCACCTTAACTATAAATGGAATCAGAAGACATAGGTCTTACACGGTTTCACGGGACAGTTCAGAGCGGTCACCGCCTTCCTCCGAGGGAACAAGAAAAGCCACGGGGCACCCCAGCCGAGGCGAATGCTACGGGGTAGTCCGGAAATCAAGGACGTCTGTGATCACAAGAATCGGTGATTCTCGAACCACTTGATCCGGTGGATGAAGCCGACAACTGGTGAATCCAACGATTACGCTCCAACGCCCCGAACAAAGAGATGTGACGGTACTCATCGCGTCTGGCTTAGCGTCCAAAAACACGGACGGTCAGATGCTCTGCCGTCGCTACCGAGTAGGCCGGAGAGCGGCCGAATCCACATCTCCAGAATCGCAGGATGATTCTGATGTGCGGATGAGAGTTCCGCTCTCGTCAACGCCTGTGGAGACTGCGCTCCCTACGGGAATCACTCTGGTTCCTGCAAAACGCGTTTTGGAAGTAGGAAGCTCCAACTCCATCTGCTCACGGGCGCGAAGCACCCGTTCGCATGGTCCGTGAGATCTTCGGTCCCACGCCACCCTCAAGCAGCGAGCACAAGCGAGCGAGTAGAGGAGGAAGGTTAGTTCACGAGATAGCGGTCACAGTTTGGAACCGGTAAGGTCGAGTGGCTGTTGCTGGGGGAATTAAGAGCGGAATGGTTGTAGGGGTCGGCGCATGAGCGTTCAGATTGCTGGCGTTGCCAGCACGCCGTTCGGCGAACGTCCTGACTCCTCGACCCGAGAACTGTTCACTGATGCCGCACTCGAGAAACCCTCCTTCTCTGTGCGCGACCTCGGGGAGCGGGTCGACCGCAGAGAAACGGTCACCGTCGACGTCGAACAATGAGACGACGGCTGGCCTGGTACGGTTTCGCCGGCGGAGTGAGTCGGCGGCGGGCCGGCGCCGCGTCCAAAGTCGACGGCGGGACGATCGGTTTCCCATCCGGTGAGTATTGGGATTGAATACTAACCTACCGGTAACAACTCTCCACACGTGTCACGGTCAGAGCAATACGAGCGATCCGAGCCCGCGACGGACCGCGACTGGCACTCGCGCCAGCTCGAGGATGTCTACACGGCGCTCGACACGTCGGACCGGGGACTGGATCCAGCAGAGGCACGCGAGCGCCTCGAGCGCGAGGGACCGAACGAGATCGAAGCCGAGGAGGGAATCTCGCCGCTGCGAATCTTCATCGAACAGTACAAGCCGGCACTGATCTGGGTGCTGATCGTCGCTGCGGCAGTGATGGCGTTCGTCGGCCACACGATCGACGCCGGAGTCATCGCGGGCGTCGTCGTCTTCATCACCGTCTTCGGTTTCCTGCAGGACTACCGCGCCGAACAGAGCATCCAGGCGCTGAAGGAGATGTCGACGACGTACGCGCTTGTCAGACGCGGCGGCGAGAAGACCGAGATCGACGCCGCGAACGTCGTTCCCGGGGACGTGATCTTCGTCGAGTCGGGCGACGCCGTCCCCGCCGACGCCCGGATCCTCGAGGAGTCGAACCTGAGCGTCGACGAGGCGGCACTGACGGGCGAGAGCGTCGGCGTCTCGAAGGAGGTCAGCCAGATCGACCAGGAGACCGCGCTCGCCGAGCGGGAGAACATGCTGTTCAAGGACACGGTAGTCGAGCGCGGATCGGGTACCGCTGTCGTCGTCGAGACCGGGCCCGAGTCCGAGATCGGGCAGATCGCGACCGCACTCGGCGAAGCAGAGGAGCGCGACACGCCGTTCGAGACCGAGATGGACCGCCTGGGCAAGATCATCGCTGGGGGTGTGATCGCCATCGTCTCGATCATTGCGATCACCGAACTGGTGATCGGCGACACGCCACCGTTACAGGTCTTCCTGACGGCGGTCGGTATCGCCGTCTCCGCGGTTCCCGAAGGGTTGCCGGCGGTTGTCACCCTCTCGCTCGCGCTGGGTGCCAGACGGATGGCCGAGAAGAACGCGCTCGTCCGTCGGCTCCCCATCGTCGAGGCACTCGGCTCGGTCGATGTCATCTGTACGGACAAGACCGGGACGCTCACCGAGGAGGAGATGACGGTCCAGCGGATCGTCGCCAACCGCGAGACCTACGAGGTGACCGGCACCGGCTACGACACTGACGGCGAGTTCCTGCAGGACGACGACGCCGTTGAGGCCGACCGAGTTGGCGAGGTGTTGCGCTGTGGCATGCTCTGTAACAACGTCGACGTCGGGACTCGAGAACGGGACGAGGACGACGTGGAGACGGGTGGCGAAGCCGAGGACGGAGACCGAACCTACCTCGGCGACCCGACCGAGATCGCGCTGTTCGTCGCCGCCCAGAAGGCCGGGTTCGACCACGACGAACTCGACGAAGAGTACCCCCGGATCGGCGAAGTCGACTTCACCTCCGCGCGTAAGCGGATGACGACCGTTCACGAGACGCCCGACGGCGGGACGGTCGCCTACATGAAAGGTGCACCCGAGACGGTCATCGGGCGCTGTGATCGGGAACTCGTCGACGGCGAGATCGTCGATCTCTCCGACGAACGACGACAGGAACTCGAGGCACAGAACGAGTCGTTCGCCGAGGACGCCCTGCGCGTGATGGGGTTCGCCTACCGGCCCGACGTGCCCGAGTCGCAGGCCCGGGACCCGGACGAGGGCCTTGAGCAGGAGATGGTCTTTCTCGGCCTGCAGGGGATGCTCGATCCGCCCCGGCCCGAGGTGCCGGACGCGCTTGCAGGCTGTCTCGACGCCGGTATCAACGTCGTGATGATCACCGGTGACAACGCCGTCACCGCACGGGCGGTCGGCGAGGAGGTGGGATTGCGCTCGGCGACGGTGATTACGGGGCCCGAACTCGAGGAGATGACCGACGATGAGCTACGGGAGGTGGTTGATGATGTCGACATCTTCGCCCGCACCTCGCCGGACCACAAGACGCGCATTCTCCAGACGCTTCAGTCGAAAGGTCACACAGTCGGGATGACCGGTGATGGTGTCAACGACGCGCCCGCCGTCAAGAACGCCGACGTCGGGATCGCGATGGGGATCCGCGGCACCGACGTCACCGAACAGGCCTCCGACATCGTCCTATTGGACGACAACTTCGCGACGATTCGGGACGCGGTTCGTGGCGGCCGGCGTATCTTCGACAACGTCCGCAAGTTCGTCAACTACCTGCTTTCCGGCAACGGCGGCGAGGTGACGATGATCTTCACGGGAACGCTCGCCGGCCTGGGCCTCGTGATCACGCCGATCCAGGTGCTCTGGATCAACGTCGTCACCGACGGCATTCCCGCGCTGACGATGGGCGTCGACCCCGCAGCCGAGGACGTCATGGAACGCGACCCTCGTCCGCCCGACGAGGGTGTTATCACCGAGCGGATCGTCGCCTCGATCGTCGGCATCGCGATCTTCATGACGATCTGTTTGCTCCCGCTGTTCACGCTCAACTTCTACGGGGAGCTTGTTCCCGGCTACGACGTGACCGGCGCGTTACTCGGGTGGAGCCCCGGCTACGAGGTGGGACGTGAACTCGCCCAGACGATGGTGTTCACCGGATTTGTCGTCTTCGAGATTATCCGTATTCAGGCGATTCGGTTCCGGTACGGACTCGGCCTGTTCTCGAACAACTGGCTCGTGGCCGCGGTCGGCATCGCGTTCACGCTGCAGTTGCTCGTGCTCTACACGTCGACCGGCCAACTGCTGTTCGACGTGGAGCCGCTCGCGCTCGTCCACTGGGCCCAGATCGGCGTCGCCGCTGTGGCGTTCGCGCTGCTGATGGCGGTCTTCGTGAAGGTACAGGATCGATACTTCGATCGGTACTGATCGATTGTCGGTGAAATCCGATCACGAACTGCCGGTGGACGCGGTCGCGGGGTTGGCGTCCGTTTTCTGTCTCGCCAGAACGTGACAGAGCCTTCGATCTCGATTCCTCGAAGCCAAATCGCTGCGGCCAACGGAGATCGAGACCGGGGAGACGTCGATCGGCTTCGGCTCGAGGATGATCAGAACAAGGACAACGAGTGAACCGCCTCGGGGGCAAGTGGTTCGAGACGCCTCGGGCATATCATCATCAAGCGGGACGGATGGTCTCGCAGACCTCGCGGAGCTTCGCTCCGCTCAGTCAGGGCAATCTTTGGTCTTCCGAACGACCTCGAGCACTCGGCCTGCTGTTTTCTTGTAGAGCGCCGTTCGCCAGCGGTTCCCGAGTCCTCCTCCATTTCGGCGGGATAGTCCAGTTCGTTCGCTACGGTGATCGTCCCGAAATCGTTACTACCGTTGATACTCTATGACACAGTATGAACTGGCAGTGTCGCCTGTACGGGCATCAGTGGCGCCACCCGTGGAACCACGAGGTCATCTTCACGCGGGAGGACGGGCCGGTGTATCCGCTTCGGTGTGGACATTGTAAGTCCGTCAAACTCCTGGATCGGAACGGAAACGGCTTGCAAGCCTCCGAGCGTGAACTACCGCTCCCCAACGAGACCGAATCGCATCGACGTTAGCTACGGCCCACCCGTTTCCGTCGGCCGAGGCCGTCACCGAACGACCATGATGGGGACCGGTGCTCGTTTGACGACAGTCTCCGCGACGCTACCCAGCAGGAACCGCTCCGCGCCGGTTCGGCAGTGACTGCCCATCACGATCCGATCGACGTCGTGGTCCTCGGCGTACTCGAGGATGACGTCGCCAGGTTCGCCGAACTCGAGGACGGTCTCGATGCTCCGACCGTGTTCGGCTGCGATCTCTCGCGCATCGTCGAAGACGTCTGCTGCCTTTTCTTCCGCCTTTTCGTGCCACTCACGCCAATACTCCGGTGAGACGGAACCCGGCGGCGAGCCATCCTCGAACGTCGGCCGCATGACGTCGATGAGGCCGAAACCTGACCCGATCGGGTCCATGACGTGACAGACGACGATGTCGGCGTCGGGGTAGTCGACCAGTGCCGTCTCGAGAGCTTTCATCGAGAGCGGCGAGCCTTCCGTCGGTACGAGGACGGTCTGAGCCATACGTCTCGTACCTTGCGTTCGAGCAAATAGCCACCGGGTGTTCGTACGTGCGGAGCGATCCGTTCGGCCGCGTTCTCGGTTCCTGAGAGCAGTCGAGGATCGTTTCCGTCCGTTCCTGCCGAATCCGCGGACGGCCACATTCGTCATCGAGACCGCGCTGCTAGCGCTCAGCGTCACCCGATCGAACGAGTCGGACGCTGACGATCCGCCTGTCGTCGACGTCCTCGATGGTGATTCTGGTACCGTCGCAGGCGATCCGGTCGCCCGCTTCGGGGAGGCGTCCGGCTTGGTCGAGAACGAGTCCAGCGATAGTGTCGATCTTCGGCGTCTCGGGGAGAGAGAGATCGAGCGTTTCGTTGACCATCGCGATCGAGGCGTCGCCGCGAACGATCGCCGTTCGCTCGTCGACGATTCGAATCGGAGCTGGCTCGCGGGGACCGAGAATCTCGCCGGTGATCACCTCGGTCGGATCCTCCGTGGTGACGATCCCTTCGGTCGTCCCGTACTCGTCGATGATGACGGCCAAGTGGACCTGTGCGCGTTGCATCTCCGCGAGCACCTCGTCGGCTGGCATGGTTTCGGGGACGTGGATCGTCGGCCGCAGCACGTCTGCGAGTTCGATCTCGCCTGGTTCGCGCGCACCGTAGTCCCGTTCCCGGAGCAGGTCGCAGACGTGGACCGTTCCGACGACAGTATCGAGATCTCTTTCGTACACGGGGAGGTGCGTAAACTCGCTGTGCGCACAGGTCTGGAGCGCGGTCTCGAGCGAGTCCGTCGTCGAGACGGCTACGATGTCCGGGCGGGGGACCATGATTGCGCTCACTGGCGTCTCGTCGAATCTGAACGTGCGACGCAACCGGTCACGTTCGTCGGGTTCGATGGCTCCGGCGCGCTCGCCGGCTTCGATCAGAGTCTGGAGCTCACTGCGGGTGACGTAGGCTGACTCGATCGACGTCTCGGCACCGACGAGCCCGTTGACGATGCGCGTCAGCTCGTCGAACAGGACGACGAACGGGTACAGCAGGTACTCCGCGTAGCGTATCGGCTGAGCGACGCGAAGCGCCCACGATTCGGTGTTCTCGACGGCGTAGGACTTCGGCGCGCTCTCGCTGAAGAGCAACACGAGCGATGTGATCCCGAAGGTTGCGATCAGGACGGCTTGCCCCTCGGTGACGTAGAGCCCGAGTAACGCCGTCGCGACGCTCGACATGGCGACGTTCGCGACGTTGTTCCCGACCAGGATCGTGACGAGTAGCCGATGTGGGTTTTCGCGGAGCGATTTGACGACGGTCGCGTTCGATGCGCCGCTTTCGACGAGCACGTCGAGCCGATGTTTCGGCAGCGCGAACATCGCGATTTCGGAGGACGAGAAGAATCCTGACACTACCATCAGTATCGTGATCGTGACCACGCCGCCGGCGGTCACGAGCCATAGCGGTAGCTCGGGGATGGGCGTCGCCAGCCCGATCGTCGCGACGTTCGTGACCGCAGGCTCCGATCCCGCTGACGCGAACGACACGGTTCGCTCGAGGGCTCCCGCAGTCTCCAGTCCCATCGGATGCTATACGAGACGGCGATAGAAAAAGCGGCGCGACGGGTAGGTGCAGTACACCCTCTCTACCGAATTAGGACGGGAGTACAGCGTCTCCGCCGAAGATATTCGTTTCGATCGGTCTTTCAGTCCGACCGACGGATTCCTGCCCCTTCTATAAGCGACCCCCTGGTGTAAACGGCTGGTGTCGCAAAATGACTGATTCGTGGTACGGCCACACGATGGCAGCAGACGAGATCACCGAGTTTCTGAACGAGCAGGCAACGGGCGTGCTCTGTCTCTCGAAGGACCGCCGGGCGTATGGCATCCCGATGTCGTTCGCATACGACGCAGACGAAGAGCGAGCGATCATGGATCTCGGGTTCGCCGAAGACAGCAAGAAGCGCGAGTTCATCGAGACGACCGACGAGGTCTGTCTCACCGTCTACGAGTGGGACGGACCGCACGAGTGGACGAGTGTGGTTATGAGCGGATCGTTCGAACCGCTCTCCAGGGACGACATCGACGACGTCGAGGCGTGGTACTATCGCGTAGCGAAAGATATCGACGTCTCGGCCGGCGATGTCGACCTCGAGTGGTACGAACTCCGGGTAGAGGAGCTGTCGGGCGTCGCGCTCTCGGAGTGACGATTCCGTCGACTCTCGGACCGCCCGATCGGACGGGCCGACGTAGAGTTATCTGTCCGTTCGTCGTTGGATCGTTCCATACGGTCTCTCGAGATCGTGGCACTGGAGAACCGACGGCGGATCGGCTCGAGGTCCTCGACACAGAGAGTATCGAGTACGTCGTTGGCGACAAAACGAGCGCGAGCGGGGGCGATACCGTCGTCGAGTTCCCGCTTCCGGCGTACGACGACATCAGGGCAGACAACGTCGAGGTGATCCTCGACGACGACTATCCGATCTGATCGATCGGTCGCGTCGTCGTTGCGATCAGCGGACACGATCCCAGACAGGATCCGGAACTCGGCGATCAAATTCATCAGCAGATCATCGACCACACCGACGAGCCACTCGTCGTCGAGATCCAGTACGTCGTCGCCGGCGAGCGAGTCGTCGTTCACACCACGAGCTCCGATTCGAACGCGCCCGACGGATTGTCGGGAGCTGAAAGGCAGGTCCAAACTCGGCAGCCGAACGACGGAGTGCCGGTAAACGAGTGATTTAGGGCTGTTTTTGAGGGAGGTTTTTTAGCCATGACTACGAAGGGACAGTATGGACATCCTCGTCCCGATCGACGACTCCCAGCCGGCCATGAAAGCCGTCGAACACGCCGTCCGAGAGTATCCGGACGCGGATCTCACGCTGTTACACGTCATCGACCCGTCTGTCGGGATGTACGGGGAGGGTGGAATATATGCGTACGACTCGCTAATCGAGGGGCGGCGCGAGGCTGCCGACGAACTGCTCGAGAACGCAGCCGAGATCGCAGCGGACCACGACGGTTCCGTCGAGCGTGAAACCGTCGTCGGCTCCCCCGGCAACGAGATAGTGGCCGTTGCAGAGTCGAAAGACGTCGATCATATCGTCGTCGGCAGCCACGGTCGATCGGGGGCATCCCGCGTTTTGCTCGGAAGCGTTGCCGAACGGGTCGTCCGTCGGGCCCCTGTTCCCGTGACGATCGTTCGGTGACTCGTCGCTGCTACTCGTCTTCGTCCTCGCGAAGAAAGAGTTCGGTGAGAAGCGCCACGAATCCGGCGACAACCAGGCGGACGAGTCCGAGTCCCCAGACGGTGTCGAACTCGACATCTTGTTGCCGGCGGAGGGCTACGACTCGAGCGTGCGGACAGTCAGCACAGGGACGCTCGCGTCGGGCACCACGCGCTGGGAGACGCTGCCGACGACGAGTCGCTCGAGGGTCGACTTGCTCTCGGTTCCCATCACGAGTACGTCGACGGCGTTGCGGTCGGTGTACTCGAGAATACCCTCACCTGCTGCCCCGTGGGCGATCGTTCGAGTCGCCTCGATACCGCGCTCGTCGGCTCGATCCACAATCTCCGTCGTCGTTTTTTCGCCGTGTTCTTCGAACGCTTCCTGGATCTCGTCCGTGTCCGAACTCAGGTCGACGGCGTACAGCACGTGCAACCTGGCGTCGACGGCGTCGGCCAGCGAGAGGGCGTTCTCGGTTGCGGCTGCCGACCCCGTCCAGCCATCGGTCGCGAGACATATGTCGTCGACTCTCTCGTCGTCCCACGACGCGTCCGGACTAACCGAGAGAACGGGCTGGTGTGCCTCGCGAATCACCTCGAGTGCGACGCTCCCAAGCAACACCTGCTGCAACCCAGTCCGCCCGTGGGTCCCAACGACGACCAGGTCGGCACCGACGTCGTCGGCACACGACAGGATCTCGCTCGCGGGCCGTCCGTTCCGAACGATCGGTTCGGCATCGCAGCCTGCGTCTATCGCGTCGGCCACGACCGAGTCTGCATCTGACTGGCGGCGTTCGCGGCGAGCCGCGATATCGCCTTGCTTCTCTTCGACGACTGACAGGGCGTGAACCGTTGCCTCGAGTGTTCGGGCCAGCGAGATGCCGACCGTCGCGGCGTTCGCTGCGACGCCGCTGCCGTCGGTCGCGATGAGAACGTCGTCGTACATAATTTCCCCTACGGTGACGGCCATCTTGGTTCTGTGGATAGACATCGTCCGTTACAGATCCGCCTCGACGAACTGAGACTGGACGACGGCCCTCGAGGAGCGTTCGGTTCCCTCTCCGTCGTCGGCTCTCCTACGAGCGAGTCGTCGCTTCTCGACAGTCCAATCGGTACTCGCGACAGCGCGTGATCGATATGATTGTTCCCATCTAGCAGGAGTTACCCTGGCGTTATATGCTCTCTCGTCCCGTTTCTCCGGATCGATGGAGGCATCTCGCAGATTCCAGGATCGAACGGAAGCGGGAGAGTTCCTCGCGGAAGAGCTACGTGAGCGAGGGGTCGATGCGGATCTCGTTCTGGCCATCCCGCGTGGCGGCCTCCCGCTGGGCCGAGCAGTCGCCGACGAACTCGATGCCCCGCTCGACGTCATCGTCGCGAAGAAGATCGGGGCGCCGGGCAACCCGGAGTACGCTATCGGTGCCGTCGCGAGCGACGGAAGCGTCTGGCGAAACGAGGAAGCGATTCTCGGGACGCGAAGCGACGAGGAGTACTTTCAGCAACAGCGCGAGCGCAAAGCCACGGAGGCACGCCAGAAGGCCGAGCGGTACCGGGGCGGTCGGTCGGAGCCGAATTTGGCCGAAAAGACCGTCGTTGTCGTGGACGACGGCGTCGCAACAGGCTCGACCGCCAGGGCCTGTCTCGCGAAGCTTCGCGATTCGGACGCCGATCGAGTCGTCCTCGCAGTGCCGGTCGGTCCGCCGAGCTCTATCGCTGAACTCGAGGAGGGGACCGACGAGGTCGTCTGTCTCGAGAGGCCCGGGAGCTTCATGGGAGTCGGACAGTTCTACCGGAACTTCAGTCAGGTCTCCGACGAAGAAGCGATGGCCTACATGGAGACGTGACCGTGAGCGGCCGATCGAGAACCTCCGCGATCGTCACGAGGCGACTCCCAACGGCCAACTAACCGGTGACGAATACACATCCCAGCCATCCCAGTACGCCTCGATAGTACCGTAGAACGACCACCCGATCGAAAGCACACTGAAATCAATGGATATCGCCAATATCGTTTCGAACGAATACGTCGAATTCACGCCAGAAACGCCCGTCTCGAAGCTCGTCGGTACGTTCGCCAATTCCGACGTCAAGGGCGTCGTAATCCGCGGGGACGAGTTCGAGGGAGTCGTCACGCGGAGACAACTCGCGACCTCACACCGCCAGCCCAGCGAAAAACTCGGATCGCTCGTCTGGCACGTCCCGCGGCTCTCGCCCGACGAAGACATCCGCAAGGTGGCACAGCTCATGATCGACAGCGACTCGCAGCTCCTTCCCGTCTTC
This sequence comes from Natrialbaceae archaeon, assembly GCA_003559215.1. GTDB lineage: Archaea > Halobacteriota > Halobacteria > Halobacteriales > Natrialbaceae > Natronococcus. Next base: position 13,407 of record PWMF01000027.1, read on the forward strand.
GAAGGGCGAGAGCTGGTCGGCGTCGTCACCGTCGATGCGATCCTCCAGAAAGTAACGCCGTTTCTGGACGCGGCGACCGTTTCCGAAGCTCAGTCTTCCGATCTCGTCTCCGTCGGCCCGGAATCGTCCCTCGGCGGTGCGCTCAACGTGGTCCGAGAGAACCGTATCACCCACCTCCCTGTCGTCGAGGACGGCACGGCAGTCGGTATCCTCGGCCTCTACGACGTGACTGAACTCACGGTACGGGCCGAGGTCAAGAGTCAGGGCGGCGACGCGGGCGGAACCGATCCGTTCGGGGGTGAGATCTCCAGCAGCACTGGTCGGGCACGTCGCGGCGGCTTCGGCGCCCGAGAGGGCGAACTTGCGCGAATGCTCGATCTGCCGGTCCGGGATATCATGATTTCGCCGGTACGGACGGTCCGACCGAGCGATACGCTCGAGACGGCCGTCGAGGAGATGTTCGACGTCGGTGCCTCGTCGCTGATAGTCACGGACGACGACTCGCCTCACGGTATCGTCACGAAGACCGACGTCCTCGATTCGCTCACGTGGGAGGCCGGCGGGAACCGAGCCGTGCAGGTCTACGGAACCAGTCTGATAGACGACACGACCTACGAGGACATCGTGGCGATGGTCGATACCTTCGACGACCGGGACCACGGAATGAGCGTCCTAGACGCGAAGATCCACCTCCACGAACACGACGAGAAACGACGGGGCGTTTCGCTGTTGCTCGCTCGCATCCGGCTCTACACTGATCGCGGACTGTACATCGCCTCCGGCGAGGGATACGGTGCGAGCCACGCCCTCAACGAGGCGCGAGACGTACTGGAACGACAGATCCGCGACAAAAAGACCTACGGACGGACCAAGAAACCCCCGAACGAGGAGTTCTGGGAGAAACGCTTCGGCTGGCTGCTCGAGGAGTAGATAGCTTTCCAACGGTGATCTGAACCAATGAACGTTATTGTACTGGCCGGCGGGTACGCGACTCGACTGTGGCCGATCACGAGACACCGGCCGAAGATGTTGCTCCCGCTCGGGGAGACCACCGTCATCGACCGAATCTACGCCGAACTCGAGGCGACGGATCGGATCAAGGAGGTGTACGTCAGCACGAACGAGCGGTTCGCCCCGGAGTTCCAAGCCCACTTGGCGGACAGCACGTACGACAAACCGCGGTTGTCGGTCGAAGAAACGCGCGACGAAGACGAGAAGTTCGGCGTCGTTGGGGCGCTCGGCGAACTGATCGATCGCGAGGGGATCGACGACGATCTGCTGGTGATCGCCGGCGACAATCTCTTCGATTTCGCGATCGAGTCGTTTCTCGAGTTCTTCGATCGAAAGGACGCGCCAACGATCGCCGTTTACGACGTCGGCGCTCCAGAACTAGCAACGTCGTACGGGGTCGTCGGCCTCGAGGACGATCGCATGGTCGACTTCCAGGAGAAACCCGACGAACCGGACGGAACGTGCGTTTCGGTCGGTTGTTACGCGTTTCCTCGAGAGACGCTGACCCTGTTTGCGACGTATCTCGAGGAAGGGAACGACCCGGACGAGCCCGGCTGGTTCGTCCAGTGGCTCCAGTCTCGGAAACCGACGTACGCGTACACCTTCACAGGCGGTACAAGGCGGATGACCCGACCCTTGAGGTCGGGGAGGAAGTCGACACTCGATGACCCAATCCACGCCCCGATGGCTGACTGACTCCCCAACGTATAAGAAACACCACCTATATATGTGAGATCACAGTGGAATACCGTCGTACCGCCGTCATCAAACTCGGCACTCCCGAAGGAGCCGCCGCATCCCTTCAAGAGACGGTCGAGCAGTTCAAACACTGCGCCAACACCGCAAGCGAGTGGTGCTGGCACGGCGACGACGGCTACCACGTCACTTCCAAAGCGAAAGCCGAACGCGCCCTCTACGACCAACTCCGCGACGAAACCGACCTAACCGCGAATCTCGTCCAGAAAGGGATTCGCAGGTCGGTCGAAGCCGTCAAAAGCGGAGTCTCGCGTCTCGAAGGTGGTGAGAACACGTCGCAACCGTACTTTTCTGCCGATAGCGCGGTGTACGACAAACGGAGTGCGACCTTCCACCGCGACCACGTTTCTCTTTCGACCGTAGATGGGCGCATCGAGTGCGACTACATCCTCCCCGACGACTCGGAGACGCCACCCACCAAGTACGTTTCCGACGAGGACTTCGAGTTTCGGATGGCCCACTTACAGTACCGCGACGGTGACTGGTATCTCCACGCTTCAATGCGGAAAGTCGAAGCAGACGAGAAATCGCCCGAATCCGCATCCAAGCACAGAACAGTCCTTGGTGTGGATTTGGGCGTCAACAACCTCGCCGTCGCTTCGACGGGGCGATTCTGGTCGGCAGACGAGTTCAACCATTGGCGACGAGAGTACGAGAAACGTCGTGGGTCGCTCCAGCAGTGTGGTTCTCGCTACGCCCACGAGAACATCGAGCCAGTCGGACAGAAAGAGTACGGGCGGTTCGAGATACACCTGCACACGGTGGCGAACGAACTTATCGAGGAAGCCGTCGAGAATGACTGTTCGCACATCGTGTTCGAGGACTTGACCCACATTCGGGAGAATGTTCCCGAGGCGACGTGGCAACACGTTTGGGCGTTCCGACGCCTCTACGAGTACGTCGAATACAAGGCCGAAGAACACGGTGTCGAAGTCGTGCAGGTTGACCCGCGCAATACGTCGAAGCGTTGCTCGACGTGTGGGTTTACCCACGACGACAATCGCCACCAAGAGTCGTTCGAGTGTCAGCAGTGCGGATACGAGAACCACGCTGACTACAACGCCTCGAAGAACATCGGTTTGCAGTATCTCCGTCGCAGGCAAAATGCAGGCGACGGAGGCGCACCCGTAGATGTGCGCTTGAATCGCGGGACGCTGAACGTGAGTGGGGAGTACGTGCCCCCTGCCTCGGTTGAGGCATAGAACGGGAGTCCACGCGAAAGTCTCGGGGCTTGACCCCGAGGCGATTTACGTAATGCCCGAAGCGACTCTCGTCGATACCGATGTCGAACGAGCGGTGATCTTTCCAGACGCGACGGTCGAGGCGACGACCGTTCGGGACTCGATCATCGACGAAGGTGCCACCCTCGGTGGACTCGACCTTCGCGACGCGATGATCGGTGCGTACACCCACATTCCGAACGGATCGCCGGAGTGATCTCGGTCGTGATGTCTATTTCCCGTCGACCTTTCCGAGGAGATCGAACCGAACGTTCGCCGATACTTGACTCTCACCGCCGCTCGACGAGCGCGTCCGCCTTGCTCCGGACCCGAACCGCCTCGAGTCGGTCGGCCAGAGCTTTTGCCTCCGCGAGCTTGGACGGCGTTTCGGCGTGGATCGTATACAGTGGATCGTCGTCTTCGATCGGCTCGTTCACGGTTCGGTGAATCACGAGCCCGGCACGGGCGTCCTGGGGCGCACCTGCCCGCCGCGCGAGATCGCAGAGCTGTCTGTTGTCGACCCGAGTCGCGATACCGGATCGCTTCGCGCGGACGGTCGTCGACTCTCTTCCCGGAGTGAGGTCGTCAGAGTTGACGTCCGAATCGCCGTTCTGAGCGGCGACGATCCGTCTGAACTGCTCGAGTGCGCGCCCCGATTCGAGGATGTCGATCGCCGATGTGTCGACGCCACAGTGCTCGAGCAGGATGTCCGCGAGACGGACGGACTTCAACCGGAGCGATTCAGGTCCAGCCCCTTCGAGCACCGAAAGCACGTCCCGGGCCTCGAGTACCGGGCCGACGCCGCGGCCGACCGGGTCCGTCCCGTGGGTGATCGCACAGCTGACGTCCATCCCGAGATGGTTGCCGACCCGTTTGAGGTCGTCGGCGAACTTCCGCGCCGCCACGAGACTCTCGACTTTCGCGCCTTCTCCGTACGGAATGTCGATCAGGACGTGCGTCGAGCCGACGCTTTGCTTTTTCGAGAGCACCGAGGCCGTGAGCTGGCCCGGCGGATCGATCGAGAGCGGGTTCTCGGCGCGGATGATCGCGTCGTCGACCGGCGAGAGATCCACGCCGCCACCCCAGACGAGACAGCCGTTCGCCTCGGCGACGATCGCCTCGATCTCGTCGGTTGTGAACTCGACGTCACAGAACGTTTCCATGACGTCGGCCGTCCCCGCCGGCGAGGTCACCGCTCGCGAGGACGTCTTTGGCATCGTCAGCCCCGCTGCGGTGACGATCGCAACCATAACGGGTGTCACGCAGTTGCCAGCGACGCCCCCGATCGAGTGTTTGTCCGCGACGACCGGGGCGTCCCACGTCAGTCGCTGGCCGACGTCGCTCATCGCCTCCGTCAGGTGTTTCGTCTCCTCGAGTGAGAGCCCGTTTGCGTAGACGGCCGAGACGTAGGCCCCCAATTCGACATCCGACAGGCGGTCCTCGTGGATATCTTGGACGATCGTCTCGAGTTCGTGGGCCTCGAGCTCGATGTCATCTAACTTCTTTCGGACGTACCTGACCGACTCGGGCATCCCGGCGAGCGTCACGTCAACCGATCCGCGAACGTGGTCGAGCGGCTCGGTCATCCCGATCGTTTCCGGTTCGACCAGTTCGTCCGTTGCCTTCACGATGCCTGTCGTCGTCGTCTCATCGTACGCTATCCGGACGCGATCGAGCGGATGGGCACCCAGTTCGTCCGCGTCGACGGTGTTCAACAGCACGAGTGGGCGGCTCGTCCCGATGTCGATCGTGACTGCCTCGAGTTGCATTCGTCTGTGAACACACCACACACGGATAAAACGATACGGACGTCCGACCGATCCGATACGCCCAACCGTACCGTCAGGAAGTCGGAATCGGAACCTCGAGGCCGTTATTTCCCCGTCGCTCGTCGGCCGAACGGCAGCAGGTACAGCGGCTCGAGTCGATCCGGGAGTTCGAGTGCGTCCGCGACGTCGGCGTCGGTGAACGCGCCGACTGGACAGGTATTCAACCCACGCGATTCACAGACGAGGTGAACGTTTTCGGCGACGTGGCCGGCCTCCATATGGACGTACCGATCTCCATGCTCCGGGTACTGCCGGCGGGTTCGCTCGTAGTTCGCTGTCAGTACGATCGTCGTTGGTGCATCTCCCACCACTTCCTGTCCCAGCGCGGCCTGCGCGAGATCGTCGTGGACGGACGCGTCGAGTTCCGACTCGAGCACGTGCCGTCCCGGATCGTATCGGTACAGCCCCCGATCCAGATCCGCGTTCCCGCCCGACGTCACCTCGAGAAAGACGACGAGCGGGTACGTCGCTCCGGCACTCGGCGCGGCCCGCATCTCCACGCCGTCTCTCACGTGGGTGAGTCCCTGTGCCGCCCACAGTACCTGAGAGACGTCATCGATCGTTACCGGCGTCCGAGCGAACGAGCGTCGGCTTGCTCGCGTCGCGATCGCCCGTTCGACGCTCGCCTGGCCGCCGGGGTCGGGTTCTGGAAGTTCGATCGGAGCCATGTTGACGATGTCACGGCAAGACGGAAAATACCGCGCCCCGAGAGGCTATGTCCCTCCGGCTTGAACTCCGTTCTGTGACCAGCACAGTCCTCGTTCCCGTCGACGGCTCGCCGTTATCGTCGCAGGCACTCCGTCACGCGCTTCGCGAGTTTCCGGACGCGGAGATCACGGCCTACCACGTCGTCGACCTGTTCGATCCCGGTTCCGCGACCGACAGCGGTCTCGAGTCGTCGTACGAACCGATGCTCGGGACCGAGGAGTGGTCGGCGTCCGTCGCCGAAGCGAGGGATCGGCTCTTTGCGGACGTTTCCGAGACCGCCGCCGACTACGACCGATCGATCACGACCGACTGGGATATCGGTGACCCGGCGCGGCTCATCGTCGAATACGCGACGGAGGAAGCCGTCGACCACGTCGTTCTCGGGACACACGGTCGAATCGACGAGGAACGGTCGATCTTTGGAACGGTCGCCGAAACCGTCGCTCGCCGCGCACCGGTTCCGGTCACGATCGTTCGGTGACGCGACTCGAGTTCGTCCTGCCGTCGCGACGGCCGTCTGGTTCGTGGCTCGGTATCGGGTCGATTGCTACGGTTCTTCGTCGTCTGCTCGTTCGTTCGAACGATGGTGACGGTGACTGGAGCCCGTCGAACGACGGTTTCGGCGACACTTCTCAGCAGGATCCGATCGAGACCATCGCGACCGTGGCTTCCGATCACGGCGTGGTCGACGTCGTGTTCTTTGGCGTAGCGAACGATCACGTGTTGCGGTCGACCGTACTGCCACTCCGTATCGACGGATCAATCGACTTCCGCTGCGACGGCTCGAACGTCGTCGAAAACCGCGTTCGCGAATTCGTTGGCCCTGTCCCGCTACCGGCCCCGTTTTCGACGCCGGCGTCGATGTGATCCGGGAACGGTTCGACGACGTGAAGAACGACGACCGACGCGTCGGGAAACGTCTCGAACGCGAACCGGAGCGCAGCGTCCGCTTGCTCGCTACCGTCGTGTGGGACGAGAATGGGGTTGCCCATAGGATACTCGACGCGGATCGTATTCTTAGCGGTGACGCCCCACGGACCGTCCCCCGCCGCCAGCGAAGTGGATATCGGAACGCCGAGAGCACGACCGCTTTCGCTCATATTCGGTGAGGTGCTTCCTCATATGCTGAAATACTGTAATAGGTTACATTCGTACCTACGTAATCTCACGACGAGAATCAATCCCCTGGCTTTGTCACCTCGTCGGCGTTTCCGACGAACGCACCAGTCGAGGCCATGACGAACGAGCCGTCCACGTTCAGGTGCCACTAGGAACTGCTCGGTGGCTGGTGTCAAAAGAAGCCGTGGACTGCTCTCGCTCGTGGAACGGGTCGAGCCGTGTCGGCTTCCTCCAACGTCACCAGCAATCGCTGATTTCTGGTTGGCACATCGGAACGCTTTGCGTCCCGAGGACAGCTAAAGTCGGAGACTTCTTCCTTACATCTCTGTGAATCTGTGCCGAAGGTCGCGTCTCAGTTTCCGATCTTCGTGCCGTCGACCCTGGGTGGCGGAGATCGCTATTCTTCTGTTTCGTCGACCGACTCGTCGTCTGCCGTGTCGGAGCCGTGCTGGGTCCCTGTCTCGGGCTGTGGCCCTCCACCGGTCTGTGCCTCCTGGGCATCGCCCCAGCCACCGCTGTCGACCACCTCGAACAGTTTGCCCCAGTTCTCGTCGTCCGCGCTCTCCGGAAGCTGATCACGGAGCTGCTGGAAGTCCGACGGCGGCACCTCCGATCTCACGAGATCGACGATGATACGGGCGTGGTACGCTGCTTCCGGCGGATCCGTCAGGTCTCCCTCGAGTTCACTGACTCGGGTAACGAACTCCTGCCAGTCGAATCGCTGCCCGTGTTCCTGAACGGCACCGGTCATGTACCACTTGATCTCCATCGGGAGAGAGGCAGCGAGATCTTCGGCCGCACCCTCCGGAATCCGTTGACCCAGGGTCATGAGCGTCGCCCTGATCGCTCGCACCGTTCGACCGGTGTCCGCAAGCTCGAGTCGGTGCTGGACCTGGCCCGTGAACTCGTCGAAGTTCATAACAGTAGTGTGCTCGCTGACCAGGGACGTTAAGACACGTGCTACGTGTTCTGGCGCGAGAACGTAACGGGTCCAGCAATGTTTTCTCCGGCAGTATCGTTTTGCGAGATCCATAATCAGGACATCCTCCAGGGCGACGTTCCGAGCGTCAGCGGCCCGTGACGAAATTTCATCGCTGTTCGACCTCGCGTTCCTCGCGATCACTCCCCCACAACTGATACCACCGCCGTCGTTGTACCAACGAGTACGGACGATGCACGCTCCATCATTACCGGATCAATCGATCGAGGCGTACGCTGGCGTGACAGGCCACGACCGACTCCAGCGACTTCGATCCCTCGCCGAGGCGCTGGAAGATGTCCGGATCCTTCACGTCAATTCGACCGCGACCGGCGGCGGCGTCGCGGAACTGCTCCGTTCGATCGTTCCGGTATGCAACGACCTCGCAGTCGACACCGACTGGCTCGTCATGGATGCTGACGACGACTTTTTCGAGGTGACCAAGGCGATGCACAACGCACTCCAGGGAAGCGGGTCCCCGCTGACCGAGGACATGAAAGCGACCTATCGGGCGGTCACCGAGCGAAACGCGGCCGAACTCGGAGACGAGTACGATCTCGTCGTTGTTCACGATCCGCAGCCGCTCGGTATGCTTGATCGCATAACGGAGACGATGCCGACCGCACCGATCGTCTGGCGCTGTCACATCGATCTCACCGATCCGATCGACGACTATCTCGCGTTCGTCTCCGAATATACGAACCGCGTCGACCACGCGATTTTCAGCCGGTCCAGCTACGTCGGTGACATCGAGGTTCCGACGAGCATTATCTATCCGTCGATCGATCCGACGACGGAGAAGAACCGCTCGCTCAACGCAGAGACGATCGCAGACGAGCACGACCGACTGGACCCCCTCTCGTTCGAGGACCCGCTCGTCACGCAGGTCTCCCGGTTCGACCCGTGGAAGGATCAGTTCGGGACGCTGGAGGCGTACCGTTGCGCTCGCGAGGACGTGACGGACCTCCAGTTGGCGTTGGTTGGTGGGATGGCTAGCGACGATCCGGAGGGACTGGAGCTGTACGAACAGGTCTCTAAGGAAGCGGTCGACGATCCGAACGTCCACGTGCTGACCGATCTCCCGGATACGACGGTGAACGTCCTGCAGCGCCAGTCGGACGTTGTCGTCCAGAAGTCGCTGCGCGAGGGGTTCGGCCTGGTCGTCTCGGAAGCGCTCTGGAAGCGCACTCCGGTTGTCGGGTCGAACGTCGGCGGCATCCCGCTACAGATCGAGGACGGAACGAACGGCTATCTCGTCGACCCGGACGATGCGGCGGGCGCTGGTGACCGCATCTGTGACCTCCTCGAGAACGATGATCGTCGAACGAAGTTCGGCGAGAACGCACGCGAGCACGTCCGTGAACACTTCCTGTTGCCCCGTCAGCTCGTGGAGTTGCTTGAGACTATCGTCGATGTGCTCGACCGAAATCGGTGAGTGGTCGGGTCCGGGCCAACAGTAGAAACGCAGTGTGCCCCTACAATTATCCGCTGTGGTGGTGAAGTGAAGATCTGACAGCTATGAGCCGGCTCATCGACTCGATACTGATACCGACAGACGGCAGCGAGGGAGCGCTCACAGGAGCAAAGTGGGGGACCGCACTGGCATCACGAATCGGCGCGGACGTGTACGTCCTCTCGGTCGTCGCTGCCCGTAGCGACTTGGACGAAGTCGCCGACGCAGCGGAGCCGATATACGCGTCGCTCGAGACCGATGCGGAAGAAGCAGCGGAAACCGTCGCGGACATGGTTCGGTCCGCCGACGCGGACCTCGACGTTACGACCACGATCAAGCGAGGGACACCGTTCCAGTCGATTCGAGAGTACGCCAAGCGACGCGAGATCGACGTCATCGCTATGGGGACGAAAGGCCGGACCGGGCTGGACAGGGTCCTCCTCGGGAGTGTCACGGAGAACGTCCTCCGGACGGCACGCACGCCCGTCCTCGCCGTCCCACCGAACGCCGACGTGAGCGAGATCGACGACATCGCGTTCGACGAGTTCCTCCTCCCGACAGACGGCAGCGACGGGGCCACGATCGCAGCCGACTGGGGTATCGCGTTAGCGAGTCGACTCGAGTCGATGGTCCATACGGTGTACTCCGTCGATACGAGTCGCCTCTCTCGGGCACAGGAACCGGACGAACTCCTCAGCGCCCTCGAGCACAGCGGCGAGGACGCGATCGATACGGTTCGGGAACGTGCCAGCGACGCCGGCGTCAGCGTCTCCGGGAAGGTCGCGACCGGTTCACCGACGGACGTAATTCTCACGGCCGCGAGCAGGCACGAGATCGATCTGATCGTGATGGGAACACATGGTCGCACCGGAATCGGGCAGTGGTTTCTCGGTAGCGTCACCGAAAACGTCGTCCGACAGGCCGACGTACCGGTGTTTTGCGTCCCGGTCAGCGCCGATC
>PWMF01000115.1 GCA_003559215.1 Natrialbaceae archaeon
GACAAGAACGTCTACGCGAAGATCTGGCGCGACGAGAACGACCCGCCCGGCGGGGAACACCACCACTAGGGGTTCCCCGTCGGCGAGCCCCTGATCGGCAAGCGCGGCCGGCTCGCGCGGGTGATCTACATGACCAACATCGGAACGATCCCGGATTCCTTTACCTGCGACGTCCACACCCGCGCGAGCGACGAGTGGGTCGGCCAGCTCGACGAGAACTACCTCGATACCCTGGAGAAGGGCGACGTCTTCGTCCTCGGCGGGAACCACTTCGAGTACCGCTACCGCCGGGGTTCGAAGGTGTACGTCGACCACACGAGCGCCCGGCCGACGGTCCCCTCGTGGTACTCCGAGCGACTGCCGCTGTCGTACGACCTGGGCCGTGAGATTCTGGCGTTTCAACGGCAGCTGCTCGAGCACTACGCCGAGGGTGGCCCCTCTCGCGTTCGAGGTTGGCTGCGGGGGTTCCCGCTCGACGACGACAGCGTCCGGGCGATCGCGCGACTGTTCGACCACCAGCTGCGGTACGCGGACGTCGAAAGCGTCAGCACGGACCGGCGACTCGCGATCGAGGTCGAACGCGATCGCAACGAGTACGAGCGACACTACTACGTCCACTCGAACTACGGGCGGAAGGTCAACGACGGTCTCTCTCGGCTGCTCGCCTACCACTGCGCTCAAGAGGCGACGGCCAACGTCAAGGTCGCCGTCGCCGACAACGGCTTCGCCCTCTCGATGCCGCTGAACCGCAAGATCGACCTCGAGGGGATCCTCGACGACCTCGAGGCCGACCGGGTACGCGCGGACCTCCGGGCGGCTCTCTCGGGGACCGACCTCCTCCAGCGGTACTTCCGGATCAACGCCACGCGGGCCCTAATGATCCTCAAACGCTACAAGGGCTACGAGAAATCGGCCAGCGAGCAGCAGGTCTCGAGCGAGATGCTGCTGGGGTTCGCGCAGGATCTCGAGGAGTTCGCGGTGATCGAGGAGACCTACCGCGAGATCTTAGAGGACAAGCTCAACGTCGCCGAGATCGAGGACGTCGTTGCGGCGATCGACTCGGACGAGCTGGCGGTCGAGCGCCAGCTGCTGGACTCGCCGACGCCGCGGGCGTTCGGACTTGCGACGCTGTCGGCGAGCGACGTCGTCCTCGCGGAGGACGAGAGCGCCGCGCTACAGGCGTTCCACGAGCGCGTTCTCGAGGAGATCGGCGAGGAGTCCTTCGGGCGGCTCTCGACGGAGAACTGAGGAGCGCCGAGACGGGCCCTTACCAACGGCAGTTAACAGTGGAAGTGGTCGCGTCACTCACGACGGGTCGACCGAGTGACCGATCGTCCGATTCGATCGCTACTCCGGGCCGTTGCGCGAACCGAACACGTAAACAGTGGAAACCGCGTTAGTAGGAACCATGAGCGATGACCCCCCAAACTGGGAGTTCAAGGACCGAGACATTGCGATCCTCTGTGAGCTCGCGGAGGATCCGCAGCTTTCCTCGCGGGAGCTGACGGACGTACTCGAGGCCGACTACGACATCGACGTCTCCCACGTCACCGTCAGCGAGTCGATCCGGCGGATGCGAAACGAGGGCGTCTTCCGGGAGGCGATCATCCCCAACGAGGAGTACTACATCTTCGCGCTGTTCGAGTTCAAGTTCAACACCGACGGCTTCGCCGACGGCTGGCGCGAGGCGATGGAGCACATCCGCGAGGACAAACACACCCTGTTTTTCTTCCTCTCGGACGGCGAGTACCAGTGGAAGACGGTGATGATGTTCCGAAACCGCGAGCAGGTGTCGCGGTGGATCCACGACTGTTACACCGAGTACGGCGGCGTCATCGCCAACGTCCGAAATTCGGCGGTCCACAACGTGCTCAAGTTCCGGACCGATCCGGAGATCTACGAGGATCTCGGCGAGGAGTACGACGCCTCCTGACAGCGATACTCCTCGAACGGGGACGTCGAACCCGTTCGTCGACGATCGAAGCTACGCGTCGACGAGCTCCCGTAGCCGCGGGAGCACCTCGGTCACGTCCTCGTGGCGGACCACGTCGGCCGTCTCGTCACACGGCGTCGACTCGAGGTTGATCACGCCGACGGTCGCGCCGCTCGAGGCCGCCTGCCGGGGAAGCGAGGCCGCGGGCTCGACGACCAGCGAGGAGCCGATGGCGAGGAAGGCGTCGCTCTCGCGGGCCAGCGACTGCGCGCGCTGGATGACGGCCCCGGGAAGCTGCTCGCCGAAGAGGACGACGTCGGGCTTGTAGACGCCGCTGCAGTCGCAGGTCGGCGGGAGTTCGCCGTCGGCGGCCCGCTCGAAGATCGGCTCGCCCTCGCGCCGTCGGCCACAGTCGGTGCACCGAACCCGACGCGCGTTGCCGTGAAGCTCGAGTACGGAGCCGTCGCCGTCGACGTTCGGCTCGTCGGTCTCGCGGTCACTGACGGCGACCGCGGCGTCCCGGTGAAGGCCGTCCGTGTTCTGGGTGCAGACCGCATCGAGGTAGCCGTCTCGCTCCATTGCGGCCAGCGCCTCGTGGCCCGCGTTGGGTTCGTACTCGCCGCCGAACATCGCCTCCTGGAGCTCGAGGCGGTCGGTCCAGAACCCCTCCGGATCACGCTGAAAGCGACCGTAGGTGAACTGTCCCTCTTCGAAGTGGTTCCAGACGCCGTCGTCGCCCCGGAACGTGGGGATTCCCGAGGGGGCCGAGATGCCGGCGCCCGTGAGGACGGCCGCGGTGTCGGCGTTTCGAATCGCCTCGGCGAGTGTCTCGAGGTCGTCCATGTCTCGATACTCGTGACGGGTCGGGAAAAGCGAGGCGGGAGGCCGGCGACGGGACCCCGTCTCACCGCATCGAGGTCGCGTAAGCGGTGGCCAGCTTCGCCTCGATGTGCTGAAGATGTTCGCCGACGGTCGAGGGGGCGAGATCGAGGAGCTCGGCGAGATCCCGATGTGTCGTCTCGCGGGGAACTTGGTAGTAGCCCTCGCGAACGGCAACGTCGAACAGCTCCCGCTGGCGCTCGGTCAGAGTCGCCTCGGGATCGGAGCCGGGCTCGTACTCGCCCAGTCGTTCGAGTTCGACCCCAATCCCGTCGGGGAGGTCCGCGGCCGCTCGCTGTATCGCTCGGCTTGTGCCGATCGCCGTGATCTCGAGTCCGCGAGCGCCGTCGGCGTCGACGAAGCGCATCGGCCAGTCGACGACGATCTCGTGTTCGCGCAGAATCGACAGGAGTTCGTCGACGAGGTCGGCGCTTCGCCACTGGACGTAGGCGACACCGCGTCCGTTACTGCCAGTGACGGCGAACTCGAGGGCGTCCGATGACTCCGCGAGGAGGGACCGAACCCGCTCGAGGTCGCCGCGAACCTCGAGCAGTTCGACGTACCGATCGTCGTCGCTAACGGGGTTCACGTAGCGGATCGATTCGACCCGGACCGCGTCGCTGTGGCCGAAGAGTTCGTCGATCGGGGTGAGCCGTCGGCCGCGCCACGTCAGCGTGACCGTGGCGTAGCGCATCGTCGTTCTCGGGACGGCGTTCTGTTACTCTTGTCGGTCGTCCGTCGTCCGGCTCTCTCCCTCGGCACCCAGCCGAGAGTGTGTCGGTTCGGGTTCGGTTCGAGACGAGGGCTCATCATCGGACGCTGTCGGTCTGGATATAAATACACCGAGGATGATCGGGTTCAAACATAGGGGGTTGGCGCCCCTCGTTCGACGTACATGAGCAGCGACACCCCCGCGGTTACTGACGAACACCCTCCCGGACCGGACGGCCTTCCACTCGTCGGGAATCAGCTGGCGTTCCTCCGCGATCCGTACGGCTTCATGACCGAAACCGCCCACGAGTACGGCGACATCGCCTACTGGGAGGATCCGACCGGTCCAGTCTACCAGCTCAACCACCCCGAGTACATCGAGCAGGTTCTCGTCCAGAACAATCAGAGCTACATCAAAGGGAACCGCTTCCAACACATCCTCAGACCGGTTACGGGCAACGGCATTCTGAACAGCGAAGGTGCGGTCTGGCGCCGGAACCGACACCTCATTCAGCCCGCGTTCGCCCCCGATCGGATCGAGGAGTACGCCGAGATGATGACCGCGTTCACCGAGGACGCACTCGAGGAGTGGGACGACGGCCAGACTCGGCTGTTCCACGAGGATATGATGGAAGTGACCCTGCGGATCGTCGCCCGAGCGCTGTTCGGCGTCGACATCGACGAGCACGTCGATACCGTCGGCTCCGCGCTCGAGGATTTCATGCTCGCGACCGAGAGTCTCTCTCACCTCGTGCTTCCGTCACAGGTGCCGACCCCCTCCAGGCGGCGCATTCGGCGCGCGCGAGAAGAACTCGACGCCGTCGTCTACCGACTGATCGAGGAACGGCGGGCGAACCCGACCGATCGGGACGTCATCTCGAAGCTCCTCGAGGTAACCGATGAGGAAGGGAACACGCTCTCCGACGAGCAGATCCGCGACGAGGTGGTGACGCTGTTGCTGGCCGGCCACGAGACGACGGCGCTCTCGCTGACGTTTACCGCGCACCTCCTCGCGAGAAATCCCACCGTCGAGGAGACGCTCGTCGACGAACTCGAGACGGAGCTCGAGGGAGAGACGCCGACGATGCGGGATCTCTCGGAGCTGACGTACACCGAACGGATCGTGAAGGAATCGATGCGGCTCTACCCACCCGTCCCGGGGGTCGTCCGGGAGCCCGCCAAACCCGACATTATCGGCGGCTACGAGGTCAAGCCGGGAGCGACGATCCGGATGCACCAGTGGGTCGTCCACCGCGACCCTCGCTGGTACGATGACCCCCTCGCTTTCCGGCCCGAACGGTGGACCGACGGGATGGAGTCCGACCTGCCGAAGCTAGCCTACTTCCCGTTCGCAGCCGGCCCGCGTCGGTGTATCGGGGATCGCTTCGCCATGCTCGAGGCCCAGCTCATCCTCGCGACGATCTACCAGAACTACCACCTCGAGCTCGTTCCCGGGGCGGAGAACCTCGATCTACTGGCGACGATCACCGCCCGTCCGAAAGACGAAATTCCGATGACGGTCCACGAGCGGTAAACCGCATCGAGGCTCAGTCCTCCCAGTACTCGACGTCCTCGTCGAGCCGGTAGTAGCCGTGAAGCGAGCGCTCCCCCTCCCCGCCAGGCGGGGAGTCGACGAAGACGCCGAACTTGTTCATCTCCGGGTAGACGGTGACGTCGGGTTCGGTCATCGTCGAGATCATCAGGTAGCGGAGCTTCCGGTTACCGTCGTTGACGACCTGATGCCCGCCGTTCTCGTCCGCCGGAAGCGCCGCGAAGACGCCATCCTCGAGCGGAATCTCCCCGCGTTCACATCGCATGGTCCCCTCCCCTGCGAGGACGAAGATCGCCTCCTCGTTGGCCGTGTGGTAGTGGTAGGGCCACGATCGCTCGCCAGCCGGCAGCTCGTACAGGCTGCACCCGAGATCCGTCGCGTCGACGGCGTCCGAGAGCTGCTTGCGCCGGAACCGGGACGATCCCCGGTCGTACTCGGTCCACTCGAGGTCGGCCTCGTTGATCGCGTTCGTCATGCGGTGGCGGTACAATGGAGGCCATAAAGAGTCCTCGGGGCGGGGTTGTGACACGGACGGGTACACGGCGGGAACGCCGTTCCGATCGCGGCCGAGACCGCGACTTCGAACGATTGCGCTTAAGTTCCGGCGACCGAAATCGGATGGTATGCAGGACAGAACCTACACTGCCGACGCCGAGCCGGGCGACGACGCGACGGTCGCCGGCTGGGTCCACGAGATCCGCGACCTCGGCGGGATCGCCTTCCTGATTCTTCGGGATACGACCGGCAAGATCCAGATCAAGTTCGAGAAAGACGAGATGGACGACGAGCTCGTCGAGACCGGGCTCGACGTCTCCCGCGAGAGCGTCGTGAAGGTTTCCGGCGCCGTCGAGGAGGAGCCCCGCGCGCCGACCGGCGTCGAGGTCACGCCGGAGTCGCTCGAGGTCGTCGCCCCCGCCGATCCCGAGCTGCCGCTCGATCCCTCCGGAAAGGTCGACGCCGAACTCTCGACGCGGCTCGACAACCGCACGCTCGACCTCCGGAAGGACGAGGTGCAGGCGATCTTCGAGATCCGCTCGGAGATCCTCCGGGCGGCCCGCGAGGCGTTCCGCGAATTCCGCTGTACGGAGATCACGACGCCGAAGATCGTCGCCACCGGGACCGAAGGCGGCACCGAACTCTTCCCGATCACGTACTTCGGCGAGGAGGCCTTCATGAACCAGTCCCCGCAGCTGTTCAAGCAGCTGATCGCGGGCTCGAACGTCGAGCGGGTCTTCGAGATCGGCCCGATCTTCCGTGCCGAGGAGCACAACACGCCGCGACACCTGAACGAGGCGACCTCGATCGACTTCGAGGGCGCGTTCTGTGACGAGCACGACGCGATGGACGTCGCCGAAGGCGTCGTCCGCGCGGCCTACGAGGCCGTCAACGAGAACTGCAGCGAGGAGCTCGAGGCGCTCGGCCTCGAGGAGAGCTTCGAGGTTCCCGACGGCGAGTTCCCCCGTCTCAGCTACGAGGAGGCCATCGAGCGCATCAACGCGACGGGCGAGCTCGACGAGCAACTCGTCTGGGGCGACGACCTGCCGACCGAGGGCGAGAAGGCCCTCGGTGACGACGTCGGCGGCCACTACTTCATCACCGACTGGCCCAGCGAGATCAAGCCGTTCTACATCCAGGACCACGACGACGACGAGCAGCTCTCGACGGGGTTCGACCTGATGCACCCGCGCATGGA
>PWMF01000058.1 GCA_003559215.1 Natrialbaceae archaeon
CTCCCCCTGAATTGGTAGCATGGCGTGGACAGCGGTGATCTCTATCGGGATGTCGTTTTCCTGGCAGTACTCTCGAAACTCAACGATTGCTTCCTGACTTTCGCTGCGCACCTCGAATTTCGCTCTCTGGCTTCGCTCCGCGTGAGGATCCAGTGGTGCTGTTTGGGAAGGTCCTCGATTAGATCGTAGGCGTAACGTCGTGAGACGCCGGTTACCGTCACGATCTTCGCGGCGTCCATCACGACCGCGGCCTGGTCGCCGGTGCGGTTGTTCTCGGCACCGGCGACGATCTGACGGACCTTTCCGTCCTTACTACTCGAGCCATCCTTGAGGACGTCCATCCGTGCCTCGAGCGCATCGAGACGGGCTCGGAGCTCGTCGTTCTCGTCCTCGAGTTCGCTGACGCGGTCGTCGGTGTTCTCGAGCCAGCTCGAGAACGCGTCGAGTCGGGCCTCGAAGTCGTTGACACGATCGCGAAGCGATTCGAATAGCTCCTTCACGTCCTCGGCACTGCGAGGAGCGACGCTCATCGAACCACCTCGTGAACGCCGAAGGTGCGACGGCAGTTGCGACACTCCCAGCGAGAACGATCGTCCTTGAGGCGCCAGGACTCGGGAAGGATCCAGCCGCACTCGGGACAGTCGGGCTCGTACGCGCTCGCAGACGAGCTCAAGCTGTCTCACCTCCTGGAGTCTCGGCAGGATCAAAGACGGCCGACCACGGGATCTGGCGGTACTGTTCGACAGTCTGACCGCCGCGGCCGCAGTTCGTCCACCGCTCGGCGATCAGCTGATCGATGACTGGCGCCTCGACGAGCGACATCCGGAGGATGTACTCCGTTCCTGGATCGACGACTGAGAGGATGTACCAGCCGCCGGCGCTGACGAGGCGCTCGTGGTTCGCCCGTGAGATCCACCACTGGCCGCGACGCTGTCGCGAGTCGTAGCGGACCCAGCACGACTTGCACTCGATCGGATCGCCGGCGTCGACGGATCGAGCACCGACGTCGAAGCTGTTGGTCGCGACGAGATCGTACCAGTCGTCGCGATGATCGCGATCGTCGGCGATCGGCTCGAGGGGCCACTGACTGCAACTCTCGTCTTCGACGTCGAGGCCGCGATCCCGGTTGTCGGCCACGGACGTCATGCTGCCACCCCCTGTTTTGCTGAAAAAACAGGCGTGGCTTTGAACCTGAGGTTCAGTTCTTTGCTCGAGTTGAAACCAGCGAGAAACCCGAGACTAAGGAGTAGAAGCTTTGAACCTGAGGATGTAAGCCGGTGGAGGGATTTGAACCCTCGACCTAATCCTTACGAAGGATTCGCTCTGCCAGTCTGAGCTACACCGGCGAAGTGCGTTTATTTGTACGAGCGATAGCCGGCATAAGGATTGCGAATCGTCGCGGTCGTGCCACGGTGTCACGGACTGGCTGTGGGATCACTTAGCGCTCGAGCCGGACGTCCAGACAGACGTTCAGCTCGTGTGGGGCGTACGATCTGACCGTGTGGCGGGTCTCGACGCTCACCTCGTACTGGGGTTCGGCCGCCTCGCGGATCGCCCGCTCGCCGGGACCGAACGGGTCGCCCTCGTGCTGGATGTCGTAGTAGTGGAGCGTACAGTCCTCGCCCGCGAGCGCGACCGCCGACTCGAGGAACGCGTCGGCGCTGTGGGGCAGGTTCATCACGATCCTGTCGGCCCAGTTCTCGTACTCGGGGACGACCTCGCGGACGTCGTCGCAGATCGGCGTGACGCGGTCCTCGACGCCGTTTCGGCGCGCGTTCTCGCGAAGATAGTCGACCGCGGTCTCGTTAACGTCGACGCCGACGCAGTCGGCGCCGCGTTTCGCGAACGGGATCACGAACGGGCCGACGCCGGCGAACATGTCGAACGCTCGCTCCTCGCTCCCAACCTGTTGGGCGACCCGGTGGCGTTCGGTCGCCAGCCGGGGCGAGAAGTACACCTCGGCGAGATCCAGCGCGAACTCGCAGCCGTACTCGCGGTGGACGACCTCGGTACCCTCGCCCGCGAGCAGTTCCCAATCTCGCACGCGCGTCTCCCCTTTGACCTTCGAGGCTTTGTTCAGTACCGTCTCCACCGGAAGGTCGGAGTCCAGAATTGCCGCGGCGATCTCTCGCGCGCGTTCCTCGTCGTCCTCGTCGAGCAGCGCGGCGTCGCCGAGCCGTTCGTACGACGGCTCGTCCGCAAGCAGGTCCGCCGGCGTCGTCTGCGTCTCACGTTCGGGCACGGGCTGGCGGACGACCTCGTACTCGTTCGAGAGCGTGTCGGGATCGGTAACTGGAACGTAAAGCCAGCCGTCCTCGACGAAAATTTCGTAGTCGTCATCGATCAGGTCCGCCTCGGCGAGGGTCGAGCGCGTCGCTTCGCCTGCCTCGGGTTCGACGCGGACGCACGGCACCTCCATACCGGTAGTCGCCGCCGCCGGCTCCTAACGCTGACGCTTCGATCGCCGTGTCGAAAGCTTATAACCGCCGCTCGCGCTACCGACGGCCATGCTCACTTTCATCGGGCTCGGGCTCTACGACGAGCGGTCGATCACCGTCGAGGGCCGGCGAGCGCTGCGAGAGGCCGACCGGGCCTACGCCGAGTTCTACACAAGCAAGCTACTCGGAGCGACCGTCGAGGAACTCGAGTCAGCCCACGACGTTTCGATCGAGGTTCGCGATCGGGCGGGCGTCGAGCAGGAGCCCGAGGAGATGCTCGCCGCGGCTGAGAACGAGAACGTCGCCTTCCTCACGGCGGGCGACACGATGATCTCGACGACCCACGTCGACCTCCGGCTGCGCGCTCACGACCGTGGGATCGAGACACGGGTGATCCACGGCGTCACCGCCCAGACGGCCGCCAGCTCGCTGACCGGCCTGCAGAACTACCGGTTCGGGAAGGCGACGACGCTTCCGTTCCCCTACGCCCACGGGGCCGACGGGCTTCCCGCGAGCGTAACCGAGACGATCGACGCGAACCGGGCGAACGGGCACCACACCGTCGTTTATCTGGATATTAAGGCCGAGCGCGACGAGTACATGACTGCCGATATCGGTGCCGAACTGCTGGCCGAGGTCTATCCGGATCTCGTCGGGGTCGTCGTCGCTCGAGCCGGCAGTCCCGACCCCCTCGTCGCGGCCGGAACGATGACCGAACTCGCGGAGCGGTCGTTCGGCGACCCGCTGCACCTGCTGGTCGTCCCCGGCGAGTGTCACCTCCTCGAAGCTGACACACTCGTCGAGCTGGCCGACGCCGATAGGGACGCCCTCGATATTGTATAGAAACCGCCAGCGGGCACGGGGTTAGCTATCGGGTAAGCGTCTCCGTACCGATCGATCTCGAACACAGTCCTTTCGGGAAGAAGGTTTAGTACCTCTATTAACAAGTATACACGTGCGGAAAGTTCAGATCACACATGGATAACGGCAACAACACTGGATTCGGGTCGTCCAGGCGGCGGCTGCTGGCCGCCGTCGGTGCAACGTCGGCGACGCTCGCCGGCTGTACGGACTTCCTGTCCGAAGACGAAAACAGCGGCAACGGTGGGAACGGTGACGACTCCGGTAACGGCAACGGAGAGGGGAACGGGGACGACTCCGACGACGGTGGGGACGACGGAGGAGAGACACTGTGGCCCGCGATCGACGACGGCGAACTGTTAGCCGACTTCGAGGAGGAGCCGAATCGGCGGACGGGCGAGGTCTCGGTGTCGTCCGACGACGCACGGCGGGGGTCACAGGCCGCAGTCATTGAGGACGAGGAGGGCGAGTCGGCGGGACTAACGGTCTACTTTTCGGACGGGATCGACCTCACCGAGCACGACGTCTCGTTTGCGGCCAAACCCGAAGCGGCGAACCGGATCGTCGTCGAGTTCGTCGCGCCCGGTCGGGAGAGCCGGCTTACGACCGTCCGGACCGTCCCCGGAGAGTACACGGGCTGGTTCCGGCTCGACTGCGGGTACGAACACAAACCCGGCGACGAGCCGGATCTCTCGAACGTCACCGCGATCAACATCCTCGCGACGAACGACGGCCGACCGATCAAGATGGCTGTCGACGACCTTCGAAAGGTCGACTCAGTCGACAACGGGAAGGCGATCCTCCTGTTCCACGGCGGGTACGAGTCCCAGTACGAGATCGCCGCCGACATGCTCGAGGAGCGAGGGTGGGCCGCCGCCGTTCCGCTCCCGCCCGAGGCGATCGGTGAGAGCGGTCGGATGGACGTTACGCAACTTCAGGAACTGCAGGATCGGGGTTGGGACATCTGTTCGAACCCGTCGACCACGACGGCGCTCTCGGACTCGCCCCAGGACCGACAGCGAACCGTCCTCGAGAACTCGAAGAACATGCTCGAGGAACAGGGCTTCGAGGACGGCGCACGCCACCTGCTCGTCCCCGGCGACCGGATGAGCGAGGAGACCTACGAAGTCGTCAGAGACGTTCACGAGACGGCGTTCCTGTTCGGATCCTGTCCGAGCACGATGCCGCCGACGGAGCGTCACATGATCCCGCATATCTGGGGGCCCTCGCTTCACGACGGCGTGCGCCGGCATATCAACCTCGTCGACCAGTACAACCAGCTCACCGTGTTACGCATGCAACGGATCGTCGATACGGACGATCCCGAAGACGGCGAGATGAGCCTCGATGAGTTCGAGCACCTGCTCAATCACCTCGAACACCGCGGGCTCGACGTGATTACGCCGTCCGATCTCGTCGACGGCGACTACGAGCGCGAGACCGACGACGACGTGGACGACGAGCGCCCGGAGGGAACGATCCTCGAGGCGGGTCGCTCCTACGAGTTCGAGGGTGACGGATCGGCGACCGAGACTGTCGAGCTCGACGAGGGGGTCGCCGTCGCGAGTTTCTCCCACGACGGCGACGACGAGTTCGTCGTGGAGCTCGACGGCGACGTGCTCGCGACGACCGCCGGACAGACGACCGGTGAATCCATCCGTCCCGTCGACGGCGGCAGTTATCAGCTCGAGATAGCGGGCGACGGGGAGTGGCTCGTCGACCTCTCGCAGCCGGAGATCCACGGAGAGGACCTCGAGGAGCTTCCGGTCGAGCGCTCCGGCAACGGCTCCTCGTTCGTCGGCCCGTTCTGGGCGCCCGACGACGTCTCGCTCTCGCCGACCCACGACGGTGACGGCGAGTTCGTCGTCACCGGCTACGGCGCCGACGGGAGCTACGAACAGCTCGTCGACCAGACGGGATCGTTCGACAGCTCGCGGTCCTACGCGGCGGGCGGAGCGGTCTGGATCGACATCGAGGCCGACGGCGACTGGACGCTCGCGGTCGAGGACGCCTGAACGTCGGAACCGCCCGTAGCTGTAGTGTAGCTGAAAAGCGCTCTCTCTCCCGACCGATTTTCCGTCCGTTCGATTTCGTCGGCTTCGTTTCGAGCATTACCGCCGTCCGGACGGCGAGCTAGCTCACAGCCGGTCGATAATCGCGTTCGTCACGTCCTCGGTGCTCGCGTTGCCGCCGAGGTCGCCCGTCTGCGGACCTTCCTCCAGGGTCGCCTCTACGGCCGACCGGACTGCAGCGGCCTCGTCGTCGTATTCGAGGTACTCGAGAAGCATCGCGGCCGAGAGGATCGCTGCGGCGGGGTTCGCGACGCCCTCGCCGGCGATGTCGGGGGCGGTACCGTGGACGGGTTCGAACAGCGCCCGCTCGGGGCCGACGTTCGCGGAGGGAAGCAGCCCGAGCCCGCCGACCAGCCCCGCGGCGAGATCCGAGAGCACGTCGCCCGCGAGGTTCGGACAGACAACGACGTCGAACTGCTCGGGGTCGAGACAGACCTTCGTCGCGAAGGCGTCCATCAGCACTTCGTCGGTCTCGACACCCGCCTCGCTGGCGACGCCGGCGACCGTCTCGCGGAAGAGCCCGTCGGTCTCGCGCATTACGTTCGCTTTGTGGGCGATCGTGAAGCCGTCGTGGTCGCCTTGCTGGACGTACTCGCAGGCAAACTCCGCGAGCCGTCGGGAGGCCGTCTCCGTCGTCACGCGGGTGAGGGTTGCAACGTCGTCGGTGAGGCGATCCTCGTGGCCCGCGTAGACGCCCTCGGTGTTCTCCCGGAGAAAGACGAGGTCGGTCTCGGGACGGACGGCGTCGACGCCAGGGTAGGCCGTCGCCGGGCGGACGTTGACGAACGAGCCGACCGCGTCTCGGAGCGGGAGGATGACGTCGGCGGCCGTCTCGCCCGCCGCGCCGAACAGCGTCGCGTCGGTCGACGCGGCGAGGTCGTACGTCTCTTGGGGCAGCGGGTCGCCGGTCTCCTCGGCGACCGCGTCGCCGGCCTCGGCCTCGGTGAACTCGAAGTCGATGTCGAGGGCGTTCAGTACGTCGACCGCTGCGGGCGTGACCTCCTGGCCGATTCCGTCACCGGGGACGACGGCGATCTCGTGAGTCATGTCGGACTCTCGCGCGCCGGGCAAAAAGAGGGTATCGAATACCACGAGAACTGCCCGCCTGCGAGGCAAAATCCGAATCAGGACCGGGCCAGCCGCGCGACGCCGACCGCGACGACCACTCCGGCCGCGGCGAGAACGATCGGAACCGGTCCGCCCGAGCCGCTCTCGGGAGGCTCGATGACGACGGCCTCGGTCGTTCCCTCGTCGATCGTCCCCGTTTCGGCCGTGGTCGACTCGAGATCTGCTCCCGAGGCCGTCACCGTGTACTCCTCGCCGGTTCCGGGAACCGTGACCTCGAGCGTGCCGTCCGCAGCCGTGCGCTCGTCCGGCTCGAGCGTCTCCTCCGACTCGGACTCGACGACGACTGACGCGTTTTCGATTGGGTCCCCGTCCCCGGTCTCGACCGCGATCTCGAGGGTCGAATCACCTCGCATGTCGAACGACTCCGTCCGGGTTTCCGAACCGTCGACTGCGACCGTCCGCTCGTCCTCCAGGCGTCCAGGTGCGTCTACCTCGAGGGCGTACTCCTCGTCGCCGGGAACGGCATCGATTTGGTAGCTCCCGTCGTCGGTTCGCTCGCCCGGATACGAACCGGTCGGTCCCGTCGCCGAAACCGTTCCGTCGTCGACCGCCGTTTCGAACCCGTCGTCCTCGAGGTCGACGTCGATCGTCCCGCTACCGGCGAGCGAGAGATCGACGGTCGCCGACCCGTCGGCCGGCGGCGACGCCGTCTCCGACGTCGATTCGTAGCCGGAGCCTTCGGCGACGACCTCGTACTCTCGGTCGGCTTCGAGGCCCTCGAACTCGAACGCCCCCCCGGAGTCGGTCGTCGTCTCGTGGCGATCGCCGTCGCCGGTGGCCGTGACCGTCGTTCCCTCGAGGGGTGCGCCGGTGACCGTATCGGTCGCCGTTCCCTCGATCGTCGAGTACGAACCGGCCCGCTCGATCGCCGCCGGGACGTCGATGATCCCGTGGCCGTCGCGCTGGCCGTCGGCGTCGACCGCGGTCTCGGTCAGCGCGGTCTCGAGTTCCGCCGCGTCGAGCGTCGTCGCCGTCGCCGACTGCACGAGCGCGGCCGCCCCGCCGGCCGCGGGCGCGGCCATGCTGGTGCCGCTTTTGGTCGTGTACCCGCCGCCGGGAGCCGTGCTCGTTACGTCGACGCCGGGCGCGACGAGGGTCGGAACATCGTACGAGCCGGGCCAGTGCTCCGGCGCGTCCGAACCCCACGCCTCGGCCGTCTCGATCTCCTCGCTGCTCGAGAACTCGGGGACGGTGCCCCCGTCGTTCACCGCACCGACGCTGGTCGTAGCGTGGAAGTTGCCCGGCGACGTCGAGGTTTCTGCACCCTGGTTGCCGGCCGAACTGATGACCGGCGTTCCGGCGTCGTTCGCGTTCTCGATGGTCTCGAGCAGTCCTGGGTTGTACCCCTCGATCCCCAGGCTCAACACGATGACGTCCGCGTCCGCCTCGACGGCCCACTCGATACCCGCGATGATGTCGCGCTGGTAGCCGACGCAGTCTTCGCCCCCGCACTCGGTCATGACCGCACCGTGGTAGAGGTCGGCGTCGGGGGCGACGCCGATCTGCGTCCCGCTCTCGTTGCCCCCGGTGACGACGCCCGAGACGTGGGTGCCGTGGTCGTCGTAGGCGATCGGCTCGTCCGAGGGATCGTCGCCGAAGTCGTGCCACTCGGCGACGTCGAGATCCGGGTGGTCGCCGTCGACGCCTGAATCGAGAACCGCGACGGACGTTCCCTCACCCTCCGTTCGGTAGGTATCCCATGTCTCGGGAACGTTCAACTGCTCGAGCCCGGCCGAGGGGCCGCCGGTCTCGAGGTCCTGCGCCTCGGTGTCGGCGCCGCTCGCGTTCCGATCGACCGTTCCGGACACCGCATCGTCGGCGCTGATCGCGGTGACCCCGTCGGCCTGGGCGAGGGTCTCGAGGTCCGTTCGGTCGGTGTCGACCGTCGCGAGGACGGTCGTGGTGATCCAGAACTCCCGTTCGACGGTAACGGCGTCGCTCGAGGCGACGTCCCGGTCGAACCGTTCGTGACTCGCCTCGGCTCGCATCCTTCGATCCGCGGGCTCCTCGTTACCGTCCGACGGAGGAGACTCGAGATGGACGAAGATGGTGACCTCGCCCTCGGCGTCCTCGAGGGCGGGGTCGATCGGCGCCTCGGCGGCCGTCGCGTCGTCGACGCCACCTCCAGGTCCGACGGGGACGCCGACCGACCCGACCGCCGCTCCGGGGACCAGCCCGACGACCAGCACGAGCGCGAGAAGGACGGCTCTCGGCCGGGTCGCGAGACGATCGGCTACCGATCCCGGAGACATTAACACAATATGGAAATTCAATATACTAAATATGATCGGCCGTTAGCTGCTGCTGCCCGGTCGGTGCAAACGACAAAAGGGGAGGACCCTACTCCGCTTCGGGGATCGCGCCGGAGTCGACGTACGGCAGTTCGCGGGCGGTCTCCCGAACCGCGCCCGCGTTGGACTTCATCAGCGCCGTCGTGTCCCAGACGCCGTCGACCAGGGCCTTGCGCTGGGCGTCGTCGACGGTGACATCGATCGTTTCCGATCCGTAGGTGACCGTCTCGGCCTCGACGTCGATCTCGAGTTCGCCGTCGGGGTTTTCGTTGACCCAGTCCTGGAGCTCCTCGATCGTCTCGCTGTCGGCCGTGACGGTCGGAATGCCGAGCGCGAGACAGTTCCCCGCGAAGATCTCGGCGAAGCTCTCGCCGATGATCGCGTCAATCCCCCAGCGCATCAGCGCCTGGGGGGCGTGCTCGCGTGAGTAGCCACAGCCGAAGTTCGAGTTGACCACCATGACCGAGGAGTCCTGGTAGCGCTCCTCGTTGAACGGGTGGTCTTTCTGCTCGTCGTCCTCATCGAACCGAAGGTCGAAGAACGCGAACTCGCCCAGTCCGTCGAAGGTGACGACCTTCATGAACCGCGCGGGGATGATCTGGTCGGTGTCGATGTCGTTGCCCCGGATTGGAACGCCGGAGCCCGAGACGTAGTCCACCTCGGGGATCTCCACGTCGTCCGTGTCGCTCATTGGGCGGTCACCTCTGCTTCCGGTAGCTCGCGAACGTCGGAGACCTCCCCGGTGATCGCCGCCGCGGCGACCATCCGCGGGTTCATCAACACCGTGCGGCCGTCCTTGCTGCCCTGGCGGCCGACGAAGTTCCGGTTCGAGGAGGATGCACAGGCCTCGTCGCCCTCGAGCTGATCTTCGTTCATTCCGAGACACATCGAGCAGCCGGCGTTGCGCCACTCGAAGCCGGCGGCCTCGAAAACGTCTTTGAGCCCCTCCTCCTCGGCGGTCTCCTGGACGCGCTGGCTGCCGGGGACGACGAGCGCACGGACGTCGTCGTGGACCTCTCGACCCTCGACGATTCGGGCCGCGCGGCGCAGGTCGGGGAGTCGGGCGTTAGTACAGGAGCCGAGGAAGGCGACGTCGATGTCGTACCCCTCCATCGTCTCGCCGGGCTCGACGCGCATGTGTTCCTGGGCGCGTCGTGCGGTGTCTTGCTTGTCAGCCGGCAGCGCCTCGGGTTCCGGAATCGGATCGGTGATCCCGATTCCCTGACCCGGGGTCGTCCCCCAGGTGACGACCGGCTCGAGCTCGTCGGCGTCGATGCGGACGACGTCATCGTACTCGGCGTCGTCGTCCGAGCGAATCGACTCCCAGTACGGCTTGAGCTCCTCGAACTTCTCGGGATTTTCCTGGAAGTAGTCGGTCTCCTCGAGCCACTCGTAGGTGGTTTCGTCGGGGTTGACGTAGCCCGCGCGGGCGCCGCCCTCGATCGACATGTTACAGATCGACATCCGACCCTCCATGCCGAGGTTCTCGATCGCGGAGCCGGCGTACTCGTAGACGTAACCGACGCCGCCCTCGGTACCCAGTCGGCGGATGATCTCGAGGATGACGTCCTTCGCCTCGACGCCGTCGCCGAGTTCACCCTCGACTTCGATCTTTCGTACCTTCTGCTTCTCGAAGGCCAGAGTGCCCGTCGCGAGGACGTCCCGGATCTGGCTGGTGCCGATGCCGAAGGCGAGCGCGCCGAAGGCGCCGTGGGTCGAGGTGTGGGAGTCGCCACAGACGATCGTCTTGCCGGGCTGGGTCAGCCCCTGCTCCGGCCCGACGACGTGGACGATCCCCTGATCGCCCGAGTTCGGGTCCGAGAACTCGATTCCCGCCTCCCGGACGTTGCGCTCGAGCTCGCTCATCATCTCCTCGGCGGCGTCCTCGTCGTAGGGGCGAGACTGATCCGCCGTCGGGATGATGTGATCGACCGTCGCGTGCGTTAGTTCGGGGTAGGCGACCTCAAGGTCCCGCTCGCGGAGCATCCCGAAGGCCTGCGGGCTGGTGACCTCGTGGATGAGGTGGAGGCCGACGAACAGCTGGTCCTGTCCGGTCGGCAGGGTGGTCACCTTGTGGCGGTCCCAGACCTTGTCGTACAGCGTGCCCTCGCTCATACGTCGGTTACTCCCCCATCGCGTCCGTGTTCATTACCCCGCTCGAAGACCTCGTTCGCATCGTCTGCGCCCTCCGGCGGCGTGTGGTCGACTCGCTTCATCGTGCCGTCGGCGTCCGACTGCGGATCCGTCGCGGCCGGGTTCTCGTCGTCGGCACCTTTCCGTTGGCCGCCGTCGGCCACGACCGTCGGGCCACGGCTGAACAGCCGACCGGCTGTCTCGCCGGTGTAGGGGTTCGTGTGGCTGACCGTACGCATCGAGTCGTCGTCCGTTTCGGTGTCGCTCGCTCGTTTCATTTTAATCTGCCTGAACTTTCGATCGCTCGTCCTCGCTCTCCTCTTCCTGTTCTTCCTGCCAGGCGAACAGCGCGCGGAGGCGCTCGCCGACTTCCTCGATCTCGTGGTCCTTCTCGGCCTGGTTGAGCTGGGTGTAGACCGGGCGGTTGGCCTGGTTCTCGGTAACCCACTCGGTCGCGAACTCGCCGTTCTGGACCTCCTCGAGTACCTCCTCCATGTTCGCGCGAACCTGATCGTCGATGACGGCTTCGCCGCGGGTGAGGCCGCCGTACTCGGCGGTGTCCGAAACCGAGTCCCACATCGCGCCGAGCCCGTCCTCGTACATGAGGTCGACGATGAGCTTCATCTCGTTGAGACACTCGAAGTAAGCCATCTCGGGGCTGTAGCCGGCGTCGACGAGCGTCTCGTAGCCGACCTTGATCAGCTCGGCGATGCCGCCACAGAGGACGGCCTGTTCGCCGAAGAGGTCGGTCTCGGTCTCCTCGCGGAACGTCGTTTCGACGACCCCTGCGCGGGCACAGCCGATCGCCTTCGAGTACGCGAGCGCGCGCTCTTTCGCGTCGCCGGTGGCGTCCTGGTAGACTGCGAGCAGTCCCGGCGTCCCCTCGCCGTTCTCGTAGTTGCGCCGTACGAGGTGCCCCGGCGACTTGGGTGCGATCATCGTCACGTCGACGTTCTCGTCGGGCTGGATCTGGTTGTAGTGGATGTTGAAGCCGTGAGCGAACTGCAGCGTGTCGCCCTCCTCGAGTTCGTCCTCGATCTGCTCGTAGACGTGGGGCTGGACCGTGTCAGGTACGAGCATCGAGACGATCTGCGCGCGTGAGGCAGCCTCGACCGGCGTCACGACCTCGAGACCGTCGGCTTCCACGGCCGAGCGCGAGGACGAGTCCTCGCGCAGGCCGACGACCACGTCGACGCCGCTGTCGTGGAGGTTCAGCGCGTGGGCGTGGCCCTGGCTCCCGTAGCCGAGGACGGCGACGGTTACGTCGTCGAGCTGCGATTCGTCTGCGTCCGATTCGTAGTAGATCTCAGTGGTGAATTCGTCTTCAGTCATCGTCTGCTGGTTGGGTGTAGGGGGTGTTGTTCGCCTCGTTGGCGGTCGATTCTGCCGGAGCGGGTGCCGCGGTGTCGTCGGTACCGCGAGCGAGCGCCGTCGTCCCGGTTCGGGCGATCTCGCGGATGCCGAACTGGGAGAACGTCTCGATCGCGGCCTCGATCTTCTGGCGGGCGCCCGTGATCTCGAACGTTGCGGTCTCGGGGCTCGAGTCAACGGTCTTGGCGTCGTACATGTCCGCGACGGCGGCGACCTGGTCGGGTCGCTCGGCGTTGACCTTCACCAGAGCGAGCTCGCGGCGCATCGCGTCGGGCTCGAGTTCGCGCACGGCGATCACCGGGATCAGCTTCCGGAGCTGCTTCTTAATCTGGTCGATGCCAGGGTCGGGCTCCTCGACGACGAGCGTGATCCGCGCGCGGTCCTCGTCGTCGGTCGGGCCCACGGTGAGGCTCTCGATGTTGAACTGCCGCCTCGAGAACAGCCCCGAGGCTTCGGCGAGCACGCCGGGTTCGTGTTCGACCAGTGCCGAGATAACCGTCCGCCGAGGTTCGTGTTTCGCCTCGACCTCGGGGTCGATGCGAATCCCCTGTTTGTTCCGTCGGCCGGCGGGCGTCGGTCGCTCTTCGGGCTTCGGGCCGTCCAACCCTTTCATAGCTGATCCTCCGTCAGTGCGAACTGACCGTTGTCGCCGCCGCTCGGAACCATCGGGTAGACGTTCGCCTGCGGATCAATATGGACGTCGATCACGGACGGGCCGTCGTAGGCGAGCGCGGCGTCGATCGTGTCCGCGACTTCGTCGTAGTCATCGATTCGGAACCCCTCCGCGCCGAACGCCTCGGCGAGCGTGTCGAACTCGGGCATCCAGCCGTAATCCGAGGCGGAGTGGCGCCCGTCGAAGAAGGCGTCCTGCCACTGTCGGACCATCCCGATGTACTCGTTGTTGAGCACGGCAACCGTGATGTCCAGGTTCTCGCGGACGGCGACCGACAGTCCCTGCAGCGTCATCAGGAACGAGCCGTCGCCGTCGATGCAGACGACCTCCTGGTCGTCGTCGGCCGCGAAGCGAGTGCCGATCGCCGCCGGGAGGCCGTAGCCCATCGCGCCCAGGCCGTGGCTCGAGACCCAGGTGCGGGGCTCGGTGTAGGTCCAGTACTGCCAGGCCCACATCTGGTGTTGTCCGACGCCGGTCGTAACGACCGCTCGGTCGCTCGTGGCCTCGTCCAGGGCTTCGACGACGAACTGCGGTTTGATCGGTTCGTCCTCGGGCGTGTCGTAGGCCATCGAGTAGTCGGACTTCCACTGCTGGCACTGCGCGCGCCACTTCGTCGCCTGCGGCGACTCGTCGACGGCCTCGGTCAGCTGCTCGACGACGGTGCCGGCGTCGCCGATCAGCGGATAGTCCGCGTGGATGTTCTTCGAGATCTCCGCCGGATCGATGTCGACGTGGATGATCTCGGCGTCGGGCGCGAACGTCTCGATGCCGCCTGTCAGGCGGTCGTCGAACCGGGTTCCGACGGCGACCATCGTATCGCAGTGGGTGATCGCCATGTTGGCGTAGCCGGTACCGTGCATCCCGGCGCCCTCGAGTGCGAGCTCGTGGTCCTCGGGGAACGCGCCGGTTCCGGGCATCGTCGTGACGACCGGGATCTCGTGTTCGATCGCGAACGCGCGACAGACCTCGGCGGCGTCGCCCTTGATCACGCCCCCGCCGAGCAGCATGATCGGGCGGCTGGCGCTCTCGATGCGTTCGGCCGCGGCCGCGACGATCTCGGGGTCCGCTCGCTCCTGGACGTCGTAGGTGTCGGGCGTCCGCGGCTCGTCGGGTTCGCGGTCGGTTTCGGCGTTCGTAACGTCTTTCGGTAGGTCGACCAGCGTCGGACCCGGTCGACCCTCGCTCGCGAGCGCGAACGCCTCGCTGACGTCGGTACCGACGCGGTCGGGCTCTCTCGAGAAGGTGTTGGTCTTCGTGACCGGCATCGTGACGCCGGTGGTATCGGTCTCCTGGAAGGCGTCGTTGCCGACGAACTCCGTCGGCACCTGTCCGGTCAGTGCGACGACCGGATCCGAGTCCATGTCGGCGTCAGCCAGTCCGGTGACGAGGTTCGTCGCCCCCGGCCCCGAGGTCGCCAGGCAGATCCCCGGCTCCCCGGAGACGATGCCGTAGGCGTCGGCGGCGTGGGAGGCCCCCTGCTCGTGGGCCATCGTCACGTGTTGGATCTCGGAATCGTACAGTGCGTCGTAGACGGGCATGATCGCGCCGCCCTGCACACCAAAGGCGTGCTCGACGCCCGCGTTCTCGAGGGCGCGAACGACGGACTCGGCGCCCGTCGTGACGGGGGTCGGTTCGGCGTCGGTCGCCGACCCGTCGGCGGCGTCCTCGGCCGCGGTTGTCTCCTGGTCGTCGTGCTGTTCCTCGGTCGCGGTAACCGGTGCTGCGCGTTCGCTCATCGATTACCTCCTGTCGCCTTTCGGCGGTCCGGTGCTCTTGCTGGTGTCATCTGGTGAATTGCTGGTCGCTCGGTGGTCGGTGCGACGGATACGGGCCGGGGTCGAGGAAGGAGTGAGAGAGGGGCTAGTATGCCCCTACAATACGAATACGAGCGAGCGCGCTGCCGTCGGTGTCGCGAGTGCGAACCGATCTGCGAGCGCGATCCGTCATTACTCCACTCGTAGGACCGGCGACCATCATAATAGTTTCGTCCCGGGCAACGCTGGCGGGAACGGCGTCGCCATAGCCGGGGCTCCCGGCCGGTAGCAAACGAGGGGGCCATCCCTCAGATCTGCACCTCCTCTCGCTGGCGCTCGACGCCAGCCTCCTCGGCGAACCGCTCCAAGTCCTCGACCGTGATGCGGCGCTTCTCGGCGCCGTAGTCCTTGACGCGGCGCGTTACCGTCCGCACCTCGTCGTCGGTGGGCTCGTACCCGCGTTCTTCCAACCGCTCGCGGACCGAGTGGGTCCCGGTGTGTTTCCCCATGACCAGTCGGCGCGTCGCGCCGACCATCTCGGGGGTCATGACGCCAGGCTCGAAGGTGTCGGAATTCTCGATGACGCCCGCGGCGTGGATCCCGCTCTCGTGGGAGAAGGCGTTGTCGCCGACGACGGGTTTGTTCCCCGGCGTCTCGATCGAACTCTTCTCCTCGACGATCTCGGAGAGCTCCATGATGCGGGTCGTATCGATCCCCGTATCGCACTGGTAGACCGACTCGACGGCCATCACGAACTCCTCGTAGGCGGCGTTGCCGGCCCGCTCGCCGATCGAGTTGACCGACACCTGCGCCTGGTCGGCGCCCGCCTCGATGCCTGACAGGGCGTTGGCGGTCGCCAGCCCGAAGTCGTCGTGGGTGTGGACGTCGACCCGCGCGTCGGTGTGGGCACAGACCTTCTCGATCATCGCCCGGAACCGGTTCGGCGTCGCGACGCCGCAGGTGTCCGGGATGTTGATCCAGTCCGTTCCCGCCTCGGAAACGGACTCGATCACGTCGATCAGGAACGTCTCGTCCGTTCGGGTCGCGTCCATCGGCGAGAACATGCAGGTCGCTCCCGCTTCGGTGATCCGTTCGACCGACTCGACGGCGCGCTGTACTACGTCCTCCCGGGTCGCGTGCATCGAATCCTCGATCTGGACGTCGCTGGTGCTGACGAACGTGTGCACCATCTCGACACCGGAATCCAGTGCGGCTTCGATGTCGTCGTCGACGACGCGGGCCAGCCCGCAGGTGGTCTTCGACGTCGAGGACGCGATATCCCGGACCGCCTCGAACTCGGCCTCGGAGTTGACGGGGAACCCGGCCTCGATAACGTGGGTGCCCATCTCGTCCAGAACCGCGGCGATCTCGCGTTTGTCGTCGTAGGAGAACGACGTGCCGGGCGACTGTTCGCCGTCCCGCAGCGTCGTATCGAAGACACGTGCTGACTCGATTTCGTCAGTGGAATCTAACGTGCCCTGGAAGAACTCGACCCCCCTGACTGGTGTCAGAGGTCGGGTTGCCTTGTGAAGACATTGTACCCGATCCGAGGATCGACGTCGTATATAAACCTGACGCTGCTCGCGGGATGGGACGACGTGTCAACCCTCACAGAACTCCGTTGACGACGGAAAAACGCAAGACATCAACGGCCTATTATCGAACGGATATCCTATTATCATACTGGTCGCTCCGCGGGTCGTCCCCGAAATCTCTCGCTCGAGCCCCTACAATCCATCCGAATATGCTCGAAAACAACCTAGTTCGGCTGGCGCGCGCTTCCCGGTGGACAGTCGGTCAGTAAGAAGGGATCTCCGGAGGGAGATCTGTACTATCGTCCACCAACCCATAGATTTCGAAACACGAGTCGAGAGAAGAACTGGCGTCCGGGACGAACGGATCGGTTCCCGCCTGAGATATACAGGTGTTGCAGTCCCGCCCGATTCCGAAGGTGCTCACTCGAGGGCGTCTCGGTGGGACTCGTACCGACTCAGGTATCGATCCTCGCAGGAGGAACAGCAGAACGTTTTGATCTCGCCGTCGACCGTCGCCGTCACGCCGTCGCCGGTGACTTGCTTCCCGCAGACGACGCACTCGAGGGCGAATCCGGTCGCCGAGAGTGCCGAGACGCGAGCCGACCGATTGAGTAGCGTGACGTCGTACCCGGTCAGGGAGGCGAGATCGACCTCGCGAGCGAGCCACGAGCGGACGTCGCCGTCGGAAATCGTCGCGTGAACGAGGACGCGGCCGTCGGTCCCCTCGAAGACGCGCTCGACGCCCTCGAGCTCGCCCGCGGCCGCGTAGACATCGTCGACTGCCTCGGGAGCGGGCTCGAGGTCGACCAGCACCGAGACCTCCCCGTGGAGTCGCTCGCGGTCGACATCGATCGTAAACCCCTGGATGATCCCCTGGCCCTCGAGCCGGGAGATCCGATCCGAGACCGCCGGCGGCGTCAGCCCGACCCGGTCGGCGATCTCCTTGTACGGCCGGCGGGCGTTGGTCGCCAGCAGCTCGAGGATCTCGAGGTCCGTCTCGTCGAGCTCGCGCATGAGTGGTGGTTGGCGGGCGCGCGCCAAGAGTGTACCGCGGACGCCGCGGATGTGGAGGTGTGAGAACTAAACCCCCGGTCGTGGTAGGGCGGCTGGCAATGACGTCAGACGAAGTGACGGACCTCCTGACGGAGGCCTACGTCGACGAACTCGAGACCGTGATGAACTACCTGACAAACGCCATCGTGCTCGATGGAGTCCACGCCGAGGAGGTCAAATCGAGCCTCGAGGCCGACGTCGACGAGGAACTCGAGCACGCGCGGCTGCTCGGCAACCGACTGAAGCAACTCGACCGGTCCCCGCCCGGCTCGGAGTCGTTCGAGGCCAACCAGTCGAGTCTGCAGCCACCCGAGGACACCACCGACGTCGAGTCGGTGATCGACGGCGTCCTCGAGGCCGAGGAGGACGCCCTGGAGACGTACCGGTCGCTGCTCGAGGCCGCCGAGGACGCGAACGACCCGGTCACGGAGGACGTCGCGGTGACGATCCTCGCCGACGAGGAGGCCCACCGCACCGAGTTCCGCGGGTTCAGAAAGGAGTTTCCTCAGGACTGAGACGATCTGTTGTAACGATTTACCGGCGCAACCGCAGTACGGCTCGCGATTGCGTCGTCGATGACTTACGGCAGTCCGTATAAGACGCGAAGCGAACGTTTTTCTCGGCGCACTTCGAGGGGGTGCGTATGAGCGATTTCGATCTTGACCTGCGAACCGTCGAGGAACACATCGACGAGGAGTTCGAGCTCGACGGCGAAATCGTCCTCGGCGTCCTCGACGGGACGACGCCGTCGTCGGAGTGGCTCGAGGCGGTTTCGACGGGGAACGTGCTCGTCCTCTGCGTCGAGGGCGAGGTCAACGAACTCGCCTCCGGTTTCGCCCGCGACGTCAAGGAATCGGGCGGAAACCTCATTCACTTCCGCGGCTTTCTGGTCGTCACGCCGCCGGGGATCGACGTCAACACCGATCGACTCTGAGACGGACTCCCGTACGTTAGTTCCGGGACGACCACGAGCCGTCCCGGGGTCGATCCGGGAAATCGTCACTGAACTCCGTACGACGGCCAGTAGCGCTACGTTACCATTCACGGTTTGCAGAGCTTTGCCGCTCAGTCGGAGACGCCGTCCGATCGAAACGTCAGCCAGTGGCCGTCCGGATCGCGGACCACGACCTCCTCGCCGGTCTCGTGTTCGACTCGAGCGACGCGGTCTTCGACCGCTTCGAGCGCGGCTTTCGGATCGTCGGTCTCGAATCCGAGGTCGACGTGGACGCCGCCGCGACCGTCGGCGATCCCGAGGTGGGGCTCCCAGAGCTCGAGGGACATCGGGCCGTCCAGCCGCACCCGCTTGCGGTCGGAACCGACGTCGACGGTTCGAAAGCCCAGCGCCTCGTAGAACTCGCGGGCCCGGCCGAGGGACTCGACCTCGAGTACGACCTCGAAGAGCCCGTCGATCCCCGGCCCCTCGACGTCGCGCTGGCCGAGTTCGACGCAGTTCCCGTCGGGGTCGTACAGGTACAGCGACCTCGAGGAGCCGAACCGGGCTTCCTCGAGGTCGTACTCGGTACTCAGGCGGTCCCACCATTCGTCGTACTCCTCGGCCGGGATCGAGAGGGCGTAGTGGGTGTGGAGCCCGCCCCGCGGAACCGTCTCGGGTCGGCGGAGGACGAGATCGGTCTCGCCCGCGGCCAAGACGACCTCGTTCTCGCCGTCCTCGCGGACGGGCAGGGACAGCGTCTCCGCGTAGAACCGTCGCGCCGGCTCGAGATACTTGACCTCGAGCGCGAGCCGGGAGAGTCCGGTGAGCATGGTCGCTCCTACTCGGAGCGGAGGCATAGAAGCGTCGCCGCAACGAGTTCGGCGGCATCGGGGGCGGCGCAACAAGCGACTCGGTGGGGAGAGACCGTCATTGAACCGGCGGAATCGGCGGGTTCGTCCAGGTTTATGGGCGGAGCGAGCGTACCCTCGGGCATGCCATTTCGCGTCGACGAGCGCGCGACCGAGTTCACCGAGATCGATCGGTTCGACGGCGGCGTCGGCTGGATCGCCCACCCCGACGAGGAGATGCAGCGGGCCAGCCACGCCCTCGAGCACGACGGCGAGGTGTGGGTGATCGACCCCGTCGACGTCGCGGGGATCGACGAGTTGTTCGCGGAGTTCGGCGAGGTCCGCGGTGTTGTCGTCACGCTCGACCGCCACAAACGCGACGCAGCCGACGTTGCAAACCGCCACGACGTCCCGGTGTACCTCCCCGCATTCTTCGACGGCGTCTCCGAGGAGCTCGAGGCGCCCGTCGTTCGCTTCGGCGACGAGCTCGCCGATACAGGGTTCAAGGCCCGGACGGTCATCGACAGCCGGTTCTGGCAGGAGGTCGCCCTCTACGACCCCGAACGTCGGACACTCGTCGTCCCGGAGTCGGTCGGCACCGCCGACTACTTCCTCGCCAAGGGGGAACGCCTCGGGGTCCACCCGATGCGGCGGGCGATCCCCCCGCGGGACGCTCTCGGCGACCTCGTCCCCGACCGGGTGCTCGTCGGCCACGGCGCCGGCGTGCTGACCGACGCGACGACGGCCCTCGAGACCGCCCTGTCTCAGTCGCGGACGCGAGCCCCGCTGCTGTACGCCAAGACGGGACGAAAGCTGTTACCGTTCTGATGGGATACAGCTAACTGTCGCGGGCCCGTACGAGTACGGCGTGGTCTACGTCACTCGCGCCCTGGTCGAGGTGTTGCTCGAGCTGGCCGAGGACGCCGATCCGGACCGGGTCCGGACCGGCGTCTCGGTGACCCCAGCCGGCGAGCTCGAGGGAGCCGAGGGGCTCCCGCCCGAGACGCCGGTCTTTACCGATTTCTTCCTCCCCGACCCCGGGAACGCGGTCAACGCGGTCTTCGGCGTCAACCTCTCGACGCCGGCCCGACAGTCCCAGGGCCAGTTCGTCTCCCACCCCGTCAGGGAACTGGAGGTGACCAAACGCGACGATCTCGCTCAGGTGGTGTTCGTCGCCGTCCCGCCCTGGGAGATCGACGAGGCGTCGTTCGGCGCCTTCGATCGGTTCGGCGAGCGCCAGCCCCTCGAGATCCTCGACGCCCGAGCGCCCGAACGGTCGCTCCGAGACTGAGTATCGGCAGATCGAGCCCGCCCCGACGAACTGCTGCGCTACTCGAGGTAGCCCAGGCCGCGGAGCTGTTCGGTGATCTCCTCGAACTCGGCCTCAGTCAGCTCGCCCTGTCGCTGGTGCTGGATAACGATGCTTCGGAGCAGGAACCGGACCAGATCGCTGGTGCTCTGGAAGCTCGTTCCCTCGATCGTGTCGTCGACGCGATCGGCCAGATCCTTCGGGATCGAAACCGTGGTGTACTCGACCATACGAGATACTCCGGCGCGGTCCCCAAAGACGTGTCGCCGCTCGACGACTCGGCTTCGGGGGCGGGTCGAGAACGGGTCGCTCTCCGTGGTTCGTCACGTCCCGGTGGGGGTTGCGGGAACGAACCGTCACTCGGTGCTGGGAGACTGCCGGATCGCGGACCGTCTCCGCAGCGGTTTTGATATGCGGCGTTCTATTGGCGACGTATGGGAGTCAGGCCACCATCGAACGACGACGACGACGAGCCGGAGAGCGTCGATTTCGGAATTGCCGCCGTCGACGCGCGCCTCAGGCGCTCGGAGCTATCGTTTCCGGCGACCAGAGACGACGTCGACGCCGAACTCGGCCACGAGCAGATCTCGTACGACGTCCACGGAAACGATGTCCCCCTTGGCGAGATGCTCGCGGAGACCGACCAGGAACGGTTCGACTCGCGTCAACAACTGCTGAACGCGCTTCACGAACCGTTCGAGGAATACCGCCGCCAGAATTCCAACGGCGTCGTCCAGCAGTTTCGATCGATGCTGCCGTTCTAGCCGTCCCGTTCGCTACTCGTCGTCTCGATCCCGTTCGCGCTCGGCCCGCGTAATCTGCTCGAGCCGGCGACGCTGTTCACGGTGCAGCGTCACGAGCATGTCCGAGAGCACGCCGAACATGAGCAGCTGCACGCCGAGCAGGATCGCGGCCGCGGAGACGACCGCCAGAATCTCGTGGCCCTGCTGGTACTGGATCCACTGCCAGAGCACGTACATCGCCACGACGCCGCCGGAGGCGATGCTCGCCGCGCCGAGACTCCCGAAGTAAAACAGCGGGTTGTTCGTCTTCGCCAGCGAGTACAGCGCCAGTACGATCGTCCCGCCGTCCCTGAGCGGGTGGAGGTTCGTCTCCGAGGCCTCCGGGCGGGCGCTGTAACTGACCGGGACGACCGTCGTGTCGACCCCGTGTTTGACGCACTCGACGGCGAGTTCGGTCTCGATCGTGAACCCGTCCGAGTCGAGCGCGAGGCGTTCGAACGACTCGGTCGTAAACGCCCGGTACCCCGAGAGGATGTCCTCGTACTCGGCGCCGTGGATCAGCCGAAACGAGCGGTTGATCAGTCTGTTTCCGAACCCGTTCAGCGCCTTCATCGCGTCGTCGTCCATCTCAGCAAAGCGGTTTCCGATGACGTGCTCGTACCCCCGCGAGAGCTGCTCGAGCATGCGCTCGGCGTCGGCCGGGTCGTAGGTGCCGTCGCCGTCGACCATCAACACGTACGGAACGGTGACGTACTCGAGGGTCTCCCTGACCGCCTGACCCTTCCCGTCACCGGCCTGCGTGAACACCTGGGCGCCCCGCTCGCGTGCGATTTCGCGCGTCTCGTCGTCGGAGTCTCCGTCGACGACGACGACGTTCGAGTACCCCTGTTCGTAGAACCCGTCGATCACACTGCCGATCGTCGCCGCCTCGTTCAGCGTCGGGATGAGGACGCAGACCTCGTCGGCCGAAATATCGCGCGTGCGATCACTCATCGACAGGAACGCCTCCCGCTCGAGCGTCGACGCGCGGACCCCGTCATGCTCCATTGCTCGTGAATTTCGCGCCATAGATGAAAAATATATTGGTCATGGAGTGCACAAAATAGTTGGTCGGCGCTACGATCCCACTATGGAGACGATGTGCTGGCGCATCCGCCCGTCGATCGGGATGTTCGCACACCGCTCGTCGAGGCCGATCGTCTGGAGCAGGAGACTCGAGTCGTCGAGCAGGGAGAGCTGGAGGTAGGTCCCCTCGCGGTAGCCGTCGCTGGTTCTGGTCATGTTGATGATCTTTAACGTCTCGTACTCCCGGAGCTGGTCGGTGATGCGCTTCTTGCCGAGGACGTTGGCGTCGATCGCCTCGGCGAACGCCCGGTAGACGCGGTACATTTCGGTGGCTTTGAACGCCGAGCGCTCGGAGAACTCGTCCATCGTCGCCAGCGCCGCGATCGCGATCTTCGCCTGCGTTGGACAGCCCCGGATCAGATCCTGGATCCGGGTTACTTCGGCGTCGTCGTTTGCGACCCGGACGTGGCTCTCCGTGACTTGGGCGGCGTCGTTGTCCCTGGCGACCTCGCCGGCGAGCCGGAAGAGGTCGATCGCCCGTCGCGCGTCACCGTGTTCCTGGGCCGAGAACGCCGAACACAGCGGGATGACATCGTCGGTCAGTACGTCGTCGCGGTAGGCGTCGCACCGCCGCTCGAGGATGTCGCCGAGCTGGTTCGCGTCGTAGGCCGGGAAGACGATCTCGTCGGGTGAGAAGGAGCTCTCGACGCGGGTGTCGAGTCGATCACCGTACTTCAGGTCGTTGCTGATCCCGATGACGGTGATGCTGGCGTCGACGTCGTTCTCCTCGCCCGCACGCGAAAGCTGCATGAGGAGTTTGCTGTCGTCGGCCTCCTCCGGGGGAACGTTCTCGACGTCGTCGGGCGGTGCGAGGCGGTCGATCTCGTCTAGGACGACGATGATCGCGTCGTACAGTTCGTCGATGACCGACCAGAGCCGATCGTAGTACGCTCCCGTCGCGATCCCCGAGTGAGGGATCGTGATCCCCGTTTTCTCGGGCTCGTTCAGACTCTTCGCGAGGTGGATGACGGTCTGGACCTCCGAGCGACGCTGGGCGCAGTCGATAACCGCCCGGCCGATCCGGACGTCGTTCTCCAGCCCGCGACCGACGACCTCGCGGCTGACGTAGCGGGTGACCAGCGTCTTCCCGGAGCCCGACTTTCCGAGCAGGAGCGTCCCCTTGCCCGTTCCCCCGGTGATCGTCGGCTTGAGCCGTCGGGCGACGGTCTCGATCTGGTTGTTCCGGCCGACGATCTTGTTCTGGTCGGGGACGTGGTCGATCCGCAGCAGGTCCTCGTTCGCGAAGATCCGGTCTTCCTCGTCTAGTACCGAGAGCGGATCGTCGCGAGACTTGGAGCGAGAGTGGGCGACCGCACCGTGCTCGGCGGCGTACTCGCCGAGCGTCCCCGTCCCCTCCGCGTGCAAAGGCATACACCGTCTTTCAGATGAATTTTCCTTAGCTCTTTCCCTCCACGAGCGGGGGTCGCTCGCGTCGAGTTCGCATCGGAATCGAAGCCGCCCGCACACTGGTCGCGAGTCACACACCGGATTTCAGATGAATCGTCGGGGAGGAGGAAGTCGGCGCTCCCCCACCCACACCGGATTTCAGATGAAACCGTGCGAAACGGGGACCGATCTCGGCCGACCGCCCCCACCCACACCGGATTTCAGATGAAATGCCGTGAAGAGGGGGGGGGAGGGAAGGGCCGTGAGGCCCCGCCGACGGGTCGCCGTGAGGTGGATCTCCGCGGGACGACCGCGATTCATGCTCGTCTCACGCGCTTCTAGATTTCCGTTTGCAGGCGATAGGGACCGTAACTCCGCGATATCATCTGAAATCCGGTGTCGGATCGGAGAACGAACTCGAGACGTGAACTCCCCGTGACACCGGTGACATCGACACTTCGAGTCGCTCGATCCGGGTCCGTTTCCGGACACAGGAGGGTAGTACATAAAAGCCGGTAGAGAAACGCCGTTCGATCGCGGAAACCCGATAGAAAACGGTTGGTACGGGATTATCCCACTATACTACTACTACTACTAGATTACCACTAGAGTAAAATATATAATATAGATAAGAAACTCTCTCAGGCGAGACCGCCGTAGATCTGCGTAGGTCGTGTATAGCACTCTCTGCACTCCTCAGGCTCCCTCGGGTTCGCTCGAACCGGAGCCGTCGCCACCCCACCCCCTCCCCGCCTCCGACCGATTTCATCTGAAATCCGGTGTGGGGGTGTCCGTCTCCGAACCGACCCGGATCACGTTCCGACTGTCGTCCGAACCCTGCGGGTCCGTCCGGTCTGTGGGCGATAGCCGTCGCTCCCTCGATGACCCGCTCGAGAACGAACCAGTCGACGGCTACTCCGGAATCGGTGCCTCGGCTTCCCGCACGCGTTGTTCGGCTTCCTCCCGATCCTCCGGGTAGCCGACGTCGATCCGCCAGCCGTCCATCCGGATCGCGTCGATCGTCCGCCCCGACTGGATGAGGAGGTCGATCGCGTCGGGCAGTTCGTACTCCCCCCGGTCGGAGGGCTGGACGAGGTGGCAGGCGTGGAAGATCGCGGGGGTGAACGTGTAGAAGCCGGTCATCACGAGGTTCGACGGCGGCTCGTCGGGGTTCTCGACGACCTCGACGATCTCGCCGTACTCGTTGGTGTCGAGCACGCCGTATCGAGAGGCCTCCTCGTAGGGAACCTCCTCGACGAGAAAGGCCGCGTCCGCGCGCTCCTCGTGCTGGCGTTTGATCACGTCCCCGAGGTTCCCCCGGAAGACGTTGTCGCCGAGCATGAGCACGAAGTCGTCGTCGACGTGGGGCTCGGCCTGCAGAATCGCGTGACCGAGTCCGAGCTGTTCGCGCTGGTGGGCGTAGGTGATCGGGACACCCTCGTAAGCGTCGCCGTAGCGCTCGATGAGTTGCTCCTTCTGGTAGCCGACGACGACGACGAGTTCGGTGACGCCGATCTCGAGCAAGTTGTCGAAGACGTCCTCGACGAGCGGTTTCCCGTCGACTTCCACGAGGGCCTTGGGTTTCTCCTCGGTTAGCGGCCGGAGGCGAGTTCCCTCGCCGGCGGCCAGCACGACTGCTTGCATGTTCGAACAGTCTCCGCGAATTACCAAATAGTTTGTGTGCGAGTGACACGGCGCGGAAAGATAGTCGGTGGCACCGAACTCGTCGGTACTCGAGTCGCGTACGGTCTCGCCTCACTTCGGGGCTTACGAGCAGCGCTCACAGGCGACTGCACGGAGATCCGGATGCGCCGCGAACTCGCGGTGCTCCTCCGGGAGTTCCTCGAGGGAGTCCGCCGCCGCGAAGCGCTCGCGGATCGTCGCCCAGCGTTCGTGGCGAACGACGACGATGACGGGCACCGACTCGAGGCCGAGCAGCTTCGTGATCGACAGCCGGTGTTTCCCGGCGCTGAACCGAATTATCTCGCCGTTCCGGCCGATTCCGACGCGCATCTCGTGGGGGAACTCGGTTCCCAAGATCGGTTTCATCGCGGCGCCACCGGTCTCCATGTCGTCGTCCTCGCGCTCGAGGAGTTCGTCCTGGGGGACGTACCCCTCCTCGGCCATCGACTCGTAGAGGGCGTCGATGTCGGCACACCGACGCTCGAGTTCCTCGATCGTCGACGACCGCCAGTCCCCGAGCCCGTTCTCGATCTTGTAGGCCGCGTACCGGTACTTGGCGGTTACCTCCCAGGGCTCGCCCTCCTGGAACCGGGCCTCGAGCGAGCGGTGGATCCGGGTCTCGGCCCACTCGGTTCGAAAACGGTCCCAGCGGCCGCCGACGACCCCGACGATCGGCTCGTCGTGTATCGGCGAGCGTTTCGTATCGCCGTCTTTCGTCGGAAACTGGGCTTTTCCCAACCGCGACTGATACCGAAGATCGGCCGGATCGATCTCGACGACCGTCGGAAGATCCGACGCCGGTGGGTCGCCGGCCGCGTCCCGTCGACGAATCGCCCACCAGTAGCCGAACGCGTTCTCGTACAGGCATCCGAAGATTCGGCCGAGAGCCCCGGAAACTCCCGCGAGTTGGTAGAAAACCAGCAACTTCCGCCACGACGCGGTTAGTGCCGCGAGAAAGAGAATCTGGTATTCGGCGTCGGAACCGCCGAGATTCCCGGCACCTCCCGTTCGGCCGTGTTCGTCGAGTGCGATCGATCCCGTCAGAAAAAACTCTGCGAGGACGGCGTTCACGTTGGATCCAGTGATTTAACGTGGGGGTAGAGTTACTAATACGTGAGGGAATCGGTAGAGTGAGTCTCGTACACAGATCTCGACGAATACTCCGCGAAGACGGCGTTCCGTCCCTGCTGTGGCGATCGATACGGTTCGTCTGGACGACGGCCGTCTGGCGCCGGGAACTCGTCCAGCGGCTCCCCGCGAGAGCGGTCGCCCTGGCGTTTGCG
This sequence comes from Natrialbaceae archaeon, assembly GCA_003559215.1. Taxonomy (GTDB): domain Archaea; phylum Halobacteriota; class Halobacteria; order Halobacteriales; family Natrialbaceae; genus Natronococcus. The sequence continues at coordinate 26,621 of PWMF01000058.1, forward strand.
GTCCGGAGTCGGCTCCTTCCCCACGTGAGCGACGCGAACCCGGCTCGGCCGGTCCGGGTCGACCCCGATGAGATCGAGTACTACCACGGCAGCGACGATCCCTGGCGGCTCGGCCACGTCATCGACGGCGACTGGGACGAGCCCGAGGGACGGTTCGAGGAGACGGCCGTCTACCGGTCGCTCGAGGCCCGGTTCCTCGAGGGCGCCGACTGGGAGGAGACGGAGCTGTACGCCGAGTACCGCGACCGACTCGAGGCCGGCGATCCGTACTGGCGGTGTACAACGGAGGCGGAACTCGAGGCCTACTTCGATCGGATCGACGACCTCTACGAAGCCGTCGCCGACGAGGGGTACCGCTCCCAGCGGGAGCTGCTGGCCGACGACGACGCTGACCCCCGCGGAGAGAACACCGACGCGGTCCACCCGGTCGTTCAGGAGATCGGCGTCAACGTCTACCGCGACGGCGAGTTGGTCAAGAAGGGCGCCGGCTTCCACCGGCTGGCGATCGCGAAGCTGCTCGACCTCGAGGAGATTCCGGTGACCGTGCGGGTTAGACACGCCGACTGGCAGGCGATCAGGGACGAGATCCGCGCCGCCTCGAGCCGTGAGGAGCTGAGCGAGCGCGCGGAGTCCAATCTCGCGCACCCCGACCTTCGAGACGTCGTTCCCGAGCGGTGGCGCCAGTCGAGGGCCGAACCGACGGCGGGCGCGGAGCGCGAGCCGTCGCAGACGGACGACTCCGACGACGACGTCCCGGTTCCGCAGCGGTAGCCGACGCGCGTCGAGCCAGCACGGTTAACTACTGCTGCCCGGAACGTCTCGGACGTGTCCCATCTCCTCGAGCGGGTGAAAGAGATCTGGCGGCGGGACGGCGCTCTCGCGGTCGCCGACGAGACGGCCGCGTACCTCCGGTGGCGTCTCGAGGGCTCCGCGGCGTACGGCGCGGTCCGGACCCGCGAACTCGAGTTCCGGAACCGCTGCGTCGACGCCGACCCGTTGCAGCTCACGTGGGTCGACCCCGCCGAGATCGAGTACGTCGTCGGTGAGCTCGTTCCCGACCAGACTGACGATTCCCATTTCGAACGGCCGAACGTCCCGACCCAGGGGCGAGACGGGGTCGGCGCCGTCCGCGGAGGTGAGTGGGACCGACCGACGGTCCCGTTCACCGACCTCTCGGAGTACCGACTGCTCGAACGGCACTTCCTTGAGGGCGTCCCCTGGACGGAAACCGAGTTCGTCGACCGTCACCGTCGCTCGCCCGACTCGAACTGGAGCGAGCGGAAGCTGTTGCACAAGCTCGAGCGGATCGACGATCTCTACGAGACGATCGCGACGGACGGCTACAGGACCCAGCGCGAACTCGGCGGTCACCCGCTGAACGAGATCATCGTCTACGCCGGTCGGGACGGCGAGCTTCGGTGGCACGAGAACGGTCGCCACCGGCTCGCGATCGCGAAGCTGCTCGACCTCGAGTCGGTACCCGTGCTGATCACGGTTCGCCACCGAAAGCTGCTCTTTCCGGGCGAGCGCTCGCCCCCGTAGCCGCGACGAGTGTTCGCCCCTCAGTGGTGTCAGTTCACGCACACCGCGAGCCGGCTCTTCGCCTCGAGGACGGCCAGCAACGCTCCGCAGCTGATACTCGCTGCCAAGTAGTAGCAGTGGTAGCGTGCGTTCCCGGGGTCGATCGCCAGCGCGTGCCTGAGGTAGGCGGCCGCCGGCTCCCGTCGTCCGTTCTCGGCGTAGATGATCGCGACGTTGGCCGCGAACTCGGCGCGTCGTCGTCGGCCGACGTGCTCGCCGTGGCGCTCGAGGACTTGTCGGTAGCCCTCGAGTTTCCGCTCGGGATCCGTTCCGATCCGTTCGCCGTCGGTGTGGCGGTCCAGGAGTACCTCGGGGACGCCCCTGATCTCGGCGCCCTCGTCGGCCGCCAGCAGGCGCAGGTAGAACTCGTAGTCCTGGACGGCGGGCAAGTCCTCGTCGAGGGGGCCGACGTCGTCGAACGCCGACGCACGAAACGTCGTCGCCGAGAAGCTCCCGACGGGGTTGCCCCGCCCGAGCTCCTCGAGCGTGACCCGCTCCTGTGCCCGGATGACGTCGTAGACCGCGCCGCCCCGGCGCTTCCGGTAGGAGGTGTAGACGCCGCGAACCTGTTCGGTTCCCGCCCGAAAGGTCTCGAGGACCCGCTCGACGTGGGTCGGCGCCAGTTCGTCGTCCGAGTCAAGAAAGGAGACGAACTCGCCGGTCGCACGTTCGATTCCTCGGTTCCGGGCCGCGTTCGCCCCGTTGTTTGCCCTGGTCTGGAGATACACCAGCCGGTCGTCGTCGTACGAATCGAGGACTGCGTCGGTCCCGTCGGACGAGCCGTCGTCGACGACGATCACCTTGAGGTCGTCGGACGTCTGTGCGAGCGCGCTGTCGATCGCCCGACCGACGACCGACGCGCGGTTGTACGTCGGGATGACGATGCTGACCGCGGGCATTCCGTTATCCCACCTCTCGCCCCCGAAATGAAAGCCCTTTTGATCGGGCCCGAATACTGCTAAACGAACTCGATGACGACCGTCTCGATCATCACGCCCGTCTACAACGACTTCCCGGGGCTCCGCGAGACGGTCGACTCGCTCGCGGCACTCTCGACGAGCGTCGACTGGGAGTACACGGTCGTCGACAACGGCTCGACCGACGGCACGTACGACCGCGCCGCGCGTTACGTCGAGGATCGACTCGAGGGCACCGTCCTGCTCGAGGACGGGATCCAGTCCTCCTACGCGGCCCGCAACGCCGGCGTTCGCCACAGCGACGGCGACGTCCTCGCCTTTGTCGACGCCGACATGACCGTTCCCGAGGGATGGCTCGGGGACGCCCTCGACGTCTTCCGGGCCGCGGAGGCCGACTACATGGGTTGTGCCGTCGAGCTCGAGCTTCCCGACGACCCCTCGGTCGCGGCCCGCTACGACCACCACTCCGGCTTTCCGGTCGGCCACTACCTCGAGCACCAGCGCTTCGCTCCCACCTGCTGTCTATTCGTCCGCCGAGAGGTCTTCGCCGATGTCGGCCTCTTCGATCACCGGCTGACCTCCGGGGGCGACAAGGAGTTCGGCAATCGGGTCGACGAGGCAGGGTACGACCTCCACTTCGCGCCTGGCGTCACGATGTTTCACCCCGTCCGGGACTCGCTCGGCGCACTCGTCCGGAAGGACCTCCGCGTCGGCCAGGGGCTCTGCCAGCTCCAGTGCTACCACCCCGATCGGTACGGGTCGCCCGGGATCCCACCCCGACCCTCGGGCGTCAAGCAACCCGACCCCGACCTCGAGCGACGGGAGCGGCTGACCTTCGGCGCGCTCGAGACCGCGCTAACTGGGGTTCGCGGGATCGGCTACTACCGCGAGTACCTCGCGGGCGAGCGAGCGCGTGGGCCCGGCGAAGCTCCCGAACTCGAGGACTGACCGTCGGCGCTCGGGACGGGATCCGACACTGCCGACCGCGTGCTCGGTCGTCGAGGACTGAACCGATTCACACCTGCGTTCGGTCCGGCGACGTTCGTCAACGTTCGCGGCGAGTACGATCCGGAGCACGGTCGACGAAGGACTTCTCCCGACGGTGACTGAACTCGAGGGCAAGACGCGAGTCGGCGTTCGGTACGTGACAGCGGCCCGGCCTCGAGATCAGTCGTCCCGACGAGCCGTCCTGAGCGCGAGGCTATCCCGGCAGCCGGCCCGTTCGCTCGACGAGCACGAGGACGACGACCGTCGCCCCGAGTACGACCGCGGCGCTCGCGAACACGGTGTCGTAGGCGTACCCTCGCTCGACGAGCGAGCCGACGGCCGACGAGCCGAGCGCCTGCATCAGCATCCACGTGGAGCTGAACACGGCGTAAGCGCTGCCCCGCGTCGAGTCGGGGAGCGTATCGAGGAGGTAGGTGTCGATCGCGGGAAAGAGGGAATGGATGATGAAGCCGACGACTGTCGAGAGGACGATCAGTCCGATCAGCCCCTCCACTTGCGTCAACACGAGGAGGCTCGTTGCGAACGCGCCGACGATCCCGAGCAAATAGGGGACGTGAGGGAACCTGTCAGCCAGGTCGCCCCCGAAGAAGAAGGCTGGGACGCCGGCCGCGAAGATGATCGTCAGCATCATCCCCGCCGCCCAGTCCGAGAGCCCCTTCGACTGCATGTACAGCTCGTAGAAGTTAAACAGCCCCTGCCAGACGAACGACGCCGCGCCGACGATCGCCAGCGCAGTCACGATCAGCTTCCACTCCGAGAGCGCGCCGGCGACGAAGTCGCGGTCGGCGTCCCCCGCGGTCGGCAACTCGGTGTTTCTCGCCACGAACCACGTGTAGACCGTAATCGCCGCCGCACCGATCGCGATCGCCCACAGCGAGAGCCGCCAGTCGACGAGCAGGGTGAGTGCGACGAACGGCGCGGCGATCACCGCGGCGACCTGGCTGGCCGCGCCGTGAATACCGATGATCCGACCAATGCGGGTCGGGTACAGTTCGCTCAACAGCGGGTTCGCCGAGACGAAGTAGATCCCGGAGGCGATCCCCATGAGGAAGGCCCCGATCATGAGGTGTTCGACCGTCGTCGCGGTCGCGGCGAGCCCCGAGGAGCCCGCCAGAACGAGCCCAGACACGAGGACGACGTGGTGACGGGGGACCTTCGTGAGGATCCACCCGGTCGGCAACCGGGGCGAGGCGCTGCCGACCCAGGCGAGGGTCACGATGAGACCGGCGGTCGCCTCGCCGATCCCGAACTCGGCGATGAAGACGTCGAGAAGCGGTGCGAAGACGATCCTGGCGAGATTCACCAGAAAGACGAGTCCGCAGAGAGAGGCGAACAGTCTGGCGCGAGTCACGGTCGATGTTTCTAACGGGTCGTCTCAAACGTTCCGAAGTCGGCGCGAGACCGGCTCGAGGGTACGGTGACTCGAGGAGCCGAGAGATCGCTCGAGCGGGGGCCGACTGAGACGACCCGAGCCGTTTTGCTCGCCGAACACCTACCGAAACCGATGCCGACGACGTGTGCGCTCTGTCGACGAGTCGTTCCCGACGAGCGGATCGACGACCCCCAGGTCGTCCAGGAACACCACCTCCGCCCCGAGGAGCGAGCCACGAGCCCGACGGTGATGCTCTGTCGCCCGTGTCACAAACAGATCCACGCCCTGTTCACGAACGAGGAACTTCGCGAGGAGTACGACACGATCGAGGCCCTGCGGTCGGCCGAGCGCCTGCAGGGATATATCAACTGGATCAGGGGGACGAACAAGCTCGAGATCCAGGTCAGAACGAGCGATCGGGTGCGTGACGGCAGATGACGGCAGATGACGGCGGCGAACGAGTCCCGCCGTGAGGGTTCAGGGCGCGAACTCGCAGACGTGATCGGAGTCCCCGTCGTCGCAGGCACCCTCGAGACGAATCCTGAGAGACGGGCGGTACGTCGCGTCGACAAGGACGCAGTCGTCGTCCACCTCTCTCGCTTCGACTAGCTCCGGAATCGACTCCGTCACCCAGTCGTCGCCGTCCACCCGGGCGCGTACCGCGTAGTCGCCCTTCGTACTTCCCCACTCGCAGTCCAGGAGCGTCCCGTAGTTGTGCTGGTCGCCGCCGTCGATTTCGCGTGCGGCCCGGATCTCGTGTGTGGAGGCGTGGACGACCTCCCCGTCCTGAAGCACTTCGGCGTCGAACCGGTGTGACGACTCCGTATCCGCGTTGTGCAGCGAGAATCCAACGAGCTGGACCGGGGGAGGATCGTTCCATCCGATCAGTGACGAACAGCCCGCACCGAGGGCGGCGACGACAGTACTTCCAGCACTCAAGAGCGTGCGCCGATCCATCGGATGATGGTTCGTCGCCGCTTGTAAGTATCTTCAGGCCGCTCTCCGCCGTCCGTTCCCGGGGTCTCCGCGACTTCGAGTCCCGCTCCGTCGATCGACGTGGCTCGAGTCCCGCTCAGGCGGTCGGCGCCTCCTCGACCTCGTCCCGAACGAGCGCGTCGTCGGACCGGACGAGCCCGTATAGGTAGCCGAAGCCGACAGCCGCGGTAAACACGACGATGGCGACCAGCTGTTTGGCCTTCGCGCTCGAGGGCTCGCGAACGAGGTCTCGAAGCCGCGAGGGAACGAACTCGAGCATGAGCTGTTGCAGATACTCGTTCTTGTCGCCCGCGGCCTCGGGCAACAGGAGGTCCATGATCCGCTTGGAGTACCCCTGCCAGAACGAGCGGAAGACGAGCCACCGGAAGTCGCCGCGATAGTCGAACAGTTTGTGGTGGACGACGGCGTCCGTGTTGTAGATCACGCCCTTGCCGTACCGGTTCGCCATCCGGATACAGACCGGGGCCTCGTGGGCCTGTATGTGGCGGTCACCCTTCCGGCCCGTGTTCTCGTCGTAGCCGCCGACCTCGAGGAAGACGTCACGGCGAAAGGAAATGTTCGAGCCGTAGGTGTTGCGAAGCTCCTCCATGTGCTCGCCCATCCCGCGCTCGTCGCAGCCGACGAGCCAGTAGAACTCCTCGGGGAAGAAGTCGGGCTTCTCGGTGACCCAGTCGGGCTTGGCGTGACCGCCGACGGCGATCGCGTCGGTCTCCTCGTAGACGCGGACCAACTCCGCGATCCAGTCGGGCTCGGCGACTGCGTCGTCGTCGATGAAGGCGACGACCTCGCCGCTGGCGATCTCGGCGCCCCGCGTCCGGCTGTAGGAGATCCCTCGGTTCTCGTCGTTACAGCGGAGGACGACCTCCTCTCGGTCCCCGTACTCCTCGCTGACGCACTCGAAGACAGCCTCGTTGCCGTCGACGACGACGACGACCTCGAGCGGCTCGTACGTCTGTGCGAGCACGCTATCGACGCACTCCGAGAAGACGTCGTAGCGCTCCATCGCGTACGTACAGACGACGGCGGAGACCTTCATCGGAGGACTCGTTTCGATGAGGGAGGAATAAACTTTGTCGTCCGACTCCCGACTCGCCACGACCACCGTCGTCGGCGTCACCTCGTCCGGTCGTCACCGCCCCGTTCGGAGAGAACAATTCTTGGCTAGTGACTGTAAAATAATCTGATCGGTATGAGAAAGCTTATTCGTGGCTTCCCTCTCGTGAAACCTAATGAGTACGGAGACCGAACGAGCCGAGGAGCGGACGGAACCGTCCGTTCTCGGCTCGTGGGAAGAGTGGTACCACGTCCCAGTCGTCGGGGCCGTGATGCTGTTTATGTTCTGGGTCAGAACACAGTCGTACGAGGCCTTCGTCACCGATGACGGGACCCCCGCACTCGCGGGCGTCGACTCCTGGTACCACTGGCGGACGATCCAGTGGACGGCCGAGAACTACCCCCGAACGATGCCGTATGAAGTCTGGACGGGCTTTCCAACCGGCAACTACGTCGGCCAGTTCGGAACCCTCTTCGACCAGCTGATCGTCACCGCCGCGATGATCGTCGGTCTCGGGGAGCCCTCCTCGAGCACGCTGTACACCGTCTCCTTGCTCGCGGTGCCGGCGATGGCGGCGCTGGTCGCGATTCCCGTCTTCTACCTCGGTCGACGACTGGGCGGGACCGTCGGCGGACTCGTCGCCGTCGTTTTGCTCGCGCTCGCCCCCGGCCAGTTCCTCGTTCGGACCACGGCGGGACAGCTCCAGCACCACGTCGCCGAGGTGCTGTTCATGGCCGTCGCCGTCCTCGCGATGACCGTCGCGCTGCGGGTCGCCGAGCGCGAGCAACCCATCTACGAACTCGTCGCCGACAAGAACTGGGACGCGCTCCGACAACCGACGATCTACGCCGCGTTGGCGGGGATCGCGCTCGCGCTGTATATTTGGGTCTGGCCTCCCGGGGTCGTCCTCATCGGAATCTTCGGCGTCTTCTTCGCGGTTCAGCTCTGTCTCGACTACGTCCGGGGGATCTCCCCCGATCACGTCGCGTTCGTCGGCGCCGTCTCGCTGGGCGTGACCGCGGTCGCGACGACTCTGCTGATCGAGGAACCCGGCACGAGCGTCACGAGCTTCGGCTACCTCCAGCCGGGCACCGCGGCGCTGGTCGCCGTTGGCTGTCTGTTCATGGCGTGGTTCGCCCGTCAGTGGAACGCCCGCGGGATCGATCGGCGGTTCTATCCGGGCGCGATCGCCGCCCTGATCGTCGGCGCGTTCGCGGTCATGTGGCTCGTCCTGCCGGACTTCTACGAGACGCTCGTCGGGAACCTCACCGGACGGCTCATCCCGCTCGATCCCGATGCTGGAACGCTGACGATCCAGGAGGCCCAGCCGCCCGACGACTTCACGGCCCACGTATTCAGCGAGTTCGGCACCGCCTTCTACACGATGCTCGCCGGGCTGGCGCTGTTGATCGCCCGACCGCTGTTCGGCCGGAAGTACCGCGCAGAGTACACGCTGATCCTCGTCTGGTCGCTGTTCCTGATCAGCATGTCCGCGACTCAGATCCGCTTCTCGTACTATCTCGTCCTCGCGGTCGCCGTCGTCAACGCCGTCTTCGTCGCCGACGTCGTGCGGCTGTTCGATCTCGACCTCCAGCGCGGCGCGCGGTCGCTCGAGGGAGTCGAGACCTACCAGATCATCATTCTGTTCGTGGTCGTCCTGTTGCTGTTCGCGCCGCTGCTCCCGGTCGTCGCCGCCGACGGCGACACGGCGATCGATCGCGGCGAGGCCACGGGGCCACACCCCGACGCGATGGTCTGGGAGGAGTCGACCCACTGGCTCGAGTCGAACACCCCCGAACCCGGTAACTACGGTGGTGCCGACAGGGCCGACGAACTCGAGTACTACGGCAGCTACGACTACCCCGACGGGGGCGACTTCGACTATCCCGAAGGTGCCTACGGCGTGCTGTCCTGGTGGGATTACGGCCACCTGATCACGACACAGGGCGAGCGGATTCCCCACTCGAACCCGTTCCAGCAGAACGCCGAGACCGCCTCGGCGTTCCTGACCGCCGAGTCCGAGCGGGGGGCCGAGCTGATCCTCGAGGCGATGGCGGCCGGCGAGGACCCGCTGGACGGGGACGATAACGTTCGCCCGCTCGAGGAGCTCGAGGCGGCGGTCGACGACGACGCCGACGAGCAGATGCGGTATGTGATGATCGACGACCAGATGGCGGGCGGGAAGTTCAGCGCGATGACCGCCTGGTCGGGCCCCGACTACGACCACTACGTCACGCCCGACGTCGAGGCCGGCGAGGAGATCGATCGCGACGAGGTCGACGACAGCCTCGAGGTCCCCTACGAGGATACGATGGTCGCGGGTCTCTACTTCGACGACGCCGCGGGGATGGACAACTATCGGCTCGTCCACGAGAACGATCAGCGCACGGCCGGTTTCGTCAGCTACGCGCTGATCGACCCCGAGACCGATCAGGTGCTCACCGACGAGACCGGCCAGCACCAGGTTGCAATCAACCAGCCCCTCGATCAGCAGACCGAGATCCAGCTCTCGCAGTTCGAGCAGAGCCCCGACGTCGACGTCGAGTACATCGACGAGCGCGAGGGTGCCGCGGTCAAGACCTACGAGCGCGTCGAGGGTGCGACGATCGTCGGCACTGCCCCCGACGCAGACGAGGGTGACGCGGTGACCGCAGAACTCGAGCTCGACTCCGGAGTCGATCGCGACAGCTTCACTTACGAACAGGAGGCCGAAGTCGACGAGAACGGCGAGTTCGAGCTGACGGTGCCGTACGCGACCGACGACGAGCTCGACGTCGAGGACGGCTACACCGAGAGCGCCGTCGAGGCCGTCGACGAGTACACCGTGACCGTCGAAGGCGAGACACCCCAGCAGGGCGACATCGAGGTCCCCGAGAGCGCGGTCGTCGACGGTGAGATCGTCGAGGTCGACCTCGAGGAGACGGCGCTCGAGGCCGACGATGCCGCGGCTGACGACGAAACGGACGGTACCGAGAACGGCGCCGACGATGCGGGCGACACCGCCGACGAGGACGATGATACCGGTGCCGAAGCCGACGACGGCGAGGACGCCGACGATACCGCCGGCTCGCTCGTCCCGACTGCAGCCGGACTCGCGGACTGACTTCGACTCTTTTCCGTTCGCTCGAGTAAAAAACTCGGTTCGCTACCGGCTCGTCGTCAACGCGATCGTCGGACGGTGTCTCGCCGCAACCCCGCTCCCCGACGGACTGGCTCACGACGATTCACCGTCCGTCGCGGCCAGCGCCCGGAACACGATCGTCGGGAACCGGGGGACCACCGTGCTGGGACGGCGCCCGCTCCCGTTCGTCGGGAGCGGCACCCGTTCGATGACGCCCCGATCGGCGAGCTCGTACAGGAACCGTTTGACCGTCCCGGCGGTCAGCCCCGATCGGTCGGCGATTTCGGTCGCGACCTCGCGGATGGGCTGGTCGACCGCGTCGACGGCGATCAGGTCGCACAGCACCCGCTGGCGCGTCTCCGAGAGTGAGAGTGTCCGGTCGACGTGGACGCCGGCGTCGGGAACGTTCTCCATCGCCCGCTCGAGGTGGGTCCGTTCGATCCGATCCGCGTCGTCCTCGCCGGCCAGCACCGCCGCGCCGAACAGCGCCGCGAGCGCGTCGTGGGCGTTGCCGTCGGCCCAGACTGCGATCTCGCGGACGGTTTCGTGTTCGAGTGCGCCCGCTGTCAGCCCCGTGGACGTCCGATCGGTGACGACGTCGACGAGTTCGTGGTGGCGGTAGGCCGGCGCCGTCACCGTCGTCCCGCGCCAGCTCTCGGGCTCGTCTTGGCCGACGGCGAGCGTCGAGACGCTCTCGCTCGCCGGCTCGACGAGCTCCTGAACGCGATCGTAGGAGAGGGTCTCCGGCTCGTCGTGGTGATCGACGGCCACGACGGCTCGTCGGTCCGGTCGCGAGAGTCGGGTACAGAGCCGCTCCCGCAGGTCGTCGGTGCCGACGCCGCTCTCGGGGACCGAGTCCGGGGAGATCATCGAGAGCACGGTCCGGTAGAACGCGAAGGGGCTTCCGACGCGTCGGGTGTCGACGTAGACGAACCACGTCACCGTCCCGGTGCTGCCGGCTCGGGTCGTCGTTCCGATCGTTCGGGTCGGCTCGCCGAGCCGTTCGTTCAACGCGCCGAACAGCGCCGTCACGATCGCGGACGTGCCGGCTCCCGCCGGCCCGACGAGCGTTGCCGGTTCGGGCAACTCGTCGTCGAACACCGGCTCGAGCGCGTCGAGCAGCTGCTCGAGCACGGGGCCTCGTCCCACCGGCTCCGCGCGGTGGACGACTGGGCTGAGGTGGTTGCGGTTGACGACGATCCCGCTCGTTCGGTGCGCGGATCGTCGTCTGGCGATGCGCTCCTCGAGGTTCATCAGTCGACGAGCGCGGCCTCGAGGACCTCGAGGGTGTGGGTGATCTCGTAGCCGGTGCCGTGGCCCATCTGCATCGAACAGGTCGGACACTCCGTGAGTCCGGTCGTCGCTTCCGCGTCCTCCATGTGCTCGAACATCTCCTCGCCGATCTTCATGGAGGTTTCGTAGTTCTCCTCCTTCCAGCCGTACGTTCCGGAGATGCCAGAACAGGAGTCGCCGACGTCCTCGACGTCGATCCCGTCGATCGCGCTCAGCACCTCGACCGTTTGACCGTCAAGTCCCTGGTTGCGGGCGTGACAGGGCGCGTGGTAGGCGAACTCTGCGTCGACGGCGGTCCCCTCGAGCTCGCCTGTCAGATCCTCGTGAACCCGAAGGTACTCGACGGCGTCCCAGGTGTTCGCGGCGACGTTCTCGGTGCCCTCGAAGTCGAACAGTTCGGGGTACTCCTGGCGGATCGACATCGAACACGAGCTACAGGAGGCGACGATGTCGGCGCCGTCCTCGATCGCGTCGGCGAGTTCGCGGACGTTGGTCTCGGCGGCCCGGCGGGCGTCCTCGAGCATTCCGTTGGCGAACATCGGCGTCCCCGAGCAGGCCTGCTCGGGGACCATCACCTCGTAGCCGAGGTGTTCGTAGACCCGGACGAGCGCCTTCGCGACCTCCGGCGTGTTGTAGTTCGAGTAACAGCCGTGGAAGTACGCGATGCGCTTGTGGGGGTTCTCGAGGTCCTCGCCGCGCGCCGCCCGGGCCTCCCGCGCTCGCTCCCTCGAGGTGTCGTTGCCGCCGCGCTCGGCCCACCAGCCGCGGAACGTCTGGGTCGCGAACTCGGGGAACTCCCGGTCGCCGGCGATCCCGATCACCTTTTCGCCCATCCACTGCGTGACCGACAGCCCCATCACGAAGTTGGCAGTCCGAGGGAAGGTCGCGGCGATCGGCGCCAGCTTCCGGTAGTTCGAGAGCATCCGGTTGCGCCAGTACTCCCGGGAGAGCTTGCTCATGTTCTCCTCGACGTACTCCGCTCGAGCGGTGTTGTGCATCTGGGAGAGGGGCACCTCCGAGGGACAGGCGCTGTCACAGCGCATGCAGTTCGAACACTTCATCACCGAGTCGTCGATGTCGTGGTCATCCTGCCGTTTGAGCCGCCACTGTTCGGGGCCCTGGAACTTCGGCCCGGGGAACTCGTCGTCAACCTCGGCGACGGGACAGTTCGTATCGCAGGTCGAGCACTTGTAGCAGTTGTCCGCGCCCGGTCGGAGGTCCATCTCCTCGGCCTCGGGGAACACCTCGATCGGTTCGAACCCCTCTTCTTCGCCCGGTACGTGATCGTCCATCGGCTGTTCTGCGTCACTCATCGAATCACCAGTGTCGGTCGGTTTCGCTCGTTCGCACCGCTCGAGTCGCTCGAGGCGGCTGTCACCACTGCACTCGCCGCTGCGGTCGCGCTCATCTGCCCGCCTCCGCGCCGGCTCGACCGCCCGCGACGTACCCCGTCGCAAGCGAGACGCCGGCACCCGATTTTTCGGCCGCGTAGTCGTAGCCGCCCAGCACCGCCCCCGCCGCTCGCAGGTTCGCGAACTCGGGCTCCTCGTCGGCGTCGAGCGGTCGCAGCTCGCGGTCCGGTACGACGCCGAACCGGGCGTAGGGCTGCTCGCCGAAGACGTCGTCGACGAACCAGTCGTAGCGGTCGTCGGCGTGTGGCACGTAACAGTCGAAGATCGGCTCGAACACCCGCTCGCGCTCGCTTCGGACGCCCTTGCCGACGAGCCCGCCCGTCGCGAGGACGTACTGGCCCGCCTCGTGGGGGATCTCCTGGCCGTGGCGGTCGACGAGTACGTGGTCGATAGCGTCGCCGTCGGTTTCGTACCCGACGACCGGGACGCCCGAGGTGACGCGCACCCCGGCGTCCTCGAGGGCCTCGTACAGCAGATCTTCGAGGCGAATCCCTGGCAGGCTGGGCGGACCCATCGGCACCTCGAAGACGTCGGCGCCGAGCGACTCGGCGAGCTCGGCCCGGACCTCCGCGGCGTGTTCGTCGCCCAGTAGCGCGGGAAAACCGACGCGGGACTCGCCCTCGAGGTGCGGTTTCACGATCGACGCGAGCGCCTCGCGAGCGGAGCGGTCGCCCGCAGCCGTCTCGACGCGTTCCTCGTGATCGAGCAGGTGGGCGTACCGCGTGAGCTTCGCGTCGTCCCGGACGATGCCCGGAAACTGCAGGGTGACGCCGCGGGCCGAAAACGGGGCGCCCGCGGCCTCGAGGTGGGAGGCCGCCAGCGGCGCGTCGAAGTCGGTCAGCGTCTCGAACCCGACGAGCAGCGTCTCCTGCGGGTCGCTCGCCAGCCCAGCGGCCGTCGAGACCGGGTATCGCGCCGTCGGTTTCACCGTACCCCCGTGGGTCGGCACCAGCGCGTTCGAGTCGGTGTGGTCGCCGGCGTAGGCGTCGCCGGCGATCTCGTCGAAAAAGGAGAGGGCCTCCCGGACCGCCTCGGTGCCGACCCGTCGGTAGGGGTGGCTCTCGGGAAGCTCCTCGAGTCGCTCGAACGGGTCGACGATCGGGCCCTCGCCCTCGTGGGTGTAGCCCAGCACGTCGATCAACCCACTCGCGTTCCTGAGGGTGCTTTGCTTGTGCGCGACGAGCCGGACGTCGACGCCCTCCTCGGCCGCCGCGAGCGCCGCGGTCGCGCCCGCGATCCCGCCGCCGATCACGAGGACGTCGTCGGTGATCGCCATCTCAGCGCTCACCTCCGTCGGAGCGTGCCGGCGAGGCGGTCCGTGCGCCCGAATCGAACGCGCCGTAGTCGACTCCCTCCGCGCGGCTCGCGGGATCGTTATCTCGGTTCATCGTCGTCGCGTGCAGGGCGTAGTTGAGCATCGCCTGGGAGAGCTGCTCGCCCCAGAGGGCGTGGCGCTCGCCCTTCCAGCGCTCCTGGAACAGCTCGTCGAGCGCTTCCCGGGTCGTCTCCTCGTCGTACTCGGGGTGGAGCTCGTTGGCCATGTTCGCACAGCAGAAGCCGCCCTGGCAGTTGCCCATCGACGCGCGGGTTCGGATTCGGACCGCGTTGAGGTCCGAGCCGGACTGCGAGATCGCGTCCTGAACTTCGGCCCGCGTGACGCCCTCGCACTGGCAGACGACGGGGTTCGGGTCGTCGGTCTCGAGGACCTCCTGCGACCGACTCCCGAGGCGCTGTTTGCTCCGGCGGGCGATCGGCGAGCGCAGCCCGAAGTCGTCCATCCCCTCCTCGAGGACGGCGAGGTTCTCGCTGCCCGGCAGGGCCTCCTCGGCGGTCGCACACGAGGCGCGAACGCCGAGCTGGTCGCAGACGTGGTTCGAGATCTCCTCGGCCATCGCCCGGTAGGTCGTGAACTTCCCGCCGACGATGCTCGACATGCCGGTGACGCCGTCGCGATCCTCGTGATCGAGCAGGAAGAAATCGCGCGTGATGTCGGTGGGGTCCTTCGTCCCCCGTCCCGGCGGCTCGTACAGGGGTCGGACGCCCCAGAACGAGCGGATCGTCCGGGCCTCCTCGAGGATCGGCACGAGCTCCGAGAGCGTGTCGATCATCATGTCGACCTCCCACTTCTCCTCGGGGTAGTCGTCGGGGTCCTCGACCTCCTCGTCCGTGGTACCCAGAATCGCCGTCGTCTCGTGAGGGACGATAATGTCGGCGTCGCCCTTCGGCCGGCAGCGGTTGATCACGGTGTCGACCTGTCGGACGTTCATGATCGTCATGACGCCCTTCGAGGGGCGGACCTCGACGTCTAAATCGGCCATCGCGCCGATCTGGCCGGCCCAGGCGCCGGTAGCGTTGACCACGTTGTCGGCCGTGATGTCCTCGGTCGTCCCCGGCGTTTTGTGCGTGCGATTTCCCGGTCCGGAGTCGTGGCGCACCGTCACGCCGTAGATGTCGTCGCCATCGCGCAGCAGGTCGATTACCTCGGCGTGGGTCTCGATGCGGGCGCCGTAGTTCTCGGCGTCGATCGCGTTCGCGACGCAAAGTCGGAACGGATCGATCGCGCCGTCTGGGACCTGGATCGCGCGTTTGACGTCCGTGGCGAGGTAGGGTTCGACCTCGCGGGCTTCCCGTCCCGAGAGAACTCTCGCCGGAATGTCGCAGTCGCGACAGCCCTCGAGTTTTTCCCGGAAGTAGTCGTCCGGGTCCTCGGGGCGCTGGACGAACAGCCCGCCGGTCATCTCCACGCAGTGACCGGCGATATCCCGAAGGATCTCGTTTTCCTCGATACACTCGACCGCGCTGGCCTGGTCAGAGACCGCGTATCGTCCCCCGCTGTGTAGCAGGCCGTGCATCCGGCCCGTCGTCCCGTCGGTCAGATTGCCTCGCTCGACGAGCGTGACCTCGAGGCCGCGCATCGCCAGATCCCTGGCGATGCCACAGCCGGTCGAGCCGCCCCCGAGCACGAGAACCTCGGTGTCGTGTGCCATCCCTTCGTCCGTACCTAGCCCTCGTCTGCCTTTATTTTATCGACGGCACAGAACCGTCAGTAACGACCGGCTAGTCGGCTGATGAGTTCGGAGCGGAGCACTCTCGCTTTTCGAGTAAAATCACCCGAACGATCCACGTTCGAGCACGTGAACCGGATATTTCGACCGGTTCGAACACGATTCTTCCGACGACAAGTGGCAACCATCCTACTATTTCGGCAACGTTTATAATGATCGTAGGAAATGTTTACCAGTAGGATGCGATCGTCAGTAAAGACATCGCTCGGGACGATCCGGGGTGACCACGAATGACAGCACAGACGTACGTCGGCGCGGTTGATCAGGGGACGACCGGAACGCGGTTTATGGTGTTCGACCACGGCGGGCAGGTCGTCGCCAACGCCTACGAGAAACACGAGCAGATCTATCCGGAACCCGGCTGGGTCGAACACGACCCGATGGAGATCTGGGAGAACACGAAAAGCGTGATCACGACGGCGCTCGGCAAGGCGGGGATCAGCCCCGATCAGCTCGAGGCCATCGGTGTCACGAACCAGCGGGAGACGACGCTGCTGTGGGACGCGGATTCGGGCCGCCCGGTCCACAACGCCATCGTCTGGCAGGACCGGCGGACGACCGATCGAGTCGAACAACTCGAGGAGGACGGTCTCGTCGACACCGTTCGGGAGAAGACTGGGCTCGAGGCCGACGCCTATTTCTCGGCGACGAAAGCCGAGTGGCTCCTCGAGAACGCCGATCCGATCAAGATGGAACGGACCCGCCCTGAGGACATCTACGACCGGGCCGAACAGGGAGAGGTGCTGTTCGGAACGATCGACACGTGGCTGATCTACAACCTCACCGGCGAGCACGTCACCGAGGTCACGAACGCCTCGCGGACGATGCTGTACAACATCCACGACCTCGAGTGGGACGAGGAACTGCTCGAGGAGTTCGGTATCCCACGGGAGATGCTTCCGGAGGTCCGGCCCTCGAGCGACGACGACACGTATGGTTCGACCGATCCGGACGGGTTCCTCGAGGCCGAGGTTCCCGTCGCCGGGGCGCTGGGTGACCAGCAGGCGGCGCTGTTCGGCCAGACCTGCTTCGACGCCGGCGAGGCCAAGAACACCTACGGCACCGGATCCTTCTTCCTGATGAACACCGGCGAGGAGGCCGTCGAGAGCGACCACGGCCTGCTGACGACGATCGGGTTCCAGCGCTCGGGCGAACCCGTCCAGTACGCCCTCGAGGGATCGATCTTCGTCACCGGGGCGGCCATCGAGTGGCTCGAGGACCTCTCGCTGATCGACAACCCGGCCCAGACCGCCGAACTGGCCCGCAGCGTCGACTCGACCGACGGCGTCTACGTCGTGCCCGCCTTTACGGGACTGGGCGCGCCCCACTGGGACCAGCGCGCCCGCGGGACTATCGTCGGGATGACCCGTGGCACCCGCAAGGAACACGTCGTCCGGGCGACCCTCGAGTCGATCGCCTACCAGACTCGCGACGTCGCCGAGGCGATGGAGGCCGACTCGGGCATCGAGATGACGGGCCTCCGGGTCGACGGCGGCGCGGTCAAGAACAACTACCTCTGCCAGCTCCAGTCCGACATCATCGGTTCGAGTATCGTTCGGCCGAAGGTCGACGAGACGACCGCACTGGGCTCGGCCTACGCGGCGGGACTGGCCGTCGGCTACTGGGAGGACATCGAGGGCCTGCGCGACAACTGGCAGGTCGACCGCGAGTTCGACCCGCAGATGGAACGCGACGAGGCCGACCGGAAGTACGACCGCTGGGGCGACGCGCTCGAGCGTGCTCGGGACTGGGCCCGGGACGGTGACTGAGGATGCTTGACGCACTCCTCGACCTCGCCGAGATCATCGCGGCCTTCGGCGGCGGCGCGTTCGGCGCCGCCCTCGGTCCGCTGCCGGCGTTTATTTTCACCGGCTTCATGGTGATCGCCGGCGAGGCCGCGACGCTCGTCGATCCCGAGGCGGCCGCGATCACCGATCAAGTCGCGTTCGGTGCCCCGTTCTCGCCGGCGATCAGCTTCGCGGGCGGGGTGGCGGCGACGGCCTACGCCGCCCGTCGGGGGTATATGGACACCGGCTTCGACTACCACGAGGCCAAGAACATCGCCTACGCGCTCGGGACGAAACCCGACGTGCTGGCGGTCGGCGGCGCGTTCGGTATCTTTGGCTACTGGCTCGTCACACTCTCGGCCGAACTCGGGATGCCCTACGACCCGATCGCGATGGGGGTCGTCCTCTCGGCTTTTGCCCACCGGCTGATTCTGGGCTACAGCATCATCGGCAAGGTTCGGGGCGCAAACATCCTCGACATGAGTCCGTTCGAGCGCGAGGAGATGCGGGTCATCGGCGAGTCCGCGACCGACGGCGGCGAGGCGACCGACCGCGCGGAGGGGAAGCCGACGGCCGCCGCGGCGCCTCAGAAGGACCGCCTGAAGGTAGAGCCGTGGCTCCCCCACCAGTACAAGTGGGATCACGTCGCGATGCTCGGGCTCGCGGCCGGGATCCTGGGCGCCTACGTCGGGATCGTGACCGGAAGCGCTTTCCTCGGGTTCGGGATCAGTGCAGCCTCGCTGGTCTTCCTCAACTGCGGGGTCGAGAAGATTCCGGTGACCCACCACATCACGCTTCCGGCCGCAACCGCCGCGCTGGCGGTCTACGTCCCCGCCGACGGCGGCGTCGCGGAGGGCGCCCCGGTCGCCTATGACGGCGGCGCGTTGCTTGCCGGCACCGGCGCCGAGGTCGCCCTGATCGTCGGTCTCGTGATCGGCGTCGTCGCCGCACTGTTCGGCGAGGTCTTCCAGCGGGTCTTCTTCGCTCACGGCGACACCCACGTCGACCCGCCCGCTGCGGCGATCGTCTTCGGAACCTTCCTCATTGCACTCCTGTACGTCCTCGGGGTCTTCCCGACGACAGTCTGGGTCCCGTGGTTCTGATCGCTCGCTGACCTCGATTTCCGTTTTTTCCGTCGCGTTCGAACGCCTCGAGCGACGTCGCTCTCGCCTGTCGGGATCCGTTCGCTTTAGGCGACCGCGACCCGACCTCCCGGCATGACCGCCGACCCGCCGCTGATTCTCGACATCGACGGCACCCTGACCCGCCCCGATCGGTGGGGGATCGACCCGCGCGTCT
Source organism: Natrialbaceae archaeon (assembly GCA_003559215.1). Lineage (GTDB taxonomy): Archaea > Halobacteriota > Halobacteria > Halobacteriales > Natrialbaceae > Natronococcus. The sequence goes on from PWMF01000058.1 coordinate 45,526, forward strand.
TCGACCCGATCCGCGACTGGGAGGCTCCGGTCGTGATCGCCACCGGGAAGGCGTTCCCCTACCCCGTCGCGCTCTGTCACTTCGTCGGCGTCCCCGAACTCGTCGTCGCCGAGAACGGCGGCGTCGTCTACACCGGCGACGACGTCTTCTTCACCGCCGACCGGGAGGCCGCCCGGGCCGTCGCCGAGCGCTACCGGGGCGCGGGCTACGAACTCGGCTGGGGCGCCGAGGACACCGTCAACCGCTGGCGCGAGACCGAGGTCGCGATCAACCTCGAGCAACCGATCGAGCCGCTGCGAGAGATCGCCGCCGAGTACGGCCTCGAGGTCGTCGACACGGGCTACGCCTACCACGTCAAGGACACGGAGCCGAACAAGGGTGACGGCGTCGCGACCATCGCGGAGCACGTCGGGTTCGACCTCGAGGAGGCCGTCGCTGTCGGCGACTCGATCAACGACGTCTCTACCTTCGAGGCCGTCGGTCGAAGCTTCGCGGTGGCCAACGCCGACGAGGCGGCGACCGAGGCGGCAGACGAGGTGCTCGAGGACGTCCACGCCGACGGGACGTTATCGGTGTTCGAGCGCGTTCGCGGGAGCCGATAACGCTCGGCCAGCCCGACGACGGACTTCCAGCGGCTCGTCTGGGACGGGAGGCGTTCGAACCGGCCGGACCACGCTGGGTGGCGCGCTGTCGTTAGGACCGAGCGACAGCGAGCATCTGGCTGACGATGTCGTGCGAGGGACGAGCGAGGAAACGGAGTGACCGAGCGAGTCGGCTGGGGAGGGCGTGGCGATCTCCCGTTCCCGTGACCGGTAAGTGAGTAGTAAGTCAGCTACTTGGTCGTACAGGACAATCATCCAACATGACTCGAGCACGAACCGTCGGGCTGGGATTGGTCCTCGCGACCGGACTCCTCCGGACGACGATTCGAGTCAGCGGCTACGAACTGCAGGTCCTCTCCGCGCTGCTGACGATGGGCGTCGCGCTCGCCGCCGTCGTCGCCTTTCGCTCGCTCGATAGCGCGGGCGAGCGCGAGTACCTCGCTCGAGCAACTCCTCTGGTGCCCCCGACTCGACGAGCCGCCCCTCGTAGAGGATCCTGACGTCGGTCGCGATTCGTTCGACGACGGGAAGGACGTGTGTCGAGAGAACGATCGTCGTTCCGTTCGCCGCCAACTCCGTCAGCAGCTCTGGAAGTTGTCGAGCATTCGATTCGTTCTCGAGCGAACGTGCAAACGCAGCACACATATCTCTTTGCCCACAGCTTCCGCCAACGCGGTCACGAAAGCGCGAGGAAACGAATCCCCGGCTGCGTCAGGCTTCGTCTTCGTCAGTGAGATCCTCGATCCAGCTGATCGCGGCCATCGCCTGCGGGAAGCCGAGCGTCGGGATCGAGAGCGCCGCGACCTGTTTGAGCGCCTCGGGGTCGACGTCCTCGTCGAGCCCGCGTCGAACGTGGGAGTGGACGGCACCCTCCGACCCGGCGCCGATCGAGAGTGCGAGTTTGACGAGCCGTTTCGTCTCGTCGTCGATCGGCCCGGCCGCCGATGCGGCCTCGCCGAGATCGGAGTACGCCTCCCAGACCTCGGGGTAGTCGTCTGCGAACTCGCCCGCCGTCGACGGCAGTTCCTCGGGATCGTCTATCTGATCAGCCATCTGTGTGCGAGGCGTCAGCCCGGACCGAGAAGATAGTTCTGCCGGAGCCCAGCTCGTGGGAACCGGGTTGCGAGACCGGGAGACGCGCTCGAGCGAGCGGTCGCAGAACGCTTTTCTATCGACCGCCCCGTCTCTCGGGTATGGACGGATTCGACGTCGCGGTCGGGGCCTTCGGCCTCAGCACCACGGCCGCGCTCTTCGCGCTCGTTCACCGGGACGCGATCGGACAGGGGATCTCCCGCCCGCGACTGTGGGCCGCGATCGCAGCGATCCCCTTCCTGCTCGGGGTCGGCCTCTACCTGTTCGCTCCGGCGCCGATGACGGGCGTGATCATGACCGCCAACACCGGCATCGTGCTCTACACGTTCGAGCGCGAGATCGCCAGCGAGAGCGACGAGGACGACGGCGAACCGGTCGAACCCGGAACGTTGCCCAATCAGAAGTGACGTCCTCGAGCGGACCCGCCGTCCTCGCGTAGCTCCCGACACCACACGGCTTTTGCCCGCGCCGCCGAAAGGGAGGCCAACATGAGCGACTCCGCGGATCCCGCGACCGGGTCGGCGACGGCCGAGGCCGACGACGGGGGAACCGACGACACCCCTGCCCAGGTCTCGAGCCCGAACTACCACAGCGAGAACCACACCGCGGCCCAGACCTGCGGCTGGACGGCCAACGCCCTCCGCGGGGAGGGACGGTGTTACAAGAACGTCTTCTACGGGATCCAGTCCCACCGCTGCATCCAGATGACGCCGGTAGTCAAGTGCAACGAGCGCTGCGTCTTCTGCTGGCGGGACCACCGGGGCCACGCTTACGAGCTGGGCGACGTCGAGTGGGACGACCCGGAGGCGGTCGTCGACGCCTCGATCCGCCTGCAGAAAAAACTGCTGTCGGGATTCGGCGGGAACGACGACGTCCCGCGAGAGGTCTTCGAGGAGGCGATGGAACCGCGCCACGTCGCCATCTCGCTGGACGGCGAGCCGACGCTGTACCCCTACCTGCCGGAACTGCTCGAGGCCTTCCACGATCGGGATATCACCACCTTCCTCGTCTCGAACGGCACCCGTCCCGAGGTGCTCCGGGAGTGCGATCCGACCCAGCTGTACGTTAGCGTCGACGCTGCCGAGCGCCACACCTTCGATCAGGTCGTCAAACCCGTCGAGGACGACGCCTGGGGGCGTCTGCTCGAGACGATGGACGTCCTCCGGGAGAAAGAGCAGACCCGCACGGTCCTGCGGACGACGCTCGTCAAGGGCGAGAACATGCACCATCCCGACTGGTACGCCGGCTTCTACCAGCAGGCCGATCCCGATTTCGTCGAACTGAAGGCGTACATGCACGTCGGCCACTCCCAGGGCCGGCTCGACCGCTCGTCGATGCCCGACCACGAGGAGGTCGTCGACTTCACCGAGCGGGTCCGGGAGTACATGCCCGAGTTCACCGAACTGCGGGGGGTTCCACCCTCGCGGGTGACGCTGCTCGCAAAGAACGAGGAGACGTGGGTGCCCAAGCTCGAGAAAGGGAGCGAGTTCTGGGAGCGGGACCCGGTGACCGGCGACTGAGCCGGTTGTCGACCGCACAGTCGGCCCGCCGACGCACCCGGCGACGAAGGTGTTAGCCGGAGGTCTTTTACCGGCGTCGGACGGACGTTCAGTACGAACCGAATAAACTGCCGCCAACTGCATCACAGTTCTGTTACGCATTCCACATTCGATACGCTTTTGGGTGCCGCCGCGAACTTTCTATGTATGTCAGTGACAGCCGAGTCCGTCGTCGGCCACGACGAACTCGCCGTTCTCAAGCTGCTCGCACTCGAGGGCGGGCTCGAGGGTGACGTCAAGATTTCCTGCTCCCGCCTCGCGGACCGACTCGAGGCGTCGAACCAGACGGCCTCGCGCCGGCTCCAGCGCCTCGAAGCGTCGGACCTGCTCGAGCGCGACACGGTCAGCGACGGCCAGTGGGTCGCGGTTACGGACGCGGGTGAACGCGCGCTCCACGCCGAGTACGAAGACTACCGGCGGATCTTCGAGACCGACCCCGAGGTCGAACTCGAGGGGACCGTCACCAGCGGGATGGGCGAGGGTCGCCACTACATCTCGCTGTCGGGGTACAAACGGCAGTTTGCCGAGCGTCTGGGGTACGAGCCGTTCCCCGGAACGCTGAACGTCGACCTCCGGGAGGACAGCGTCCGCCGCCGGAGCGCGATGGCCTCGCTCGAGCCGGTGCCGATCGACGGCTGGGAGGACGAGGACCGAACCTACGGTCCCGCGGTCTGTCACCCCGCGACCGTCGAGACCGCAGACGGCGACAGCTACGAGGAGGCCCACATCATCGCCCCCGAACGCACCCACCACGACGAGGACCAGCTCGAGGTCATCGCCCCCGAGAAGCTCCGGGAAGAGCTCGGCCTCGAGGACGGGGACGGCGTGACCGTCTCCGTGGGTGATCGCCGATGACCGGGCGCCACGCCAGCGCGAACGCCGGCGCAGGCGGGCAGGCGCCGACGGCGTTCGAGCGTGCCCTCGAGTCGCTGCGGGCGGGCGAGCCGGTGCTCGTCCACGACGCGGCCGACCGCGAGGGCGAAACTGATATTATCTACCACGCCGACGCGGTTACGCCCGAGGCCGTCTCCCACATGCGAAACGACGCCGGCGGGCTAGTCTGCGTCGCGCTCGCCCACGAGGTCGCGGAGGCGTTCGATCTCCCCTTCTACACGGAGGAGATCGACCACCCCGCCGCGGCCGACCACGAACTCGGCTACGACGAACGCTCGTCGTTCTCGCTGACGGTCAACCACCGTGACACCTACACGGGGATCACCGACGCCGACCGCTCGCGGACGATCCAGGCGCTCGGCGAGGCCGCGGCCGAGCCCTCGACGACGGAGTTCGCGACGGAGTTCCGCGTCCCCGGCCACGTCCACCTGCTGAAAGCGGCTCCCGACCTGCTCGCCCAGCGCGAGGGCCACACCGAACTCGGCCTCGCCCTTGCCGACGCCGCCGACCTCCCGCCCGCGGTCGTCGTCTGCGAGATGTTAGACGACCAGACCGGCGAGGCGCTCACCCCCGCCGACGCCCGCGCCTACGCCGACCGCTACGACTACGTCTACCTCGAGGGCCGGGACGTCCTCGAGCGGCTGGACTGAGCGCCCGCTCGCGTCAATCGCCGTCGGTCTCGAACTGCGTCCGCTCGGCATCCGGCCCGCTCCGGTAGACCGCGTACAGGACCAGCACGGCGATCGAGACGTCGATACCGTGCTCGACGAGGTGATGTGCGGTCATCGGAACGACCCCGAAGACAGTACCGAGACCGACCAGCGACCGGACCAGGAGCAAGCCGAGAACGATCGTAATCAGCAGATAGCGAGTCGATCGCCGCCGTAGATACGCGACGACGCCACAGCAAAACAGCACGGCCGTACAGAGCACTGCCAGAACGACCACGACGAGCAGAACTGGAGCTACTTGCGGGTCCAGCCATCCGAGATCGAACGGATTCGTGTGATGCATCTCCGCATTCCTACGTCGGTCGGTGCGTTACCTATGCTCTTCGGTCACAGGAGGTTGCACAGACGGTCTCACCATCGAAGGGGGATCGGAAACCGTTATCAGTACCGGGCGGCTAGCCGGCGGTAACGGCCGGTTCAGCCGGAATTTCGGTGATTCGATTCACATGTCCGATACGCGACGACAGATCAGAACCCACGTCCACGCTAACGCCGGCATCCACTTCAACGAACTCGTCAGGGAATCGGCGTTCGCGCCGGGGCAGATCCAGTACCACGTCCGCCGCCTGATCGACGACGGCGAACTCGTTCGCGGGGAGTTCTACGGCCGGACCCACTACTACCCGCCGACGTACGACGAACGCGAGCGGGTGATGTTAGCGCTGTTCCGGCGTGAAACCGCCCGCGAGATCGTCGTCCACCTGATCGAACACGAGCCGACGGGGCCGGGTGCGGTCACCGACGCGCTGGGGATCGCCCGGAGCACGCTCGAGTACCACCTCGATCGACTGGTCGAGCAGGACGTCGTCGAGAAGACCTACGACGAGCGCAACCGAGTCGAACTTCGGCTGGCGAATCCCGAACAGACGGGCGAGCTGTTATCGACGGTCGAACCGACCGTTCCCGACCGGCTGCTCGACCGCTTTACCCGCCTCGTCGACGGGCTCCTCGAGGGGAACCCGAGTCCGAAGTAGCAACGGGATCCGCTCGTCCAGTTCGCTCGCTCGAGAGCCGAACGGACGCACAGTTATTCGGGGGATCTATTTCATTTTCCCGATCGTGCCGTAGTTTCGATAATCGCACCAGAAGGAACGTAGTCGACCGTGAGTAGAGTCGAGCATGGACCGATCGGTCAAGCGACGGCGTTTCGTACAGGTAGCTGGAAGCGGACTCGTCGTCGGTATCGCGGGCTGTGCCGGTGACGACGGCGATGACGACGACAACGGTGACGACGAGGGCGACGACGACCACGACCACAACGGCGACGACGAGGAGTCGGAGACCGACGGCGAGAACGGAGACAGCGAAGGGCTGATCTACGCCTTCGCGCCGGAGACGATCGCAGTCATTGACCCCGAAGACGGCGAAGTCGTCGACGAGATCACCGAAGAGCTCGAGGACGAGGGATGGGGCGACCCGCGGATCACGACCGATTACAGCGAGATCTACGTCATCCGAGAGTCGCCGTCGCAGGTCCTCGTTATCGACACCGAGAGCCACGAGATCGTCGACGAGGTCGACATCGGACCGGACGCGACCCACATGTACCACCCCAACGACGACGAGATGTGGGCCCACAGTGACGAAGAGGGTACGTTCTACGTCATCGATACCGACTCCCACGAGGTGACCGAGATCGTCGAATCGGGGCTCGAGGAGGAGGGCCACGGCAAACTGCTCTACCACGAGGATATGGGCTCGATGGGCTATGCGACGAACGTTAACGACCCCGCGGCGCTGATCATCGACCTCGAGGAGTACGAGCGGACCGACTACGTCGAACTCGACAACGAGGAGGAAGGAACCCACTACAAGGCCTACGCCCCCGAAACGGGCCTCGCCTACTTCGAGCACGGCGACGAGACCGCCGTCGTCGACACTGAGAGCGACGAGGTCGTCGAGTATCTCGAGTTTTCGGGCGGGATGTACCTCTCCCCGGACGAGGAGGTGCTGGGCGTCCTCGACGGCAACAGTATTCGGTTCCTCGACGCGACGAGCGAGGACAGCGACGAACTCGGCGTCGTCGACGTCGACGACGGTCCGGACGCCCTCCGCTACCACGAAGCCGACGACGGCACGCTCTACGCCTACACCGCACACACCCAGACCGACGAGGCGTCGGTCATCGACGTCGAGGAGGCGGAGGTCGTCGAGACGCTCGAGATCGGCGACATCGTTCGTCCCGAGGACGCCCCGTTCCTCCACCGAACCGGCGTCGAGGGTGGCGGCTACTTCATCAGCCCCGCCGACGCCGACGGAATCGTCGCGATCCTCGAGATGGAAACACAGGAGGTCGTCGACCACGTCGAGGTCGAGGAAGGCGTCGATACGGTCCAGTACGTCGGTGATTCGGGCGTCGGCTACTCCAGCAGACTTCGCTAACCGATGAGCGCGAGATCGTCGCTCGGCGGACGCGGCTCGTCCCCTCGCCGGTCGTTTCTCGCGGCGATACTCGCCTGTCTCGTCGTCGCCGGCCTCGCGGCGGCGCTCGTCGCGACGCCGGTCACGGCCCACGCCTACCTGAGCGAGACGGATCCCGCGAACGGCGAGCAAGTCGACGAGGTACCCGAGGAGATCACGCTGACTTTCTCCGGTGACGGCGTGGTCAACGCCGACATCACCGTCGAGGGGCCGGACGGCGACGTCGTCAGTGGCGAGCCCGAGATCGATCCCGACGACACGCAGCTCGTCGACGTACCGATCGAAGACGCGGCCGACGAGGAGGGGATGTACACGGTCGAGTGGGAAGTGCTGGCCGACGACGGCCACACCACGTCGGGTTCGTTCTTTTTTGCCGTCGGCGACGAACCGCTCGACCGCGACGCGGTCCTCGAGTCACACGAGGACGACGAAACCGACGAATCGATCCCGCCGATCGAAGCGGGCTCGAAGGGGCTGTTGCTCGTCGGGATCGTCGGACTGGTCGGGATTCCGGCGGCAGCGGCCGTCGCTGCCGGACCCGTTTTCGCTCGAGGCACGGGTGGTCGGCGGGCCCCCCTCGACCGACGAATCGGCCGGCTGCTCGTCGGCGCCGCGGTCCTCACCCTCGCGAGCGCACTCGTCCTCGGTCTCGCCCGGAGCACGAGCCTGGGGCCGCTTTCGATCGACACTGTCTCGCAGTTCGTCGAAACGCCGCTCGGGCAAGCGTGGCTCGCACAGCTCGCCGTAGCGGCGCTCGTCACTGCGCTCGTCGTCTGGCGGAGCCGAGGTGGCGCCCACGGATCCGCGCTTGCCGGCACGTTCCTCGGGGCGCTCGCCCTCGCGGGAACGGTCGCCTGGACGAGCCACTCGGCGACGGCGATCGATCGGCTTCAGGGAACGATCGTCGACTTCGTTCACATCGTCGGTGCCGGGCTCTGGATCGGCGGCCTGGCGGTGCTCGCCCTCGCCGTCGTTCCGACGGCCCGGGAGGCCGCTGTCGGCGACCGAACCGCCCTCGTCGCTGACACGATCCGGAGATTCTCGATCCTCGGACTGAGCGGTGTCACCCTCGTCGTGGCGACGGGGTTCGTCCTCGCCTCCTGGCACGTTCCCGAGGCGAGTGGCCTCACCGACACCATGTACGGGCTGACACTCGTCGCGAAGCTGGTGCTGATCGCGCTCGCACTCGGACTGGGCGGCGCAACGCGGTTCGTCCTTCTGAGTCGGCTCGAGCCGTCGGGAGCTGCCGATGCGGCGGGCCCTTCGCGGCCGACGAGCACCGACGGTGGCTCCGCTCCGGAGGACGGCCGACTACGGACGATCGTTCGAGCGATCCGACTCGAGCTGGCCCTTCTCGTCGTCGTCCTCCTGCTGTCGGGCCTGCTCACGTCGGCGCCGACGGCCGCCGTCGCCGAGGGGGACGAACTCGTCGAATCGACAATCGAACGCGAGTACGACGATGGTATCCTCGAGATCAGCGCGTTCCCGGCCGCAGAAGAGGGCGACGGGGACGACTACTTCGTGCTCGAGGCGGACGAACCGATCGTCTTCGAGGTCGCGTTCCTCGACGACGACGGCGAGCCGATGGCCTCGGACCAAACCGTCCGATTGCTCGCGAGCAGCGAGGACGGGACCGAAACCGAGGTCGAACTCGAGGAAACCGACGACGGCACGTACGCCACGGTCCAGCCCCTCGCCGACGACGGCCGCTGGGAGCTGCGGGTAACCGGCGCGCCCAACGGCTCGTACGTCAGCGAGTGGATCGACGTGATCGTGGTCTCGGCCGACGGTCACGACCACGGCGACGACGCACACGATCACGACGATCACGCTGACCACGACCACGGCGACGAGGACGCACACGATCACGAAGACCACGATCACGACGTTGACGACGGCGACGACTCGGCATTTGTCGTCTTTCTCCAGTTCGGCGCCGTCGCAGTCGCCGTCGTCGGAACGGTTGCGGTTGCCGTCGAAACCCTCCGGGTTCGCGACCGCGACTAATCGCTCGAGGGACCTCTCTTTCCGCTTCCCGAATAGCGAACACTTAGTATCGTGGTCTTCAACACCTACGATCATGGGATTCGACGAGATGGACGTCGACACGATCTGGATGGACGGTGAGTTCGTCGACTGGGACGACGCGCAGATTCACGTTCTGACACACGGACTTCACTACGGCACAGGGATCTTCGAGGGGGCGCGCTGTTACGACACCGAGGAGGGGCCCGCTATCTTCCGCTGGGAGGAACACCTCGAGCGACTCTACCAGTCCGCCAAACCGTACGAGATGGAGATCGGTCACGACGCCGAGGAGCTGACCGAGGCGACCCTCGAACTCGTCCGGAGCCAGGATCTGGCCTCGTGTTACATCCGTCCCGTCGCCTTCTACGGCTACGACAGCCTCGGCGTGAGCCCGGGCGACTGCCCGACGCGGATCGCGATCGCCGCTTGGCCGTGGGGAACGTACCTCGGCGAGGACGCTCTCGAGAACGGCATCGAGGTGATGGTCTCCTCGTGGCGGAAACACGCCTCGAGCCAGATCCCAACGAACGCGAAGACGACGGGGCTGTACGTCAACAGCATGCTCGCGGGAGAGGAGGCCCGCCGCAACGGCTACGCGGAGGCGATCGTGTTGAACAAGGAAGGCGACGTCGCGGAGGGCCCCGGCGAGAACATCTTCATGGTTCGGGACGGCGAGATCTACACGCCCGGCCTCTCGGAGTCGATCCTCGACGGGATCACCCGCAAGACCGTGATCACGCTCGCGGAGGATCTCGGCTACACCGTCCACGACAGGGAGTCGATCTCGCGGGGCGAACTCAACACCGCCGACGAGCTGTTCTTTACGGGCTCGGCGGCAGAAGTGACCCCCATTCGGAAGGTCGACAACGTCGTCATCGGCGACGGCGACCGCGGCCCGGTCACCGAGGAGATCCAGTCGAAGTTCTTCGAAGTCGTCGAGCGCCGTACCGACGAGTACGACGAGTGGTTTACCTACGTCTGAGGATCCAGCGCTCCGTTCTGCGGTCTTTCGCGCCGTACCGTGACCAGTTCCAGCGGCGAGACGTCTCCCGACACCGATCCGGAGGCCTCGTCCGCCACTCGAGCACACACTCCGAGGACGCTCGGAGACGGACTCGAGGTGCTCCGGTCCGCGGCCTCGTCCCCGCCGAAACCGGCCCTCCGGCTCTCATCGATCTAGCCACTCGTCCAGCGGAACGATCCGCTGTGTCGGCGGCGATCCGAGCACGAGCTTTTCGGAACTGACGTCGTCAGTAACCGTCGCACCGGCCGAGACGACTGTTCCCTCGCCGATCTCGAGTCCGGGACCGACGACGACGCCGGCGCCGAGGAACGCGCCCGTGCCGAGTACGACCCGCTCGAAGACGTCGTTGCGAAACGCCATCCCGTCCTCGCGTAGCTCGTGGGTGACGCCGACGACGCTGCAGTTCGGGCCGATCTGTACGCCGGGTCCGACCTCGGCGTTCTCGACGTACGTTCCCGCGTTGACGTCGATGTCTCCCTCGAGCCGTGACTTCTTGACCGACGCTCGCTCGTAGAGCCGACAGCCGTCGCCGATCTCGGCGTCGTGGATCGTCGCGAACTCCCGGATCTCGGCTCGGCCGACGTCGGAGTCGACCACCCTCGCCGTGTCGTCGACAGTTGGCATACCCGTACTCGCGGCCGAACCACCATCAACCCGGGCGGACGGCTCTTGGCTCGACCGTCGGCTCGGCTCTTATCCGCTGGTCGACACCTCGAGGACTATCTCCTCACCGTCTTCGAGTGTGTGCTCCGTCGGCTCGACCGATTCGCCGTCGATCAGGAACGTCATCTCGGTGCTGGCGTCGGCCTCGTTGTAGGTGTCCCCGTCGTGGTCGAGGACGTGGTCGCCGTCGACCGTTTCGAACGAGAAGTACGGCAGTAGGTCGATTCCCTCGGCGAACGTGACCCGTTCTTCGCCCTCCATGTACCACTGATCGCTGCCCTCGTGGAGGTGGAAGTCGATCGAGTGATTCGTCGCGTGTTCGGCCTGGTACCGATCCTCGGAGAGGTTCACCGGTTCGCCGTCGATCAGGATTTCGATCTCGCCCCGGTCGTCGACCTCGTCGTCGGAGAGACAGCCGGCGAGCAACGTGAGGCTCGAGACTCCGGCGAGAACCGCTCGTCGTTGCATATCCGATCGGAGGGGATCGTCGGCTCAAAAGGTTCTGGTTCCCCTGTCGAACGGACTCGCGGCCCTCGAGGACGTCCGGCGAGCGTTCGCGGTCAGTCCTCGAGCCGCCGTCGATCCGACTCGGGTTCGGTCTCCCCGCCGTCGGTCGTCGCCTCGTCGACGACGTCGATCGAGACGCCGGCCTCCATGTCCCGGTTTCGGCTCGAGTCGCCGAAGCCGGCGCTCAGGACACGGGTCAGGGCGTCCTCGACGTCCTCGTCGAGTTCGGTGATCCGGCTCGACTCGACCTCGATGACGAACCCGGTCGTGATGTTCGGCGACGTCGGTAGGAACAGCACCTCGCGGCCGTCCTCGGTCACCTTGCCGGTCTTGAACGCGGTCATTCGAAGCCCATCCCAGGTCTCGAGCTTGACCGGTTTCTGCAGGGAGTCCTGCTCGCCGAAGGCGGTCTCGGCGGCCATCTTCGAGGCGTTGTAGACGACACGGATCACAGGGACCCGGTTGGCGACGTTGTCGACCAGTCGCTCGACCAGTCCGCCGACGGTCGTTCGCATGAGGTAGCCAACCGAGAACGTCAGGATCACCAGAACGGTCAGCGCGACGATCACCCGGAGGAACTGGGCGACCTCCTCGCGGGTCTGCTGGGCCTGGCCGCCGTCGCCGGGAATCAGCGGCCGGAGCGCGGCCTCGTCGAGGATGAGCCCGGGAGTCAGCCCCGCGATGAGACCGTAGAGCCAGTAGATAACGTAGAGGGTCACGAGAATCGGGCCAAGGACGATCAGCCCGCTTGCGAAATCCCGCTTCCACGAAGCCATGTACGCCACCTCACACTAGGGGCTAATGAGCCCTTTCCTTTAGCGGCCGAGGACGGCTCGGACCGCGAACCAGAGGTTCTCCTTGCGTTCCATCGCCCGGCGGTAGAAGTACGACATCCAGCGGTCGCCGTAGGGGACGTACTGGTAGACCTCGTACTCCTCGGCGAGTTCGAACTGGGCGTCGTTCCGAACGCCCATCAGCATCTGGATCTCGAAGTCGGTGCCGTGTTCCTCGTGAAGTTCGATCGCACGGTCGATCATCGCCGGGTCGTGGCTGCCGATCGCGATCCCCCCGTCGAACTGTTCGAAGGCGTACTCGAGCAGGGCCTCGTACTCTCGGTTGACGGCATCTTTGCCCTTGTAGGCGATCTCGGCCGGCTCGTCGTAAGCACCTTTGACGAATCGAACCTTTCCGGGGACGTCCGCGAGCCGTTCGACGTCCCTGCGGGTCCGCTTGAGGTTCGCCTGGACGCAGACGCCGACCCCGCCGTCGGTCCACCGGTCCGACGAGGATCGCGCACGCTCTCCGCTCCAGTGCTTCCTGGCGAACTCCTCGTAGGCGTCGAGGGTCGCGTCGGTCGTCGTGTGATCCTCCATATCGATCCAGACGAACACGCCGCGGTCGGCCGCGGTCTCGACGATTCCCTCGAGGTTCTCCCGGAAGACGTCCTCGCCGAGGTCGAGGCCGATCTGGGAGGGCTTGACCGACACCGTCGCATCGAGGTCGGAGCGCGCGATGTCCTCGACGAGTTCGCGGTACTCTCGGGCGTCGGCGTCGGCGGCCTCGCGGTCGTCGTAGTGTTCCCCCAGCAGGTTCACGATCGCCTTCACGTTCCGATCGTTCAGCTGACGAACGTGCTCGAGGGCCTCGGCTGGTCCCTCTCCGGCGACGAACCGATTCGCGACTGGCAACATCATACAGTAGTTACGTCGCCGAGCTTATATGGAGCTGATGTTATCGGCGGTGCGACGGGTCGAGGACGAACCACCCCCGATTAAGACCTGCGGGTTCGTCCCGCCGAACATGGCAGTACTCGAGACGATCGTCGTCGCCTTCTGGGCGATGTTGCCGGCCTACGTTCCCAACAACGCCGCGGTGCTGGCCGGCGGCGGTCGGCCGATCGACGGTGGACGGACGTGGGACGACAAGCGCGTGCTCGGCGACGGGAAGACCTGGCGGGGAACCGCCGCGGGGATCCTCGCGGGAGTGCTCCTCGCGGGCGCGCTGACCCTCGTCGCCGACGACGTGAGCGCGGCGACCGGGATCGACGTTCCGGCGTTTACGCCGCTGGCGGCGATCGGCCTCGCCGCAGGGGCAATGCTCGGCGACATCACGGCCTCGTTTCTCAAACGCCGAACCGGCCGCCAGCGCGGCGCGATGTTCCCCGGACTGGACCAGCTCGATTTCGTCGTGGTCTCACTTCCCCTAACCGCGTTGCTCGCGACTGAGTGGTTCTTTGAGGTGTTCACGTGGGGCGTGATCGCCGTCGTCGTCGTGCTCACCCCGATCCTGCACGTGACGACGAACATGATCGCCTACCAGCTTGGACTGAAGGACGAGCCCTGGTAACCCCTCGAGTCGACGAGAACCGTTCCGTCGTCTCCGCTTCCAGAGCCGTTCGCCGACGTCTTTCGGCCCACTTATCTCACTCCCTCCTATCGGTAGTGACTAACTAGCGAGTGGCGGACGTTCGCGCGGCCCGACCGACGGCTATCGAACCGATTTCTGTGTACGTCCTCTATAGTTACTGTGGACAAATTATTTATCACTGTTCCACCTGGCCCTACGTATGACGAGCAGTCCACCGATCGACGAACTCCACTACGACGAGGCACCGAACGTCGACAGCGTCCCCGGCCCGCGGTCGCGGGAACTACTCGAAAAACAGCGCGAGATCGACAGCAGCGCGGTCGCCTACCCCGAGGACATCCCGGTCGCGTTCGAGGAGGGCTCAGGCGCGACAGTTCGTGACGTCGACGGCAACACCTACATCGACATGTTCGCGGGCATCGGCGTGCTCAACGTCGGCCACGCGAACCCCTACGTGCTCGAGGCCGTCCACGAACAGGCCGACAAGCTGGTCCACACGGTCGATTTCCCGACCGAGGCCCGACTCGAGCTGATCGAGAAGCTCGACGAGATCGCCCCTTCGGGATTGCAGGGCAATCAGAAGGTCGTCTTCGGCGGCCCAACCGGCAGCGACGCCGTCGAAGCCTCGATCAAACTCGCCAAATACAACACTGGCGGTGACGGCCTGATCGCGTTCCGCGGGGCCTACCACGGTGCGACGCCCGGTGCGATGAGCCTCACCGGCAACAAGGGGTTCAAGGAACACTACTCGCCGCTGCTGGCCGACGTCGTCCACGCCCCCTACCCCAACCCGTTCGAGCAGGGGAAGGCGCCACAGGAGGCCGTCGATCACGCCCTCGAGGAGGTCCAGGCGATCCTCGAGGATCCCTACGGCGGACTCGCGAACCCTGCGGGTATCTTCGTCGAGCCGATCCAGGGCGAGGGCGGCGTCGTCACGCCCCCGGAGGGGTTCCTGCAGGGCCTGCGCGACCTCGCCAACGACAACGACGTTACGCTCATGTTCGACGAGATCCAGAGCGGGTTCGGCCGCACCGGCGAGTGGTGGGCCAACGATTGGGCCGACGTCACGCCCGACGTGATGACTTCCGCGAAGGCGCTGGGCGGCGTGGGCTTTCCGCTGTCGGCGACGATGTACCACGAGGATCTCGACACGTGGGGCTCGGGCGACCACGCCGGCACCTACCGCGGCCACGTCGTTGCGATGCGGGCCGGCAGCCGCGCCATCGAGTACATCCAGGACCACGACCTGCTGGCTCACGCCCGTGAACTGGGCGAGCATATCCGCGGTCGGCTTCGTGAAGTCGCCGCCGGGAACGATCATCTCGGCGACGTCCGCGGACAGGGGCTGTTCATCGGCGCCGAGTTCGTCGACGGCGACGGCGCTCCGGCCGACGACCTCGTCGACGAGATCCAGCAGTACTGCTTCGAACACGGCGTGCTCGTCTGGACGGCCGGCCGCCACGGTAACGTCCTCCGGCTGCTGCCGCCGCTCGTGCTCACCCAGGAGCTCGCGGAGACGGCGATGGACGTCGTCGCCGACGCGATCGAACACGCGACGGCCGAGACCAAACAGACCGCCTAACGACCCGAACGATGTCCGACACCGAACCGATCACCACAGACGGCGCACCGAGCAACGACAACCCCTACTCTCAGGGCGTCCGCGCCGGGGACACCCTCCACGTCTCGGGCTACGGCCCCGTCGATCCCGACTCGGGCGAGGCCGTCGACGGCGACATCGAGGCCCAGACCGACCGCGTGCTCGAGAACGTCGCCGCGGTCGTCAGCGAGGCCGGCGGCGACGGTCTCGCGGACGTAGTAAAGGTCACCGTCTACCTGACCGATCTCGAGGACTACGAGCGGGTCAACGAGACCTACGGCGAGAAATTCGGCGAGGAACCGCCCGCCAGGGTCTGCGTCGAGGTCTCGAGGCTGCCCGAGGACGTTCGCGTCGAGATGGACGCGACGGCCTACCTCGGCTCGCAGTAGACGGGACTACGGTATTCGTTTTCGCCGTTCCCGAGACGACCCCACGGCCACCTGAAGGGCCACCCCCGCCGTTTCGCGACGATCGTCTCTCACGTTCTCGTCGGGGCCGATGAGTTCCGTCCCCCGAACCGGGTCCCGGTATTGGCTACCGTTAAGTGAGCCGACTGCCTACCGCCACGAAAGATGGTGTACGACGTTCGAAGCAGGCTATCGGAGCTCAGACGGGAGTTCCACCGACGTCCGGAGCCGGGGTGGCGGGAGTTCCGGACGACGGCCCGGATCGTCGAGGAGCTCGAGTGCATCGGGGTCGACGAGATCGCCGTCGGTCGGGAGGCGCTCTCGACCGATCAGAGCATGGCGGTGCCCGAGGAGAGCGAGCTCGATCCCTGGCTCGAGCGTGCCCGCGAGGCGGGGGTTCGCGAGGACGTCCTCGAGCGGACGGCGGACGGCCACACCGGCGTCGTCGGCGTCCTCGAGCAGGGGTCGGGCCCGACGATCGGGCTCCGGGTCGACATGGACGGGATCTCGATGACCGAGTCCGATCTGGCCGAGCACCGACCCGCCGCGGAGGGGTTTCGCTCGGAACACGAGGGGTACATGCACGCCTGCGGCCACGACGCCCACATCGCGATGGCGCTGGGAACGATCGAGGCGATCAAAAAGAGTGAGTTCGAGGGGACGCTGAAGGTCTTTTTCCAGCCCGCCGAGGAGATCTCGGGTGGCGGGAAGGCGATGGCCGAAGGCGGCTACCTCGAGGATGTCGATTACCTGCTGGCGCTCCACGTCGGGCTCGACCACCCGACGGGCGAGATCGTCGCCGGCGTCGAGAAGCCGCTGGCGATGGCCCACCTGACGGCGACGTTCGAGGGTGCAAGTGCCCACGCGGGGAAGGCGCCGAACGAGGGCGGGAACGCGATGCAGGCCGCGGCGACGGCGATCCAGAACGCCTACGCGATTCCCCGCCACAGCGACGGCCAGACCCGCGTCAACGTCGGCCGGATCGAGGGGGGAACCGCGAGCAACGTCATCGCCGAGGAGATCACGATCGACGCGGAGGTCCGCGGCGAGACGACGGGACTGATGGAGTACATGCGGACCGAACTCGAACGGGTGCTGTACGCGGCCGCGGAGATGCACGACTGTGACGTCACGCCGCGGGTCATCAGCGAGTCCCCCCGGGCCGACAGCCACCCTGCTCTGCGCGAACTGATCGAGTCGGTCGCCCGCGAGGTCGAAGGCGTCGACCGAGTGATCCCCTCGACGGAGTTCGGCGTCAGCGAGGACGTCACCTACCTGATGAACCGCGTCCAGAACGGCGGCGGGCTCGCCTCCTACCTGCTCGTGGGAACGGACCATCCGACCAACCACCACACGCCGACGTTCGACATCGACGAGCGGAGCCTCGAGATCGGCGTGGGGGTGCTCTCGGAGACGATCGCCGAACTCTCCCGCCGACCGGTCTGACTCGTTCGCGACCGATCGAAGCTGTTCGATTGCCGTCACGTTGTCCGGATCAGAAACGTTAATTCGCGCGCTCCACCAGTAGCCTGTATGAGCCAGGATGACGTCCCGCAGTCGCTTCGAACCGCGGCCGACTCGGACCGACCTCGCGGGATCCTCACCCCCTCCGACCGCGACTTCCTGCTCGGCCGGAAGACGGATTACACCGACCACTCGAAGAAACAGAAGCGAAACCGGATCCGTCGACGGGTCCGGAACGCGGTGCTCGATTTTAGCATCCTCTTCGAGTACCTAGAGGAGCGCGACCGGTAGACGGTGTTCGACCCCGACGACGAGGATCGGGACGCCTACACGCAGGGAATCACGGACATGCTCGCCTTCCTCCACCTCGGGACGATGGGGTACCACACGCCGTTCAAGGACATGCTCTCGGAGGGCGTCGGTAAGGCCGAACAACGCCTCGCGGGGTCGAACTATCGGATGGTCAACGTCGAGTTCAGCGTCGAACCGGTCGGGCAGATCGACGTCGACGAGGTCGTCGAGAAGCTCGAGAACGAGGAGTTCGCCCAGCTCACCGACGAGGAGTTGCGGGCGTTCGTCCGACTGTTGACGATGTCCGACTCCTTCTCTCCGGAGACGACCCGCGAGGAAATCAAGGACCGGGTCGACGAGTTCGCCGAGCGCGCCGACGAGAGCGCGGCGGCTCGCGAGCGGAACCTCGAGGAGCTGACGAACTAAGCTACCGTCGTCTTCTCGCGGCTCGAACGGAGTCGATGCTCGCCACCGGACGACGTCGCTCTGCTCGAGGGATCGAATACAGTATGTGTTTCGGCTCGAGCGAACGGCTTCTTCTCGTTAGTGAAACGATTGACGGGGCCGGTTATCGAATGTGGGGTACGGAACTCCTAAGTTGAAATACAGTGTGTGTGAGTTATATAGTTGGCCGTGTGTTGGATAATGCGTACCGTTGAGGAAATCCGTACACGATCCGTACAATAAACGCAATCTGTGTATGGTAGATACGAAAAAGAAATGTTTATGCAAGATACTGACAATGGGTTCGGTATGCCATCGCAGTGCACGGCAAGTGGGAGGGAGAACCGATCCAGACGGACCCGGTCGCTCGGATCGAGAACGGTGGGTGAGTTCGCGTGAGCAACAGCGAACGAGGGATGGTCGGTCGGTTCCTCGACGAACTCGATCCGGTCGTCTTCGTCTTCGGCGCGTTGCTCACGGTCGGCGTCATCGTCGCGTTCTTCGTCGACCGGAGCTTCGTCGCCGGCGGGATCGAAACCGTTCACGGAGAGATGCTCAGCTACATGAGCTGGGCGCTGCTGGTGATCGTGTTCCTGATCGTCGTCTTCCTGTTGTACCTGATCGTCGGTCCCTGGGGCAAGCTCAAACTCGGTGACCAGGATCCCGAGTACAGCTTCTTCTCGTTTTTTGCGATGCTGTACTCGGCCGGGTTCGCCGCGGGTGTCGTGTTCTGGGGACCGACCGAGGGACTGTTCTACTACGACGACCCGAATCCGCTGTTCGGTGTCGAGGGGGGGACGACCGAGGCGATTCCGCTCGCGATCCAGCAGACGCTGTTCCACTGGGCCTTGCCCCAGCTCGCGGTGTTTACGATCATGGGGATCGCGATCGGCTACTTCGCGTACAACTACGACAAGGTCCCGCTGCGGGCCTCGTCGGCGCTGACGCCGATCATCGGAAAGGAGAACTTAGACGGCCCCGTCGCCAAGGTCGTCGACATCCTCGCCGTCTTCGCGACGATCGGCGGCGTCGCGACCTCGCTCGGATTCATCGGGAGCCAGTTCGTCAGCGGCCTCGAGTACCAGTGGGGGCTGAGCTTCGGCGACACCGGCATCCTGCTGGTCGTGACGACGATGACGATTCTCTTTACTATCTCGATGGTGCTGGGGATCGACAAGGGGATCCGCCGACTTTCGAACTTCAATATGGGCCTGTTCGTCCTGATCATGCTCGCGACGTTCATCCTCGGGCCGTCGATGTTCCTGCTGTTGCTCGGCTCGCAGGCGATCGGCGGGATGATCAGTGACTTCGTCGCGATGAGCCTCTACACCGGCGCGGGCGACGGCGGCACTGGCTGGGTCGAGAGCTGGACCGTCTTCTACTGGGCGTGGGCGCTCTCCTGGTCCCCCTTCGCCGGGCTCTTTATCGCCCGCATCTCGAAGGGGCGGACCATCCGCGAGGTCGCCTTCACCGGAATCGTCGCGACCTCCGCCGCGACGATTCCGTGGTTCACGTTCGTCGGTGGCACTGCCGTCTTCCTGCAGGACACGGGCGGCGCTGATTTCGGCGAGGTTATCGCGGGTGAGGTCGGTGCCGAGGTTTCGGGCTTCATTCTGTTCGACGCCCTGCCGTTCGGGGCGATCTTCATGGTCGCGTTCCTCGTGCTCGTGACGACGTTCTTCATTACGTCGGCGGACTCCTCGACGCTCGCGGTCTCGATGATGACCACCGGCGGCAAGGAGTCGCCCTCGACGATCAACCGGGTCTTCTGGGGTGTCGTCCTCGGGCTGACCGCCGCGATCCTGATGATCCTCGGCGGCGAGGGCGGTGCCGGCGCACTCGAGCAAGCCGTCGTCATTACCGGCGCGCCGTTCGCGATCGTCTGTTTCCTCGCGATGCTCTCGCTGATCAAGAACCTGAGCGGCACCAACGGCCGCGTGTTGCTCCAGGAGGAGACGGTGATCGTCGGCTCCACGGAACGCCGATCCGACGATCCGACGACGACCGCGGAACCGGGCGACGACGATTAACGAGACGGTCCGGGCCGACTCTTTTCCGTTCGCGCCGGCCCGTTCGCCGCGACGTCCCGATTCTCGTTTTCCGGCCGGCGTGCCCATCTATAACAACATTTAATGTACGACGTACACATTATCTGTGTATGGATAGGGACACTGCCGAACCGAACGTGGACGCGTTCCCCGGCCCCAACGCCCGGGAGTGGGTCGAGTTCCACGGGGAGAACGCGGCACCCAGCGAGTATTCCCACGAGTTCGTGTGGGACGTGACCCGCGAGGCGGACGGACCGTTCGTCACCGACGTCGACGGCAACGTCTTACTCGACTTCACGTGCCACATCGGCGCCGCGCCACTCGGTTACAACAACGAGAAGCTCACCGGCAAACTGCGGGAGTTCGACCTCGTCGAACCGATGAAGATCGCCGGCCAGGACATGTACTTCGGCGCGGGCCCGACTCCCGAGGACTCGGATGTGCCGGGCTCGAGCCACCTGATGGAGAAACTGGTCGACGTCTCGAGTCAGTACGGGATGGACACCGTCTTCCTCTCGAACTCCGGCGCAGAGGCGATGGAGAACGCGATGAAGATCACTCACGACCACCGGGCGCCCGCGAAGTACGGCGTCGCCTTCGCCGGCAGCTTCCACGGGCGCACCTTCGGCACGCTCTCGATCACCAAGTCCAAGGAGGTCTACACCCGCCACTACCCCCAGATCGACGGAATCGAGACGGTGCCGTTCTGCGCGGATCGGGGCTGTGACGCCGCCAGCTGTGACTGTGGCTTCTTCGCGAACGAGGGGTCCCAGCTTCGCAACTCGCTGTCTCCGGAGGGCGGCCACATCAATCCCGACGAGATCGCCTTCCTGACCCTCGAGCCGATCCAGGGCGTCGGCGGCTACCGCTTCCCGAGCGACGCGTTCATGGAGGAAGTCGCGGCCGTTACCGACGAGTACGACATCCCGCTGGTCGTCGACGAGATCCAGTCCGGCGTCGGCCGCACCGGCGAGATCTGGGCGTCCGATCACTACCAGATCGAGCCCGACGTCATCTCCGCAGCGAAGGCCCTGCGCGTCGGCGCGACGATCTCCCGCTCCGAGATCTTCCCCAGCGAAAAGAACCGGCTGGGGTCGACGTTCGGCGGCGGCGACCTGCTGGGCTCGATGATGGGCGCGTTCACCCTCGAGGCGATCGAGGAACACGATCTGCTCGAGAACGCCACCGAACGGGGCGAGCAGGCGAAGGAGCTGCTCCGGGACGACTCGCCCGACCACGTCGTCGACGTCCGGGGGAAGGGCCTGATGCTGGCCGTCGAGTTCGACACCCCCGAGCGCCGCAGCGCGGTCGTCGAGGAGTCGCTGCGTCGGGGCCTGCTAACTCTCGGCTGCGGGAAGAAGACGATCAGACTACTTCCGCCGCTGGACTCGAGCGAGCGCGAGATCGAACTCGGGATCGGCATCTTCCTCGAGGCGATCGAGGCTGCGGGGCGGAGCGCGACGGTCGCGTAACGGAGTCGATCGGTTTCTCTGACGTCCGATCGGCGCCGCCGATCCGGAAGTGTTGCTCGCAGTTCTCCACGGAGAAGCGCAGGTCGAGTGTCTCGGGGTCGTACGGAAGACTCTGTCTTCCGTGACTGAGCGGAACGTTGTTCCGCGAGGTCCGCGAGATCGATGACGAGACGCCTTCGGCGTCTCGAACCACTCGGCCCCGAGGCAGTTCACGCTGCGGGAAGTGTGAACGCAAACGTCGCTCCCTCGTCAGGTTCGGACTCCACCCTGATCTCGCCGCCGTGGCGTTCGACGATCCGCTCGCAGAGCGCAAGTCCGATCCCGGTTCCGGGGTGCTCCTCGTGGCCGTGGAGTCGTTCGAACACGTCGAAGACGCGGTCCTGCTCGTCGGCGTCGATTCCGATTCCCTCGTCGCGGACCGCTACCGTCCAGGTTTCGCCCGCGGGCTCGGCCTCGACGCGGATTTGCGGTGGTTCGTCGCCGGAGTACTCGATCGCGTTGCTCAGGAGGTTCTGGAAGAGCTGTCGAAGTTGTGCTTCGTCGCCCCGCACGCAGGGAAGCGACTCCGCCGCGATTTCGGCTCCGCTCTCGTCGATTTTCATCCGGAGGGTATCGAGCGTCTCCTCGAGCACGCCGTCCAGTTCGACGGGTTCGAACGGCTCGCCTTTCGTGTCGACGCGCGCGTAGTCGAGTAGCCCGTCGATCATCGCCCGCATCCGGTCGGCGCCGTCGACGGCGAACGCGATGAACTCCTCGGCGTCCTCGTCGAGCTCGTCCCCGTACCGGCGTTCGAGCAACCCGAGGTAGCTCGTTATCATCCGCAGGGGTTCCTGGAGGTCGTGAGAGGCCGCGTAGGCGAACTGTTCGAGGCGTTCGTTCGACTCCTTGAGCTTCCGTTCGTACTCTTTTCGCTCGGTGATATCGGTGAGGGTCACGATCGCTCGACTCACGTCGCCGTCGGCGTCTCTCACCGGTTCGCCGTGCTCCATGATGATCCGACTGTTGCCGTCGAACGTACTGATCTCGTATACGTTGGGATCCATGACTGATTCGCCGCGAAGCACCTGGGTCATCGTCCACTCCTCGGGGTCGACGGGCTCGCCCGTGTCGGCCCACACCGCCGAGTACTTGTCGTACTCGTCGACGGATTCCGCGTCGAACACGTCGCCACCCTAGATCTCCTTGGCGACGTCGTTGGCCTTGAGCAACGAGCCGTCTCCGTCTGCGACGACGGCGCCGACGGGCAGCACCTGAAACAGCGTCTCGAGCTGGCGCGACTGGTTTTCGGCCTCGAGCTTGGCTCGCTTTCGCTCGGTGATATCGGTGAGCGTTCCGGGGAACGTCAGCGGGTTCCCGTCCTCGTCACACTCGACGTGGCCGCGGGCGACCACCCACCGGAGTTCGCCGTCGGCGCTTCGAACGCGGTACTCCGCCTCATATTCCCCGCAGGTCTCGACCGCGGTCTCGATCTTCTCTATGACACGCTCGCGGTCGGCCTCGTGAATCGACGAGACGAACTGCTCGAGCGGCACGCCCTCGCGAGCGGCGTCGGGATCGACACCGAACTGGTCGGCGAACGACGCGCCGACAATCATGCGATCCTCGGGAACGTGCCACTCCCAGGTCCCGACGGCGCCGGCTTCGGTCGCGGCCTCGAGCCGCGACTTCGCGTCCTCGAGGTCCTTCGCGTTCTCCTTTTGCTCGGTGACGTCCTCTACAACCCCGATCGCACGAACCGGCTCGCCGTCGGTGTCGTAGTAGAACTCGCCCTGAGCCGCGATCCACCGCTGCTCGCCGTCGGTTCGGACGATCCGACAGTCGAACTCCCACGTCCCCGTCTCGAAGGCCTCCTCGAAACTGCGCTCGACGAACTCGCGGTCGTCCGGGTGGACGTGCTCGAGAAAGATCTCGAAGCTCCACTCCTCGCGGCCCCCCTCGTAGCCGAAGATCCGATCGTGTTGGGGCGAACGGACCGGCGAGTCCCGCGTCTGGAGATCGAGCTCCCACATACCTAGATCGCCGGCCTGGAGCGCGAGACGCAATCGCTCCTCGCTCTCCTGTAGGTCGCGCGTTATCTCGTAGCTCTCCCCCTCGTACTCGAAGTCACGGTGCTGTTGGCGCCAGTCCAGCTCGGTTCGGTTCCGGCCGGCGATCTCGCGAACGGTTCCGACGGCACCCCGAAGGGACTCGTCTTCGTCGAACGGGTTTATTCGCACTTCACAGAGTACCAGGTTCTCGTCGGCGGCCCGGACGGGGATCTCGAGGAGCGCGCTCTGCTCGGCGGGGTTCGTCCGGAGTCGCTCTATCTCGCGCTCGATCGCCGCGCCGTCGGTTTCGAGGATCTCGGCGATTCGCTCTCCCAGAAGTTCGTCGTACATGTACCCCGTCAACTCGCCGATAACGTCGTTCACTGCGACGAAGCGGCCCTCGGCGTCAAGCTGAAAGATCCCGTCGCCGATCGTGTGGAGAAGCGTTCGGTACCGCTGATGGGCCTCGTCTTCGGCCGCATCGTCCCAGAACGCCATTCTGGACTCGCTCCGTTCACTCATATCCTAGCAACGTCCCGCGACCCGGATAAGCCCTGTGCGGGAGCGACAAGGGTCGAAACGCCGTCGTGCCGAAGCCGGTGACCGAACCGATGCACCCGCCGGCCGGCCCGCCGAAACGGACGGCGGAGGGCTACTCGGCCCAGTACGCCTCGCCCGGCTGTTCGCGGAACACGGCCCGCTCGAGGATTTCGACCGCCTTCTCGAGCCCCTCGCGCGAGCTCGTCAACGAGTCCTCGTGCTCGATGCTGAGCGCACCGTCGTAGCCGACCATCCGCAGCGTCGAGACGACGTCCTTCCAGTGGCTCTCACCGTGGCCGTAACCGACCGAACGGAACAGCCACGAGCGGTTCGGCTCGTCGTCGTAGGCCGTCGTGTCGAGAACGCCCTTCTCGCGGGCCTGCTCCTCGTAGACCTTCGTGTCCTTGGCGTGGAAGTGGTGGATCGCGTCACGCTCGCCGAGGTAGCGAATCGCGTCGGTGATCGAGATATCCTGCCAGTACAGATGTGAGGGGTCGAAGTTCGCGCCAACGCGCTCGTTCGTCTCCTCGCGCAGGCGGGCCATCCCGTGTGGCTCGTAGACCAGCATGTTCGGGTGCATCTCGATCGCGAGGTCGACGCCGTGGTCGTCGGCGTACGCGGCGAGATCGGACCAGTAGTCGACGGCGACCTCCCACTGGTAGTCGTGGGCGTCGGCGTGCTCGGTCGGCCACGGCGCGGTGATCCAGTTCGGCACCTCGTCGTCGGGACCGCCCGCGGGGAGCCCGGAGAAACAGGTCACGGTTCCGACGTCGAGCTGGTCGGCGAGCTCGATCGCCTCGCGGAGCTCGGTGTCGGCCTCGTCGGCTCGTTCGTCGTCCGGGTGCAGCGGGTTGTTGTGTGTCGCGAGCGCGCTGATACGCATGTCGAACTCGGAGAGCAGCTCCTCGAGTTCGAGCCGGGCGTCTTCGTCGTCGAGGTACTCCTCGCGAGCGAGGTGGTCGTCGCCGGGGAAGCCGCCGACGCCGGGTTCGATCGCGTCGACGCCGATCTTGGAGAGGTACGCCAGGGCGCCCTCGAGCGATTCATCCGCGAGCGGCGGGGTGTGTACGCCGATATCCATACGGGTAGACGGTCGAGACGAGAGTCAATAAATCCGGGTGAAGCGAAATTCGTGTATCAGGGAGAGGCGGTCTATGAAACGCCGTTTCTCGGAGAAGACGCCGTTCGGCGTTCGCTCTTCGAGGCCGGTTCGGTGAAACCGAACACGGGTTCGATCGGTCGTTCAGTACAGCTGCTTTTCCTGCTCGTTCTGCTCCTGTTCGCGTTCCTGCGTTGCCTTCTGACGCTTGCGTCCGCGACGGTACTGCCTGATACCGGGGATGACCTTGTTCTTTACGTCCAGACCGAACGAGACGATCCCGTAGATCCAGAAGAAGAACAACACCAGAAAGCCCCCGTAGTAGACGACGGGAACGAGGCTACTCATGCTGCCCCCTGGATTCGGCCGCCGCTTCCGTTCGCTCGGCCTCCGAGAGGTCGACGATGCCGTGTGCCAGCGCGTCGCCGGACGCGGTGTCGAACAGGTGGATCTTCGAGCGATCGAGGACGATCGAAACCGATTCGTCCGCCTCGATCTCGGTGTCGGGGTCGACGCTCATCAGCAACTGGTTCGCGGCGCCGGCGGCCTCGCCGCTGGTCATCGAGGAGCTACTGGAGCCGTCCAGCGTGAGGTAGACGAAGATCTCGTCGCCCATCGGCTCGAGGACGTCGGTCGTCGCCTCGATCACTTCGGACGGGGAGTCGACCTCGTCGTCGTTTCTGGTGAGGTAGATGTCCTCCGGGCGGACGCCGGCCGTGATCTCGTCGCCGGGGCCGACGCCGAGTTCGGTCGTGTCGAACTCGATGTCGAAGTGTTCGGTCGTGAGACCGCCGTCGACGAGTTCGCCGTCGGTGAAGTTCATCGACGGCGAGCCGATGAAGCCGGCGACGAAGAGGTTTGCGGGCTCGTTGTAACAGACCAGCGGCGGGTCGATCTGTTGAAGCTCCCCCGCGTTGAGGACGGCGATCCGATCGGACATCGTCATCGCCTCTGCCTGGTCGTGGGTGACGTAGATGATCGTCGTATCCAGTTGCTTGTGGAGACGCTGGAGCTCGGTTCGCATGTGGACCCGGAGCTTCGCGTCCAGGTTCGCCAGCGGCTCGTCCATCAGGAAGACGTCGGGGTTGCGAACGATCGCACGGGCGATCGCAACGCGCTGTTGCTGGCCACCCGAGAGCTCGTTGGGTTCGCGATCGAGCATTCCCTCGAGCTGGACGATTTCCGAGGCGTTTTCGACTCGACGGTCGATCTCGTCCTGGTCGTACTTCCGGAGCCGGAGCCCGAACGAGATGTTCTCGTAGACGTCCATATGGGGGAACAGCGCGATGTTCTGGAAGACCATCGACACCCCGCGGTCCTTCGGCGGGAGTTTGGTGACGTCGGTCTCGCCGATCCGGATCGTCCCTTCGCTGGGTTTGGTGAGTCCGGCGATCGTCTCCATCGTCGTCGACTTCCCACAGCCCGAGGGGCCGACGAAACAGACGAACTCCCCGTCCTTGATATCGAGATTCATGTCGTCGACCGCGACGACGTCTTCGTACCGCTTCGTGACGTTGCTGAGTGATACGCGTGCCATGTTATTCCTTAAGTCCTCCTGCAGTTAGTCCGCTAACGATTCTCTCCTGCGCGACGATCACGATGATCAGGATCGGAATGACCCCGACGATGCTCGCCGCCGCCATGAGGTTGAAGTCGGTCGTGTACTGGTCCTGGTAGCTCAGGATCCCGCCGACGAGCGGCGACCAGTTCTGGGGGATGTTCTCCAGCGCCATGATCGAACTGAAGAAGTACTCGTTGTAGACCGCGATGAACGTTAGGACGGCGGCCGTCGCGACGCCCGGTGCCGACAGGGGCATGATAACCCGAAACAGCGCGCCCAGCCGGGTCGTCCCCTCGACTCGGGCGGCGTCCTCGAGCCCGTCGGGGATCTGGGCGTAGAACGTCGTGAGGATGAAGATCGCCAGCGGCATGAACAGCGCGCTAAAGGGCAGGATCATCGATCCCGGCGTGTTCACCAGCCGCGGCGGCTGGAACAGTTCGATCCCGAGGAACGGGATCACGACGGCGTTCCCCAGGAACGCGTCGAACAGCGGGATCAGAAACGCCGCCGGCGGGAAGTACGACACCATCAGCACGGCGAGCATGAGCGGTCCCTTGCCGGGGAAGTCGAGTCGCCCGAAGACGTACCCCGCGAGGCTCGCGACCAGCAACACGATGATGGTCGTGATCGTCGCGAGCACGAAGCTATTGAACACGTAGAGGTGGAACGGGATCTGCTGGAACACCTCGACGAACGCCTGGGGGTTGAACCCCTGCGGGTGCGGGAACTCGAACCCGACGACCGGGAGCGACCAGTCGCCCGTGAGGATCTGGCTGTTAGGCGTCAGCGCCAGCACCAGTAGCCAGTAGAACGGGAACAGCGTCGTCACGAGGAAGAAGCCACACGCGACGTAAAACAGCGCTCGATAGAGTCGAGCGCGCTTCTCATCGTCGCCGATAACTCCTTTCGTCCACTGCGCGAGGACCCCGTCCTCGGACTCCGAGGAGTCGGACTGTTGTTCGGTTGTGGTAGCCATGTTAGAATCCCTCTTTGTACTGTCTGTAGATGACGATCATCGCGAGGATGCCGATGATCCCCGCGGTCACGAACGCGATCGCCGACGCGAGTCCGCGGTTCGTGTTGAACGTCTCGACGACCATACACGATAGCGACGGTACGACCGTACAGCTCGAGGCGACGTCGATCAGTCCGTACACGCGCATCGCGTCGATCGTCCGGAAGAGGACGGCGATCGCCACCGCCGGCAGGACCAGCGGGAGCGTGATCAGCTTGAACTGCTGCCAGCGGCTCGCGCCGGCGACCTTCGCGACGTCGTAGAGGCTGCGGTCGACGCTCTGGAGCCCCGCGAGGATCAGCAGGGCCATAAACGCCGTCGTCTTCCAGATGTCGGCGACGGTGACGATCAGCAGCGCGCTCCACGGATCGTTGAGCGTGTTCGTCGGTGCGACGATTCCGAAGTTCGCCAGATACTCCGTCAGGAACCCGGTGCTCGGGTGGAACATCAGGTAGAAGATCATCCCCTGGATGACTAGCGGGATCGCCCACGGGATGATGATGGCGACGCGGACGAGACGTCGGCCGCGGAACTCCTGGTCGAGGATCAGCGCCTGGCCGAATCCGATGACCGTCTCGAAGAAGACTCTCACGACAGTAAAGACGAGCGTCACGACCAGGGCGCTACGGAACCAGCCCTCGACGTGGACGAACGGGAAGCTCGAGGACGTGCTCGCGTCGGGCAGGAACATCGTCGATCCGGGGAAGTCGGGGTCGCGGGCGCCGGTGAACATATCGACGTAGTTCTGGAGTCCGACGAACTCCGGATCGCCGGTACCCAGAACGTTGACGTACATCGACAGCTCGAGCGTTCGCAGTAGCGGATAGAGCGCGATCGCGCCCAGGATAACGAACACGGGCGTCAACAGCAGGTACGCGAACGCGGTTTCGCCGAGGTTCTCGAGCCACCGTGTGACCGCGACCAGCGGCCCCGATCGCCGAGATTCTCGGTTTGCGGTATCCGCCTCTTGTTCCGTGCTCATGCTTACGATTCGCTTTCTTCGAGCGCTTCCTGGAGATCAGCGGCGGCGTCTTCGGGGCTCGTATCGCCGGCGACGGCCTGGTTGAGCTGTTCCGCGATGAGCTCCGCCTGCGACGGCCACTGCTCGGTGACCGGACGGGGCATCGCGCTCTCGCCGGCCACGCGCAGCGTCTCCATGTAGTTTCCGATAGGACCGACCGCGTCGGGATCCGTCGCCTCCTCGTCGTCGAAGAGTTCGGGCTTGGGCGGCAGCCAGGCGACGATCTCGAGCATCCCGAGGTTGAAGTCGTCCTCGGTCATCGCCTGCATGACCTGCACCGCCTCCTCGGTGCGCTCGGAGTTGGGGTTGAGACCGATGTGCCAGCCACCCTGTGCGGAGGCCGTTCCGCCGGTGCCGGGCTGGGCGGCCTCGTCCTCGTCGACGCCGTAGGGGATCGGCATCGCGCCGAGGTCGTCCTCGTCGTCGAACGGGTAGTCCTCGCCCTCGAGCGTCGCCGGCACGATGTACGGCCAGTTGCGAAGCATTGCGGTCTGCCCGGACGAGAACGGCTCGCGGGCGCCCTCCTCGTCCCAGGAGGTGATGTCCGATGGCGCGATCCCCGTGGGGAACTCATCGAGCGTGTCGTCGTCCTCCTCGTCCGCGGCGAACGTGTACATCATCGCGAGGGACTCGATGAACTCATCCTCGTCGACGGTAACGGGACGGTCGCCGACGGGGCCGCCGAGGTTCTCCTCGCCGCCGAAGTATGCGCCGCCGAACGAGGTCATGACCTCGTTGAAGCTACAGCAGGACGTTCCCTCGTAGATGTCGAACTGGGTCGCCAGTCCGACCTCGGCGTCCGAGGAGTCGACCATCTCCTCGGTGATCTCGGCCCACTCCTCCCAGCTCATCGGCTCGGTCGACCACTCCTCGAAGTCGTCGTCGTCGTAGCCGGCGTCGCGGGCGTAGTTCTTGTTGTAGTACAGGCAGCCGTAGTCCGGGAACAGCGGCAGCGCCATGAGGTCGTCGCTCTCCGGGTCGCGGGCTGTGTCGACGAACGCCTCGAAGTACTCCTCGTCGATCAGGCTCAACGTCTCGTCGTCGAGCTCCTCCGAGAGGTTCGCGAGGTAGCCGTTCTCGATGAGGACGTTCGTCCACCCGGTGTCACACATCATGAGGTCCGGCTCGGACTCACCGGCCTCGATCAGCTGCGAGTAGGTGTCTCGCTGGTCGCCGGTGTCGTCCGACTGGGAACTGAAGCTGATCTCGATGTCCTCGTCCAGCCCGTTCTCGTAGAGCAGGTCGGGCATCCCGTCTTCGACGTCGTCGATGGTAGTCGAGCCCATCGCGATCACGACGCTGCCGTCTTCATCGCCGCTGTCGCCGTAGATACAGCCGGCGAGGCTGACCGTCGCGCCGGTTGCACCTGCCGCGGCGACGAACGTCCGCCGCGAGACGCTGGATTCGGATTCGGTACTCCCCCGTGAATATCTACCACTCATGAACGGGAATATTGAATTGTACCTATTTATAATTGCTGGGTTAGTACAACGGCTGTAGTTAACTTCTCTCGTCCGTGCCAGGGAACAAGGCCGAATCGATCCTCGAACCGCCGCGATGCGGGCGATCGACCGGGACGGTCGCCATCACGCCGGTGAATCGATCTCGATCCGAACCGCTTCGACATCCTCGAGTATCGCACCCCAGCCGCCGACGCTGTACGTTTCGTTCCCGCTCTCGAGCGTGAACGCGGCTTTCCCCGCGAACTGCGTGATCGGTACCGATCCCCCCTCGCCGCCCGACGTTCCGGTGTAGGTGACGTCGGTGATCGTGCCGGAAACGGTGGTCTCGCGGCCCGTGTCCGTCTCGAACCCTTCGACGACGGCATCGACACGCCGGCCGTCCTCGAGCAACGGCTCGATCCGACGCAAACACTCGCGGATGTCGACGTACGTCGCCGATGGACGGTCATCCCGGGCGGAGTAGACGGGGTCGTAGACGTCCCAGAGGCAGGTGCTGAAGTACCAGTAGAAGACGTACGCGTGAGTACGGTCGTTGACAAGGACGCCGTACTCGTTCGCCGAGTGCCTGTTCGGCGCGAAACACGTCCATGTGCGATCGATGAGCGCCACGAACGGTGCGGGAATCCGACGGTACCGGGCCTCGGTACACGCCTCGGCGAGCCGTTCGGTTGGTGGCAGCGGCGACTCGTCGGCCGTCTCGGGGAACAGACACACTTTGACGTCGGCACCACCCTCGCGGGCGGTTTCGAGGGAATCGGCGAGTGCGTCGAACTGGGCGGGTGTAAGCCCGATCTGCACCTGGTGTTCGGCCGACCGGACGAGTTCGTTCGCCCTGGCGAGGACGGTATCGAATCGTTTGACGATGCTGACGGCGTGGTCCTCGATATCGGGGCGAGTCCATCGGGTTTCGATCTCGTCGGCCGCGCTCTCGAGACGGGTCGCCCGCGACCGGAGGTCCTCGAGCACCTCCGCGGGATCGCACGCTCGCGCCTGGAGGCTCCCCTGTTCGTACGTTTCGACGTACCCGCGATCCTCGAGCCCCCGCAGCACGTCGTAGATCCGCGGATCCGGCACCGAACTCGCCTGGGCGACGTCCGTCGCGGACGCGGACCCCCGTTCGAGCAGGGTTACGAAGGCGTCGGCCTGGTACGGCGAAAGCCCCGCCTCCTCGAGGGTCGCCACGAGCTCGTCGGGATTCATCCGGCGATCACCGGGGCGGTCGTCCGTCGAACGAAGCGATCGATCGAGGAACCGCGTCGAACCCGCCGCGAGCAGTCGCCAGAACCTCCCCACCGAGTACGCCCCCTGTATCGTGTGACCGATCGTCGCATAGCAGCGATATACAACAGTAATTGTAAAAAAGACTCTCGTTGTCGCTACACTGAAGGCGATCCGGTCGGAACGCGACCGTATGACCTCCCTCCTCGAGCGGATTCGGCGCCCCGAGTACACCGGTTCGAACCGATGTTGGCCCTGTACGATCACCAACGGTGCGCTGGTCGCGGTCGCCGCCACGGCGCTCGCTCTGATCCGCCGCCGCCGACTGGCCGCCGCGGTCGGGGTCGCCGGGATCGCTTCGATCGGGCTTCGGGGCTACGTCGTCCCGTACACGCCTCGCTTCGCGCCGCAGCTCGCGGCCGCGCTCTCGCTGGACCCACACGACGCCGACGAGCCCGGCTCGCTCTCGGGGATTTCGGACGGCGGCGAGACCGATGGTGACGACGTGGTTTCCGGCGAGGCGGTTCTCGCCGCGCTGGTCGGGGCGGACGTCGTCGTTCCCGACGGCGAAGAGCTCCGGCTCGATCCCGCGTTCAGATCGGCCTGGCGCGACGAGATGCGGGCGCTGCGCGACCGCGACCTCGAGGCCCTCGCCACGCTCGCCGACCAGCACACGGCGCCCGACATCGAGGCCCGGGTCGGGAGCAGTTTCGGCCGCTCCTACCTCGTCTTACAGGGCGAGAACGGCGGCATCGTTACGCTCCGCCGGGAGATCGCGGTCGCCGAACTCGGCGCCGCGCGCGCCCTCGAGTCGCGAGTCGACGATCCCGCAATCCGGCGTGCGGCCGGCCGACCGCTGCGGTCGCTGCTCGAGTCGTGTCCGCTCTGCGAAGGCCCCCTCGAGATCACGCAGTCGACCTGCTGCGGCGAGGTGACGCCGATCGGCTCGATGCCCGCGGAGAAGCTGTTCTGCCCGGACTGTAACGTCCGGCTGTTTACGTTTGGCCGGGAGCAGTAAGGTTTACTCGGCGCTCCTGATCGCTCGAACCGCCTCGCGATCCGGCAGCGCCGTCATCGCGCCCGCGGCCGTCGTCGCGGTCGCGCCGACGGCGTTGGCGAACTCGAGCGTCTCCTCGAGATCCGCTCCGTCCGAGAGCGCCGCGATCGCGCCGGCGACGAAGGCGTCGCCCGCTCCGGTCGTGTCGACGACGTCGGCCTCGTACCCGGAGTGGCCGGCGGTTCCGGACCACGGCGCGCCCTCGCCGGCGACCGCGAGCGCGCCCTCGCCGCCGCGAGTCGCGAGGACCGTCGACGGCCCCTCCTCGAGGGCCAGGGCGTCGCGAGCCATCCCTTCGACGTCGTCGCCGGCAAACCCGAGCGCCTCGAGCTCTTCCTCGGCGGCCTTCAGGACGTCGACGTGGGCCAGCGCCTCGCGAACGACCTCGCGAAACTCCCCGTCGGGCCACAGCTCCGGTCTGGCGTTAGGGTCGAACGACACCGTACAGTCGCTGGCGGCGGCCCGCTCGAGCAGGTCCAGCGTGGCCTCCCGCGAGGTGCCGGTGGAGAGGGCGACCCCGCCCGCGTGGACCCACTCGAGCCCCTCGAGGGTCGCGTCGTCGATTCGGCCGGGCTCGAGGCGGGTGTCGGCGGTGTCGTCGCGGTAGAACGAGAACTCCCGATCCCCCGTCTCGTCGTGGGTGACGAACGCGAGCGTCGTCTTCGCGTCGGGATCGCGCTCGACGAACCGCTCGGGCAGTCCGTGGTTCGCGAGGGCCTCGACGAGGTAGCGGCCGAACGGGTCCTCGCCGACGCGGGTCCAGAACAGCGGCGTCCGCTCGAGGCGCTCGAGCGCGACGGCGACGTTCGCGGGCGCGCCGCCGGCCCGTCGGTCGAAGCGTTCGACGCCGGAGATCGGTCCCGGATGCTCGGGGAGAAAGTCGATCAGCGTCTCGCCGGCGACCAGAATGTCGCGAGTCATGTGCTCCCGTTCGTCTGCCGGGTGATAATGTGTTGCGAAGCGGGACGTCGGATCAGAAGATCAGTAGCAAGCCGACTACGACGGCCGAGACGTACAGCGTGACGGCGGTGGCGTAGGTTGCGAACTCCCGCCAGTCGAAGCCGTAGATCGAGAGCACGCTGGCGAAGAGAAACGCGAGCCAGAGGTTCGAGACGCCGGCGCCGTACATCGTTGCTACCAGCGCGGGCACCTCCTCGACTCCCGTGGCCGCCACCGCGGGTCCCTGGAGTAGCCAGAGTGAGCCAGGGTCGGGTATCAGCAGACCGAGCGCGAACGCGGCGACGTAGGAGCCGACGTACGGTAGCCCGGTCGCCGCCAGCGCCTCACCCAGCGGCGCGTACAGCTCCGCCTCCATCAGTAGCGCGAACGTCGCCGCGTACAGCAGGAACGGGATCGCCATGTGGTTGGCCCACCGCGTCGCGTCCTCGGTCTTCTCGCGAAACGCCATCGGCGGTCCCTGCACGGCGAGCCCGACCACGACCAGTCCGAACGCCAGCCAGGGCAGGGTCAACGCGCCGCCGGTGCCGAAGTGCCACCCCAGCGAGGCGATTCCGATCGCGACGACGATCCAGGTGAGCGACTCCGCGTTCTCGAGGCGGTCTCCGGGCTCCCAGTCGACGGGGTCGCGAACGGGCGCGTAGTGGTCGAGGGTTTCGGCGATAGAGCCCTCGAGGATTCGATCCCGGTCCTCGAGCGGTTCGATCTCGCCTTCGTCGTCGGGCGCCAGCCATACCAACAGGAGCGGCAGCGTCAGAACGAACAGCAGCGTCGGGGCGAGGTTCGCCGGGTGGAGGAGGAACTCGCTCATCCCAATCGTGCCGACGTCGTCGACCATGAAGTTCGCCAGCCCGGTGTCGTCGGCCGCGATCAGGGCGCCGGGGCTCGAGGGTCCCTGGTTGGCCACGACAAGCGCCAGCAGCCCGCCCGTCAGGACCGACGGGTAGTGAACCGCAGTGCCGTTCTCGCGGGCGCGCCGACAGAGCCGCTGGCCCAGCAGGATGCCGCCGATCAAGCCGAGCGCCCAGTTGAACCAGCCGAGCGCGAGCGAGGTGACCCCCGTCGCGTAGATCACGCCAGTTTGGCTCGTCGGCAGCAGGGCCGCGAGACGGTCGAACGCCGCGCCGACCCGTGGCGACTCGACGGCCGAGGCGCTGAGGATCCAGTAGAGAAGCAACAGCATGTGCAACGCGAACAGGTCGTAGACGTAGAACCCCCCGCCGAGCAGCTCGAGCTGGGTCGTCGGCTCGAGTTCGGGGACGGTGGCGACGATCGCGAGGACGGCGAGCAACAGCGCGCCGACCAGCGACTCGGGAAAGTACTTTCCGAAGGTCGGGACGAACGCGGTCCGGAGGTCGGCCTCGGTCTCGGCGTCGGTCTCGGCAGTGTCGGCGCCGTCGGCGGGCAGTTCGTTCTCTGCCGAGGTTGGTTCTCCCGCCATCGGAATCACCCGAGCACCCCGATCATGAGCGCGCCGGTTCCCATCACGATACCCGAGAAGACGAACAACACGGCGACGTAGCCCATCATATCGCGGATCGTGAGTCCGGCGATACCGAGCACCGGGATCGCCCAGAACGGCTGGATCATGTTTGTCCACTGGTCGCCCATCGCGAACGCGATCATCATATGGTTCATTTCGGTGCCCTCGATCGACTGGGTCGCGGAGGCGTAGATCTCGCCCATCACGACCCACTGGCCGCCTCCGGAGGGAACGAAGAAGTTGACGATCCCGCCGGAGACGAACACGAGCGCGTACCACGTCGTGTCGGTGGCGTACTGGGCGGCCGTGGTCGCGATCAGTTCGACCAGTCCCGAGAACACCATGATCCCCATGATTCCGCCGTAGAACTGGAACTGGATGATGATCTGGCTGGCCCCGCGGATCGCCTCGTGGAAGACGTCGATGTAGCTTCGCAGCGACATGTGTGCCAGAAAGCCCAGCCCGAACATCGCCGTGATGAGGACGTTGATGTCGAGGACGTCCATGAACGGTTGGGTCGAGAACAGATAGATGAGGTAGGCCCAGATGGCGGCGCCGACGCCGACACACACCAGCGTGCTATCGAGCACGGCCGCCTTGAGCTGCGAGTCCCGCAGTCGGTGGGGACGCTCGCCGACGTCGCCGCCCTGGGCGCCCTCTCCTCGGGCGGCCCGCAGCTTCTCTTCGGGGACGGTCGTGACGTTCTCCCGATCGGGCGCCATCAGCGGCATGAGGACGACGACGACCGCGACGACGGCGGCGATCATCACGAGGTTGATCGGGTGGAAGATGGTCTCCGAGACTGGAATGACCCCCATCGTCTCCTCGGCGAAGTGACCGTCGGTCGCGACGAGCAACAGCGCGGCGCCGGACAGCCCCTGGTGCCAGGGCAACAGCCCCGCGTAGGCAGCCGCGACGAGCAGCGGATAGTGGACGTCGGTTCCCTTCTCGGCCATTGCGATCCCAACTTCTCGGGCCAGGATCGCACCGGCGACCAGGACGACACCCCAGTGAAAGAGCCCGAACAGCTGGCCACAGAGCGCGACGACGAAGATCGCCTGGGTCTGGCTGCTCGGGATCGAGGCGATCCGCCGGAGCCCGCGTTTGATCGGCGGCGAGTCGGCGAGCGCCCACCCGGTCAGCAGGGCGAGCGATGCCTGCGTCGAGAACGTGATAACTTCCCAGAATCCGTTCCCCCAGTGGGTCGCGACGCCGACCGGTCCCTCGTCGGTGGCGACCACCGCGATGACCATCGTCAGCAGCGTCAGTAGCAGCGCGAAAATAAAGGCATCGGGCAGGTACCGCTTGATCAGCCTGCTCGCGACGTCGCCTAGCTGCGTAAAAAAGCGACCAACCCTCCCCTCCGAGCCGACCGTGCTCATCGTTCGCTCCGGGCGGGCACCGACGTCTGCACCCGCCGTTTTGATAGCGTTCGGCGATCGTGATTCGGCACTGTCATTACCGGCTACGGATCCCGGAACCGGAAAAAGATGCAGCCTGATTGGAAGCATTGCCGGCTTTCGGCCCGAGCGAACGGCGGTTCTCCGCCCGCTACTCGAAGCCGCCTCGGTGGACGATCTCGTCGAGGGACTTGCGACCGCTCGGCTCCTCGCGCACCCGGAGCTCCTCGGACAGGGTCTCCGGCGACGCGCGCTCACCGATCGCACACATCGCCTCGACCTCGTACCCCTCGGGGACGTCGAGTTCCTCGGCCGCGCGCTCGTAGTCGAAGCCGGCCAGCCCGTGGACGGCCAGCCCGCGGCGAGCGCCCTCGAGCGCGAGGTTCTGCCAGGCGGCGCCGGTGTCGAAGGAGTGGACCGGTGCGGGCTCGTCGTTGTGGTCGAAGGTGGTCTTCGAGACGATCACGACGAGGACGGCCGCATCGGTCGCCCACTCCTCGTTGCCGCCGAGCAGCAGGTCGGCGAACGTGTTCCACTCCTCGTCCTCGCGGCTCGCGTAGAGGAACCGCCAGTGCTGGTTGTTGTACGCCGAGGGCGCCCAGCGGGCCGCCTCGAACAGCGGCAGGTACTCCGCCTCCTCGAGCGGCTCGCCGGTCATCGCGCGGGGCGACCAGCGGTTGACGAACAGCGGGTCGATCTCATGATCGGGCTCGCGGTGGTCGGCGACCTCGTCTCTGATTTCGCGTCTCTCGACGAACTCCTGCATACTCGAGAGAAGACCCTCGCGACACATGACCGTTCCCGGACGCTCGAGTCACCCGGTAACGGTCGCGTCGTCGGCTCGTGTTCACGGTTGCCTCGCTCACCGTTACCGCTGCTCGAGCCCTTTCGGTCCAGCGAGATGTTGAGAGACAATCTCACGATCGCGTCGAGGATCAGCACGATACCCGTTTCGCGCTCTCGTCGACCGGTCGGCGAGGGTGAGCGCCCGGTTCGTGCCACCGTCTCCGACGCGTCATACCGAACACCGCTATACTCTCGAGCGGAAAGAAACTACAGTCGCGTCGTGCCACACGCGATCAGTGCCACGCGCGGAGCGCTACTTTTCCCAGTCGATCGCGTCCGTTCGTTCCGCCTGTCGGAGGATGAACGGACCGAGCGAACCGGTTCGCTTCGAGATGGTCGCGATTCGCAGGACGTAGGCTGCGAGGAGGAAGAAGGGGACGAGCGTGATCGTCGTACTGGCGCTGACGACCCACACCATGTTGTCCACGCCGAGGGTCGTCCCCGGAACGGAGTCCGGCTCGAGGTACAACACCGTCGCCGTCGCGACGACGACGCCCGGTAGCCCGGCGTACAGTATCGACCGCGTGAGGTGGACGAGTTCCCACTGGAAGTACAGCGATTTGAAGTGCTCGAGCGCCGGACCGAACAGCCGCAGGGCGTCGATCAGGTCGTCGAAGGTCTCCAGTTCGTCGTCCTCGAGAGTGTCCTCGTGTTCGCGTCGAAGCCGCCGGACCGCGTAGATCTTCCAGGAGTAGTTGTAGTTCAACCCCGACCGCAGGACGCCGAACTCGCCGAACTCGGAGGTCTCGAGCTGGGAGTCGATCTCCTCGGAGTTTCGGCAAACGTTCTCGACCAGGCGATCGGTTCGGCTGCGAAGCGTCTCGTCGGCGTTGTCGGCGACGGCCTCCCCGAGCGCCTCGGCCCGTTCGCTGCTCGTCTGCACGAGCGCCTGCAGGAACTGGGAGGGGTCGGGCGGACCGACCGTTCCGAACAGCTCCTCGACGCTGCGGCGGTACTCCATCGCCTCGTTCATCCACGCCTGCTGGTCGCCCAGCCGACCGAGTTCTTGTGAGAGCACCAGTTGGTTGATCGAGACGACGAGCGTCACCCCGGTGAGGGTTGCGGCGATCAGCGCCTGGAACGCCGTATCCACGGGCGATCCGTTCGCCATCATCTCCCGAAGCGGCAGGGCGACCGCTCCGAGTCCGACGAGCGTCGCGAAGGTCGCGGTCGAGAGGAGTCCCGCGAGTAGCCACCGGTTCGCGTCGAGTAGGAACCAGTGAGCGAGCCGACTCTCGTCGGTTCGCCCCCGAAGCGTGTCCGTCGACAGCGGGTTTTCCATATCGGCCGTTCAGCCTCCGGACGAAAAGCGGTTGAGCTTGGAAGCGGAACCCGCCGGGTGCCCAAACGGTTCGATTCAGTCGACGAAAAGCCGGGTTCGAACGGACCGCGTCGTCAGTCGTCGGCGGGCGCCGGCTCGCCGCGTTCGACGTCGATCTCGCCCGCGTCGAGGGCGGCCTCGACGTTGCGGGCGGCCTCGACCATGTTCGCCATCTTGCCGTAGGCGACTTCGCGCGGAAGGAGCTTCACGCCGCAGTCCGGCGAGACGACGAGCTGCTCCGGCGGGACGACCTCCAGCCCTTTCTTGATGTTCTCCTCGATCTGCTCGACGGACTCGACCTCGCCGACGTGGACGTCCGTGACGCCGAGTGCGAGGTCCTTCGTAAAGTCGGGATCCTTGAAGACGTCGAGCTGGTCGTAGTCGCCGTTGGCGAGCTCGAGGTCGAACTCGTCGACGGGGAACTCGAGAATTTCGGGGTAAATGCGGGAGTAGTCGCCGTAACAGACGTGCAGGCCGATGCGAACCTCCTCGGGGATGTCGGCGACGATGTGCTCTAAGGCCTCGCCGACGATCGCGTGGTCGTCGGGCGTCGTCGCCAGCGCAGGCTCGTCGATCTGGATGTAGCGGGCGCCGGCGTCGACGAGCTTCTCGATCTCCTCGTTGACGAGGTCGGCGAGCGCCAGCGTGAGCTCGTCGTCGTCGTCGTAGGCCTCGTTGAACGACCAGTTTGCCAGCGTGTAGGGGCCCGTGATCGGGACCTTGACGGGACGGTCGCTCGCTTCGGCCACGAACTCGTACTCGTCGACGAGCCAGCTGTCGGTGTACTCGACCTCGCTCACGACGGAGGGTTTGTCGAAGTAGTTGTGTCCCCAGACCTTGACGGGACCGTTGAACTCGTAGCCCTCGATGCGGTGGGCGAAGAACTCGACCATCTCGTTGCGCCGCATCTCGCCGTCGACGACGACGTCGAGTCCGGCGCGCTCGTGTTCGTTCGTGATGAGCCGCGAGGCGTCGTCGAGCGCCTCCTGGTAGTCGTCGTCGTCGAAGCTGTGGTCGGGATCCTGGTAGAGCTCCTTCGCGCGGTTGAGCCACTTGGGCTTGGGGTAGGAGCCGACGACGGTCGTCAGCAGGAAGTGGTCGTTTTCGTGGTTCTCCGGCCGGAACTGATCCTTGTTTTCGTTGCTCATGCGGCTTTCACCTCCGCGAGGTCCGCGGCTTCCGCGAGGACGGCGAGTTTCTCCTGGAACTTGGCGTAGGGGAGGTAGAACGTCTCCGTGTTCGTCGTCAGGTAGACCGTCTCGAACTCCGAGACGGGAACCTGGTCGTACACCCAGTCGACGCGGTCGCGGATCGCCTCGGCGTCCTCGACGAGAGTGTTCTGGCCGTCGGCCAGTCCGAGCGAAATCTGATCGGTCGCGCCGTACTCCTGGAGGTTGTAGACGTTGTCGTCCTGGTCCGTGACGAAGTCGAAACCGACCGCGTCGATATCGGCGTCGAGCAGGTGGGCGTACACCTTCTCCTCGAGCGCGCCCCAGTAGGGCTGGACCACGACGTCGGCGTCGGTCGCGCTTGCGACCGCGTCGATCGCCTCGCTTGCGCGCTCGTCGACGCCGTCCTCGGGGGCGTTCTCGACGAGCGACGGCTCGAGCAGGAACAGCGTCTCGTGGTCGGGGAAGGCGTCGACCTCACCCGCGAGGAACTCGCCGACCGCGGCGAGGAACTCCTCGTCGTCGCCGTAGTGCTCGTCCGTCGCGAGGTCAGCCAGCGAGTACGGACCGGGCAGAACTGCCTGCAGGTCGTCGTCGCCCGAGAGCTCCGCGGCGGCCTCGAGCTCGTTCGCAACGTCGCCCGAGAAGTCGAGGTCGCCCTGAACGACGGGGTCGCGGTAGAAGTTGTTGTTGTCGTAGTAGCGGACGATCCCCTGGGTGTCGACGGCGTCGTGGACGGCCAGCGGGTGTGCGAGCATGTCGTCCCAGCGGAGTTGGCCTTCGCTGACTCGGTCGAGGCCGGCTTCTTGCTGTACGCCGATCACTTCCTCACGACCCTCGTCGTAGGCCGCGGTGATCTCCTCGCCCTCGTCGCCGCTGACGAGGTCGCCCTTCTGGTGACCCTTCAGATCCGAGAGGTCGTCTTTCGCCCAGTCCGGGAGCGGAAAGAGCCCCGGCGTGGTCGAAACGTATTCAGTCATCGTGGACGCGGCTAGGCTATGCCGAGGCTTAATATTTTCCATCCAATCTAATACGCTGGAGTAATTCCTACACGCTCCCGGGGATGGCTACCCTTCCGTCTCCGGCCACTCGAGGACCGAACGAGGAATTATACTCCGGGCTTTCGGACGGTCAGTATGGCTCTCACCGTCGATCACGTCCCGTTCGCGTTCGCGGACCTCGAAACGATCACCGCGGAGTTCGAGCGACTCGGCATCACTCCCGAGTACGGCGGCGTCCACGACAACGGCGTCACGCACATGTCCGTTCTCGGCTTCGACGACCGATCGTACGTCGAACTCATCGCCGAGCGCGACGAGGGCGACCACGAGTTCTGGCCCGAGCATATCCGCGCCGACGCGGGGCCAGCGGCGTGGTGCGTCCGGGTTCCCGATGTCACCGAGGAGTGCAAGCGACTGCTCGAGCGCGGCGTCCCAGTTCGCGGTCCCCTGCCCGGTGCCCGCGAGCGCGAGGACGGCGTCCTCGTCGAGTGGGACCGCGCGGAGTTCGGCCGAGCGGACCGACGGCTCCTGTTCCCGTTCGCCATCGCGGATCGAACGCCCCTCTCGTACCGAGTCGACCCCTCGCCGAGCGTCGCCGACGGGCCGCTCGGGGGGATCGGGCAGGTCGTCCTCGCCGTCTCCGATCTCGAGGACGCGATCGAGCGGTTCGAGAGCGCCTATCGGTTTCCGACGCCTATTCGCGACGCGGTTCCGGGAGTAGGGACCGTCGCCTCGGTGCCCGGCCAGCCGGTCGCGTTCGCTACGAGCGGGGGTGGCTGGGTCGCCGACCGGCTCGAGCGATTTCCCGACGGGCCGTGTAGCTGTCTCCTCGCAACCGACGACCTTGCGGCCGCGCGGGAGACGTACCCGCTCGGCGAGCCGCGGGAGTGGCCCGACGGCCGCGTCGCCTTCTTCGACTCGGAGGTGCTCGGCAGACGGCTGGGCGTCGTCGAACGGAACTGAGAGCGAGCGGTGGCGAGCCGTGTTCGGTTCGGCGCTACTCCAGCGCCAGCAGTGCAAACTCCTCGTCGACCGCCGCGACGAGGTAGAGCACGCCGTCGTCGAGCACCGGTCCGCGACCGACGTGGCCGTCGAACTCGTGTTCGAACCGAACCGCCGGCCCGTCGCTCGGGTCTCCGGTCGGCGCGGGATCGAGCGCCCAGAGGCGATCACCGCCGACGAACACCGTCTCGCGGCCGACGACCGGCGCCGTCCGGCTCGAGTCGCCGATGCCGAACTCCCAGCGGCGCGTCCCCGAGTCGGCGTCGACGGCGCGCAACGTGCTTCCGGCGACGGCGAGGACGAGGCCGTCCGCGACGGCGAGGCCCGTCGAGACCGGTCCCGTTTCTGCGGACCAGGCCGTCTCCGAGACGGTGTTGCCGGTGTCGTCGGCCGACAGCGCGTACGTCTCGCCGTCGTGGCACGGGACGTAGACGACGTCCTTATCCGCGGTCGGGGGACCGCTCGGGCGGGCGGGCAGCTCCCACCGGGCGTGCGCGACGCCGTCGTACAGGACGTACACCATCCCTGCCTCGGTCGCGACGGCGACGCCGCGAGGACCGGCGTAGGCTGGGTGGTCGAGCGCCTGGCCCAGGAGGTCGCGTCGCCAGCGCTCGGTACCGTCCTCGGGGTCGA
Source organism: Natrialbaceae archaeon (assembly GCA_003559215.1). Classification (GTDB taxonomy): domain Archaea; phylum Halobacteriota; class Halobacteria; order Halobacteriales; family Natrialbaceae; genus Natronococcus. Next base: position 87,953 of record PWMF01000058.1, read on the forward strand.
ACTCCAGGATCCGTTCGCCGATCCCGCAGAGCACCCAGTGGCCCCTGATCGTCGCCGGCGCCGTGGTGCTGCCCGGCGCGTCCAGCTCTCGGCTCCAGCGTTCGTCGCCAGTATCGACGTCAAGGGCGTGGATACCCTCGTAGGTCGAGACGTAGGCGGTTCCCTCCAGAATCAGCGGCGGTTTCTCCACGTCCTCGAGCGTCCACAGTTCGGTTCCGTCGGTGGCGTCGAGGGCGCGCAACCCCTGGTTCTCGACGAGGAAGACGTACCCGTCGGCGATGATCGGTTCGTAGAAGCCGAGTTCGGAAACCTCGACCCGCCAGCGCTCCGAAACGCCATCGACGGGTGCCTTCCCGTCCGCGACGGCCCGCGTGTTAGCGGCGTTGCAGCCGAAACTCGACCACGAGCCGTCGGCGCCGTGGACGCTGTTGCTCGGATCGGGTTCCTCGTCGACGCCCGAGTCCGGCGGTTCGCGGGGCTCCGGCGATTCGTCGGTGTCGTCGCTCAGAAACTGCGAACAGCCGGCGAGCAGCGCGCTGCCGGAGCTGGCAGCCACGAGAAACGCGCGTCGCGAGGGAGTCATCGTGTTTCCCTGCTGACGTAGCGAGCAAGTGTTTTCTGCTTCACTCCTTCGCTCGAGAACCAGATCTCGGCGCGTCAGCAAAACAGCTCGAGCACCGTCAGCGTCTCGAAGGGAAAGGAGTGGTCGGCGACGGCAGCGGCGCTAAACCCTTCCTCGCCCGCTCGCTCGACGACCGCGTCGACGTCGGTGAGGCTGCTAACGAGCAGGTAGACGGAGCCGTCGGGGGCAAGCACGCGGCCAACACTCGAGAGGAAGGGATCGATGATCGCACGGCCGTCCTCGCCGCCCGACAGCGCCCGTTCCATCCAGTCGTCCCACTCGGTGTCGGGATCGGTCGGCAGATAGGGCGGGTTGAACGCGACGGCGTCGAACGCGCCGTCGGAAAACGGCGAGACGAGGTCGGCGCGGACGGCCTCGAGTCCCTTCTCCCGCGCCTGTCGAACCGCGTGGGGGTTGAGGTCGGACGCGATCACGCGGGCGTCAGTCTCGTCGGCGATCCGGCCGGCGACGTAGCCAGAGCCGGTGCCGACCTCGAGGACGGTTCGCTCACTTTCGTCGTCACCGCCCGAATCGCTCGAGAGACGTTCACAGACGGCGTCCGCGAGCAGCTGCGAGTCTTCCGCGGGCTGATACACGTCCGTTTCGAGTCCGCGTCGTTCTCCGAGATCCATCTACTCTCCCTCCGGTGGTGATGTCGACTGTCTATCGCCGATCGGCTCCTGATCCATCTGCGCCGTCGCCTCCGGCTCGCCCTCGTCTGCGACCCGGAAGCCGCCGGTTTCGGCCCGTCCCGACAGCTCGCGCTGCGGGTACGGGATCTTGATCCCCTCGCGCTCGAACACCGACTTGATCGCGTGGATTGCCGCCGTCCGGGCCTCCGCGTGTCGTCTCGCACTCGGCTTGTCGATCCAGAAACGCACGCTGAGAACGACCGCGGAGTCGGCGAACGACTTCGTAACGACCTGTGGCGAGGGTGCGTCGATCGACTCCTCGAGGTCCGCGACCGTCTCTCTGGCGAGTTCGCTGGCCTCCTCGGCGTCTGCGGCGTAGTCGACGCCGACATCGATCTCGACTCTGAGTCGCCCCTGCTTCGACCGGTTCGTGACGACCTCGGAAGCGATCACGTCGTTGGGTATCATGATAAACTCGCCGTCGAACGACCGAATGCGGGTGTTGATGATCGAAATATCGGTGACGATCCCCTGATCGCCCTCGACCTCGATCCAGTCGCCGATCTCGAACGGGCGGGCGAACATCAGCACGAAGCCGGCGAGGATCGTTCCGAGGACCTGCTGGGCGGCCATTCCGATGATGATCCCAAGGAAGCCGGCCCCGACGAGCAACCCACCCAAATCGTCGATCCAGAGCGCGAGCATTACGATCACCGAGACCGACAGGATGATCACCTGCGAGAGCCGGTGGGTAACCTCGCGCTGGTGGTCGGTCACCGCCGCCGCGGAGCCGAGCACTTCGTCGATCAGGCGGTGGACGACCCGGGTGACGATCAGCGCCGCGACGCCGATGACGAACGTAAACACGGCGCGGGCGACGGCATCGCCGCCGATATCGTACTCCGTGGCGATGAACCGAAGCTGGTCCGTCTGTCCCCAAACGCCGACGATCGCCGCGAGCGCGAGCAGGAAGGTCCCGACTAACACCGCGGTCGAGACGATGTCGCTGTACAGCGGCCGCATCCGTTCTTCGAGGCGCTCTTGGAGCCGCTGGAAGGAGAGTACGACGGCGACGAGCGCACCGATCGCTACGAGCGTCACCGCAATCCGGAGCGGCGTCGCCTGGAAGACGTCGGCCAGCCAGTCGAGTCCCGTCGTCTCGGTCATCGTTCCGTTCTCGAGCGAGTCGGCGATCCAGCTACCTGTATCCGTCGGTAAGTTCGTTGCGTGAGCCGTTTCGGTTGTATTAGTCGTCCGCTGGATCGCCGACCTCGAGCGCGAGCGTCGCCAGCTCGGCGAACTCCGTCGGCGTCATCGCGTCGGCGCGCTTCTGGAGCAGCTCGTCGTCGGCCGCCTCGACGACCGCGTCGGGTGCACCGAGCTCGGTGATGTGGGCCGTGTTCCGAATCGCGTTCCGGATCGTCTTCCGGCGCTGGGTAAACATCGCCTTCACGAACCGGAGGAAGAACACCTCGTCGTCGACCGCGTAGTCGGGCTCGCGAGGTTCGAGCCGAACCACGGCGCTTCGGACCGCCGGCGGCGGCGAGAACGCCTCTTTCGGGATCGATTCGACGAGTTCGGGCTCGGCGTAGTGCTGGGTCGACACCGAGAGCCGACCGTACTCGCTGGTTCCGGGGTCGGCGACCATCCGCTCGGCGAACTCCTGCTGGAACATCAGTACGAGCGGCCGTTTCTCGGGAAGCAGCCGGAACGTGATCTCGCTCGAGACGCCGTAGGGAAGGTTCGAGACCGACGCCGAAAACTCCGGGAGGTCGACCTCGAGGGCGTCGCCCTCGAGCACCGTCAGTCGCCCGTCGTCGATCTCCTCGGCGAACTCCTCCCGGAGAAAGGCGGCGAGCTCGCGGTCGCGCTCGACGACGGTCACCTCGTCGGCGACGGCGAGCAGACGATCGGTCAGCGCTCCGGTTCCGCCGCCGATCTCGAGCAGGTGGCTCGTCTCGGCGTCGATCTCGGTAAGGTAGGTCGGCAGGCGATCGAGCACGCGGTCGTCGACGAGGAAGTGCTGGTCGCGGTCGGGATCGCCGTAAACGCCTGCGCGCGCGATCAACCCATCGGGATCTCTCATTGGCGGGGCTAGCGGCGCAGTCGGTGTAAACGCACCGTCTCGGTCCGAACTCGCTTCGCGAGCGAGCTGCGGTTCAGGGTTCAGGACTGGTCGCGAACGTAGGTAACCGGACAGGGCGCGTTGAGCATGATCTTCTGTGCGGTGCTGCCGAACACCGCCTTCCCCGCCGGTGAGCGCTTTCGGCCGCCGACGACGATGTTGTCGGCGTCGCTCTCCTCGGCGATCCGAAGGATCTCCGACTGTCGGTTGCCGACCGAGGCTCTGATTTCGACGTCGATCCCGGCCTCCTCGAGCCGATCGACGATCTCGCCGACCGGCTGGGTCTCCCGTGCTACCTTCTCCGCCGGCAGATCCCGGCTCTGGACGTCGAACCCGATCTGTGCTACGGCGTCGGGGTAGCTCTGTACGTCGTCGCCGTACTCGTCGGAGCCGACGACGTGGGCGACCACGACCGTCGCGTCCGCCGGTTCGGCGACGTCGATCGCGTGTGAAACGAGGGCGTCGACTCGGTCGCTGTCACCCGTTCCGACCGGAAGCAGAATCGTCGAGAGCATTGGTACTGGTTGTCTCGGTCGTATCTTAAAGATGAGGGATACCGGATACCGAGGATACAGCGCGGCGCGATCCGGTTTTCGCTCCGTTCGCGATCCGCTGCGGTAGTCCGCCTCGAGGCTCGGAGCTACTCCTGTTCCTGTTGTCGCCCGACGAACGTGCGGTATTTCAGGTCGTCGTCGCGAAGCTCCTCGAGGATACGCTCGACGAGGATGTCGCTTGGGTCGTGGAGACCCGAGACGCGCTCGGAGAGCTCCTCGAAGCTCTCGAAGGGCTTTCGCTTTCGCTCGTCGAGGATGCCGTTTCGCAGCTTCTTGCCGATCCCCGGCAGCAGGTTTAGCTGGTGGAGCCGCAGCGTGATCGTCTGGGCGTCGTTGTAGAAGTCGACGAACCGCTCTTCGTCCTCCTCGACGAGGTCCTCGACCACGTACTCGAGTTCGGTCTGGGCGCCCGAGGAGAGCTCCTCGTACTCGACCTCCTGGCAGTCGACGACGATGTCCCGTTCGTCGGCTGGCTCGATGACGACCTCGCTCCCGATGGTGAGCCGGGTCTCCTCGTCGAACGCGACCTGGTAGAGTCCGAAGTCCTCGACGTCCAGTGCGTACCCCGCCGGCGACTTCGCGTACTGCGGGCGGCCGTCGTCGGAGAGCCCGTGTGCGAGGTAGTCCAACACGACTGCGCGTCGAACGTCCGTCTCGTCGCTATCGACTTCGCTCATTGGATGACGGTACGGCGACGTTGCACTTAAAGAATCGGCCCGCCGTCAGGCGTACTTCGCGACGACGTCGAGGATCTCGTCGAGTTCGTCGCCCGACAGCGAGTAGCGCTGCTGGGCGTACACCGATCGGAGCTCGTCCCGGTTGCGGGGCAAGAGATCGGTAATCTTGTAGGCGGTCGCCTCGTCGACGTACTCGAGTTCCTGCAGCTCCGCGACGAGTTCGCGGGATTCCTCGGGCTCGAGGACCGCAAAGCGGTTGGCGTGTTCGATCGCTCGCGCGAGCTCGTAGCGCAGCTCGCGATCCTCGTCCATCGCGCGCTCGGTCTCGATGTCGGCGAGCAGTTCCTTCGTTTCCGAGACGGTCAGGAACTCCTCGTCGACGATCTCTTTGAAGATCGTCATCGGTTCTCAGACCTGAACTTCGTCCTGATCCTGTGCGCGGAGGTGGGCGGCGGTGACGATCAGCGTCTTGTCCTTCCCGCCGTCGGTGATCTGCACCTTGAAGGCGTCGCCCTGTTTCCCGAGGACTTCGGCGGTGAGACCGTCGAAGCGCGGGTGGAAGCGTCCGTTCTGGACGCTGGGGTCGATCTTCAGGTGGACTTTCTGTCCCTCGTCGTACTGCTGGATCGCGCGCTGGGGCGGCGAGGAGCCGCGGTCTCGCGGATTGTTCGAGAGCTTGTCCCGGGTTCCTTGGCGAGGTCCATTAGAGTTCGGCATAGTCGTACGGCCCTCTTACCTCGTGACAGTTATAAAACGCACGTTTGTTCCTCGAGCGCGGCCGTCGCCGACCGAGAACGAACGGCAAGAGTAACCCTCCCCGGCCTCGTTGGCCCGGATATGGACGACGACCCCGACAGCGACGATCGGTTCCGGTTCGAGACGCGATCGATCCACGCCGGACAGGAACCCGACGAGGAGACCGGCGCGCTGATGACGCCGATCCACGCCAACTCGACGTACGAGCAGGACGCGCCCGGCGAGCACCGCGGCTACGAGTACTCCCGGACCGGCAACCCCACCCGCACCGATCTCGAGGCGAACCTCGCCAGCCTCGAAAACGCCGACTACGGCCGGGCCTTCGCCAGCGGGATGGCTTCGATCAACACCGTGCTCAACCTGCTCGACTCCGGCGACCACGTCGTCACGGGCAACGACGTCTACGGCGGCACTCACCGGATCTTCACCCAGGTGTACGAGGATTACGACGTCGACTTTACGTTCGTCGACATGACCGATCTCGACGCCATCGAGTCGGCGTTTCGCGAGGAGACCGAGCTGCTCTGGCTCGAGACACCCACCAATCCGCTCATGTCGATCGTCGACGTCGAGGGCGCAGCGGAGATCGCCCACGCTCACGACGCCCTGTGTGCGATCGACAACACGTTCGCGACGCCGTACCTCCAGCGGCCGCTCGAGCTGGGCGCCGATATCGTCTCGCACTCGCTGACGAAGTACCTCGGTGGCCATTCCGACGTCGTCGGGGGTGCCCTGCTGACCGACGACGAGGAACTCGACGAACGGTTCGGCTTCTACCAGAACGCCGTCGGTGCGACGCCCGGCCCCTTCGACTCCTTTCTCGTCCTTCGGGGAACCAAGACCCTCCCCGTCCGGATGGATCGCCACTGCGAGAACGCCCGGCAGATCGCCGACTGGCTCGAGGACCACCCGGACGTCGACCGGGTCTACTACCCCGGCCTCGAGTCCCATCCCGGCCACGAGATCGCCCGCGAGCAGATGGACGACTTCGGCGGCATGCTGAGCTTCGAACTCGACGCAACCCTCGAGGAGACGAGCGAGGCCGTCTCGAACACCGAGGTCTTCACCCTCGCCGAGAGCCTCGGCGGCGTCGAGAGCCTGATCGAGCAGCCCGCGCCGATGACCCACGCCGCCATCCCTCGCGAGGAACGCCTCGAGGCCGGGCTCACCGACGGCCTCGTCCGGGTCAGCGTCGGCATCGAGCACGCCGACGATCTAATCGCCGATCTCGAGGGCGCGATCGAGTCGGCGCTGCACTGATCGAGCCACAATCCTTTCCTCCCGGCGCCTCGAGCCACCGGCCATGAGCACCGACAGCGAGGACCCCGGCGTCTACCTCTTGCCGATCACCGTCGACTACGGCGGTCGCGAGCTGACGATCACCCCGTCGGCCGTTGAGACCGACCGCGGGCTGGTCCTGGTCGACGTCGGCCCGCCGGGAGCGGTCGACGGCCTTCGAACCCACCTCCGCGGGCTGGGGTTCGAACTCGAGGACGTCTGGCTCGTGCTCCTGACCCACCACGACGGCGACCACGTCGGCGGGCTCGCGGAACTGCTCGAACACACTGACGCGGTCGTCGCGACCCACCCCGAGGAGGCGCCGTACGTCCGCGGCGAGCGGGCGCCGATCAAGGGCGGCAGCGACGACTACCGCCCGGCCGGGGTCGATCTCGAACTCGTCGACGGCGCCCGGGTGTCGACGGTCGCGGGTCCGATGACGATCGTCGAGACCTCCGGCCACGCCCCGGGCCACGTCTCAGTGCACTTCCCGGACCACGACCTGCTGCTCGCCGGGGACGCACTGGTCGCTGACGGGTCGGAACCACTATCGGGCCCGAAGCCGGAGTTCACGCCCGATATGGAACGTGCAACGGAGTCGGTCGGCCGACTCGCCGACCTCGCGGTCGAGCAAGTCGTCTGCTTCCACGGCGGCCACGTCGAGGCCGGGAGCGAGCGACTCGCGGAGATCCACGCGGAGCTGCGGGAGTAACGCGTCGAGATCCCTCTCTCGAGGATCACTCCGCGACCACGTGACCCTCGAGGTAGTTGCGGATCTTGTCGTTGCTCGACTGGACCCGCTTACAGAAGGTGAGCACCCGGTCGCCGTCCTCCCGTCTGTCGCTTTCGATCTCGAGGGTCAGTCTCTGGTCGCGGAGATGCTCGAGCAGGACCTCGACCGTTTCGGGGCTGGCGCGGACGGTGTGGCGCTCGCCGATCGAACCCCCGTCGTCGACGGTTCGAACGGCCTCCCGCATCGACAGCAGGATCGCCTCGCCGAGGTCGTGGGCGCGCTCGCGGGCGTCCTCGTCGCCTTCGTCCACCTCGATCGTTCGGAACCCCTCTCGCAGCAGGCGTCGAAACATGAACGGCTGTCCGTAGTCGAACGGCAGCGAAAACGCGTACGCGAGGTCGCTCCGGCTCGAGGCCGACGTCGTGTACTTCAGCAACGTCGTCGCGTCCGGCGAGCGCATCACGACGCCCTCTCGACTCTCGGTCTCGAGTTCCTCGACGATCGCCAACACCTCACTTGCCGCCTCGTCGACGTCGTAGCTGCCGAACAGCCGGGTCTGGGGGACGTCGTACCGATCGTACCGATCGCGGCGCTCTCCCACGGGGAGGGGCTCGCCGGACTGCCGCTCCCGCCAGTCGAACGCCCGAAACGCGAGCGAGTCGATCTCGGGGTAGTCGTGGGCGGTGTAGGGATTCTCCGGGCCGATCATCTCGCCACAGACCATCGCCCCCGGGTGGTCGTCGAACAGTGCCCCGAGGTCGACCAGTCGCTGGAGAATCCGCGTGGTAAAGGGACAGACCATCCCGCTGCGGGTAAACGCCAGTTGCTCGCCGTCGAGGCGAACGACGCGGACGTTGTAGCCGTTGAGTTTCTCCTCGACGGCGACTCGATCCTCGAACTGGGTCGGGATCCCCGTCTCGAGGACGAGAGTGCGGGGCACTTTCGGGAACCCGCGGACGACTTCGCCATCGAACAGGACGGTTCCCCGTTCGACCCCGCGACGGTAGTCCGGAACGTGGCGGTACTCCCGACCCTCGTAGCTGCGGTCCTCGAGGTGCTCCTCGAGACCCTCGAACGCGGACTCGCCGATCCCGAGCGTTCTGTGGTACTCGGTATCGTTCATCACGGAGTGAGTACTACGGCGAGCGAGATAACTGCCGGGGCGCTCGAGGAGAACGGACGATCGGCGTGGCTACAGCTCCAGCCCGCAGTGGGTACACGTCGTTCGATCCGGATCGTTCGGTGCGCCGCAGTCGGCGCAGTTCACGGTGCGACCGGTGGCTTCGTCACCCGTTTCGGCCCGAACCGGCGCGCCGCACTCGCCGCAGTACCGGACCGACTCCCCGGACTCGGCCCCGTCGGCGTCGAACTCGAGGGCCGTCCCGCAGCGGGTGCAGTAGTTCGGCCAGCCGGCCTCGCTGTCGCTCCCGCTTTGCCGTCGTTCCCGATACACTTGTACGACACCGACGACAAACAGGGTTCCGAAGGCGAACCAGCCGATCGGACCCAGCGCGAGGAACGTCACGAACAGCACGTAGGCGAGCGCGAGGAGGCCGATCGCCTGGAGGGCGGTGCGAACGCTCATACCGATCGTGTCGGGTCGCCCCCCATAAGCTTTCGTTCCGCAGGGGTCTCGAAGCGGAATTCTCATCGGTGCGCGGCGACAACTCGCGGCCATGCGAATCGAACTCCGCGTCTGCCAGCACTGTCTCGAGGGCGACCACGGCAACGAGCGTCGCACCGAAGTCATCAACGACATGGTCGCCTGCGCGGAGCGAATCCGCGAGCACAAACAGGTCATCGACCTCGAGGAGGTCGTCATCCGTCGGGTAACCGAGACCGATCCCGGCAAACCCGAGTCGTTGCCGGTCGTCTCGGCGACGATCCAGGACGACCAGATCGTGCTCAACGACCTCCAGCTCGTCACCGAGGGGCCGGACGGGAACATGCTCATCTACGTCGATCCCCAGGACATCATGACGGTGCTCGCGGGCAACGTCGACGAGATCAGTAAGGCCGTCCACGAGGACGTCACCGTCGATCTCTCCTCGACCAGCGCAGAGATGATCTCGGAGGCCGACCTCGGAGCGCGGGGTCCGAACGCCGACGAGCCCTGATCCCCTCGGCGAACCCAGCTATTTCTCCCTCGAGGTCGTACCGTCGTCTATGTCCGTCGACGCGTTCAAGCAGCGTTTCGTCCTCGACACGTCGCTGTTTCTCACCGAGGAGATCCGTCGGGACGGCGAGTCCCTCGAGGACGCGGTGTTGCGCCTGCTCGAGCTGATCGCGAACGCCCGCCTCAACCTCGGCATCTCCTGTTACGTTCCGCCGACGATCCACGACGAGCTGACGACGATGCTCGAGGCCCGTGAGGTGAGCGAGGAGGTCTACTCGAAGCTGAACACCTGGGTGATCCGCAAACACCCCGACCGTTACGCCGTCTCGATCCCCGCCAACGTCGTCTACAGTTTCGTCGACGAGATGAGCGGCCGGGTCGACCGCGGGCTCCGGGTCTCCGAGCGGGCGGTTCGCCGCGCCGAGGACAGCGCCGACGAACTCCTCGAGGACCACGAGCACAAGACCGAGGTCGACGCGGTGATCTCGGAGCTCCGGGAGAAGTACCGCGACGCGATGCGCACCGGCGTGCTCGACTCCCGCGAGGACTTCGATCTGCTGATCCTCGCCCGCGAGCTCGAGGCCGGCGTCGTCACGGAGGACCGGGGGATCATCGACTGGACGGAGGACTTCGGCCTGCGGTACATCCGCGGGCGGGAGTTCCCGGACCTGCTCGAGCAGTACCTCACGGCGGTCGATCCCGACTCGAAACGGACGATCGACTGACCGACGGCTCCGCGGCTCGGTCGTGTGACTCGAAACCGTGGTGTGTCTACCCTTGGGCCAATCTATCAAACGTCCGTCCGACTACAACTTCTTTCAATGGTCGTTCGTGTACGAAATAGCTGTAACTCTTGCAGGTGCGACCACCCTTATCACCGCTTCGGCGGCTACGGTCGGTCGTGAACCGACGAAATCTCCTGAAGGGGATCGGTGCAACGTCTGCGATCTCGCTTAGCGGTCTCGCCGGCTGTCTCGACGGCGGCTCGGGCGACGGGGAGTTCCCCTCGGACTCGCTCACGTGGATGATCCCGTGGTCGGAGGGTGGCGGGACGGACACCTACGCACGCCAGCTCGAGCCGCTGATGGGAGAGGAGCTGGGCGAGCCGATCGAGATCGACAACAGGGCCGGCGCGGGAAGCCTGCTGGGTATCGAGTGGCTCCACGGGCAGGACGACGACGGCTACACGTTCGGGACGGCCAACACCCCGAGCTGGCAGTTCGCCTGGCGGATGGAGGACGTCGAAGCCTGGGAACCGACCGAGTTCGAGCCGATCGCGTACTTCGGCGTCTTCGGCTACACGATCATCGTCAACGACGACTACGACGTCGAGGACTACGCCGACCTGCAGGACGCCTACGCCGACGGCGACCTCGAGAACTTCGCGGTCCAGGGGGTCGGCCACGACAGCCACGTCGCGGCCTACTTGCTCCGGGACGACTACGACCTCGCATGGGACAACGTCGTCCCCTACGACGGCGGCGGCGAGGTCAACGAGGCAGTGATCTCGGGCGAGGCGCCCGCAGGCATCGCGACCAACACCTCCGCGATCACGGCCGAGGAGTCGGGCAACGTCTCCACGGTCGTCAACCTGATGGACACCGAGCTCGACGCCTTCCCCGAGATCGACCAGATCACCGATTACGGCGACAGCATGTCCTACCTTACCGAGTTCCGTCAGACCCAGATCGCGCCGCCCGGAACGCCGGAGGACGTCCGGAAGGAACTCGAGGCCGCGACCGAGCACGCCGCGACCCACGAGGAGGCCGAGGAGTGGGCCGAGGAGACGGGCAACATCCTCGAGTTCGGTGACATGGACGCGGCCGCCGAGGACATGGAGGGCGCACTCGAGGAGCTCGAGGAGAACATCGACTTCGAGGAGTTCCAACAACAGATCGAGGACGACGAGTAGCGGGCCGGATCGCGTCGACACGCCCGCTCGCGTTCGCGTTTCTCACCTCGAGCGGGACCGCTCTCGCACCAGGAGCCAGCAGGCACAGCAGAAGCCGACGGCGACCGTCGCCGCGAGGATCCCGAAGGCGATCCGGTAGCCGAACTCGGTGTAGGCGACGGTGCCCTCGACGGTCTCGCCGGTCTGGTAGGCGTCGAGCGCCACGCCCATCACCGTCGGCAGGATCGTGCCGCCGACGAACCCCGCGGTGTTGACGGTGGCGGTCGCGATTCCGCTCGCGCTCGGGGGGTAGCGCTCCTTGACGACCGACAGCGACAACATCGCGGCGCCGAAGAGAAAGCCACAGGCCAGATAGGAGACGGCGACGACGGCGAGCGGCGGCCGACCGAAGACGGGAACGGCGCCGAGCGCGACTGCGAACAGTCCGATCCCGACGGTCATCGGCAGCAGCCGCTGTTCGATCCGGTCGGAGAACCAGCCGATCGTCGTCGGGCCGAGCAACACGCCGACCGATGCGAGCAGGGTGAAGTACGAGGCCGTCGTCACGTCGAGTTCGTAGACGACGACGATGTAGGGGACGCCCCACATGCCGACGAGGGTCAGCATCGCCCCGTTGCCGGCGAAGAAGACGATCGACAGCAGCCACTGGTCGAGATCCCGCGCGAGCGTCCGCAGGTGGCCCCCCAGCTCCGCGAACGTGATGTCGGGCTGTTCGGGGACGCCATCGATCGGCTCGAGCCCCGCGGCCGCCGGGGACTGGCGCGCGAGGACGAAGACGGCGCCCGCGGCGACGATACCGACGACCCCGAGCGCAAGGACCGTCGATCGCCAGCCGAACTGACCGACGGTGACGGCCAGCGGCGTCGTCGCGAGGATCGCACCGAGACCCGCGATGCTGCCGGTCAGTCCGGTCATGGTCGCGAACTCGTCCGGACGATACCAGTTGGCACAGAATCGCAGGATCGAGACGAAAATAACGCCGCTTCCGAGCCCGATGAGCGCCCGCGAGGCGAACGCCGCGAGGTAGCTGTCGCTCAGGGCGAACCCGACCGCGCCCAGGCTCAGGACGACGCCGCCGACCGAGCCGACGTAGCGGGGTCCGAGCCGATCGGCGAGCACGCCCGTGGGAATCTGAATAGCAGCGTAGATGAGGAAGAACGAGGCGTGGAGGGTCCCCAGCTGGGCCGCGGTCGTCTCGAAGTCGACCGTCAGCTCCTCGGAGAGGACCGCCGTCGAGAGCCGGTGGAGGTTGACCAGCAGGAAGACGGTCGCCAGCGCGGCCCACGCCAGCCACCGCCGTTTCGTCGGATCCGACAGCACGTTCACACGGGAGGGGTTTCTCGAGGGGTGAGGTAAGCGTTCGGAGACCCGTCCGTCTTGCCGATTCGAGAGAGCGACCGCTCCCGGGTTTGCGGTCGGAAAACGACTATCGCTCGGGTCGGATTAGATGCGGCCGACGTTCTCGACGCCGACGCTCTCGACACCGTCGACGTCCGAGAAGTTCTCCTCGACGGCTTCCGTGCCGCCCGATCCGTCGGGGACGATGACGGTGGGGTAGAGGGCGATGAGACCGAACGCGACGTCCTCGCGTTCGACGCCGTTGATCTTGGCGCCCTCGGGGAGGGCGCTCTCGAGGCGCTCCTGGAGCGCGTCCAGGTCGATCTCGGGGCTGTCCGGCATGACTTTGATTTTGGCAGCGACTTTACCCATTGTGCTAATACCTTATGGTCCCGTGAATCCGCAGTCGGGGCACTTGTAGAGGTTGCTCTGCTTGCGACACTTGGCACAGCGGAAGACGCGCGTGCCACAGTCCGGACACTTGAACGCGGCGGCGTTCGTGCCCGCGATGTTGATTCCACAGGAGACACAGGAGCGTCTGTCCTGCCCGTCCGTCGTACTCATACCTCTCCCTTTTTGCCCGTCGTTTTTAACCCTTGCGAGGTCGATCCCGGTAACCGAACCCCCGCGAAACGGGAGTCACTTGCCCGTTTCCGTCGGAGAAGGGCACCCCGAACTCAACATTCAAATTCGTGTGGCCCGAACCGTCGCCGAATGCGCCTCGACGACTACATCGAGAGCCTCGAGCCCGACGAGGAGGCCGAACGACGCCGGCTCGCGAAGGAGAAGTCCTACGCGATCACGGACCACCTCGAGGAGTTCGAGCGCAACTTCGAGCAGGCGCTGTCGGGCGACACGCTCGTGGGTTCGACGGCGCCCTCGATCTTCGTCGGGCGGTCGAACTACCCGGACATCCCGATCGGCGTGCTCTCGCCGGTCGGCGACGAGGACGCGGCCGAGTCCTACGTCACCGACGGCGACTGGTACCGGCAGGGGTACGGGATCGATGACGTGCTCCAGCGCCGCACTGGACTCCTGAACTCGAACAAGCGCGCGAACGTCGACTCCCCGAGTATCGCCAGTCGGCTGGCGCCGACCGTCCACGACAGCTGGGACGGGTTCGTCGGCGTGCAACGCGAGGTCGCCATCGCCGACCGCCCCGTCGACCTCGAGATCGGTCTCGACGATACGCCGGATCTCGGCCTCGAGCCAGGGACCGACGTCGCGACCCCGAGAGGTCCCCGTGCGAACGCCCGGAACGCCGAGCTGCGGGAGAACCCCCACGTTCCGCGCCCGGTCAAGAAGACCCTCGAGGATGACGACTGGCAGGCCCAGGGCGCGATGACCTACCTCTACCGGCGCGGGTTCGACGTCTACGAGATCAACTCGATCCTCTCGGCGGGAGCCCTCGGGGAGCGCGACCAGCGCCGGCTCGTCCCGACCCGGTGGTCGATCACGGCCGTCGACGACACGGTCGGGCAGTTCCTGCGCGGTCGGATTCAAAACGAGCCCAGCATCGACGAGGTGCAGGTTCGGGTCAACGAGTACATGGGCAACCGCTACTGGATCGTCCTGGCGCCCGGGAACTGGGAGTTCGAACTCGTCGAGATGAAGGCGCCGGGCAGCATCTGGAACCCCAACCCCGAGGACGAGGTCTGGCTCCAGAGCGCCAGCGAGGGGTACGAGGGACGGACGAGCTACGTCGAGGAGACTGCAGGGGCGTACTACGCCGCCCGCCTGGGCGTCCTCGAGTATCTCGAGTCGATCGGCCGGCAGGCGAAGTGTCTGGTGCTCCGGGAGGTCAGCGACGACTACTGGGCGCCTGTCGGCGTCTGGCAGGTCCGAGAGAGCGTCCGGAACGCCTTCGACGGCGTCCCGGGCGAGGCCAGCGAACTGTCTCTCGAGAGCAGGAAGGGGCTCGCCGGGGAGTACGGCGAGGCCGAGACCTTCCACGACGCGGTCGCCGGCCTCGCGCCCCAGCTACCGATCTCCGCCGCCCGGCTCCGTCGGAAGTCCGAACTCGCCGCGGGGCTGCAGTCGAACCTGAGCGCCTTCTCGAGCATCGACGGCTGATCCGCGGCCACCGTTGCCGACTCCGAAACCCTTCCCTCTAAGCGGACGCCGAACGTGGACGAACCATGTGGCTCGCGCTCCTCGGTCCCGACCTCGTCCCGATCCTGGCGGTGCTCGTCCTTCTCGTCGGGGTCCCAGCCTTCGTCGTCGTCGTTCTCGCGGTCGTCTCGGGGTACATTCAACACGACGCGGAGCAGCGACTGGCCGAACTCGAGGAGGAGTAACTCGGGTTTCCGCCGACGGCGGCCAGTAAGTCAGGGGTCGGCGCTCGTACCCGTCGATCCGTTTCGCCGGCCGACGGTCAGTCGTCGGCCGTACCGTGATCGGCACCTGGCACGTCCCGCGACGTCGGCTCGAGGCGGACGCCGTCGGCCGTGAGCGCGGTCTCGTTGAAGACGTTCAGGCCTGCTTTGAAGACTGCGAGTAACACGGGTCCGAGGAATAGGCCCATGATCCCGAGCAGGTAGATGCCGCCGATGACGCCGATAAGGACGACGGCGGGGTGGAGTCCGGTTCGGCGGTCGACGAAGATCGCCCGCAGATAGTTGTCGACGACCGACAGCACCGCCAGCCCGTACAGAAGTAACGCGAGCGCCGGAAGCGGACCGGCCGTCATCAGGAGGTAGGCGACCGCGGGACCCCAGACGAGCCAGACGCCGATCGCCGGGAGGAAGGAGACGACGACCATAACGATCGTCCAGAAGGCGACGTTGGGAACGCCGAGCAGGTAGAAGCCGAGCCCGCCGAGCAGCCCCTCGACGACGGCGACGAAGACGTGGCTCTTGATCACCGCCCACGTGACGATGTCGACCTCCGCGAACAGCTCGTCGCGGACCTCGTCCTCGAGCGGGGCGACCGCGGCCAGCCAGCCGACGAACGTCCGTCCGTCCGCGAGCAGGTAGTACAGCAGAAAGACCAGCACCAACAGTCCGAGGCTCATCCGGATGCTCGCGTCCACCAGTCCGACCAGCTCGCCCAGCATGACGTCGACCGCGTTGTCGAACAGTCCGTTTACCTCGGCGACGAGCTGAGCCCGGGTCGCCGCGACGAGTTCGGAATCGATCACGAGCTCGATCGCCCACTCGCTGGCGGTCTCGATGGCTGCAGCCTCGTCGAACCGGTTCAGGAAGGAAAACACCGTCTGGACGGTGACGACCGAGAGATAGAGAATCGGGATGACCGCGGCGACGATGGCGACGCCGGTGAGGACGAGCGCCGACGGACGGGAGCCGATCCGCCGCTCGAGCCGTTCGTGGGCGGGGTAGAGCACGAACGCGAGCAGCCCGGCTGCCAGTACGTACTGCAACAGCGGCGCGAGGATGAGGGTCGTGACCGCCGCGAGAGCGAGAAGGAGGAGGGCGAAGAACGTGGTTCTGACGTCCATATTCTACGCACGTAATGAATGTAAGTAAACCTTGACCTTCAGAAATACTAACGTAACGTCCGACGGCCGTCGCGCGGTCGTCGGACGCGCGGTACGGTCTCGAGCCGGCTCAGTGAGCCGTCTCGGCGTCGACGGAGTCGAACTTCTCGAAGGCTTCCTCGGTGAGGTCGCCCGTGGTGTCGACGATGTCGCCCCACTCCTCGTTGTCGGGGGCGATGTCGAGCAGGCGCGCGATCCTCATGATCGAGAGGTGGTACACCCGCTGGCGGCCCGGTTCTTCCTCCCAGACGATCATGTTACAGGGGAAGAGCCCGCCCATGCGCAGCGTCTGATCGAGCGCCCGATCCGCGATCTCGGGGTTGCAGGCGCCGAGGACGTAGTAGGGATCCCGGTCGGCGTCGACCTTCTCGTTCAGCAGTTCGGAGGGGGAGAACTCGACGGGGATGCCGAATCCGACTTCCTCACAGACCTCGCGGACGTGTTCGATCGCCTCCTCGTGGTCCATCTCGAGGACGGCCTGTTTCTCGCCGACGTCGTCGGGATCGATCTCGGCCGGGTCGATTGGTAGACTCATACGTGAACGGTTGCACGGGAGTCACTAAAGCCCCACCGCCGCGACTGCCGTGTGGTCTCAGATCGGGATCGGCAGCCACTCGAGGTACGCCAGAAAGCGCGTCGGGTCGAACAGCGGATCGTGCAGGACCAGCCAGTCCAGCAGGACGAGCCCGGCACCGTGGGCGATCACCGACGGAAGGATCGAGTTGGACTTGTAGTCGACGGCGCCGAAGAGGATGTCCGTCGGCCCCGACAGCAGGAACTCGAGAGGCGGTTTGGACATATGGTGAATCATGTAGACGACGGGGCTGATAAGGACGGCCTTGAACCCGATCTCCCGGACGCCGACGCAGAGCAGCCCCCGGTAGTAGGTCTCGGCGGCCAGCGCCAGCGCGAACAGCTGAATCGCGTGAGGGATGAATTCCCCGGGCGCGGCCGAGGTCTCCCACATCGGGTAGAAAGCCCGGATCGTCGGCAGCGTCGAGCCCACGAGATAGAACGGCAGGACGAAAATCGAGAGCAAGACGGCGTTGCGGACGGCGGTTCGGTTGATGTTCCAGCCGATGTGGTTGCCGTGGGTCAATCCGAGAACGAGCGGACCGCCGATCAGCAGGATCGAGTCGACGACGACGCGGCGCTCGAGCTCGCCGGGAACCAGCTGCATCCACAGCAGGGTGAGGACGGCCCCGGTCAGCAGCGACTTCTGGAACCAGCTGAGCCCGTCGAGCCGGTCCGGAAGCCAGTCGACGTCGCTTCGTTCGCCCTCGGCCGACACGGCTGATTACTCGTCGGCGGTCGGGACCGGGCCGGTGCCGATGACCGACCGAACGTGGCGCTCGAACTCCTGGTGGCGCTGGAAGTAGGTCTCGTCGACCGCCTCGAGCACCGTCGAGAGCTCCCGCGGGCCGTCGGGCGTCCGGATGATGCTGTCGCCCTCGAGGCGGTCGATCTCGCTTTTCTCCTTGGGCCAGAAGAGCCGTGAACTGATGCGGGCCAGTGGCGCTCCCTCGACGGGCGTTCGGTCGCCGAGTTCGACGGCGGGCTCGGATTCTTCCTCGTCGTCGCTCATGACCGGGAGTTTTCGAGCCCGGCGATTCAACCTTTCGTTTCCGCGGGTCGAACATCTATAGAATCTGATCTATGTCTGACGTTATGGTTTTGTAACTGAAGTTCAAATATACTTTCATGAATAGCTTGACGGAAGTCTATCGGGGCGACGCGCGGGCAGGTCCGGGTCGCCGGCGGCGGTACGCGGGGACGGCCCTCGTCGGCGTCGGTGCCGTCCTCGCCGTCCTCGGCGTCGTCGTCGCGACGACCGGACTCCTCGACGGGGTCGTCGCCACACTCACGGACTGGGAGATGGCGATCCAGTACGCGACCGTACGAATCGCGGGGGTCCTCGCCGGGGTCGGCGTTCCGATCGCCCTCGTCGGGCTCTTTCTCGTCCTGCCGGCGAATCGCCGCGTTCGGACGACTGGCGCGGTCGGCGCCGGGCTTTGCCTGATCGGTGTCGCGCTGTTCTGGTTCGCCTACCCATACCACTGGCGCGGGGTCGGCGCGGATCTGACCCTCGAGGTCGCCGCGGTCTACCTCCTCGGGCTGTTCGCCGCGGTGTGGTGTCTGTTCGTCGGCGTCGTCAACTTCAAGACCCGCAACGACCCGGGTGGCACCCTCGAGCTGAACGTCACCCGCCACAACCGGACGATCGTAGAGCGGCCCGACGACGACGCCGCGAGCGGACTCGGCGGCGTCGGCGTTCTCGGAGCCCAGCCCGACGGGGAGATCGAACCCCGGACCGACGCTCGCCGGGACGGCGGCCCGGTCGAAACCGCCGCTCCCCCGACCGACGCCGAGGGGACCGACGCCGAACTGATCGACAACGAGGACGACCGACCTCGGTCGCCGACGGATCGTTACTGCGGGAACTGCAGCGAGTTCGAGTACGCCCGCGCCCGCTCGACGGGAGAGATGGTCCCCTACTGCACTCGCCACGAGCAGGCGATGACGGAGATGGACGCCTGCGAGGAGTGGACGCCGAACCGCCGTTATAGTAACAACTGAAACTGTTTGCACACCGATCGCACAGCCGCCGTGCGATCGGGTGCACACTGACTTTCAGTGGCTACTATCGTTCTTACAGCCAGACGCCGAGCTCCGCGACGTCGAACCCGCGGCGGGGGAGCTCGTAGAGCAGGAGGACGGCGACGGCGAGTTCGAGCCCCGTCACGAGCAGCGTTACCAGATCCGTCCGGCCGCTGCTCACCGGGACCCCCGTCGGCAGGTCGAACTCCTTGCTCGAGAGCGGGTAAAACAGCGCGATGCCGCGCCTGCTGCCCGTGACGTCGAGGACGTAGTGGGTCAACACGCCGATCCAGACGTACTCGAGGTTACCGAAGACAAAGGGGAAGGCGACGAACAGCGCCAGCACGGGGAGGTTGTGCAGCGTCTTGCGGTGGCGGCCGAATGCGGTGTCGACGTCCGGGAAGAGCGCGCCCAGCGTCACCGGGACCGTGATCGCGATGACTGACTCGAGGGTCCCTAGATCTCCCGCGGGCTCGAGCAGGACTCCGAGCCCGACGCTCAGCAGAACGGCGTTGAGCACGTGTCCCCGCTTGTTCATAGGGGGAGTCGCGGGGGGACCCTCGAATAGTTTTCTCTCGAGGACGGTCAGCGTCGGCGAGGGGTCGGCCCTCGCGACTCGCTCGGTCGTTACAGAGAACCAGCGCGAAAGGCCACGACTGAAGTCGTGGGAGGACGTCAGTCCCGAACTTCCGCGACGGCCGCGAGCAGCTCCTCGAGGGCTCGGTCGACGGTCTTCGCTCGTACCGTCGCGCGATCGCCGTCGAACTCGTATCGGGAGACGCTCGCGAACGAGGACTGAGTCCCCCACGGGCCGGCATAGGAGATACCGATGTAGACCGTGCCGACCGGATCGTCCTCGGTACCGCCGGTGGGCCCGGCGACGCCGGTCGTCGCGATTCCCCAGTTCGTATCCGTCACGTCGCGGATCCCCTGGGCCATCTCGCGGGCGACCGGCTCCGAGACGGCGCCGTGCTCGTCGAGTGCCTCGCGGCTAACCCCGAGATGGCGCCGCTTGGCGTCGTAGGCGTAGGTCGTCAGCCCCGAGTCGAAGTAGTCGCTGGCGCCCGGAACGGCCGTGATCGCGGCGCCGATCAACCCGCCCGTACACGACTCGGCGACGGCGAGACTGTCGCCGACGTCCCGCATCGCGTCGGCGACGTCCATCGGCAGCTCGCGGTCGATGTCGTCGTTCATATCCGGTCCGAGGTGCCGGGTCCGTTTCAAAGCCGGGGTTGCGCTGCCGGGACGTTCCCGCCCGAGAGCGGGCCTCGAGCGCGCGACGAAAGAACGACGATGTGCGAGCACCCAGTGAGCCCCATGGAGTACGAGACGCCGCTGTTCTTTCGCGTGATGCAGTACGCCGACCGGGCCGACCGGGACGTGATCGACATGGTCAGCGGGAACCCCGACTGGGAGCCCCCGGAGGCGCTTCGGGACGGATTGCGCGAGTACGCCGACCTCGAGCCCGACCAGTTTCAGTACCCGCCCAGCGAGGGGCTGCGAGAGCTGCGCGAGGAGATCGCCGCCCGACGGAACGTCGACGCCGAGCAGATCGTCGTCACTAACGGCGCGGGGGAGGCGAACTACCTCGCGATGGCGCGGGCCCTCGAGCGCGACCGCGGCGACGAGATCGTGTTGACCGATCCCGTCTACCCCTACTACCCCGGAAAGACGACGATGCTGGGGGGCACCCAGCGGTTCGTCGCTGCCGACGAGGCGGGCCAGCTCGATCCGGCCGACATTCGCGCGGCGGCGAGCGAGGAGACCGCCGCGATCGTCGTCAACTCACCGAACAACCCGACAGGAGCGGTCTACCCCGAGGAAACGATTCGAGAACTCGTCGAAATCGCCGAGGAGCACGACGCCGTCCTCGTCAGCGACGAGGTGTACGACCACTTCGACCTCTCTGGGCGGTTCGCTTCCGCGTTAGGGATCGACTCCGATCACCGGATCGTCACCAACGCGTTCTCGAAGTCGATGGCGATCACCGGCTTCCGGGTCGGCTACGCGATCTTTCCCCCGGAGCTCGTCGAGAACGCCAAGAGCCGCCACATGCTGGTCAACGTCGCCGGCAGCCGCCCCTCGCAGTACGCGGTTCTGCGAGCGCTTCGGGAGACCGAGCCGGAGTACTACGAGCGGAGCCGGAAACTGCTGGCCGAGCGGGTCGAGACGTTCACCGACGCGCTCGAGGCCGCGGGCGCCGACTACACCACGCCCCAGGGC
The DNA here is from genome assembly GCA_003559215.1 of Natrialbaceae archaeon. Classification (GTDB taxonomy): domain Archaea; phylum Halobacteriota; class Halobacteria; order Halobacteriales; family Natrialbaceae; genus Natronococcus. Next base: position 109,013 of record PWMF01000058.1, read on the forward strand.
TCGTTTTACGTGATGGCTCGCTTCGAGGACTACCCGGGGACCCTCGAGAACGCCGAGCGACTGATCGACGAGGCCGGCGTCGCCGGGATGCCCGGCGAGGCGTTCGGCGACTCCCGTGCCGACTGGCTCCGTTTCGCCCTCGTCACGCCCCGCGTCTCGGAGGCTGCGGATCGGCTCGCAGCGTACTTCGAATAGCCACCGTTCCCAACTTTTCCACCTATTTGAGAATAGCTACAATAGCCCCATCACAAAGCTGCCGCTCCGAGGGCTCGAGTATCGCGGACGAAAATTCGGTCGTCTATCGGAGGGAGCCGCTCCAGGCGCAGTCCGCACACGCGAACAGCCCCGCACCGTTGACGGTTTCGCCGCCGCAGTCGGGACAGTCCGTCGAACCGGCAGCGCCGACCGCGCCAGTCGGGTTGTCGGGCCGGAGGACGCCGCGGGCGTTCGCCTGCGGAAGGGTCAGTCCCCGTTCGTCGCCGTCGTATGGGAACGGGCGGTCGTTCGTGCTCGATTCGTCGGGTCGGGGTTCGGCGAGTTGTGCGTTCATGATCGGAACGTTCGAAGCGCCACCACCAGCTTCGGACACGTGTTCCGATGCTGGCATCGGCATTAAATGCTGCTACTAATATGAATATACAGATAAGGAGGCTCTTAACACCTTATATTCGGTCTATAATGTTGGTATGGTTCACAGGTCGTCGGCCCACACGGTCCCCCGTTCGAGACCGACGGGTACTCGTGTGCGCGCCGGAAACCGGACCGCATGAGCGGAATCGACGTCGAGCCGGTCGACGAGGCGGACGAAGACAACGCGGGGGGTACCGACGACGGGGACCACACGATCGAGGTGACGCCGACGGAGTCGGTCGGCGAGGACGAGGAGACGATCTCGGTCCGTCCGTCAGACGACGACATCGAGGGACCGGACTACGTGCTCTACGGCGGGAAGGGAGGCGTCGGGAAAACGACGATGGCGGCCGCGACCGCGCTCGACAGCGCCCGCGGCGGCGTCTCGACGCTCGTCGTCTCGACGGATCCGGCCCACTCGCTGTCGGACACCTACGAGACCGACATTCCGTCCGAGCCGGCCCGGATCCGGGAGGACATCCCGCTGTACGCCGCCGAGATCGACCCCGAGGCCGCCGTCGACGACGGGTTCGCGGCCCAGGCCCAAGCGCAGGAAGAGGGAGCCGGCATGTTCGGCGGTCTCGAGGGGATGTTCGGCGAGGACTCCCCGATGGAGTCGCTGCTTGGCGGGCCGATGCCGGGCTCGGACGAGGCTGCCGCGATGCAACTGCTGCTCGAGTACCTGGACGACGATCGGTTCGAACGGGTCGTCGTCGACACGGCGCCGACGGGCCACACCCTGCGCTTGCTTCAGCTCCCCGAACTCATGGACACGATGATGGGTCGGATCATGAAATTCCGCCAGCGGATCGGCGGGATGCTCGACGGGATGAAGGGGATGTTCGGCGGCGAGGAGATGCCCCAGGAGGAACCCAACCTCGAAAACCTCGAAGAGCTCCGCGAGCGCATCGAGCGGCTCCGGGCCGCCCTGCGCGATCCCGCCCGGACGGACTTCCGGATCGTACTCGTTCCCGAGGAGATGAGCGTCCTCGAGTCCAAACGGCTGCGCGAACAGCTCGATGAGTTCGGGATCCCGGTCGGCACCGTCGTCGTCAATCGCGTGATGGAGCCCCTCTCCGACGTCACCGACGACGTCGAGGGCGACTTCCTGCAGCCCGACCTCGAGCGCTGCGAGTTCTGCCAGCGCCGCTGGGACGTCCAGCAGTCGGCCCTGGCGGAAGCCCAGGAGCTGTTCCGCGGGACCGACGTCCGGCGGGTCCCGCTGTTCGCCGACGAGGTCCAGGGCGAGGGGATGCTCGAGGTCGTCGCGGCCTGTCTCCGGTAGGTCTCTCTCGAGCGGTCTCCGTGAGCCGAGTACCGGCTCGAACGCCGGTTTCACTCCGTCCGTAGCACGAGACGACTGATTCGCTCGAGTGCGCTCTCGACCCGGAAATCGGTCTGGTAACCGTGCGACTTTTTTCAACCACGTAAAAATACAGGGCCGATGACAACGAAACTCCAACGGAAGAACTCCGTCGACACGATGGCCGAGGCGTTCGGGTGGCTCAAACGCAGTCCGGAGCTGATACTTCTGTTCCTGGTCGTCGGTCTCGTCGACGGGCTGGGAGAGGTATCGTTTCTGTTCGGACTGCTGGGATCCCTGTTGCTCATCGTCGCCGACGCGATCGCTCACCGCTTCGCGTACGCCGAGGTGAAAGGCAGAGCGACGTCGATCGGCGAGGAGATCGAACACGTCCTCGGACGACTGCTGTCGCTGGTCGGTGCAACGCTGATCTACTTCGTGGCGGTCGCGATCGGGCTCGTCCTGTTGATCCTCCCCGGAATCTACCTCGCGATTCGGCTCTCGCTTGCCTTCCCCGCTATCGTCATCGACGACGAGAACGCGTTCGACGGGCTCGGGACGAGCTGGAACGTCGCCAAGGGGAACCTGCTGAAACTGCTGGGAATCTCCCTGCTCGCGTTCGTGGTCATCTTCTCGACGACGCTCGTCGTCGCGATCTTCGGAGCGCTGTTCGAGTCGGCTGCTGTCATCGCCGTCGTCAGCGCCGTCATCACGGCCGTCATCTCGCCGATCGTCCAGCTGTCGTACGCCCGGGTCTACCTCGAGAACCGTCCCGGTTCCGAGCCCGAGTCGGTCGATCGGGACGACGACCCGTGGGGATCGACGGGGAACGGGACGCGAACGAACGCCGAAGACGCCAACTGGTGAGGACGGCGCTCGGTCGGACTTCGAGAGCTCGGACGCTACGTCCCGCTTTCTTCGTTCGTGGGCACGACCGTCACCGGCCGATCGCTGTCGAGTATCACCCCCTGCGCGACGCTGCCGAACAGCACCTTCCCGACGGGCGAGCGCTTCTGGATCCCGATGACGATCGCGTCGCTGTCCCTCTCGCTCGCGGCCGTGAGAATCGTCTCGGCGGGCTCCCCGATCGACTCGTGGACCTCGTAGTCGACGCCGCTCTCCTCGAGTAGCTCCGTGACGAGCTCGGCGGCGTCGGGCAGTTTCGTCCGCTTTCGGAGGTTCTCGTCCATCTGTTCGGCGTACTCCTCGGAGAACCCGCCCGCGGCCCACTCGGCGTCGGGACCAGACACCCCCTCGTGAACGTGGAGGACGTCGACCGTGATCTCGTCGTTGGCGTGGGGTAACTCGAGGACGGCCTCGGCCTGCGCGCGAGCGCGGGCCTCGCTGTCGTCGATCGGCAACAGAACGCGGTACATGGACGGAGGTTCGCCCGCCGAGCCCATAGTGGTTCGTTCTTCGAGTCGGGCTCAATCGTCCATCGCAGGGTCGTCGACGGGCGGATCGCTCCGGACGGCGACGACCAGCAGGCCCGCGGCGGCGACGCAGCCGGCGCCGAGCAGCCACCACGAGGCCCGGTAGCCGACGACGTCGGCGAGGTAGCCAAAGGCGGGCGGAGCGACGATCGACCCGGCGACCAGCGCGAGCTGTCCGCCCGCGGTCGCCCCGCCCATCTCTTCGCTCCCGACTAGCGTCGCCATACAGGAGTAGTAGACGCCCGTGTTCCCGAGGACGAAAAAGCCCAGTGCCGCGAACGCGACCGCGGAGCCGATCGGGCTCGAGGTTGCGGCGACGACCGCGAACAGGACGGCGCTGGCGAGCGCCTGGACGATCAGGATCGACCCGATTCGACGCTGGGGGTCGCCCGGGAGCGCGTCGCTCAGCCAGCCGGTCGCGAGTCGGCCCGCGCTGCCGAACAGCTGGACGGTCGCGAGGACGACCCCGCCGAACGCGACCGAGGCGCCGACCTCTTCCTGGACGAACAGGACGGTGTAGCCGGTCGTGGTGAAAAGCGCTGCGCCGAGGAAAAACCCCGCTGCGACCAGCCAGCGGTAGGGTCGATTCTGCGATAGCGCCCGGAAGTCGGGGTACTCCGCGGTCCCGCCGCCACCGGAGCCGTCGTACAGCACCGCGAAAACGAGGGCGACGACGAGGCTGACGCCCGCGGCGACGAGAAAGCCCGCCTGCCAGAAGAGGACGCCGGCCAACCCGGTCACGAGCAGGGCGCTGATCCCGCTGCCGGCGGTGACCCCGACCTGCTTGATCCCGACTGCGAGGTTCTGTCGGCCCGCGGCGACGTTGTCGTAGACGGCCTTGTTCGTTCCCGGGATCGCGCTCGCGTACGTCGAGCCCAGAAAGAACGCGGCGACGAGCAGCAGGGCGACCGACGGCGCGCCGGCGACGAACGTCGCGCCCGCGGCGAGTCCGACGAGTCCGAGCACGAGCGATCGGTACTCCCCGAATCGATCGATCAGCGCGCCGACCGGAAGGAGAAAGACCGCGTAGCCGAGCGTCAGGGCGGTGACGACGAACCCGACCTGAAACCGGGAGAGGCCGAACTCCGCGCGGAAGAAGGGCGTCGCCGCAAAGACGGTGTAGTAACAGACGCTCGCGGCGACCTGCCAGAGCGCGATCAGCGAGACCGTTCGCCAGTAGGACCGATCCATCGACCGCGCCTTTCCGACGGGGCCGCTTTACCGTGACGGAACCGGCGGACGGCGCGGCGTTCTCGAGTCCCGGCGCGTCCCGACACCTCAACCGTCCTCGTCGTCCCCGTTCCACTTGCCTCCCACGCGGTCGACGCCCATCATCGCCTCGCCCTCGTGTTCGGTGAACACGACCTTCATGTTCTCGCCGGGGATCTCGAGGGCGTCGCCGGCGTACGCCATCGTCTCGAGCGCGAACGCCCGCTTGCGCTCGAACGGGCGCCCGCGGCGGATCTCGGCGTCGAGAAAGAGTAGCGGTCCCTCGACCTCGCGGCCGAGGTGCATCGCCGAAGGCTCGTGCTCGCGGATCGTCACCGCGACGTGGCCCGCGGTCGTCTCCATCTCCTCGGTGTAGATCGCCGTCACTCGCTCCGCGAACGCCGTCCGTTCGTCGGCCGACAGCGACCGGGTCGTGTCGAACTGTAACAGGGGCACGGCTCGAGTTCCGTCGCCTCGGAGATGTAGGTTTCGACGGGTGCCGATCGACCCGCGACCGATCGCTCGCCCGCGCTCGGCCGAAACTGTCCAGTGTTAACATCCCGTCGACCGAATCTCCGCGTTTTTTAATCCCCGATTCGAAACGCTCGAGCAGATGGTATCGAACTCTCTCGACAGGTGTCAGCTCGCTATACAGCGGTTCTGGGCGTATCTGTGGTTTCTCAACGAACAGACGAAAGCGTACCTCCGACTCGACGGGCGGGCGATCGCCGAGGATCTGGACGAGCTCTCGGCGGAGGAACGACGTGTCGCCGAGGAGGCGTTTACCGACGGCGGCCGCGACCCGAACGACGACCCCGAGGGCGGCGGGCTCGGCGGCGGAGACGACGGTAACGGCTCCGGCGGCGACGATCGGTCGCCCTTCGACGTCGGCGGCACCTACGAACTGCGACAGAAGATCGGGTTCGTTCTCGGACCGCTACTCTTCGCGGCGATCTTCGTCTCGCCGACGCCGGAGGGACTGACCCCGGAGGGACAGGCGGTCGCCGCCGTCACCGCGTGGGTCGCCGTCTGGTGGATGTCGGAAGCGATTCCGATCCCGGCGACGTCGCTGCTCCCGGTCGTCCTCTTTCCGCTGACAGGCGCGTTGCCGGTCGCGGACACGACGCCCTCCTATGCCAGCCCGCTGATCTTCCTCTTCATGGGTGGCTTTTTCCTCGCGATGGCGATGCAGCGCTGGGGGCTGCACCGACGGATCGCCCTGCGGACGATCAAGGCTGTCGGCACCGAACCCTCGCGGCTCATCCTCGGGTTCATGCTCGCAACGGCGTTTCTCTCGATGTGGGTCTCCAACAGCGCGACGGTGATGATGATGGTGCCGATCGCGCTGGCGGTCATCTACCAGACCGCCGATCTCGTCGACGAGACGGGCCTCGAGATCGACACGAGCGAGGGGAACTTCTCGTTCGGCGTCGCCCTGATGCTCTGTATCGCCTACGGCGCCTCGGTCGGCGGCGTCGCGACGCTCATCGGCACCCCGCCGAACATTCTCTTTGCGGGCCAGGCCGGCGAGCTGTTCGGAACGACGATCGGCTTCGCCGAGTGGATGCTCTACGGCGTCCCGATCTCGATCGTCGGGCTCGTGACGGTCTACGTCTACGTGACCCGGCTCGCGATCTCGCCGCAGTTCGACGAGCTGCCGATCGGCTCCGAGACGATCGATCGCGAACTCGAGCGACTCGGGGCGATGAGCAGCCAGGAACGGATGGTGCTCGTCGTCTTCGTCGGAATGGCGCTGTCCTGGATCGGCGCGAGCCTGCTCGAGCCGACGCTCGGCATCGTGCCGCCGGAGGACGCCGACACGATCGTTGCTATCGGCGGCGCGCTCGTCCTCTTTACCCTGCCGACGACGACCGAGGACGGCGACCACACGTTCCTGCTCGACTGGACCAACGGCGTCGACATCCCTTGGGGCGTAATCCTCCTGTTCGGCGGCGGCCTCGCCATCGCCTCCGGGTTCGGTGACACCGGGCTCGCGGCCTGGATCGGCGAACAGCTCGCCGCCCTCGAGGGCGTCTCGATGGTCCTCATCCTGCTGGCGGTCGTCTCGATGACGATCTTCCTGACCGAGGTCACCTCGAACACGGCGACGACGGCGATGCTGATGCCGATCCTGGCCGGCGTCGCGATCGGTATCGGCGTTCATCCCTACGGGCTGATGATCGCGGGCGCGACCGCCGCCTCGTTTGCGTTCATGCTCCCGGTCGCGACGCCGCCGAACGCCATCGTCTTCGGCAGCGGCTACATCTCCCTGCCGCAGATGGCTCGCGTCGGCGTCGGGCTCAACGTTATCGGCATTGTTCTGATCACGATCGTCGCGCTCCTGTGGCTTCCGATGGCCTGGGGGATCGACATCGGGACGCTGCCGACCGACTTCGCCGAAGCGTTCGACGGCTGAGCTCGCGTTGTTTCTTTTACCCGACCGCAACGATCGACTGACGTCGTTGCCGAGTGCTCGACATCCGGAGCGAACGAGCCGTTCGAAGCCGTTCTCACCGACTGGGAACCGGAGCGCCATTCATCTCTCGCTCGGACAATGTCGAGGTATACCATGCCGACGGACGAATCGCCCTCCGGCCGGAGCGAGCGCGCGATCCTCGAACTACTGAGCGACGACGGTCCGATGACGAGGTCCCAGCTGGCCGAGCGCCTCGCCGCGCACCCGGTGACGATCGACCGTCGGTGTCGCGACCTCCAGCGGGCCGGGCGCGTTCGTAGGTGTCCGGGCGGAGCGTTCGCTATCGACGACTCCGGGGACGATGCGCGAGCGACCGGCGACTGACTATCGCCTCGCGCGCTCGAGGGTGCGATCCGATCGAGCGGCCTCGTCGCCGGACGTCGAGTCGGCGACGCCTTTGCCGCGGAGGTCAGCGGTCGCACACTCGAGACAGTAGTGGTTGTACCCTTCCGAGCGCGTGTAGACGGGCAGCCCCGCGAGCGCGTACTCCTCGCGGTAGCGCCGAACTAACCCTTTTTCGACCCGGTCGCCGCAGTCGACACAGTGCTCGAGGCACTGTTCCTCGGGACGGACGACTCGCCGATCGACGGATCGAACGTGACCGAACTGGGAGAGCCCGTGGCGTCGGTCCAACCGACGGCGAAAGCGGGGGTTGACGAAGATACCAAGCGCAACGGTCACGAGCCCCGTCAGGAGCAAGAACAGCGCGAACAGGCCGGGGCCGACCGTCCCGTCGACTCGAGCGCTCCCGGTGACGACGCTGAGGCCGAACGTGAGCGCGGCCCCGGTCAGCAACAGCCCAAAGCCAACGGTCAGCCAGCCGGCGATCCCGTACAGCAGCGCAGAGATCCTGTCGGCGAGTTCGACAACGCCGGCGGGAGAGTCCGACATCGATGTGCGAATCGTCTCCGCGCCAAAATATAAGTATTCTGCAACGACCGGTCGCGGCGTCAGACGAGCTTCCGAACGACGCCGTAGAGGGCGTCCTGGAGCCGATCGGGGAGGAACCGGGCGTAGACGCCGAACTGCCCGATCGGGCCGACGGGGTAGCGGGCTGGCGGCTCCGAGCGGATCGCCGACTCGACGATCGCCGTCGCGACCTCCGCGGGCGTGGAGGCGAAGGGGCCGCCCTGCCCGCCGCCGATCAGCTGGGCCTCGTCGTAGATCTCGTACAGCGACTCGTAGGCCGGCGTGCGCCGTTCGTCGGGGAGTTCCTCGTCGACCCGGTCGGAGAACTCGCTCTCGATCGGACCGGGCTCGATCAGCACGACCTCGATACCGAACTCCTCGACTTCGCCCCGCAAGGCGTCGGTCATCGCCTCGAGGGCGTGTTTCGAGCCCGAGTAGGCGCCGTAGCCGGGGAAGGATACCCGGCCCGCGACGCTCGAGACGTTGATGATCCGGCCCTCTCCCTGTGCTCGCATGTGGGGCAGGGCGGCCCGTGCGAGACGGTGGGGACCGTAGACGTTGACGTCGAACTGGCGGTGGAGATCGACCGTCGAGACGTCCTCGATCGGCCCCATCTGGGCGTACCCCGCATTATTCACCAGACAGTCGATCGCCCCGCCGATTTCGACGGTGCGCTCGACGGCGTCGGCGACCTGGTCGGGATCGGTGACGTCCAGTTCGAGGGTCGTACAGCCCAGCTCCTCGAGGTCCGTGATGTCGTCGACGTTCCGGGCCGTCGCGATCACCTGCCAGTCCCTCTCGAGGAACGCCCGCGCGGTCGCGTGGCCGACCCCCGACGAGCAGCCGGTGATCAGCACGCACTGCTTGCGCGTGTAGCGGTCCTCGGTCGCGTCGGCCGTCTCGGTCTCGTCGGTCGGTTCCCGTCGAGTATCGTCTGCGGCGGTCGCGTCGTCGCCCGCCCCGTCGTCGGCTTCCTCAGCGATGGCCATGCGTGACCGTTTCGAGAGTGGATACCTAAGTATCGACGGTTTATCGTGCCGGTCTGAAAGTCACCTCGAGCGGAGAGGATACCGACGCTGCTGGCTCGAGGAGCCGTGACGACGGGGACACGGCCGTCGTTATAGCCGGATTCGAACTCGGGCTCGAGGAACCAAGAGACGTGGCACGGGCTGAACCGCGACGAGCGAAGCGAGGGGCGGTTCGATGTCGTGTGAGGTCTTTGCGAGCAATACGAGCAAAGGCTTGACAGAGCGCGCTCTGCCAGTGGACGAGCGAGCGCAGAGAGCGTAGCGCGGAACCGTCTCGGTTCCGCGGACCATGCGAACGGGTGCTGTGCACCCGTGAGCAGAAGTCGGTTGGGGAGGACGTGGCTACTCACCGTGTTCGGGTCGGCAGGACGCTGTTTTCGCTCGTAGAAAGGTGTGTTGAACAGAACGACGTCCAACCCTCCCGATCCGATCGAGCGGACGTCGTTCCACGGCACTCTTCTATCCGAAGACGATCGCGCCCGCGTTGCTTCCGTCGAACTCGCCGATCACCTCGGTTTCAACCGCCACGGCAGGTCGAGATTCGTCCGACGGTAACTGCGTAGCCACACCCCGTTTTCGTCGCCTACTCCTCGAGCCCGCGTTTCGCCTCGTCGGCGTAGCTATCAGCCAGCCGAACGGGATCCGGAAGCTTGTACGACGACGACAGCGCGAGGGCGACGTCGGCCGCCGTCTCGGGGCCGACGCGGTGGCCCGGGCTCACGTACAGCGGGTTGATGTACCGATCCGGCGAGTCGTACTGGCGGGTCTGAACCGCGTAGCCCAGCAGGGTGCCGTCGTCGGCGTCGACCCTCGAGTTCGCCTCGATCCCGATTCGCGTCCCCTCGGAGAGCTCCTCCAGATCCTCGCGCGGGCTGCCACAGAGCAGGCTCTTGGCGACCCCGATACTCGGTGCGTCGAGGACGACGCCCATGTGGGTCGCGATCCCTGCCTGCCGGAAGTGGATGCGGCCGCTGCCGTCGAACAAGAGGAGATCGGGCTCGACCGAGAGCTCCTCGAGCGCGTCGACGATCGGCGCACCCTCGCGAAAGGAGAGCAGACCGGGGATGTAGGGGATCTCGAGGGGTGTCACCGCGTGGACCCGTTCGATCACCTCGCCGCCGCGGATCGCGACGACGGCCGACAGCGCCCGGTCCTGGTCGCCCGCCTCGTTCGTGAGAAACGACTGGTCGACCCCGGCGACGATCGGGGGGTCGCCCGCGCTCGAGGACGCCGCCAGCGGATCGCCCAGTACGGCGGGATCGAAGGAGAGGTCGTCCTCGAAGACCGCGGCGTCGGCGATCTCGCGCTGGAGGGCTTCCATCTCCGAACGGTCGAGCGAGGCGTCGGGGACGAGGTCGGGACGGGAGACGTACATCGGTACGGCGGGATTGACGGCGCGGGAAAATCAGTGCGCGGGCTTTCGCCTGCGGGCTCAGAAGCGACGACGGCCGCCCGGGCCACCGGGGCCGCCCGGTCCGCCGGGTCCGCCAGGTCCGCCGCCGCCGCCGAGCTGGAACTGGTTCGGCGCGCGAACGTTCTGCGTGCGCTTGATGTACTCGCCGTAGGCCAGTCCGACTACGAGCCCGACGAGGTGTGCGCCGTGGGCGATCGTTCCGCCGCCGCCGGTGCCGATGAAGAAGACGCTCGCCACCGCCGTCAGGGCCGCGAGCGCCCAGATCGGAACGGGGAGGATGAAGTAGAGATAGACCTTGAGGTGGGGGTTCAGGATCGTCAGCACACCCATGATCGCGAGCGCGGCGCCGCTCGCACCGAGCACGCTCGAGGGGACCCCCTGTGCGGCCGAGATCCCGACCTGACCGAGTCCCGCGAGCGCGCCGCTGACGACGAACAGGATCGCGAACTTCTTCGAGCCGACGTAGCGCTCGACCAGCGGGCCGAAGAAGAAGATCACGATGCTGTTGAACACGATGTGGAAGATGTTGACCGGACTGTGTGCGAACACGGAGGTGACCCACGTCCAGACGTACTCGGGATGTGCCGTCGAGAGCGTAAACAGCGCGTTGTGCAGCGGTTCCCCGCCGACTAGCAGGGCGATCCACTGGAGCGCGAACGTGACCCACATCAGCGCCAGCACGGTGTAGGTCATGTTGCCGCGGAAGTACGCCAGCGGACCGCCGGGACCGGTGTCGATCGGGATTTTGTCGGTCAGGCTCGAGCTCTTCGCGGTTCCCCCGTTGTCGACGCTGTCGTCGAACCCGCTGTCGAAGACGCCCTGCGGATCGTTCCAGCTGTTGAGACTGGTACAGTCGTGGTTCTCCGGCAGGCGGTGTTCCGAGCAGTAGGTTCCCCCACAGTGCCGGCAGTTGTAGGGCATGCTCTCTTCTTTCCCACACACGTCGCACGTGGCCATTGGGCCGAAGTAGGGGTGGCACTGTCAAGGGATTTGGGGTTCAGCTCCGACGCTTGCGGGTGAATTCTCGCGACTGTGGCGAACCACTCTCCCGAAGA
>PWMF01000118.1 GCA_003559215.1 Natrialbaceae archaeon
GACGCGACCAGCGTCGTCGATCCGGTCGCGAGCGCGGTGACGAGCGTCACCTTGGAGCACACGGGAATCCTCGGCGACACCGAGGCCGAGATCGCCCGCGACAAGGCTCACGTCGCGCCCGCCGACGCGCCGCTCGTTACCGGCACCACCGGCGAGGCTCTCGAGGGAGTCCGCGAGGTCGCCGGCGAGGTCGTCACCGTGGGGTTCGACGACGAGAGCGACCGCCAGCCGGACGTCCGCGTCGCGTACGACGGTCGAGTGAACCACACCGAGGCCGCGGTTTCGATCGACGACGGAAGCCCGCTCGAGGCACGGATTCCGCTTCTCGGGCGCCACCAGGCGGAAAACGCGGGGATCGCGGCGACGCTGGCCCGACAGGTGGCCGACGCCTCCGACGCCGACCTCCGTCGAGGGCTTCGAAGCGCTCACTGGCCGGGCCGATTCGAGGTGCTCGAGACCGAGCCGCTGGTCGTCCTCGACGGGGCGCACAACCCGGGCGCCTGCGAGGGGCTGGCCGAGACGCTGGCGACATACGAGTACGACGAGCTGACGCTGGTCGCCGGCGTGATGCACGACAAGGACGTCGAGGGGATCGCCGCAGCGTTGCCGACCCCCGACGCCGTCGTCGCGACCGAGCCCGGTCTCGAGCGCGCCGAGGATCCCGACGCCCTCGCGACGGTGTTCGAACGGACCGGGGTCACCGACGTTCGGAGGGTCCCGGACGTCCGGGACGCCCTCGAGGCTGCGATCACCGAAAGCGACGACGGCGACTGCGTGCTCGTGACCGGGTCGCTGTTCGCGGTCGCCGAGGCGCGCTCGCGGTGGACCTCGCTGCAGGTGCCAAAGCGGGTTCGCGACCTCGAGGACGCCCGCAAGGCGCTCTCGAGCGCGGACGCGACCAAGAGCGACGTCGCCGACGCGGCCGGATCGGCCGTCCACCGGGTCGTTAAGACCTCGCTTCGGTACCGACAGGCGACGGCCCTGCGGGAGGAGCTGCTCCGAATCGGTGGCGAGTGTACCCTCTCGGGGCTCGAGCGAAACGACGAGCGGATCGACGCCGTCCTCTCGGGAACGTTCGCGCAGTTCACACGGCTCGTCGACCGGCTCGCGGAGCGATCGGACGGGCTGGCCGCGGTGGGACGGGAGCTCGAGTCGACGCTGGGGCTGGAAGTCGAGGCGAGGCCGGAAACCGCCGACGAGCCGGCACGACCCTGGGATGACGGGACCGCCGTCATGGGAATCCTCAACGTCACTCCCGACAGCTTCCACGACGGCGGGGAGTTCGACGCGCTCGAGGACGCCGTCAGTCGGGCGAAGTCGATGGTCGAGGCCGGCGCCGACGTGATCGACGTCGGCGGCGAGTCGACGCGGCCGGGCGCCGACCCCGTCCCGGTCGAGGAGGAGATCGAGCGAGTCGTCCCCGTCCTCGAGGCGATCGGTGACCTCGACGCCCTGCTCTCGATCGATACGCGGAAGGCGGCCGTCGCCGACGCGGCCCTCGAGGCGGGCGCCGATATCGTCAACGACGTCTCCGGACTCGAGGATCCCGAGATGCGCTTCGTCGTCGCCGACCACGACGCGACCCTGATCGTGATGCACAGCGTCGACGCCCCCGTCGTCCCCGACCGAGAGGTCGAGTACGACGACGTCGTCGAAGACGTGATCGACCAGCTCCGCGAACGGATCTTGCTGGCCGAGAAGGCCGGCCTCGAACGCGAGAACGTCATCGTCGACCCCGGAATCGGGTTCGCCAAGTCGGCTCCCGAGAGCTTCGAGCTGCTCGACCGGCTCGCGGAGTTTCGGGCGCTTGGCTGTCCGGTCCTCTTTGGCCACTCTCACAAGTCGATGTTCGCGCACATCGGCTGCGAGTCCGGCGAGCGCCTCGAGCCGACCGTCGCGGCCAGCGCGCTCGCAGCCGACCGGGGCGCGGATCTCGTCAGGGTTCACGACGTCCCCGAGAACGTCGCTGCGGTGCGAACGGCGCTCGCGGCACGCGATCCCGACCGCTTCGAGCCGTAGCCGGCAGCGCAGTTGCCGGTCCAAGCTTCAACTGTTCGGCCCCGGTACTGCGACCTATGACGGACGAACACGAACACGATCACGATCTCCAGACCGAGGAACTGGCCGACGACCCGATGGACGCGGCTCGGGAAATTGCGGGTGACAGCGCCCGCGACGGCCGTCTCGCCGCCGTCAGTGGCGGACTCATGCTGCTGTCGACGCTGCGATCGGTCGCTCGCGGCCAGCTTCGTGCGATCCCGAAGGCGGCCGTCGGCGCCGGGCTGGTCGGCATCGGGCTCCGACAGCGCCGGACGTCGGAACCGACGACGTTCGAACCCGATCTTGACGAGATCGAGGGCGAGACCGAGGACAAGGAGACGTCCGACGAGGCCGCTGCGGCAGCCGAGCGGCCCGACGCCGGCCAGGAGTCACAGATCGACGCGACCGGCGACGTCGACGAGGAGCCCCAGCTGGGCGAGGCCGACGACGACGGCGACGAGATCGAGTTCACCGACGACCCCGAGGACGCGGAGCCGCGATCGAAACCTAGCGCCGATAACGAGGACGAGGACCCCCGCCGGACCACCGACGACGAGAAAACGGAGGTCGATGTCTCCGAGACCGCGATGGCAGAGGAAACCGCCGAGGCAACGGGTCCGGATCCCGAGCAGGCCCAGCCGACCCAGACCGACTCGACGGAGCCCGAAGAGGACGCCTCGGACATGAAGGTCGACCCCGACGAGGACGTGGACGAAGACGAGTCGGACGAGACCAACTGACCACCACAGTCGACGGTAGCGCCCCCGCTTGCCTCCGCCCGATGGACTCGACGGCTCCCCTCCAATACTACGTCCGGGAGTTCCGGCGACGCCCCACACACTACGCCGAGAGACGTCGTCACGGCTACCGACGAGCAGGATCGCCCGAGCATACCGCTGACCGGATCCTCTCGATGCGGGCCGAACGCGGCCTCGAGTCCGGCGGCCACTTTTACGGCGTCTGGCCCCGGGATAGACCGCCGGGACGGATGCGGGGACGGTCCGAGACTGGCTCGAAACCCTGTGGAACGATCGGTACTTCGATGAGCGTCGCGGTTCGGCGACCCTCGCCTGTGACGCGAACGTCGTCCCGCTGTACTTCGGCCTCGTCGACGACGACCGCGCGCGATCGATCGCCGACGCGCTCTCGGCCCTCGAGACGCCGAACGGACTCCGGATGCACGAGCGGCCGTTCGGACTCCGCGAGGTCCACCCCTTCTTCGCGCTCCACCGGGACTACCACTACCACGTCTGGCCCTGGAACAGCCTCACGTACGCCAACGGCCTCGAGCGGTACGGGTTCGAGGAGCGGGCTCGCCGGGAGGTCGAGCGGATAGAGCGCGTTATGGCGCCGTACAGAACCTTCCTCGAGGAGTTTACGCTCGAGGGCGAACCGTCCGTCAAACGGGGGTACGCGAGCGCCGAGGAGTTTATGGTCGCCGCCGCGCTGTGGCGGGAGTTCGCGGAGCGATCGGACGGATTCACGGAGCCATCGAGGGCCAGTTCTTCGGAGAGTCCCGGTGACGTCGGACGAATATCGGGTCTGTAAACGCGGCAGTTCTGAACGAGAGACGACGCCGATGGCGGCAAGGGGAACTGCGTGTCATAGACTATCGCAATATCCGCTTCGAGCTACGACACGACCGTCATAGATGGCGGAGATTGTTTCTGGTATCTCTGACGATATCGACAAGGGTTAAGTGCGCAGGTCCGAAGGATCCACACGGATGGTTCGTAATCGACTGAGTCGAGGCGCCGCCGTCATTCGATCCAGCTGGACGACCCTCGAGCGCGACTGGCAGAGCGTCGCCGTCGGAGCCACGACCGTCGCGGCGATCGCCGTCTTCGAGCTGCAGATCCCCTGGTAACGAGATGTCGGCCACGCGGTTTCTTCCGGGGCTGGCTGCGCTCTTTCTCGGTGCCGTTCTCGCACGGACCGTCGAGCTGGCGGTCGGGTTCAACCACCTGCTGGTCGCCATCGCGCTCGGGTTCGTGCTGGCGAACGCCGTCGGCGTCCCCGACCGGCTCGAGCCGGGAATCAACACCCACAAGCTCTGGCTGGGCGCCGGGATCGTCCTCATGGGCGCGTCGCTGACCCTCGAAACGATACTCGAGGTCGGCGGGCTGGTGTTGCTGGTTGTCGTCGCCGTGACAACGCTGACGATCCTCGTCGTCGAGTTGCTGGCGCGAAACGTCTTCGGGCTCGCCGACCAGCTCGGCTCGCTGCTGGCGGCCGGATCCGGGATCTGTGGCGTCTCCGCGGTCGTCGCGGTCGCCGGCGCGATCCGGGCCCGTGAGGAACAGATCGCCTACGCGGCGGCGACGGTGTTGCTGTTCGACGCGATTACGATCGTCGTCTACCCGATCGTCGGCGACCTGCTCGGCCTCTCGGACGTCGTCTTCGGCGTCTGGGCCGGCGTCAGCATGTTCTCGACGGGGCCCGTCGTCGCCGTCGGCTTCGCCCACTCGGAGGTCGCCGGCCAGTGGGCGACGATGGCGAAGCTCTCGCGCAACGCCCTGATCGGAGCCGTCGTCATCGCCTACGCGAGCTACTACGCCCGCTCGGGATCCGCGGGTCGTCCCTCCCTGCGAACCCTCTGGGACGAGTTCCCGAAGTTCGTGCTCGGCTTCCTCGCCCTGGTCGCGCTGGGGAGCGCCGGGGTCTTCTCGTCGGCCCAGCAGGCTTCCATCGAGAACGCCTACAACTGGCTGTTCGTGCTCGCGTTCGTCGGACTCGGCACGGAGATTCAGCTCGCGGAACTCCGGAGCACGGGACTGACGCCTGCGCTCGTCGTCCTGCTCGCGCTGGTGGTCGCCAGCGCGGTCTCGCTCGTCGTCCTCTCGATGCTGTTCGGCGCATAGCGACCGAATCGGGCGCTCGAGGGCGCGTCGAAGCATACGGCAATACTTGCGAGATCGGCGCACCCGGGCCATTTCCGTCGATATCTGGGAGTAGGAGAGACGACGGCTACGAGAGCCGCTGTGGCGAGCGGCCGTAGCGCGGGGAGTGTCACGCCAGACGGGTCGTTGCCCGGCTGTATTACTCGAAGAGCCGGCCGTAGCGGGATCAAACCAACGAGGAACGCACCGCGGGGTGGGACCGCGTTCCACCGAGAGCTTTGCTGGTTTCGGGTGGAGAACCAAAGAATTGCAGGCTAACGAGGGGATACAAGCGTCTAGCTTCTAGGACGGTGTAGTATGGATCGGGGTTACTCGCGTCGTTCTGCACTGACTGCGCTCGGGGCTGGCTCTGCGGCTACGCTTGCGGGGTGTCTGGCGGGGTCGGATTCGGATTCCGACTCCGAATCGGAGTCGACGATCCGCATCTCCGGTGGCGTCGGCCCGCTGCCGATGGTACAGGTGTGGGCCGACATCTACACCGACGAGCACGACGTCAACATCGACGTCTCGGGCGGAGGAACCGGCGTCGGCGTCTCCGACGTGATGAACGAGCAGGTCGACATCGCGATGATGGGACGGGACCCCGACGAGGCCGAAATCGAGCGTGGGCTGGTCGCCACCGCGATGCTGATCGACACCGTCGTCGGCACGATCAACGTCAATAACCCGGTGTACGACGAGATCAGAGAGCACGGCCTCACCCAGGACGAACTCGCGGCGGTCTTCAGTAAGGAAATCACCAACTGGGGCGATCTCGTCGAGAGCGACGTCGACGAACCGATCTACGTCTACGGCCGCTCGGACTCCTCGGCGGCCTACCAGCAGTGGGGCGAGTTCCTCGGGGGCTACACCGAGAACGAGCTCGAGGACATGGCCGACGGCAACTTCGACGGCGACCAGCAGGTCGCCCAGGCGATCAACAACGACTCCCACGGCATCTCGCTGAACAACATCAACTACGTCTACGACTTCAATACGGGCGACCTCGAGATGAACATCCGGCCGGTTCCCCTGGACCGCGACGAGAGCGGAACCCTCTCGGACGGAGAGGACTTCTACGACAACCGCGACGAGTTCCTCACGGCCGTCGAGGAGGACCGCTACCCTTCGCCGCCGGCCCGAGACATGTACCTGGCCGCGAACGGCGAGTTCGACGAGGACGCCGCCGACTTCGTCGAGTGGGTGCTCACCGAGGGCCAGGAGTACGTCCGCGACAACGGCTACGCCCCGATCGACGAGGAAAAGCTCGCAGAACAGCGCGAGATCCTCGCGGAGGCGTCGTAGATGGGCACGACCGAAACCCGATCGGACGGCTCGAATCGGCTCGACCGACGGCTGCTGCTCGAGCGGCTGAGCAGCTACTGGCTCGTCGGGGCCGGGTTCTTCGCCGTCGCGCTGTTCGGCCTGATCGTCCTGACGCTCGTCCAGCAGTCGATCCCGATCGTCTCCGAGTACTCGCTGTTCGAGATGATGACCTCCTCGAACTGGGATCCCGCGTCGGACGAGTTCGGCTTCCTGCCGGCGATCGTCGGCACGATCTACGTCACGATCCTCTCGATGGCGATGGGGACGCCGCTGGCGATCCTCGCGGCGATCTACATCGCCGAGTACGCCGAGGGCCGGACGAAGGTGCTGGTCTCGTCGTTCATCGACGTGCTCGCGGCGATTCCGAGCGTGATCTTCGGGCTCGTCGGCCTGATCGTCGTCGTCCCGTTCGTCGGCGACTACCTCGCGCCGGCGCTCGGCGCCCACAGCATCGGGCTCGGTATCGTCACGGTCAGTCTCGTGATGGCGATCATCGTCACCCCGTTCATGATCTCGCTGACCGTCGAGTCCCTCGAGGCGCTGCCCGACGAACTCCGGGAATCCTCGCTGGGCGTCGGCGCGACGAAGTGGGAGACCATTCGAACGGTTCTCCTCCGCGCCGCCGGACCGGGGATCTTCTCCGCAATCTTGCTCGGCTTCGGCCGGGTCTTCGGCGCCACGATCGTTCCGGCGATGCTCATCGGTGGCCAGACGGCGATCCCCGACGGGCCGTTCGACGCCGGCGAGACGCTACCGACGCTGATCGTCAACGACTTCGGCGAGCTGATGTCGATCCCGCTCACGCAGTCCGCGCTGATCCTCGTCGGACTGACGTTGCTCGTCGTCGTCTGGATCTTTAATTTCGGAGCGATGCTTATTCGCCGCCGACTGCAACGGAGGTGGCAGTACTGATGAACCGCTACACCGAACAGCGGATCTTCGGCCTACTGGCCCGCGCGAGCGCCGCGCTCATCCTCGCGGTGCTGGTGATGGTCGTCGGCGTCACACTCTGGCGGGGCGGACGCGTCTTCATCACCGATCCGGCCGTCATGGTGACGGCGCCGGGCTCGCGATACATGCTGGACGGCGGTGGCGGCTTCCTTCACGCCGTCCTGGGAAGCATCTTCATCGTCGTCCCCGCGACGGTGGTCGCATCGATCCTGGCGATCTCGACGGCCATGTTCCTCCAGAGCGACTACTCGAGCGAGCGCACCTCGGACGTGATCAACATGTTCCTGAACGTGCTCTGGGGGACGCCGCCGATCGTCTACGGGGTGTTCGTGCTGACGATTATTATCGCCGCCGGCGCCCAGACGAGCCTGATCTTCGGGACGATCGCGATCGCGATCTTCCAGTACCCGATCATGACTCGGTACGCGGACGAGGCGCTGCGGGCCGCTCCCGACACGGTCAAGGAGGCGTCCTACGGCCTCGGCGCGACGCGGTTCGAGACCGCCCGGATGACCGTCCGGGCGGCCCTGCCGGGCGTCATCGCCGGGATCATCATGGGCTTCGCCCGCGGGATCGGCGATGCCGCCACCGTCCTCTTTACCGCCGGTCGGAGCACGCAGATGCCCGGCGGTCCGTTCGATCCCGCGACAACGCTGCCGATCCTCATCTTCGAGCAGGCGGCGTCGTTCAACGCCGAAGTTCGCTCGCACGCCTACGCGGCGTCGTTCGTTCTGATCGTCGCCGTGCTCGCGCTGATACTCGCATCGAAGCTCCTCGCGGGGAGATTTGCCCGCTTTGCACCAGGAGGGAGACACTCATGAACGACGATATCGCACTTCACACCGACGACCTCGAGGTAACGTACACCGGAAACAGGGAAGTGACCGCGCTCGACGGCGTCAGTGCCGAGTTCGCGGAGAACAAGCTGACGGCCATCATCGGCCCCTCGGGCTGTGGGAAGTCGACGATGCTGAAGGCGCTGAACCGCCTCCACGAGATCCAGCCCAACGCCGAGATCACCGGCGAGGTGTACCTCGGCGACGAGGGGATCTACGACACCGACGAGCCGCTGCCCGAGATCCGTCGGCGGGTCGGCTACGTTCCACAGACGCCGACGGCGCTGCCGCTGTCGATCTACAACAACGTCGCCTACGGCGCGAAGATCCACGGCGACTACTCGAGCGAGGAGCTCGACGACCTCGTCGAGAGCTACCTGCGGAAGGTCAACCTCTGGGACGAGGTGAAGGATCGACTGGACGACCCCGGCGCCGAGCTCTCGACCGGGCAGATCCAGCGGCTCTGTCTCGCCCGCTCGCTGGCCGTCGAGCCCGAAGTCCTGCTCTGTGACGAGGTTACCTCCGCACTGGACCCGATCTCGGCCGAGCAGGTCGAGGAGACCCTCGAGGACCTCAAAGAGGAGTACACGATCATCATGGTCACCCACAGCATGGACCAGGCCAAGCGGCTGGCCGACGACGTGATCTTCCTCTACCTGGGCGAACTCATCGAGGCCAACGACACGCGATCGTTCTTCGAGAACCCCCAGCACGAGCGCACTCAAGAGTTCGTGAAGGGGCACACGGCGGTCGACTACGACGACGAGCCCGACGAGGAGAACGTGACGGACGAACAGCCCGTCGCGACCCGCTAGTCGGTCGATCCGGGTTCGCTGCACTCGCTCTTCGATCGTCGTCGCGTCTCCCTTCAAGGGCCTCCTCCCGGGGGAAACGAGGGCGGGACGCGAGCACTAAGAGATCTGCGGGCGGTATCGACAGCGGTTACCGCCGTCGCTTCGAAGCGCCGGACAGATGACGTCCGGCTAGCGGCGTCCGCTCGACGGTCCCGTCCGATCCAGCCGGGCGCCCCCCGAGCGCGGACGGAAACGCGTCGGTATCGGTGTCCCCAATCGTCGCCACGATCACCGCCCCCGGGCGCACGACTTGCAATGAGCGCACGAGACCTTCTTCCTGGACTGCTCGCGCTTTGTCTCGGCGCCGCGTTCGCTCGCGGCGTCGAGGTAGTCGCCGGCTTCAACGCCCTGCTCGTCGCTATCGCGGTCGGGTTCGTCCTGGCAAACACGGTCGATGTCCCGGAGCGACTCGAAGCGGGGATCGCGACCCACGGCTTCTGGCTGGCCGCCGGGATCGTCCTCATGGGAGCGTCGGTGACGCTCGGAACCGTTCTCGAGACGGGCGCGCTCGTCCTCGCGATCGTCGTCTGCGTCTCCGCGGGAACGATCCTCACCGTCGAGCTGCTCGCGCGAAACGTCTTCGGGATCACCGGCCGGCTCGGCTCGCTGCTGGCGGCCGGCTCGGGAATCTGCGGGGTCTCCGCGGTCGTCGCGGTCGCCGGCGCAATCCGGGCCCGGGAGAACCAGATCGCCTACGCGGCGGCGACGGTGTTGCTGTTCGACGCGGTGACGATCGTCGTCTACCCGATCATCGGCGACCTGCTCGGGCTCTCGGGTACCGTCTTCGGCGTCTGGGCTGGCGTCAGCATGTTCTCGACTGGACCCGTCGTCGCCGTCGGATTCACGCACTCGGAGGTCGCCGGCCAGTGGGCGACGATGGCGAAACTTGCCCGGAACGCCCTGATCGGCGTCGTCGTACTCGCGTACGCGAGCTACTACGCCCGGTCCGGCGGGGGATCGCGGCCCTCGGCGAGGGCGCTCCTCGAGGAGGTGCCGACGTTCGTGCTCGGTTTCTTCGCGCTCATGGTCGTCGCGAGCGCGGGGCTGCTCTCGGCGTCCCAGCGGGCGGCGATCGAGGAGACCTACGGCTGGCTGTTCCTGCTCGCGTTCGTCGGCCTCGGCACGGAGATCCGACTCGCCGAGCTTCGACGAACGGGGCTGTTGCCCGCCGTGGTCGTGCTGACGGCGCTGGTGCTCGTCAGCACGCTCTCGCTTGCGGTGTTGCTTGCGCTGTTCTGAGGGCAGTTCGTCTCCCACTCGAGTCGGCGGTCCGATTCGGTCGAGCGGAGGGGACGGCGCCCCTCGAGCGGGCGGTGGTACCGGACCCCAACCGGGCCACGTTTCCGCCAACTCAACCCTTAATCGGCGACCGCGAGAACCGCGACCGTGTTCGTCGTTCTGTTCTCACTCGCCAATCGTCGGCTCTGGCGGGTCTGGAAGCGCGTGTTCGGCCTCTCCTGGCCCGTGATGGCCGAGCAGGTGCTGCGAACCCTGATGCGGACGACCGACCTGATCATCGCGGGCCTGTTCTCCCCGGCCGCGGTCGCGGCGGTCGGTCTCGCGGACATCTACGCTCGCTTCCCGCTGCGGTTCGGCATCGGTATCGGTGACGGCGCGATCGCTCTCTCGAGCCAGGACACGAGCGCCGACGCCACCGCGAACCGGGACGAGGCGGTCTCGCAGGCGCTGTTGCTCGGCCTGCTCGGTGGAATTCCGTTCATCCTCTTCGGCCTGTTACTCAACGAGTACGCGATCTCGGTGTTGGGCGCACTCACCGACGAGGGGGCGATGGACGCGGTCGTCGAGTACGGCAGCGTCTACCTGATGGTGATCATGATCTCGGCGCCCGCGATCCACGTCAACTTCATCGCGGCCCGCTCGATCCAGGGCACCGGCGACACGAAGACGCCGATGTACGTCAACGGCGTCGTCAACGCGCTCAACATCCTCGCGACGATCGGGCTGGCGTTCGGGCTCGGCCCGCTGCCGGAGCTCGGCGTCATCGGGATCGCCGTCGCGACCGCAGCCGCGGACACGCTCGGCGCGACCGCCTTCCTCGCGGTCCTCGCCACGCCGCACAGCGGGATTCAGTACGTCGTCCCCCGACAGCTCGTCATCACGAAGCAGCTGATCCTGATCAGCTGGCCCCGGATCGCCGAGGGGGTCACGGAGATGTTCGCCGAGTTCCCGTTCAACGCGATCCTGCTGGCGTTCGGCACCGAGGTCAACGCCGCCTACCACATCGGCCGCCGGATGTACCAGCAGATCGCCTCGCCGCTCGCGCGGGGGTACGGCGTCGCCGCGAACATCATGGTCGGCCAATCGCTAGGACAGGGGGAGGGGGCGACCGCCTACTACAACGGACTGGCCGCGACGGCTCTGAGCACGCTCACCGTCGGCGGCCTCTGTGCCCTGCTGTTCTCCTTCGCCGAGGAGTTCGTCCTCGTGTTCACGCGCGATCCCACGACGGTCGGGTACGCGGTCGGCTTCGCGCAGGCCTACGCCGTCACCGCGCTGTTGATCGCGGCCTACATCACGCTGGCGGGTTCGCTGCGGGGCGGCAGCGAGACGGTCGTCCCGTTCGTCTCCCGGGTCATCGGTACCTTCGTCTTCCTCCTCGGGTTCACCTACGTCGTCGGCGTCGAACTCGGCTACGGCGTCGTCGCGGCCTACCTCGCCATCGTCCTCGACTTCGCTTTCCGCGTCGCCTACCTCGGTGTCGTCTTCTACCGACGCCGGTGGGTCGAACGGGGCACCTCGATGATGCGCGAGCGGGGCAGCTTCAGCGAGGGGTCCACGGACGCGGACGACTGAGCGCCAGGCCGCGGAACTTACTTTACCGTCACCGAGAAACGGTCGGTCATGTCCGACGGAGAGTTCGAGGGCTACGGGGGGAGACACGTTCCGGAACCGCTTCGCGACCCGCTCGAGCAACTGGCCGGTGCCTACGACGAGGTCGCCGGGACCGACGAGTTTCAGACTGCGTTCAGAAACCACCTCGAGGAGTTCGCCGGCCGTCCCACGCCGCTGTACCACGCTCGCAACCTGAGCGAGCGCTACGGCGCCGACATCTACCTCAAGCGAGAGGACCTGCTCCACGGCGGCGCCCACAAG
Source organism: Natrialbaceae archaeon (assembly GCA_003559215.1). Lineage (GTDB taxonomy): Archaea > Halobacteriota > Halobacteria > Halobacteriales > Natrialbaceae > Natronococcus. The sequence continues at coordinate 12,001 of PWMF01000118.1, forward strand.
ATCAACAACGTCCTCGGGCAGGCCCTGCTCGCGAAGCGCTCGGGTCGCGAGCGACTGATCGCCGAAACCGGGGCGGGCCAACACGGCGTCGCGACGGCGATGGCCGGCGCGCTGCTCGACCTCGAGACGGAGATCTACATGGGCGAGAAGGACGTCGCCCGCCAGGAGATGAACGTCTTCCGGATGCGCCTGATGGGCGCCGCGGTCAACGAGGTTTCGCGGGGCGATGCCGGGTTAGCTGACGCGGTCGACGCCGCCCTCGAGGACTTCGCCGAGAACGTCGACGACACCCACTACCTCGTGGGCAGCGTTGTCGGCCCCGATCCGTTCCCGCGGATGGTCCGGGACTTCCAGTCGGTCATCGGTCGCGAGGCCCGCGAACAGTTCAGGGAGCGGACGGGCGACCTGCCCGAGGCCGCGGTCGCCTGCGTCGGCGGCGGCTCGAACGCGATCGGCCTCTTTCACGCGTTCCGCGACGACCCCGTCGAGTTCTACGGCGCCGAGGGCGGCGGCGAGGGTAGCGACTCGAGCCGACACGCGGCGCCGCTGTCCCGAGGAACGGACGACACCCTCCACGGGATGAAGACCCGCGTGATCGACGACGACGTCGAAGTTCACTCCGTCTCCGCGGGACTGGACTATCCCGGCGTCGGCCCCGAACACGCCATGTTTCGGGCCGTCGGCCGCTGTGAGTACACCGGCGTCACCGACGACGCGGCCCTTGCGGCGTTCAGAGAGCTGAGCGAGACCGAGGGGATCATCCCGGCCCTCGAGTCGAGTCACGCGGTGGCTCGAGCGATCGAGCTCGCCGAGGACGGCGCCCACGAGACGATTCTGGTGAACCTCTCGGGACGGGGCGACAAGGACATGGAGACCGCAGCGCGGAAGTTCGACCTGTAAACTACCCTATTGTACTCCCTCGGCGCGTATGCGCCTCGCTGTCCTCTCCGACCCACCTACTCGTGGTTCGAGGCGCCTCTGGCGTCTCGTCATCAAGCGAGACCTCCGGTCTTTCGAACGACCTCGCTCGCCCCCTGAGGCCGGAGGCTCCACATCGAACTCTGCTGAAACGGGCGCCGCAGTCGGCTCCGATGGGGTCGTGACTTGCCGCGGGGCCGGCCTGGATTGCGAGTCGGAGGCGTCCGCGAGGCCACAGTCGTAATCGTCATACCGGCTCGCCGACAACCAGCGCGTATGCGGATGGAACTGCGGGTGTGCAAACACTGCTACACCGGGGAGCACGGGAACGAACAGAAGACCGCGATCACGAAAGATATGGTCGCCTGCGCCGAGGCGGTCCGGGAGTACAAGGACCTCCTCTCGCTCGACGCGGTCTACATCACCAAGGTCGAGGCCGGCGACGTCGGCGGCTCCGAGGAGCTGCCGATCAACGTCGCGGGGATCGAAGACGACACGATCACGCTGCGGGACACCCAGCTCGTGATCGAGGACGACGACGGGAGCGTCCTGGTCTACCCCGAGCCGGCGGACATTCTCGAGGTGTTGACCCGGAACCTCGACCAGATCAACGAGCGAACCCGCCAGGACGTCGTCGTCGACATCTCGGCCGACAGCGCGGAACTGATCACCTGAGGGCGACGTCCGTCCCTCACGACGAAGCGTCGCGCCGCCCCGTTCGTTTCCCGAGCACGACCGCGGACCCGGTTCCGACCGCTCCCGACGGGTCCGAAACTGCCGCTCGTCGGACCTTTTCGTCACGACAGCTTTACAACCGTGCCATCGCTACCTGCTTGCGATGAACGAGGGCGCGTTTGTCTGTTCCTGCGCCGGGACCTGTGATATCGATCTCGAGGAGGCCAGAGAGGGGATCGAGGACGTCGAGGTCGCCGCGAGCTCGCAGCTGCTCTGTCAGGACAAGCTCGAGGCGTTCGAACAGGTGATCGAGGAGTACGAACTCGACGAGATGGTCGTCACCTGTCCCGAGGCCAAGGCCCAGGAAAAGATCGAGGCCGCGGCCGAGCGACAGGGACTCCGGGCCGACAACGTCGAGTTCGTCGACCAGCGGGAGGGGGCGGGGTGGGTCCACGACCGCGAGGCCGCGACCGCCAAGACCGCGCGGCTGGTCAACGCGGCGAACGCCGGCCGGGAGACCGAGCGGCGCCCTCGATCGAGCATCCACCGGGCCGATTACGACGTCGTCGTCGTCGGCGATCCGGATGCGGCCGCGGCGATCGCCGACTCAGCGGACGTGACGCTGCTCGCCAACGGCGAGGAGCTGGCGACCGCCGACGCCGATCTCGAGGACGTCGACGTCGAGCGGGGACGCGTCGTCGACGTCGACGGCAAGTACGGCGAGTTCGAGCTGACCGTCGAGGCGCTCGTGACCGACGACTGCGTCTCCTGTATGAAATGCGTCCACGAGGGGCCCGACGGGATGGTGACCCGCTACCCGGTCGACATCGATCCCGAGGCCCCGGTCGGCGAGTGGGTGACGGTCTGTCCGACCGACGCCATCGAGATGGAGGGCGTCGAGCGGACGATCGAGTGTGATCAGGTGATCCACCCCGGAGGAGAGGGGCCGATCGGCGGCCAGCGCGGCTATCACACCGAATTCGACCCGGCGACGGTCAACGAAGTCGAACGCCTGCTCGGCGGGTTCGAGGGGATCGACTTCCTGGACCTCGAGATGGAGGTCTGTGCCGCCGGAACGTCCGGCGAGATGGGCTGTAACGAGTGTGTCGAGGCCTGTCCCCACGACGCCGTCGAGCGGGCCGCGATCGACGAGGTCGAGTTCCACCTCGACAGCTGCCAGAACTGCGGGGCCTGTACCAGCGCCTGTCCGACCGGTGCAGCCCGACTCCAGGAGCCGAGCAACGAGCGCCTCGCCCGCGAGGTCGAGGCACTGCTGGCGCCGACGGGCGACGACGGCGGGTTCGTCAGCGGACTCCTCGGAGGCTCGAGCGCGGGCATCGAGACGCCGATGATCGCGTTCGTCTGTTCGGAGCGCGCCCAGAACGCGCTCCGGGAGTACGGCCGCCTGGCAGCCGCGGGACGAGTCGACGTCGAGTACCCGCCGATCCTCCCGGTCTCGGTCAACTGCACCGACACCGTCGGCGAGGCCCACGTCCTCCACGCGCTGGCGGCCGGCGCCGACGGCGTCGCGATCGTCGGCTGTGGCGGCGGCTGTCTTCACTCCGGCCCGGATCCGAAAGCCGAGCTCGTCGAACGGGTCAACCGGGCGACGACCGATCTGGGACTGGGCGAGCGGGTCTCCTTCTTCGCGCCCGACCCCGACGAACCCGAGGCGTTCGTCGAGGAGGTCTCCCAGTTTGCCGTCACGGGGCTCGAGGCGTCGCCGATCCCCGCCGGCGAGCACGAGGCGACGGGCGAAATCGACGATCCCGGGCGGGAGAACCCGCCGTTCGACAGTCACGGCTGGACCCTCGAGAGCGTCCGCGCGATCCTCGAGCACGTCGAGCCCGAGCGGGAGGTGATCCGCGGGCTAAAGGACTTCGGGGTCGTCGAGGTCGCCGACGGCTGTACGCTGACGCCGACCTGCACGAGCTACTGTCCGACCGACGCGCTCCGGCGCACCGAGAACGGCCTCGATTTCAACCACGAGCGCTGCGTCAACTGCGGGCTCTGCGAGGAGGTCTGCGTCGAGAACGTCATGAGCGTCGAGGACGGGCTCGACCTGTCGCTGCTTCCGGAGAACAAGGCGGAGGAGCCGGATCCCGCCTGGGAGCGGGTGTACGAGGGGTCGATGCTGTCGTGTGCCGGCTGCGGAAAGCAGTTCACAAGCGAGGCGACCGCCAACGCGATCGAGGACCGTATCGGCGACGTCGTCGCCGACCTCGCCCCCGATTCCGAGGAGAGCATCTTCGAGTACTGTCCGGAGTGCCGAGCGCGACTGCTTCACGACGTCTGAGCGGTTCCACGAGAGACGACGACAGCCGTAGTTTTCGAGGCGGCGCCGCGTCGGTTCTCACTCCGGGTGTTCGATCGTCCAGTCGGCCTTCTCGGCGGCCGTCGCGAGGGGAACGAACTCCCAGCCGGCGTCGTCGGCGATCCACTCCTCGCCGCTGGAGCCGACGACGACGGTCCGATCGGCGTAGAACATCGAGTCGGGCGTGACGTCCGCGAGGCGTTCGGCCGGACCGGTCTCGGAGCCGCCGAAGAAGTCGAGTTCGATCCGCTCGTCGCGCTGGAACTTCCGGATCGCCGGCGTCGACACCGTGCCGACGATCCCGATCCAGTCGGCCCACCCCCTGGCGTCGCCGATGACGAACTGCGGGTCCTCGAGCCGGTTGATCGCCTGGTAGGTGAACGCGAGGGTCATATCGTCGGCCGACGTCGCCTCGCCGTGGTCGGTCGTTCGGGGCGTAGAGTCGGCGGACTCCGCCTCGTCCGTTCCCGATTCGGTCTCCGACTCCGCGTCCGAACTCCCGCCGGCGCCACCGCCGCCGCGATTCTCCGGAACGCCGACCGGCCCCTCCGTCGCCCCCGGCACTTGGGGGACGCGCCGGGACGGATCGGCGTCGTTCCCGCCGTCGCTCTCGGACTCACCGTCGGTCGCCCCGTCGACGGACGCGTCGCTCCGGACGGGATCCGACTCGGTCGCCGGATCGCCCTCGCCCCGCCAGAGCCAGTCGCCGTGGTTGGTGGTCTCGCCGTCGTCCTCGTCCTCACCAACGTCCATCTCGTCGAGGTCGATGCTGTCGGTCATCGGCGACGGACGACCTCCTCGAGCAGTCGGCGACCGGTCGCGGGTCGGCGGCTGTGGCTGGCGGCTGCCGCCTCCGACCCGATGGTTGCTGACCGTCCCCCGGCGCAATCGCCCGTCCGGGCGCGGAGCGCCCGGCCGATCGGCAGTGTTGTCACGGCCATCGTCGATAGTTCGCGGTGTGGAGGAATTAACTTTTGCGGGCCGCGTTCCCGTTCCCGAGGAGCGACGCGGCGAGCAGAGCGGACGAGTTGCAGCAACGAGAGCGAGGCTCCCGTTCGCACGGCGGAGCGCTTCGCGGTCCGAGGGCACAACAGGGGGAACGGCTGTACGGTAGTTCGTCGTCACCGCCGGTTCGACGCCGAGAGACGCGACCCAGAGAACGGGGCCGGCAAGCGGGGGTTCCGTTCTCGAGAGTGGACGGCGAAAGCGACGTCCCGGATCGGTCCCCGCGGGCCGATAGCCGACGGTACCGAGGTGAGAGGACCGAAAACCGTCTCGAAAGGCGGCGAGTCCCGCGCACACCGTTCGGCGAGCGACACGGGGGATTCGACCGTTTCGGTGTCCACGGTAATGTCTATTTATTGAACGAAAGCCGACTTCTCGGCCTCGTTCATTGTAGGGCAGTTAATAACTGACCCCGATTCTCCGGATTCAAAGGATTAATAACTCGAGATGGCTTTTGCGAATCCATGTCTCGGTCATCACTCGACCTCGATCGGCGGGGGTTCCTGAAAGCCGGCGCCGGCGGAACTCTCGCGGCAGCGGTCGGGGGACGAACACTGCTTCAACAGCGCGCCGCTGCCGACGAGGACGACGTCGTCGATCCCGACGCAGCGGACGAACTGGTAAAGACCGTCTGTACGCACTGTTCGGTCGGCTGTGGGATACAGATGGCCGTCGAGGAGGACGCGGTCGTCGGCCAGGAAACCTGGGAGGATAGCCCGGTCAATCGGGGCGGACTCTGCTCGAAGGGTGCGTCGTTGACCCAGTCGGTCAACTCCGAACAACGCCTGAAGAAGCCGCTGAAGCTCGAAGACGGCGAGTGGACCCAGATGGAGTGGGACACGATCCTCGAGGAGATCACGGGTCGACTCGACGACATTCGCGAGGAGACCGGCCCCCACTCCACGATGTGGGTCGGCTCGGCCAAACACAGCAACGAGGCCGCCTACCTGATCCGGAAGCTGGCCGCGTTCTACGGAACGAACAACATCGACCACCAGGCGCGGATCTGTCACTCGACGACCGTCGAGGGGATCGCGAACGTCTGGGGCGTCGGCGCCATGACGAACAACTCGAACGACATGCGCAACGTCGACGTCAACCTCATCATCGGGCACAACCCGCTCGAGAGCCACCCCGTCGCCTGGCAGTACTTCCAGGAAGCCCAGGAGCGGGGCGGTAAACACATCGTCGCCGAGCCGCGGTACACGAAAACCGCGGCCGCGTCCGACGACTTCTACCAGTTCCGTTCCGGAACGGACGTCGCGTTCATCTACGGCCTCATCTATCACATCGTCAACAACCTCGAGGCCCACGACGAGGAGTTCATCGAGAGCCGCGTGATGGTCGACACCTGGGAGGAGTTCCGCGACGACGTCCTCCCCGAGTACGACCTCGAGACCGTCGCCGACATCTGTGGCATCTCCGAGGAGGAGCTGATGGAGCTCGCCGAGGAGCTCGCCGGCGCCGACGTCAGCTGCGTCGAGTGGGCGATGGGCGGCACCCAGCACAACAACGCGACGGGCAACGTCCGAGCCTACGCGATGCTCAACCTGGCGCTCGGCCACGCCGCCCAGTCGGGCGGCGGCACCCCGATCTTCCGGGGCCACGACAACGTCCAGGGCGCGACCGACCTCGGCGTCGACTCGAGTACGCTCCCCGGCTACTACGGGCTCGACGAGAACGCTTGGGAACACTGGGCCAACGTCTGGACCCAGACCGAGAGCACCTCCGGCGAGGTCGAGTACGACGAGCTGCACGATCGGTTCCACTCGACGGAGCTGATGGAGAAAAACGGGTTCACTGTCGCCCGCTGGTACGAGGGCGTCCTCGACGACGAGTGGGAGGTCTACCAGCCCGACCCGCTTCGCGCAGCGATCTTCTGGGGGCACGGTCTCGCCTCGCTCACCGAGTACAAGAAGGTCCAGCGAGCGGTCAACGAGCTTGATTTCATCGTCAACGTCGACGTCTTCCCGAACCAGGTCGCCGAGCTGGCCGACGACGACACCGACGTCTACATGCTGCCGGTCTGTACGAACGTCGAGGAAGCCGGCAGCGTCACCAACACCGGCCGACAGGTTCAGTGGCGTTCGCAGGCGATCGAACCCCGCCACGACTCCCGGACGGACTGGGAGCTGCTATGTCAGTTCGCCGAGCGACTCGGCTTCGGCGAGCACTTCGACTACGACGAGGTCGAAGACGTCACCCGGGAGTGGAACCTCGGGACGCGATCGGTCGGGTACGTCGGCCAGACGCCGGAGCGACTCAAGGCCCACCAGCAGAACTCCGAGGTGTTCAGCGCCGAGGACATCCAGGCCGAGGTCGACGAGGACCACGAGCTCCACGGAGAGTACTACGGGCTTCCGTGGCCGTGCTGGCACGAGGACCATCCCGGAACGCCCATCCTCTACGACGCCTCGCTGCATCCCTCCGAGGGCGGGATGGACTTCCGGGCGAACTGGTGGGACGAGGAGGATCCCGACGTCGATCCCGAGGATCAGCTCCGGGATCCGTTCGAGCCGGAGTGGTGGGACGGCGAAATCGAGGGCGTCCCGCAGTATCCCATGTTCTCGACGGTACTTCCGGACCCGGAGAACCCGGCCGCGGCGACGACGCCGATCGAGGGCGCGTTCGACGAGGAGACGTCGGTCGCAGACGTCGCCCAGCAGCTGGCCGACGAGGGGTACGACGTCGAGGTCGACGACTACGAGGAGTTCGACAACCCACAACCCGACGCCCCGTGGGGCCGCGGTCGGGCCCGGATGAAGGCCTGGAACCTCACCGACGAGATCCCGGTCCACCGCGAACCCGCGGTGACGCCCCGGCCCGACCTCGTCGAGGACTTCCCCTGTAACGAACGCGTCGAGGACCACTGGCGGGTCGAACTCGACAACGCCGCCGTCCAGCAGGAGAACATCGACGCGGTCGAGGAACTCGTCGACGTCGGCGACGTCGATCCGATGGTGCTCACCTCGGGTCGGCAGGTCGAGCACAAGGGTGCCGGCGCGGTAACCCGCAGCACGAAGGGGACCGCCTCGCGGGCCCCGATGATGTACCTCGAGATCCACCCCGAGATCGCGGACGAGATCGACGTGGAGGAGGGCGACTGGATCGTCGTCACGACGCCACACGCCGAGATGCTCGTCCAGGCCAGACCGACCGGACGGGTCGCGCCGGACCACGCGTTCGCTCCCTACCACTGGAGCGGCATTCTCGAGGGCGAGAAGGTCATGGACAGCGTTCCGGACGGGATGGAACCGCTGGTGATCGGCGAGTCGATCAACTGCGGCACGGCGCCGGCCTACGACCGCGAAACCCAGATGCAAGAGACCAAGACGACGCTGTGTAACATCCGGGTCGCCGACGACGAGGAGATCCCCGAGCTGTCGGATCGACAGATCAGGTGGCAGGAACAGCGCATGGATCGGAACAAGCGATAGGTGAGACCAAAATGAGCACACAAGAATCTAACAGCGGACCGGCACGAGTCATTCCGAACTGGGAATCCTGTATCGACTGCGGCGCCTGCGAGGTCGCCTGTCAGCGGACCTGGGACCTCCCGCCGGAGAGCGACCGTATCCAGGTCGTCGCGCTCGGTCACGGGACCGAGGAGGAGACGAACAAGCCGATGCAGTGTTACAACTGCGTCGAGGCACCCTGCGTCGAGGTCTGTCCGACCGACGCGTTGCGCATCCGCGACAGTGGCAGCGTCCGCGTCAAAGCCGATATGTGTATCGGCTGTCACTACTGCGGCGTCGGCTGTCCGTTCGGCGCTCCGCAGTACCCGGACGCCGAGGTTCCCGAGGCCGAGGAGGCCAAACCGATGGGATCCCGAAGCGACGGCCTGATGGACAAGTGTACCACCTGCGAGCCGCGCCAGGAGGAGGGGCTCGAGCCCGCCTGTTCCTCGGAGTGTCCAACCGACGCCTTGCTGTTTGGCACGCCCGAGCAGCTCTCCGAGAAGCTCGACGAGGACGGCGTCTCGACGCCGTTCTCCGACGACGCCGCCGAGATCGTCTTCGGCGAGGACGCGGACGAAATCATGGGGGACTAACCGCCGATGCCAACCGAAGTCACGTTCGAGCTTCCGTACTCCCAATGGAACTGGCAGATCGGCGTCTACATCGCGATGATCGGGATCGCCAGCGGGGCGTACTTGACGGGGTACGTCGCCGACCTGCTGGCTTCGCGACGGGACGCCCGCGGACACGGGCAGGTCGCGAAGTACGGCTACCTGGTCGGGCTACTCGGGCTGGTCATCGGTCCGCCGATCCTGCTGTCGCACCTCGCGACGCCGTTCCGGGCGATGCTGATTCCGCTAACGATGACAAACTTCGACTCGTGGATGACCCTCGGCGCGTACCTGCTCGGCGGCCTCGGGCTGGGTGCGTTCCTGATGTTCGCCTGGGTCGCGTTCGGACGGGACCGACCGCACGCGCCCGATCGAGCCGACTCCGGCGCCGTCGCGGCCGACGGCGGAACCGAGCGCGACGCCGCCAGGGCCGCGACGACCGACGGGACTGAGGGACTGCGCGGCGTCGCCGACCGCGTCGGACTGCTCGACCTCGTCGACTCGATCGCCGACACCACTCGCCCCCCGGAGACGGTTCGGCTCGCGATCGGCGGCGTGTTCTCGATCGCCGCGGCCGGCGTCCTGGTCTACTCGGCGATGGCCTACGGCTCCGGAATGACCGAACGGGTCCCGCTGTGGGACAAGACGTTCCTGCTCCCGGTCCAGATCTTCGGCGGCCTCGGCGTGGGACTGGCCGGAGCGGTCGGCCTGGCGGCGCTGGCCGGTCGAAACCCCGGCCGTGCGATCCGGCAGTACTCGCTTGCGACCGCCGGACTGCTGGCGGCGACGCTGGCGATGGTCGTCGCGACGATCGTCCTGCTGCCCGAGCAGAGCCCCGCAGCGGAGCCGGCGATCGACAACCTGCTCACCACCTACGCCGTTCCGTTCATCGGTCTCGCCGTAATCGGCGGACTGGTCGTGCCGATCCTGCTGTCGGTCGGTGCGGTCGTCGGCCAGCGACGCGACGCCCTCTCGCCGACGGCGGCCACGGCGTCGTACGCTACCGTCGCGCTCCTCGCGGTCGTCGGAAAGATCGCGCTGGCGCTGAGTTACCTGCTCGCCGCCGAGTTCGAACCGCTCGTTCTCCCGCTGTAGGCGGGTTCGAGCCAACCGTTTTAACCCGATCTACCCCCTGTTACCCAGTATGACACGAACGAGCGATCCCACGAACGAGCTCGCGGATCTGTACGCGTTTCTCTCCGGTGTCCTCGCGGATCCGCCCGACGAAACGGCCGTCGAACGGCTCAGCGCCGAACAGCTTCCGCGGCAGGCGTCGCCCCAGGCGCTCGACACCGGCTACCAGCTACTCGACAAGTGGCGGGCCAGGGTCGACGACCCCGAGGAGGAGGCGACGGAGCTGAATCGAGTTCACACTCGACTGTTCGTCGGACCGCGCCCACGGATGCAGATCCACGAGTCCTGGTACGCCGACGACTACCTCGGCGAGCCGCTCGCGGCCGTCAAGAGCTCCTACCGCGACCTCGGCATCCGGCCGTCGACGGAGCTCCGCGAGGAGGCCGACCACGCCGCCGTCGAACTGGCCGCCCTCGAGATCCTGGCTCGCGGGGGAAACGACGAGTACCGACGGGCCTTCCTGCAGGCCCACGGCTGGTGGCTGCGGGAGCTGGCCCGCGACATCCAGGAGATGACCGATAACCCCTTCTACGAGGGTGTCGGCTGGCTGCTCGAGGGGGTCTTCCAGGCCGACACCTACCTGCTCGGCCTCGACCCCGACGACCTCTCGCCGGGCTACGGGCAGCTCTCGACGAACGGCGAGTAGCGCCGCTCTTCTCCGATCGACACAACGCGCCGCGATCGCACAGAATCAGTAGCCGACGCTACAACTCCTCGAGGTCGAGTCGCTCCAGGGTTCGATCGGTCGGGACGCCGTCGTCCCACCCCCGGCGTTCGTAGTACCGCTCGAGAGTCTCTTCGAAGCCGGCCGCGTCGATGGCTGCGCCGTCGTTGGGGCCGCCCTCGAGCGGTTCCGTGAGCCGCTGGGGAAGCGTATCGTCCTCCCGGGTGAATCCCTCGCGACAGTTGAAGAGTCGGATCAGCGTCCAGATGCGCTCGCCGACCCGACGGAGCTCGTCGGGGTCGTACTCGCGATCGATGGCTGCGAGCCAGTCGGCGCCCAGCGTCGCCGAGAGCGCCTCGCCGAAGAAGTCGTCGGCAATCAGGCTCCAGAGCACAGCGCGGCGGTCCTGCTCGGCGATCACCCTGTTCACGCGGTCGACGTCGCTCCAGTCGGTACCGCCCAGCGCCTCGACCTCCACCGGCCGCGCGCGGCGGTGGCAGGCGCCCCGATCGCTGGTCGCGTAGGCCAGCGCCATCGCGGACGCGCCGCGGGGATCGTAGGCCGGCAGCGCCATTCCCTTTACCGAGGGGATCAGGTCGTCGCCGCCGTACTCGGCCGCGGCCGCGTCGACGCCGTCGGCCAGCGCGTCCCCGAGCGGGCTCGAGCGGTGGGCGATCTCCTCGATCAGCTCGCGGGCGCCGGCCTCGTCGCCGAACTCGAGGTCGCGATCGATCAGGCCGGTCTCGCTCGCGCGGATCGCCCAGGCCACGGCGTTCCCCCCCGAGATGACGTCGAGTGCGAGCCGATCGCAGACCGATCCCAGGGTGGCGACGGCGTCGAAGTCGTCGATTCCCAGACCCGCGCCCAGCGAGATCGGGGTCGATCCCCGCGGGACGCTCTCGCCGTCGTCGCTCTCGACCTGGAACCCGCCCGGCACCGGCTCGTCGGCTCGCTCGCGGTCGTGGGCGGCGTCGCGGACGGCTTCGATCCCGATCCCGTCGGCGCCGTCGAACCGTCCCTCCTGCCAGCCGCGCGTCGGGAGGACGCCGACCTCGTTCGCGAAGTCGAGCGTCTCGACGGTCTCGCTGGCGGCCTGCCAGCGGCCGGTGTCGTCGGTCGCGAACGCCTCCTCGTACCGCCGGTGGAGTTCGCGGAGCTCCGCGTCGAGTTCGGGCGGATCGCCGCGGGCGACTATCGCCTTCAGTCGCTTCGCGCCCATCACCGCACCCGCGCCGCCCCGGCCGGCGTGGTGGTCGCCCCCGTCGGAGGCGATCGTCGCGTAGGAGACGCCGTTCTCGCCGGCGGGGCCGATACAGGCGACCGCTGCCTTGCCCGCTCGCTCGTCGGTCTCGCGGGCGTCGAGCCCCCACCAGTTCTCGGCCGATGTGATCGATACCTCGCCGTCTTCGATCTCGAGTCTGACGGGACGGTCCGCCCGGCCGGTGACGAGGATCCCGACGTGGTCCTCGAGCGAGCCTGCGAGCCGTCCGGCCATCGAACCACCGGCGTAGGAGTCGAGAAAGGCCCCGGTCAGCGGTGATTTGGTGACGACGACGGAGCGTTGCTCGCCGGGCAGGAGACCGGTCAGCGGACCGGTGAGAAACAGCAGGACGTTCTCGTCGCCCAGCGGGTCCGCGCCCGGCTCAAGCTCCTCGTAGAGGTAGCGGGCACCGAGTCCCTTTCCGCCGACGTACTTTCGGCGCCACGACTCCGGTACCGGTTCGGACGCGACGGACTCGGCCGCGAGATCGACGCGGACGAGAGTCTCCCCCGTTTCCATGCAGTCCCGTAATCGTAACCGCCGAGCGATAGTTAAAGCTCTCGGCTGCGAACGCCGCCGCTCGGACTCAGACGACGTCGACGACCCGATCCTCGAGCAACTGCGCGAGAACGACCCGGGACACATCTCGGCGCTCACGGATTTCGCCGGCGATCTCTCGGGCCGTCTCCTCGAGTTCGGGCGTGTCGACCATGTTCACGAGCGGGATCACCGTTGCGCCGTCGGGGACGTCCTTGCACCCGCCCCGGTCGCTCGTTACCACGGTCGCGACGTCGCTCGCCGAGATCCGATCGCTGGGCTCGAGGTCGGTGATCGCCGCGACCCGCTCGGGGCGATGGACGTGCTCCTCGTCGAGGCACTCGCCGACGATCTTCGCGCTCGCGATCGGGACGACGACGTCGGTCGCGGTCGGAAGCTGGGGCTCGTCGTCGTTCGGCGCCTTGAACCAGCGGGTGCGGGCGCCGTCGGCCTTGACGACTACCGACGTCTCCGGCCTGAGTTCAGTCACGAAGTCGTCGACCGTTTCGGGATCGTAGCCGAGATAGCGGTCCGATCCTTCGCGGCCGGCGACGAGACCGATCGGCCACGACTCGGCCGACTCGATCGCCTCGAGCGGGCGATCCGTGACGATCACGTCCTCGACCTGCTCCTCGAACGGCGGGATGCGAACGGTGGCGGTGACGACCGCGCGCTCGAGTCGATCCGCGAGCGCGTACAGCGTCGACTTCTTGCCGCCCGCGCCGACGACGGAGGTGACGTTACCGCGAGCGGTCAGCGCCTCGGGAAGATCCATATCGATACCGAAGCATCGGAGCGGTCGCACTTGTAGCTGCGTGTCCAGCCGAGCGCGACGCCGGCGGGAGTCGCGTCGGCTGGCCCGCGCCCGTCGTCTCGTCCACGCGATCGTCGAGGATGCTCGAGCTCCTGCCGCTAGTCGTCGTCATCGTCATCGTCGTCGTCTTCGTCGTCGTCATCATCGTCGTCGTCATCATCGTCGTCGTCATCATCGTTCGCTTCATCCTCCTCGTCTTCCTCGTCGTCGTCCGCCTCGTCCTCATCGTCGTCATCGTCGTCGCCCCCTTCATCGTCCGCCTCGTCGTCAGTCGACGATTCGTTTCCGTCGGTTTCGTTGCCGTCGGTCTCGTTGTCGTCGTCCTCGAGGTCGTCCCAGTCGAGTTCTTCCGTCTCGTCGTCGTCGTCACCGCCTCCGTCGTCGTCATCGTCGTCGCCCCCTTCATCGTCCGCCTCGTCGTCCGAATCGGTGGCGTCGATCATCTCGGAGGGATCGTCCTCGAGCCCCGGCAGGTCCTCGGTCTCCGCGTCCGTCTCGGCGCTCGAGGTGTCGCCGCTGACTCCGAGCCCGAGGGTAACCCCGGCGATCGTCATCCCGAAGACGACGAGGACGGCAACCGTCGTAACGAGCAGCGCTCCGACGGATCCCCCGTCCGGCTCCCGGTCGTACCCGCGCGTTCCCGACATCGTACTCGACGTACACACCCTGACCGGTATTGTTAAGCACCGCAAACCCTCGGTCGTCCGACGCGTGACAATGGTGTCGACCGGTCGGCCCCGAGTCGCCGGACGTAGGCGGCGACTACCCGAGGCGGTCGCCGGGTTCCGGGACCGAAACGACTACCGGGTCGCGTTCGTACCACCGACCCATGGGACGCTACGACATCGAACGCTACCTCAACGTTCGCAGCGCCTACGGGGCTTCCTTCGGTCCCGACGGCGAGCGACTCTCCTTCCTGATGGACACGACCGGCGTCGCCCAGGTCTGGACGCTCGAGGAACCTCGCGAGTGGCCCGAGCAGCGCACGTTCTACGACGAGCGGGTCACCTTCGCCTCCTGGTCGCCCGAACGGCCCGAGCTGATCTTCGGGATGGACGAGGGCGGCAACGAGCGCGCCCAGCTCTACCGACTCGACGCCGAGACGGGCGAGATCGAGAACCTGACCGCGATGCCCGACGCGAAACACCGCTGGGGCGGCTGGAGCCACGACGGCGACCGCTTCGCGTTCGCCTCGAACCGCCGCGACGAGTCCGTCTTCGACATCTACGTGCAGGGTCGCGACGAGACCGGCGACGAGGCCGACCTCGTCTACGAGGGCGACGGCTGGCTCTCGCTGGCGGGCTGGAGTCCCGACGATTCCCGCGTGCTCGTCTCGCAGGCCTACTCCAACTTCGACCAGGACCTGTACGTGCTCGACCTCGAAACCGAGGAGCTCGAGCACCTCACGCCCCACGAGGGCGACATCCGCTACGGGAGCGCGAGTTGGGCGCCCGACGGCGGGGGGATCTACCTCGTGACCGACGAGGGCGACGCCGACACGCTGTACCTGGCGTATCTGGACCTGGAGCGCGGGGCGCAAAGCGCCCCGGAGAGTCGAGGGGAGCGGGAAACGACCCGCGAGAGCGGCGAGCTCGAGCCCGTCGTCGCCGACGAAGAGTGGAACGTCGACGGGATCGCGCTGGACGACGAGACGGGCCGGTTCGTCTACTCGAAGAACGTCGAGGGCTACACGGAGCTGACGGTCGGCGAGTTCGACGCCGACGACCCGACCGAGTTCGAGACCTTCCCCGAACCGGATCTGCCGGGCGGCGTCGCCGGCGGCGTGAGTTTCGATCCCGACGCCGAGCGCTTCGCCCTGTCGACGACCGGTGATACGGTGAACACGAACGCCTTCGTGGTCGACGTCGAGACTGGCGAAGCCGAACGCTGGACCGCGGCGCCGACCGGCGGGATCCCGCCCGAGACGTTCGACGAGTCCGAACTGGTTCACGTCGAGAGTTTCGACGGGTTGGAGGTGCCCGGGTTCCTCACGCTCCCCGGCGAGGACGAGGCGAGCGAGACCGAAACTGGCGAAGGCGTTCCCGTCATCGTCGACATCCACGGCGGCCCCGAGGGCCAGCGCCGGCCCTCCTTCTCGAGCGTCAAACAGTACTTCCTCGACCGGGGGTACGCTTACTTCGAGCCCAACGTCCGTGGATCGGCGGGGTACGGCGCCGACTACGCCGCGCTCGACGACGTCGAGAAGCGAATGGACTCCGTAGCCGACATCCGTGCCTGCGTCGAGTGGTTGCAGGACCACGAGGCCGTGGATCCCGATCGGATCGTCGCAAAGGGCGGCTCCTACGGAGGCTTCATGGTGCTCGCGTCGATGACGGAGTATCCCGAGCTCTGGGCCGCCGGGATCGACATCGTCGGCATCGCCAACTTCGTCACGTTCCTCGAGAACACCGGCGACTGGCGCCGCGAGCTACGCGAGGCCGAGTACGGCAGCCTCGCCGAGGACCGGGAGTTCCTCGAGAGGATCTCGCCGACGAACAACATTGAGCACATCGCGGCCCCGCTGTTCGTCCTCCACGGCGAGAACGACCCCCGCGTGCCGGTCGGCGAGGCCGAACAGATCGCCGAGAAGGCCGAGGCGCAGGGCGTTCCGGTCCGCAAGCTGATCTTCGAGGACGAGGGCCACGGCTTCTCGAAGCTCGAGAACCGCATCGAGGCCTACTCGGCGATCGCGGAGTTCCTCGAGGAACACGTGTGACATCCTCTCCGAGGTAAACGGCGGAGCTTCCCACAGCGAAGGCTTGCTAGGTTGGGAGATTTACGGTGTAACATTCCCGAGGGAAGGCTGGCAGTGCCACGCTACCGTTACCCCTACCCACCGTCGAGAAACGGGGATTCGGGGTTCTCTTTTGCTTCCTACACCCCGTTCAGTACACTCGAAGAGGTCTTCGGTGTCGCCATCAGTCGCTTCAGTAGAGAATCGTCCAGAACTATCCCTCCCGATCGTTAGAAATTAAACACTCGATCAAATTCGGGTCGTACTCTTATGTGGATTCCGTCGATACGTTCGTCCGGATCGAACCACGCGAGTCTGAGACAGTCGAGTGCGGTAGCGGTACGGTCGCGAAACCGATCGCACGACGATTCAGACAATGATGGATCAAGACGGGAGCACGACTCGACGTACCGTTCTCAAACTGACTGGAGCGGCCCTGGCGGCGGGCGGGCTCGGTGCAGGCTCCGCGGCCGCGGAGGCCGGTTCCGACTGGGCCGAATCCGACGTGTCGTCGGACGGGACTCTTACGGGTACGGTGATCTCGAGCCACGGCCCGGTCGCCGCCGGCGAAGGCGGCGTCGTCCTCGCCCGACGGGTTACCGGCTGGGAGCCGCTCATCGAGGTCGGTCCGACGACGGAGTCGAACCCGCTGAACGATATCGCGGTCACCGACGACGGGCGCCACGTCTGGTTCGCCGGCGGCAGCGGCGTTATCGGCCGTTACGACGTCGAGGCCCACCAGCTCACCGACTACTCCGCGCCCGAAGTCGAGGAGGAAGACG
Organism: Natrialbaceae archaeon; assembly: GCA_003559215.1. GTDB lineage: Archaea > Halobacteriota > Halobacteria > Halobacteriales > Natrialbaceae > Natronococcus. The sequence continues at coordinate 28,908 of PWMF01000118.1, forward strand.
GGAGCAGAAGCGAGAAGACGAGCACCTGGGAGTCGCTCGACGTCGCCGGTGACGCGGGCGAGGAGCGGGTCGTCCTCGCGAACGGCTCCGGCGAGGTCCTCCCTGGAGAGCTCACGGACGAGGGCGGTGTCGACTGGGGCACGGCCGTCGAACCGGGTGCCGGAACGACGATTACCGGTGTGTCGCTCTACGAGCGCAACGCCGGCTTCGTCGCCGACACCGAGGGAGCGGTCTACGAGACGAGCGACGGCGGCGAATCCTGGGACGATGAGGGGCCGTCGGCGGGAGCGGAACGACGGTCACCCGACGGCTGTACGGCTGGGAGGCCGACGAGACGCCCACGGACGTCGAGCTGCAGGACGTCGTCCTGACCGACGACTTCCTCGATATCGCGGTCGGCGGCGAGGGAGCGGTCCTCGAGCGCGACCGCCGGTAACCGCTCCGAACGAACTCGAACTCACCGTACCCAGCCCGCTCTGCGATCACGACGACGATCCGCACACGGAGCGACTCGAAGCGAACCGGGATTCGAGGAGCCCGGACCGTGAACTCCGAGGAACCGGTCTCGGCGAACCCCTCGAGCAGCCGAACACACACTCGAGAGAGATATTCACGATTCCGATTCCGCCGACGTTTTTTAGCGTCGGATCTGTAGGAGCACCCATGCAGTGGCGGCGAGCTGTCGCCGGACTCGTCGTTGCCGTCGGCGTCGTGGGACTGTTCGTCTCCGGCGTCGGCTGGAACGAGGTGCTCGAGCACGTCCGAGCGGCGCATCCCGGGGCGCTCGCGGCCGCCCTCGTCGCGGGTCTCGGGATGCTCGCGCTCCGCGGAGCGCTGGTCAAACGACTGCTCGCGCCGATCGACGGCGCGGCGAGCGGAACGACGTTCGCGACGGCGTACCTCTCGGGATACTTCGCTCGCAGCGCCCTCCCGTGGGGTCGCTCGACCGGGACCCCGATTATGGCCTACCTGCTCGCTCGGGATTCCGACTCGGAGTTCGAGGACAACCTCGCGGTCGTCGCCGCCGCGGAGGGGTTCAACCTCGTCGGCAGCCTGGTGCTCGCCGGGATCGGGATCGCGATCTTCGCCACCGTCGGCGGCGGCTCGGTGGATACCGTCATCGGCAGCCTCGCGGTCGCCGGCGGCGGCGGTCTGCTGACTGCCGGCGCCCTGATCGTGGTCTTCAACCGCGGTATTGCACGTCGCGTCTCGTTCGGCCTCGCGGCCCGCTGTGAAACCGCCGTGGGCGCCGTGCCGCGGCTTCCGAGCGTTCAGGGGCGTCTCACGGGTCGGATCGACGGCTTCTTCGGGACGCTCGAGGCGATCCAGGCCTCGCGGCGCACGCTCGTCGCGACGTTCGGGATCGCACTTGCGAGCTGGGTGCTCAATGCCTTGCCCCTGTACTTCGGGCTGCTCGCGCTCGGGGTCGACGTTCCGCTAGCACTGGTTCTCGTCTGTGCGCCGCTAGCCTCCTTCGGCGGGATCGTTCCGCTGCCCGGCGGTAGCGGCGGGATCGAGGTCGTGCTGGCGAGCCTGCTCGTCGCGACCGCCGGGGTTCCGGCCGGCGTCGCGACCGCAGCCGCGTTGCTGTACCGGCTGACGACCTACTGGGCCCACTTCGCGATCAGCGGCTGCGTGGCCGTGTTAGTCTCGGTGTTCGGGACGAAGCCCGCACTCCCGATCGATCGCGGCCTTTAGTCGATGACGCCCGTCTTCGTCGCGACCTCGCGGGCGGCCCGCTCGTTCATTCCGTTGCCGAGGATCGTGTAACGGTCGCGGATCTCGTGGCAGGTCGTCAACGCCTCGATCACCGTCTCGTCATCGATGCCGAGCTCGGCAGCCGTCGTCGGCGCGTCGATGCTCGCCAGCGCCGAGCGGATGTCCTGCCAGATCCCCCGCTCGCCCCCGTGGAGGTAGGCAGTCACGATCGAGCCGACGCCGACCTGGTGGCCGTGCAGGGCGGCGCCGGGCGCGAGGCGGTCGAGCTGGTGGGAAAAGAGGTGTTCGGCACCGCTTGCGGGTAGCGAGGAGCCGGCGATGCTCATCGCGACGCCCGAGGACATCAACGCCTTGGTGACGATCCAGGCCGACTCCTCGAGGCCGGGGCGGACGTGGTCTGCGTTGTCGACGAGGATCTCGGCGGTCATCTCCGAGAGGGCGGCGGCGTACTCCGAGTACTCGACGTTCTGGAGCCGGCGGGCGAGCCGCCAGTCCATGACGGCGGTGTAGTTCGAGATGATGTCCGCACAGCCGGCGGTCGTCAGCTCCCAGGGTGCCTCCGCGAGGACGCCGGTGTCTGCGATCACCGCCAGCGGCGGCTCGGCGGCGACGCTGTGGCGGGTATCGCCGTCTGGCACCGAGCCGCGGTTGCTGACGATCCCGTCGTGGCTGGCCGCCGTCGGCACCGAGAGAAACCCCATCTCGAGGTGTTCGCTGGCCATCTTCGCGATGTCGATCGCCTTCCCGCCGCCGATGCCGACGAGGTAGGATGCTTCTTCGGCCTCGGCGGTCTCGATCACCTCCTCGACGGCGTCGAACGACGCCGACTCGACGGTGACGACCGCCGGCTCGATGCCGACGGCTTCGAAGTCGGCCGCGATCGGCTCCGCCGCGAGCCGACGCGGTGTCGGGCTGGTCACGAACAGCGGCCGTCCCTGGAGGTGGAGTTCGTCCACGGCGTCGACGACGTCCGACAGCACGTCGTGGCCGACGATAACGTTCCGCGGAAGGCGAATCCACGTCGACTTCTCGAACATACGGTAGCTGAGTCACCAGCGGAATATACGTGTTGTTGCCCGCCGACACGATCGCGACAGGAGCTCGAGCAGTGGTCGGCGGTCAGAACGTGTCGAGGATCCCCAGCACGCGCTCCTCGCTCTCGCGGTCGGGCTCGTGCTCGCTGCCGTCGCGGTCGCTCTCGAGGTGGTCTGCGACCGAGCGGGCCATCGCTTCGTCGACCGGCGTCGACTCCCAGCCGAGCGCCGCGAGTTTGGCGGTCGAGAGGACGTGGGGGTACTCCCGGTAGAGGACGTAGTCGTCGGGCTCGATGGAGCCCGCCTCGAGTTCGCGGGGACCGGCAGTGACGACATCGACCGTGGTGTCTAATACGTCGGCGATCAGCTCGAGGGCCTCTTCGAGCGTGACGAGCCGTCGGTCGCCGACGTTGTAGGCCTCGCCGGCCTCGCCCCGTTCGGCGACGATCCGCAGGGCGCTGGCGACGTCCTCGACGTACGCACGGTGCCAGAGGTTCGTCCCGTCGCCGGGGACGACGACTCGATCGAAGCGGTTGACGCGGTCGATCCAGAAGTCCAGGCGCTCCGTGTAATCGTGGGGGCCGTAGACGATACAGGGTCGAACGGCCATGGCTCGGACGCCTCGCTTGGCCGCGGCGAACACCGCCCGGTCCCCCTGTGCCTTGCGCGGGCCGTAGGTCGCGCCGGAGTCGTCGACCGCCTCGTCGGGAGTACAATCGGCCAGCGGCGTCTCGTCCTCCCGCTTGGGGATCTCCTCGCGGCCGTACGCCGCCCCGCTTGAGACGAAGACGTACGCCTCACAGTCGTCGAAGATCCGAGTCGCCGCCTGAACGTCCTTCGGATAGTAGGCGACGCAGTCAAAGACGGCGTCGGGACCGACCTCGAGCGCGGCTGCCTCGAGCGCCGAGTCGTTCGTTCGGTCACCCTCGATCCGGCGGACCCGGTCGTCGTCGGCGAAGGGATTCTCGTGGCTCCCGCGGTTGAAGATCGTCACGTCGTAGCCGTGCTCGAGCAGTTCCTCGACGAGGTGGCGGCCGATGAAGCGCGTGCCGCCGATGACGAGTGCGTCGTCCATGTGCCGTCGTCGTCGCTGGAACGGAAAACGGTAGCGAAGCCGACGGTTCGAGACGCCGAACTCCGGCACGGCTCTCGCTCGAGCCGAGTCGCCGTCGTTTTGGTCCGGTGAAGTCGAGATCGGGTATGACCGGCACCTACGTCCTCGCGATCGACGTCGACCGGCCGATCGCCGTCGAGGTCGGCGCGCTCGGGGAGTACGAGTTCGAAGCCGAAACGTACGCCTACGTCGGCAGCGCGTTCGGTCCTGGCGGGTTCGCCCGGCTGGATCGGCACCGCGAGCTGGCCCGCGGCGAGCGCGACGTTCGCCACTGGCACGTCGACTACCTGCTCGGTCACGAAGCGACGACCCTCGTCGCGACCGTTCGATATCCCGACGCCGATCAGGAGTGCGAACTCGCGGGCGCGCTCCCCGGCGAGTCGGTCCCCGAGTTCGGCGCCTCCGACTGCGACTGCCCGACCCACCTGCTCGAGACCCCCGGGCTCGAGACGCTGCTCGGGGCGGCCGACGACGCGGGGGGCGTCCTCGAGGACGACTCCGAGGCCGAAGCCGACTAGACGTTATACGGATCGCCCGCGAACCGTGCCGCATGTCCGAGATGGACGTCGACCCCGAACTACGCGACGACGCGATGGACCGATTTCCGGTACCCGACTACGAGGACCTCCCCGAGGACCTGCAAGAGCGGATCGTCGAGGAGACCGAACGAGCCGGCTTCACGCCGAACGTGTTCTCCGCGCTCGCGTACAGACCCTCGCACTTCCGGGCTTTCTTCGCGTACCACGACGCCCTGGTCGAGGAGACGGCCCTCGAGCGCGAGGAGATCGAGATGATCGTCGTCGCGGTCTCCGGTGTCAATCACTGCTACTACTGTAACGTCGCCCACGGCGCGCTCGTTCGAATCTACGCCGACGATCCGCTGCTGGCCGACCAGTTGGTCGCGAACTACCGAACGGCCGATATCAACGAGGCACATCGGACGATGCTCGACGTCGCCGTGAAACTCACCGAGCGACCGACCGAGGTCGAGGAAGCCGACCTCGAGGCGCTGCGCGAGGCCGGTTTCAGCGAGGAGGCGCTGTGGGATATCGCCTCCGTGACGGCCTTCTACAACCTGAGCAACCGGCTAGCGATGTTCGCCGGGATGCGACCGAACGAGGAGTTTCACACGCTGGGTCGCGAGTAGCGACCGTCGCCCGTCCGCAGTTTCCCGGTTCGAGCCGGCGAGCGATCTGTTTCGTGAGCAGAAACTTCTTGTATACTGATAGGAAAGGTGAACGTACCGTGGATCCCATCCCGACTCGGGTCGAACGGATCGCGGCGATCGTCGCGATCCTCGCCGCGTTGCTGTTGGTGCCGGCAGCCGCGCTCGGCCCCGGAATCGCCGTCGTCGTTCTGCTGTTCGTTGCGATCACCGGCGGAACGATCGCGAAAGCCCGCGCCGGCGCCGACGGACTCGTGGCGTTCGGCGCGGGTTCGGTGCCCGACGACGACCCCGAGGCCGAACGGTACCGGGATCGGCGGGAACGGGAAGCCGAGCGACTCCGTTCGATCGCAACGTACGAGTACGACCCGCGGCTCGATCGATTGCTGGCGGTCGCACTCGTCGTCGTCGGCGTCGGCGCCCTGGCGGCCGTCGCGTCCGGCGTCGGAGACGGCGGACGGATGACCGCGTATCTCCTGGGCGGCGCCCTGGTCGCGCTCAACTGTGCGCTGGTCGCCTATGCGACATCGCACATGAACGCCGACGACTGAGGGGAAAACGAGGAACGGATCGGGGCTAGTCGTCGCTCGCGGCGAACTCGGCCGACTCGGCGTCGGCGGACGTCTCGGGCGTCCCCGGCAGTTCGCTGCGCACGTCGTCGCTGCCCTGCTCGGTGATCGCCTCGTGGTAGGCCTCGGGCATCACCTTCACGAACGACTCGAGCGTGCGCTCCCAGTTCGCGAGCAGCTCGCGGCCGCGGTCGGAGCCCGTGTAGGCGACGTGGTTCTCGACGAGCCGGCGCAGCATCTCGACGTCGGCCTCCTCGAGATCATCGTGCAGCGAGACCATGCCGGTGTTGGCACGGTCGGCGAGCTCGGCGTCGGGATCGAAGACGTAGGCGACGCCGCCGGACATACCGGCCGCGAAGTTCTTCCCCGTCTCGCCGAGCACGGCGACGACGCCGCCGGTCATGTACTCGCAGCCGTGGTCGCCGACGCCCTCGACGACGGCTTTGGCGCCGGAGTTGCGGACCGCGAAGCGCTCGCCGGCGACGCCGTTGACGTACAGCTGGCCGTCGGTCGCGCCGTAGAGCGCGACGTTGCCGATCGAGACGTTCTCGGTCGGGTCGTAGGCCGCGGTTTCGGGCGTCCGGACGGTGATCTTCCCGCCCGAGAGCCCCTTGCCGACGTAATCGTTGGAGCTCCCTTCGAGATGCATCGAGACGCCGCTGGCGAGGAACGCGCCGAAGCTCTGGCCGGCGGTCCCCTCGAGGTCGACGGTGACGGTATCCTCCGGCAGTCCGGGCTCGCCGTAGCGGTCGGTGATGCGGTTCGAGAGCATCGCGCCGACCGCGCGGTCGACGTTCGTCACGTCGGCCGCGAGCGTGACCGGAGACTGCTCCTCGATCGCATCGCTCGCGGCGTCGATGAGCTCACGGTCGAGCTGGTCCTCGAGTTCGTGGTCCTGCTCGCGGATCTTGTACCGGACATCGCCCGCGGGCTCGGCGAGCACCGCCGAAAGGTCGACGTTGCGGGCTTTCGGGTGGTCGACGTCGGTGCGTTGCTCTAAGACCTCGACGCGGCCGATCATCTCGTCGACGGACTCGAAGCCGAGCTCGGCCATGATCTCCCGGAGCTCCTGGGCGATGAACGTCATGTAGTTGATGACGTGTTCGGGCTCGCCGGGGAAGCGCTTCCAGAGGTCCTCGCGCTGGGTGGCGACGCCGACGGGGCAGGTGTTCTTGTGACACTGACGGGCCATGACACAGCCCGAGGTGACGAGCGGGGCGGTCCCGAAGACGTACTCCTCGGCGCCCAGTAGGGCGGCAACGGCGACATCCCGACCCGTCTTCATCCCGCCGTCGGCCGAGACGCGAATCCGGTCGCGCAGTCCAGTCTGGCGGAGCATCTGGTTCGCTTCGGCGAGGCCGAGCTCCCAGGGGAGGCCAGCGCTCTTGATCGAGGTTCGGGGCGAGGCGCCGGTGCCGCCGGAGTGACCCGAGATGTGGACCACGTCGGCGTTCGCTTTCGCGACGCCGGCGGCGACAGTGCCGATCCCCGCTTCCGAGACGAGCTTGACGTTGATATCTGCGTCCTCGTTGGCAGCCTTGAGGTCGAAGATCAGCTGTTTGAGGTCCTCGATCGAGTAGATGTCGTGCAGCGGCGGGGGCGAGATCAGTCCGACGCCCGGCGTGGATTTGCGGACGTGGGCGATCATCTCGTTTACCTTCTCGCCCGGGAGGTGGCCGCCCTCGCCGGGCTTGCTCCCTTGAGCCATCTTGATCTGGAGCTCGTCGGCGTTCGAGAGGTACGTCGAGGTGACGCCGAACCGGCCCGAGGCCACCTGCTTGACGTTGCACTCGCGCTCGGTATTGAACCGTTCGGGCGGTTCGCCGCCCTCGCCCGAATTACTCTTGCCGCCGATGCGGTTCATCGCGATCGAGTTGTTCTCGTGGGCCTCCGGTGAGAGGCTCCCGAGACTCATCGCGGCCGTCGAGAACCGCTCGACGACGTCGGCGATCGGCTCGACGTCCTCAACCGGGATCGACTCCCGATCGGAGTCGAACTCGAGCAGCCCCCGCAGGGTCTGGAGGTTCTGCTGTTGTTCGTTGATCTGAGCGGCGAACTCCTTGTAGCGCTCGTAGTCGTTCCCCCGGACCGACTGTTGGAGCGCGCCGACGGTGTCGGGGTTCCACTGATGGTGGATCCCGCTCGAGCGGTGTTCGAACTCGCCGTGGCGGTCGAGTTTCGAATCGTCCTCGCCGAAAGCCGACTCGTGGCGCTCGCGGACGTCGGCCTCGAGTTCGGCGAGCCCGACGCCCTCGGTCCGGTTCTCGGTCCCCTCGAAGTACTCCTCGACGAGAGCACCGTTGAGGCCGACGGCCTCGAAGATCTGGGCGCCCTGGTAGCTCTCGACCGTCGAGATCCCCATCTTGGCCATAATCTTCAGCAGGCCGTCTTCGACGGCGTTGACGTAGGCATCGATCGCGAGTTCGGTCTCGGCGCCGTCGGGACCCGCGGTGATGTCGGCGATCGTCTGGTAGGCCAGGTACGGGTTGACCGCGCCCGCGCCGTAGCCGACCAGCGTCGCGAAGTGATGCACCGTTCGGGGATCGGCGGACTCGACGACGAGACCGACGTGGTTCCGAAGCCCGTTACGTACAAGATGGTGGTGGACGCCACCAGTCGCGAGCAGGCTCGGGATCGCCGCGCGGTCGGCGTCGACGCCGCGATCCGAGAGGATCAACACGTCGTGGCCGTCCTCGATGGCCTCGATGGCGTCCTTGCGGACGCGTTCGATCGCGGCCTCGAGATCGGATCCGGGTTCGTCGCTCTCGAGTTCGTAGGTGATGTCGATCGTCGCCGCCGTGATACCGTTGGCCGAGCAGTCGCGGATCGACTCGAGTTCGGCGTCCGTAAGGATCGGCGAGTCGAGCACGAGCTGGCGGGCGTGTTCGGGCGACTCGGCGAGCAGGTTGCGCTGGTAGCCCAGGCGGCTCTCCATCGAGGTGACCAGCTCCTCGCGGATGTAGTCCAGCGGCGGGTTCGTGACCTGCGCGAACAGCTGCTTGAAGTAGGTGAACAGCGGCCGGTTGAACTCGGTGAGCACCGACAGCGGCGTGTCGTCGCCCATCGAACCGACGGGGTCTTTCCCCTTCTGGGTCATCGGCTCGATCATGTTCTCGAGTTCGTCGTGGGTGTAGCCGAAGGCGGCCTGCTGGTCGCGAAGCGCCGAAACGGGGTCTCGAGGCGAGCTATCGCCGGTCGAGACGATATCGTCGAGGCCGACCTGTTCGCGCTCGACCCACTCGCCGTAGCGGTCGTCGGTGAGGTCCTCGAAGACCTCGTCGTCGGGAATAACCCGTCCCTCCTCGGGGTCGGCGAGGAACAGCTGTCCGGGCTGGAGACGACCGCGCTCGGCGATCTCCGAGGGGTCGGTCTCGAGCGCACCGGCCTCGCTGGCCATGATCAGTCGGTCGTCGGTCGTGACGTCGTACCGGCAGGGGCGGAGTCCGTTGCGGTCGAGAACGGCGCCGACGCGTTCGCCGTCGGTGGCGGCGACCAGCGCGGGACCGTCCCACGGCTCGACCAGCGAGGCGTGGAAGTCGTACCAGTCCTTGCGGCCCTGATCCATCGACTCGTCGCCGCGCCAGGCCTCGGGAACGAGCATCCGCAGCGCGTGCTCGAGATCGCGGCCGTCCTGCATCAGCAGTTCGAGGGCGTTGTCGACGCTCGCGGTGTCGGACTGATCGGGGTCATCGATGATCGGCTTGACGGCCTCGAGATCCTCCAGAACCTCGCTCTCGAGGTCTGTCTCCCGGGCGCGCATCCAGTTGATGTTGCCCCTGATGGTGTTGAACTCTCCGTTGTGGATGATGTTACGGTAGGGGTGTGCGAGGTGCCAGGCCCCGAGCGTGTTCGTCGAGAAGCGCTCGTGGACCATCGCGAACGTCGACGTCATCCGTTCGTCGGTCAGATCCTCGTAGTAAGAGGCGACCTGCTCGCCCTTGAGCAGGCCCTTGTAGACGATCGTCTTCGAGTCGAGCGAGCAGACATAGAACCGCTCCTTGTTCTCGACGTCGGAGTCTTCGACGGCGTTCTCGAGGGCGCGTCGGGCGACGTACAGCCGTCGGTCGAACGTCTCCCCGGAGACGTCGTCCGCAGGTGCGACCGCAACCTGCCAAACGTCGGGTTCGGAGTCGAGTGCGGTCGCGCCGAGGTCGCCGTTATCGGTCGGCACGTCGCGCCACTCGAGGACCTCGAGGTCGTAGTCGGCGAGGGCGGTCTCTACGATCGTGGCGAGTTCCTCGCGAGCCGCCTCGTCGGTCGGAAAGAAAAGCGAACCGACGGCATAGGTCTCGGGGAGATCAGCGTCGAGAACGTCGGCGAAGAAGGCGTCGGGTCGCTGGAGCATGATGCCGGCGCCGTCGCCGGTGTCCTTTTCGGCGCCGGTCGTTCCGCGGTGCTCGAGATTGACCAGCAGATCGAGTCCGTCCGCGACGACGTCGTGTCTACCCTCGCCGTCGAGATCCATGACGACGCCGACACCGCAGTTCGATCGTTCGTCTGCCGGATCGGCGAGCCCCGGAGACCGATCGGTGTTCGAAGTGTGTGGCTGTGACATACCCCCTCCTTAGGAGATCTCCCATAAGAGGCTGCCCCATAATGGCTAAGTGTATTATATACACATATAAGGCCATATAAGGTTAACTGGATGATCTATACTGTAGATCACGGTAGGAGTCCGGGTGTCTGCCGATTGGCACGCGGAGCTGATCGGCGAAACGGTACGGAAAGGTGTCAGAGGCACGTAGTGTTCACCCACCAGAGTGAACACAACACTCGTACATCGTTCCCGATGGATAAGCAATATTTGGTTAAAGAGTTAGGTAGGACGCGAAACCCACCCGCGCGAAGGACCCCGTCTACGGCCTCGAGCGGTCGATTGAGCCGGCAGGCGGACCGTTCAGTAACTCTTCGCGAAGTACGCGATCTCGTCTGCGGGCTCTCCGCAGACCCCACACTCGTCGCTCTCGGGTTCGACGACCTTGCCGGCGGTCTTCCCGCCCTCGTCCTCGAGGGGCTGCATGACGATCTCGGCCGCGATCTTCTCCTTGATTGCCTCCTCGCAGGCCTGATCGCCGCACCACGGCGTCTTCACGTAGCCGCCGTGTTTGCCGATCGTGCCGAGGATGTCCTCGGGGCTGTGGGCCTCGCGGACGTTCTCCGCAAGGTTCTCCTCGGCCGCCTCGTACAGTTTGTCGAAGACGGTGTCTAGGTGGTCCTCGACCGTCTCGACGATCCCCTCGCGGTCGGCAACCGCTTTTTCGCTGTCGGGCCGGTGAACCAGCGTCACCTCGCCGTCGTCGGCCTCGTTGGGCCCGATCTCCAGTCGCAGCGGGACGCCGTTTAACTCGTGTTCGTTGAACTTGAAGCCGGGGTTGCGCTCGTCCCGGTCGTCGAGTTCCACGCGGATTCCCGCCTCCTCGAGCTCGTCGGCGATCTCCCGCGAGTACTCGAGGACGTCCTCCTTGGTGTCGGCCTGCCAGATCGGGACGATCGCGACCTGAGTCGGCGCGATCGTCGGCGGGAGCACGAGCCCCTGATCGTCGGAATGGGTCATGATCAGGGCGCCGATCGCGCGCCAGGACAGCCCCCAGGAGGTCGTGTACGCCGTCTGCTCCTCCTCGTCCTCGTCGGCGAAGGTGATGTCGAACGCCTCCGCGAACGACTGGCCGAGGTTGTGGCTCGTCGCGCCCTGGACCGACTTCCCGTCGGGCATCAGCGCCTCGACGGTCGTCGTCGTGTCAGCGCCAGGGAACTTATCGTGTTCGGGCTTTTTCCCGCGTAGAACCGGGATCGCCAGGACGTCCTCGTAAACCTCCTCGTACTGGTCGAGGCGGGTCCAGACCTCCTCCCAGGCGCCCTCGTCGTCGGCGTGGGCGGTGTGGCCCTCCTGCCACATGAACTCCTTCGTCCGGAAGAACGGCTTCGTCTCGGTGGCCTCCCAGCGAACCACGGAACACCACTGGTTGATTCGCAGCGGCAGATCGCGGTGGCTACGGGTCCAGTCGGCCATGAACGGGGCGATGATCGACTCGCTCGTGGGACGGACGGCGAGTCGCTCCTCGAGTTCCTCGTGGCCACCCTGGGTTACCCAGGCGACCTCGGGGTCGAAGCCTTCGACGACGTCCTTCTCACGCTCGAGGAAGCTCTCGGGGATGAACATCGGGAAGTAGACGTTGTCGACGCCGGTTTCCTTGAACCGGCTGTCGAGTGCGTCCTGAATCCCCTCCCAGATCGCGTACCCGCGCGGTTTCGTGACGATGAAGCCGCCCATCGGGGCGTAGTCGGCAAGATTTGCTTTCTGGACGACCTCGGCGTACCACTCGCCGGGCTTGTGCGATTTCGTCTCGGTGATCCCGAGCTCCTGACTCTCGTCGCTCATACCGCCATCTTCGTGACCGAAGCAATAAATGGGCCCCGTTTGGGACCGCCCGCCGCCGATCGCGTCGATGTTCGTTCGAGCGACCGTATCCGTTCGATGAAGTATTTCAGCCGTTGATAACTGTCGTCCGAAACCGGATTAAAACCATTATGTATTATTACACCATAGATTATAATCGCGAACGAATGCGACGGAATCACAGCCACACGAGCGATTCGGCGGGTATCGACCGACGGAGCGTCCTGCGCTCGAGCGCTGCGCTCGGCGCGGTCGCGCTCGGGGGGGTCACGATCGGCTCGACCGGTGCGGCCGCCCGGTCCGCGGGAGCGACAGCGCCCGAGGACGGCGTCGGCTACCAGTACTTCCACCGGGAGTGGACCGAGATCGAGGCCGACCTCGAGCGAGTCGCCGACCTGGGCGTGAGCGCGATCTGGATCCCCCAGCCCGCCGTCTCGAAGCTGAGCTGGGAGGACCTGACCTACGGCGACCGGGAGGGGTTCTACGAGGGCGAGGAGTCGGTCTACGGGCGCGAACGGGATCCCCACCCACCGCTGGGGTACCAGCCCGTCGACCTGCGGGACTTCGACTCCGCGCACGGCACCGAGGACGAACTCGCCTCGCTGATCGAGACCGCCCACAGCCACGATATCGACGTCATCGTCGATGTCGTCCTCAACCACATGGCCAACCCCGACGGCCCCGACGGCGAGGTCGAGTACCCGCAGTTCGACCCCGACGAGCACTTCCACGACTACGGTACGCTCGGGGACTGCGAACTCGAGGGCGAGGAGGCGGAGATGTACGAGTGCGATCTGCTCGACCTTCCGTCGATGGACGTCGAGCATCCCGAGGTAAAGGAAGCTCACGAGGCCTACCTCCGGAAGATCGCCGAGCTCGGCGCCGACGGGCTGCGGATCGACGCCGCGGCCCACGTCTGGCCGTGGTACTTCCAGGAGCACATCAACCCCCTGGCCGACGAACTCGACCTCTGGCGGGTCGGCGAGGTCTGGGACGACGACGTCGATCACCTGCTCGAGTTCGCCGACACCGGGATGACCGTCTTCGACTTCCCGCTGTACAACGCGATCATGGAGACCTTCGAGGGCGGGAGCATGGAAGCGCTCTCCCAGGAGGCAGCACGAGGGGTCGTCCACGAGGACCCCGAGGTGGCCGTCACGTTCGTCCAGAACCACGACACGACCGGACCCGAGGTCGAACCGAACGAGCCCGAGGGCCGGGCCGTCGAGCTCGCCGAGGCGTTCATCCTCGCGTACGCCGGGATGCCGATGATCTACCGGGGCGGCGCCGAGGAGCGCCCGGAGCTCGAGGACCAGGACCTCCGGGCGCTCGTCGGGGTCTCTCGAACCCTCGCCGAGGGAGCGGTGATCGACCGCCACGTGGACGACGACGTCTACGTCTTCGAGCGCGAGGGGAACCTGCTGGCTGGGATCAACACCGCCGACGAGGATCGCACGGTGACCGTCGAGACCGACTGGCGAACCGAGCCGCTGGTCGACCACGCCGGTGACGGCGCGAACGTCACGACCGGTCCCGACTGTGCGGTCGAACTCACCGTTCCCGCCGAAGGATGGGTCATGTACGGGCCCAGAAACGGCGTCCCTGCCGATCCGGACCCACCGGGCGAGCCGGCGCCACCCGCCGATCCGGACCCGCTGTCCGACGACTGCTAGGAACCGAGGCCGCAAAGAAACGCTCGACATCCAGTTTCCTGTTCTCGGACGTTTATACGCGTTCGTTACGAGTGGTAACCCATGAAGGCCATCGAGGTAACGGAGTACGGCGACAGCGACGAACTCGAGGTCGTCGATCGGGACGTGCCCGAGCCCGACGCCGGCGAAGTCCGAATCGAGATCGAGGCCGCGGGGATCAACTTCGCCGACATCATGCAGCGACGCGGCGTCTACCCGGGCGGTCCCGAGGCGCCCTACGTTCCCGGGATGGAGGCCGCGGGAACGATCGACGCGACCGGCGAGGGAGTCGATCTGGACGAGGGCGACCGCGTCGTCGCCATGCTCGATCGGGGCGGGTACGCGGAGTACGCCACCGCGAACGCCCAGATGCTGTTCCCGATCCCCGAGGGGATGAGCTTCGAGGAGGCCGCCGGCTTTCCCGTCCAGTTTCTCACCGCCCACTCCTGTCTGTTCGAGTGGGGCGAACTCGAGGAGGGGGAGTCGGTGCTGATCCAGGCCGCCGCGGGTGGGGTCGGTACCGCGGCCGTTCAGTTGGCGTCGAACGCCGGCGCGGAGGTGTTCGGCACGGCGAGCAGCGAGGAGAAACTCGAACTCGCGGCCGACCTGGGCTGCGATCATCCGATCCAGTACACCGAGACCGACTTCCGCGAGACCGTCGAGGCCGAGACCGACGGCGAGGGCGTCGACCTCGTCCTCGAGTCGGTCGGCGGCGACGTCTTCGATCGGAGCCTCGACGCGATGGCCCACTTCGGTCGCATGGTCACCTTCGGCGTGGCAAGCGGCGAGCCCGCGAGCGCGGAGAACCGACGGCTCCTCTTCGAGAACAAGAGCGTCCGGGGCTTCCACCTCGGTCAGGCCGCCATGCACGACCCGAGCCGGATCATGCAGGCCGTCCCCGAGCTCACCGAGGGGCTCGCGAGCGGCGAGCTCGAGGTAATCGTCGGCGAGTCGTTCCCGCTCGAGGAGGCCGCCGACGCCCACCGGTACATCGAGGAGCGCAAGAGCTCCGGGAAGGTCCTGCTGAAACCGTAGTCGCCGAACGGATACGATCAGCGACCCGCCGACCGCTTCTTACTCGCCGGTCTCTTCGATCTCGCCGTCTACCTCCACGTCGTCTCCGGTTTCGACGGTTTCACCGCTCGCGTCGCCGTCGACTTCGACGTTCTCTTCGAGAGTAACCGATCCGTCGGCGGTAACGTTGCCGTCTACCTCGACGTCCTCCTCGAGGGTGACGTCACCGCCGGCGTCGACCGAGCCATCGATTTTGACGTCCTCGAGCACCTCGATGCTTCCGTCGGCAGAGACGTCGTCGCCGTCCTCGTCGACGGTAACATCCTCGCCGTCCGCAGCGTCGTCTTCATCGTCCGCAGTGTCGTCCTCGTCGGCATCGGCTCCCTCGGCACCGTTCCCGTTTCCATCGCCAGCGTCGTCGGCACCGTTCTCGCCATCGTCCTCCGCACGGCCAGCGATCGCGACGACTGTTCCGGTAGCGATCCCGCCGAGTAGTCGGCGACGATCCGTACCGACCGTCGTGTCGATCCTTGTGACTCGTCAGTAACAGGGATCCACGTTGCTGTCGAAACGTCGGCGCTCGTATGTCCCTGTCTGCGATCATCCTCGCCGTACCGACGCTCGAGCGAAGTCGTAACCGACCGCAAGAATCCGCACCGACGAGCGCCGGCTATCGGTCGCCGGTCGCTCTACCGAACCGGCTCAATCGTCGCCGAGACCGTCGTCCTCGTCGGCTTCGTCGTCGGCCGTCTCGTTGTCGTCCTCGTCGTCGACGGCTTCGCCGCCGGCCTCGCCGGCATCGTCGGTCTCGCCGTCGGTCTCGTTGTCGTCGCCGAGATCGTCGTCCTCGTCACCGAGGTCGTCATCGGTCTCGTTCCCGTCGTCGGTCTCGTTCCCGTCGTCGGTCTCGTTCGCGTCCGTATCGTCCTCATCGTCGAGACCGTCGTCCTCGGTGTCATCCATCCCGTCGTCGTCTTCGGTGTCGTCGACGCCGCCGTCGGCACCGTTCTCGTCGTCGAGTCCGTCGTCGGCGTCGTCGCCGTTCTCTTCGTCGTCGTCGGCACAGCCAGCTACCGCACCAACTACACCAGTAGCGGCGATCGCCAGCATCCGTCGGCGGGTTGTATCAGTCATTGAGATGCTTGATGATGCTGACCAGTAAGATAAGGATATTATCGTTGCAATAGAAGGCCGGGTTCGCCGAGCGTGGTCCGCTCGGCGAGCTCGCTTCGGGGGTTACTCGTCGTCTTCGTCCGCATCGTCGTCGGTCTCGTCGCTCTCGGTCCCCTCGTCGACGTCGTCCATCGGGTCGTCGTCTTCCTGTTCGGTCTCGTCGGGCGGTGCGTCGTCGAGGTCTTCGTCGCCTTCGCCCTCCTCTTGGTCTTGGTCGTCGTCTCCACAGCCGGCGATCGCACCGACTGCTCCGGCAGCCGCAACCGAGAGCAGTCGTCGGCGGGTTCCATCAATCATCGTGATCGGACGTGCTACCCGTCGGCGTCGAAAGTGGGTTGCCGTTGCGATGCAATGCCGGGACTCGAGCGAACCGATACCTAGCGGGAGCGGTCAGGAGCGTCGAAGTCGACGTCTCGCTCGAGGTCGTGGCCTTCGAACTCGGCCTCGTCGAGCGGTTCGCCGCCGACGAACCGGAACTCGCCGGCGACCGTCCCGCCCTCGAGGACGGCGGGCAGCCAGAGGCGGTCGTCCTCCCACATCCGGTCGTAGGGCACGTCCTCGACCGCGAACCACTCCGGACGGGCCTCCTCGGAGGGACGGGGCTCGCCCGCGAACGTTCGGGTTCGAAACACGTGACAGAAGGTGTAGCGATCGCCGTCGAGGCGGAACTCGAGTTCGCCCGCCCTCTCGAGATCGGCAGGGTCGATCTCGAGGCCGACCTCCTCGTTCGTTTCCCGAACGGCACACTCTCGAGGCGTCTCCTCGCCCTCGAGTTTGCCGCCCGGACCGTTGTACCAGCCCTCGCCGAGTCCGCGTCGCTTCTCGATCAGGAGCACCTCGTCGGCCCTGCCGGCGTCCCGGAGGGGAAAACACAGCGTCGCCTCGATCATGGTCGCGGATTCGTTCGGCACGGAATAAACGCGTTCGGTATGGCCTCGAGCGCCGCGTCAAACGAACCGCTGTACGTCGTTTCCGACGCGAGCGCGAGCCGTTCTACAGTCACGCCGGTAAATCGGCACAGCGGTCCGTCTCAGTCGTCGTCCGCGGCGACGTCGGGTGCGTACTCCTCGGGCGCACAGCCCAGCGACCGATGGGCGCAGTACCGACAGTGCTCACCGGGCGTCGTCTCCCGGTAAGAGGGGGCGTCGACGCCCTCGAGGGTCTCGCGGACCGACTCCCAGGACGGCAGCGCCTCGGGCTCGATCAGGTCGACCCGCGGCCCCTCGACCCCGCCGACGTAGACGTAGCCGACGGCCGCGATCGGCTCGTCGAACCGGCTGTCGCAGGCGCGGGCGTACAGCGCGAGCTGGGTCGCCGCTCCGGGATCGATCCGGGTCGCGGTCGCCTTGTAATCGAGAACGGCGAGCCCGCCGCCGGCGGAGTCGGGCAGCCGTCGGATCGTGTCGACGTAGCCGACGACGTCGCCGTCGATCCCGGCGACGTCCGTGAGGGCAAACGGCAGCTCCGCTGCGAGCGTCTCCCAGTCGGCGACCGGGGGTTCGACCGTCGGCGCGTTCGCCTCGAAGTAGCGATCGATACAGGCCAGCACCGCCTCACGGTGCTCGAGCAGGTCCCGTGCGGTCAGCTGTCGGACGGCGGCCTCGCGCCAGTCGGCTCGAGTCTCGTACCCGCGGTGGAACGCCTCTTCGGCGACGTCGTGGAACACCGAGCCGGCGATCCGCGGGGCCGCTGTGTCTTCCCCTTCTTCGCCGGCCGTCGGGTCGTCGATCGCCCGCACGACGTGCTCGAGGTAGTGTTTCCGCGAGCAGGCCTCGTAGCTCTCCATGGCCGTGTAGCTGTGGCGCATCGCGACCGGGAGCCGGCCGTCGGCCGAGAGTGCCTCGACCGGAAACCGGCTCGTATCGGTCGTCAACGCCCCGGCCCGTCGTTCCCCCGGCGCCCGGATCGACGACTCCCCGCTCGAGGCGTCGGCCGCCGGAAGCAGCGTTCCGTTCCGCAACAGCCGGCCGAGTTCGTGGACGGTCTCGATCGCCTCCCGGGTCTCGAGCGGTTCGACGGATCGGTCCTCGTAGCCGGCGTAGTAGGTGATCGTTCCCGGGCGCTCGTCGGCCGCGACGGCGAGTTCGTCGGTGCGATCGACCACGGTACGGGGATACGTCTCTCGAACCGACTCGAAGCTCTCGGTCAGGGTCGACCACAGCTCCATGCGCTCGCCGGCGACCGACCACTCGATGGCGGGATCGAGGCAGGCGTCCGCGGTGGAGACCGCCAGCTCACCCTCATTGCCGTCGTAGTCGTACTCGCTCCCGAAGACGAACAGGTGGTTCTCCGCTCGCGTGAGCGCGACGTGGAGCACTCGCCACTCCTCGCCGACCGTCTCGGCCGCGATGTCGGCACACAGCGGCGAGGCGATGTCGTCGTCGAGGGTCGCCGCGAGCAGCCGGGTGCGGGCGCGACGGGCGTAGTCGTGTTCGACACACCACTCCTCGTCGGAGAGGTAGGGGGCGAGAACGGTGTCGAACTCCAAGCCCTTCGCCTGGTGGACCGTCATCACGTCGACGCGATCGTCCGAAGTGGTTCCCCTGTCACGTTCGGCGCTTCCGCCCTGCAGCGTCGCCTCGAGCGCGTCGACGAACTCCGTCGAGAGGGTGCGGACCACGCTCTCGGCGTCGTAGCGCTCGACGAAGCGGTCGATTCGCTCGAGCCGGCGACGCTCCTCGCTCGTGAGGAACCACTCGAGACGGGTGAGTTCGCGGAGCCTCGTGAGCAGCCCCGATAGCGGGTAGACATCACGCAGTGTCGCGAGACGATCGAGGTGAGTCCGGGCCCGCTCGAGTTCGGCCGTCGCCTCGATGTCGTCGGCGTCGATCTCGAAGACCGCGTCGTACAGCGACCCTGACCGCCCCTGGAGGGTCGCGAGGTCGGTCTCGGGGAGCCGGTAGCGGTAGAGCAACACTCGGCGGAGATCGACGTCGGCGTCGGGCTCGACCAGCACCCGAAGGTACGACAGCAGCGTCCGGATCCCGGGTGAGATCTCACCCCGGGGCGAGCCCGAGATCTCGTGGGGGATCTGTCGGTCGCGAAGCTCGTCGGCGACGAGACGGGCGTGGCGGTTAGTCCGGACGATCACGGCGATATCCCCGAGCGATCGTTCCGGAACGTTCTCGCAGGCGCCGTTGAGCAGCCGCGAGACGGTGGTCGCGACCTGCTCGGCCGTCGGGTCGTCGATCTCGTCGCTCTCGACTTTGACGACCCGATCCGGGGGCTCCTCGCGCTCGTAGGTGCCGGGATCGCGGCCGTCCTCGCGCAGCGTCTTCGAGCCGTCGGCGTACGCACAGCGGTTCGTCAGCTCGAGGATCTCCTGGCGCGACCGGAAGTTGAGCTCGAGTTCGATCCCCGCGTGGTCGTCGTAGCGCTCGGCGAGTCGGTCGAGTCCTCGGCGGTCGGTGCCCCGCCAGCCGTAGATCGCCTGGTCCTTGTCCCCGATCGCGAGCAGGTCTGGTCGATCGGGTCCGTCGGTGAGTTCGGCGATGAGCTCGAACTGCGTCGCGTCCGTGTCCTGAAACTCATCGCAGTAGACCTGCTCCCACTGGCCGGTGATCTCGTCGGCGACCGCCTCGTCGGTGAGCAGGTCGGTCGCGGTGCGAACCAGCTCGTCGAAGTCGAACGCGCGCTCGCGCTCGAGGGTCTCGTGGTAGTCGGCGTAGACCTCGGTGTAGTGGCGGGCCAGCCGAAGGAACTCGACGTAGTGTTTCAGCCGGCCGAACGGGGTCTGCTCGATCCGTTCGGTTCCCGTCCCGCCGATCCGGTTGCCGAACAGCGCCCGCGGCAGCTGTTTCGTCGTCGGCGCCTCGAGGGAGAGCGTCTCGTAGGCGTTGGTCACGCACCGCTGGAGGATCCGCAGGTAGGCGTCGATATCCCGGACGACGTCGTCCTCGCGGAACGCCGCGGGCGCCTCGGCAATCTTCTCCCGGCAGTAGCTGATGAGCGTGCCGTACTCGACGAGCCCCTCGCGGGCCGCGTCGAGGTGTTCCTCCCGGTTGAAGTACCGGAGCGCCTCGTTGTCGAAGGAGAGCACCGTCTCGGCCCGGCGCTCGAGCCAGTGGACGAACTCCTGACAGAGCTCGAGGGTCCGGGTCTCGGGGAGCTGCGTCCGGAGGTCGTCGGGGGTGACGTCCTCCCGGCTCATCGTCGCGACGAAGCGGTCGACCGCGTCGGCCAGGTCGGCCGGCGAGCCGTCGCCGACGCTGGTCGCCGCGAACGCGTACTCCCGCTCGGCGAGCAGCCGACCGACGATACGGCGACGCTTCCGTTCGGTCACCACCTCGAACTCGGGTGAGTAGCCGAGGTAGTAGGCGTACTCCCGGACCAGCTGGTGACACAGCGAGTGGTACGTCGAGACGGTGATCGCGGCCGCGACGCCGGGATCGAGCCGGTCGGCGACCGCCTCGCGGATGCTCGCGGCGGCCTCGTTGGCGAAGGTGACGACGAGGACGTCCTCGGGGTCGACATCGCCGCGCTCGATCGCCCGCTCGATGCGCAGCAGCATCGTCGTCGTTTTCCCCGTTCCGGCGCCCGCGTCGACGGAGGTGCAGGCCCGGTCGCTCTCGATGACCGCCCGCTGGCTGCCACGGGGCTCGACCCTCTCGGAGTCGTCGCCGGGCGTGATCGAGCTATCCATCGAAACGCACCTCCGCGGCGAGTCGATCCTGGCAGCCGACGGCGTAGTCGCAGCCGGGACACGACTCGGGTGCGATCTCGTCCCACCGCGGCGTCGGATCGAACGACTCCGCGAGGACGTCGCTCGCGACGTCGACGAGTCGCGAGTCGACCGTCTCGTTGCGGTGTTCGTGGGTCATCGCGTAGGTGTGGTGATCGAGGTAGACGTCGGTGAGGTCGATCGGCTCGACGGTCGCGTCGACGGTATTTTGCACCCAGTTGACCGCGGTTCGGTACCGATCGGCCAGTGGAATCTGCACGTACCGGCAGGTCTTCTCCTCGAGGTCGAGCCGCTCTCGCAGCCGGCGGAGCCCGTCGACGACGACGCTCGTCTCGAGGAGCGCGCCGGCCGCTCGCGGTTCGAACGTCTCGGCGCCGGCGTCGAAGTGGTCGACGAACAGCGCGGCGACATCGCCCTCCCAGTCCGAGCGATAGCGCAACAGTCCGAGCGGCGAGAGCGTCGGAACGAAGCTGACCCCGACGAGACTCGACTCCGCAAGAGTGACGTAGTCGACGGCGGCGTCGATTCGCACGCGGTCGGAGCCGTCCTCCGCGGGCAGCGAACGCTCGCTCGCGAGCGGGAGCGCGGGCCCGATGAGTTCGCTCGCGGGCGCCTCGAGCCGATCGATCCCCGAAGCATGGTCGGCCCCGACCTCCTCGAGGTAGGCCTCGAGGACCGCATCCAGAACCGCCCGCTCGTGGTTCCGCTGGGTCCGCGAGTGAAACGGCTCGTCGTGGCCGGTCCACAGCTCCGAGAGTCGTTCTCCGGCGATCTCCTCGAGTCGGTCCCGATCAGTCGCCCCAGAGCGCAGCGCCGCACAGATCGCCTCGCGGAGGAGGTCGACCCGAGCGCGCGAGCTGTCGTCGTTCTCGCCCTCGAGCCCGTGGACGTGTTCGAACTCGTAGCGTCGAGGACAGTGCAGGTACGTCTCGAGCCCGTCGGCCGTCAGCGTCGGGAGGTCAGTCACCGCGGACCACCTCGCCCGCCGCGAACTCGAACTGCGAACGGATCGCCTCCGCGAGTACGGGATCGAGATCGTCGTCCGCGAGCAGCAGGGCGATCTCCTCGAACAGCTCCTCGGTCTCGCCGAGGTCGGCCCGGCCGCCAGTGCTCGCCTCCCGGAGGACGCGCTCGAGTTCCCCGCGGGGCTGTGCGAGCAGGGCCTCGGTCGCGGCCGCCTCGCCGCGGATCCGCGTTCCGTCGGCGCCGACATCCTCGAGGGAGAGTCCCGGCACGTCGGCGACGAGTTGCAGGTAGCGCGACTCCTCGTGGGTCCGCCGGAGCCCGCCCGAGCCCCGTTCGTACGAACAGCAGTACAGCCGCGACCGGGCCGCGCGGGAGGCCAGCGCGAGCCGACGCCGAGACCGCTGGGCGTGGTAGGTGCCGAAGGGGTCGGTAACCTCGCTCGCGTCGGCGACGGGCGCGAACGTCTCGGCGACGGTTTCCGGGGTCGGATCCGTCACTGCGGGGTAGTTCGGCATCGACTCGAGCCACGTCCGCGGGAACAGTCTCGTGAGGTGCTGATCTCCGGGGTAATGATCGTCGAGCAGGTCGAGCAGGAAGACGGCCTCCCGGGAGTCGTACTTCAGGTCGTCGGCCGCACAGACGGCAACACCCCCGGTCGGCGGACGGGTCTCGACCGCGTGGACGTAGGGGGCGTCGTACCGGATCGTTCGACGGAGCATCCGCCGGAGGCCCCCCCAGTCGGGGCCGACCAGATCCGTCTCCTCGACGAAGCCGGCGATCTCGAGCACGCGCTCGACGCTCCCGAACTGTTCGCGAGCGTCGACCCAGGACTCCTCGCGGGCGATCCGTCCCTTGAGGTCCGTGCGCTCGATCCAGCGCTCGAGCGAGGCCGCGACGCTCGAGTCCGCACAGGCCTCGAGCAGCGACCGGTCGAACTCCGGAACGCGAGCGCGGAGCCGGGTCGTGGAGTCGCTTTCGTTCTCGAGCGAGAGGGCGCCGTGCTCTCGGCGGGCCTGAAGCGTGACGAACGCGTAGAGCTCGTTGACGACGGGGTC
Source organism: Natrialbaceae archaeon (assembly GCA_003559215.1). GTDB lineage: Archaea > Halobacteriota > Halobacteria > Halobacteriales > Natrialbaceae > Natronococcus. The sequence continues at coordinate 51,486 of PWMF01000118.1, forward strand.
CTCCGCGAGCGAGGGCGTGCCGATCGTCGCCGTCGGGATCCCGGCCTCGCGGAGCCGGCGTCTGGTCTCGGGGACGCGTTCGATCCGGGGGACCGCGACCGCGAACTCGTCGTAGGACCACTCGTGGCGACCCCGAAGGGCCTGGATCTCCCGGGCGACGGCCCGGACCTGCTCGCGGGAGGTTGCGGTGCGGATCCGTCCGGCGCGTCCGGTCTCGGCCTCGGACGCGGGCTCGCCGGCTCCGTCGGTCGTCGGCGCCTCGCCGGTCGCGAGAAACCGCGTGATCGCGCAGTGGGGTGGAACGTCCCCGCCGTCGGGCTCGAGAGGCTCTACCTCGAGGCCGACCTCTCTGGCGATCGACTCGACAGTGCCAGGCTCGACCCCGGTTCGCTCGACGCTGGCGTGGCGCTGGCCGAGACAGACCAGTTCGGCGTCGCCGGTGAGGGCGGCGAGATACCGCCGATCGAGCCGGCGAAACTCCTCGAACTCGACGGCCAGGACGGCGTCGAAGGAGTCGGTGACCCGACCGCGAACGCCGTCGGCGTCGTCCTCGAGCAGGGAAACCGCCCGCGGGACCACGTCGGCCCGCTCGACGTATCCCCGCTCCTCGAGCACCTCGTGGAACCGGTCGTTCATCGCGTACAGAAAGGCCAGACAGTCGTGGGGGTCCTCGAGGTCGGCCAGCCGGAGCCGCTGGCGGGTCGCGCCCAGCAGCAGCTGGCCGACGTCGCGGGCGAACCCGTCGCGGTCGGCCGCGCGCTCGAGGTAGTCGGGAACGTCGCGGCTGGCGCCGTCGATCACCAGCGAGATGAGCTCGATCCGCTCCTCGTACTCGAGGCGGTCGAGGGTCGGGTCGTACGCCTCGATCGCCTTCGAGGCGTGTTCGGGCAGGGATTCGACGCGGGGCGAGCGGGGCGCGTCGTCGGTACCGAGCGACTCGCCGAGACGCTCGAGACCCGTCGGGTGGCGCTTGAGCACGAGGACGTTTCGATCACCGTGGCGCGCGGCCAGCGCCGCGTACAGCTCGGCGGCGGCCGCGAGGGGGTCGCTCTCGGGGCCGGGGAGGAGCTTGCAGGAACCGGAGAGGCGGGGCGACGAAGGCATCAACGGTACCGACTATGTCCGATTCCGTACTTAAATCTGCGCCGTCGGACCGGCACGCGTTGTCCGGTTGGCTAACCCTTATGGGTCACAGTACCAATCGCCTCGTATGGACGATATTTTCGTCGCACGAGTGATGTCGACCGATCTGCAGACGGTAACGCCGGAGACGCTCGTCGAGGACGCTGGAGAGGTGATGCGCGACCACAGCGTGGGGTCGGTCATCGTCGTCGACGAACGGAACCGACTCGAGGGGATCCTGACGACGACGGACTTCGTCGATATCGTCGCCGAGAGCCAGCCGAAGGCCGAGACCTCGGTTTCCCGGTACATGACCTCGGACGTCGTCACGACCGACGCCCAGACGGGGATCCGCGACGCCGCGGATCTCATGGTCGAACACGGGTTTCACCACCTCCCCGTCGTCGACGACGAGGAGGGCGTCATCGGCATCGTGACGACGACGGACCTGACCGCCTACCTCTCGCGGGTGCAGTCGCCGAGTCCCGAGGCGTAGTCGCCCTCGTTTCGTTCTCGGGCGAAAAGGTGCCGACAGCGGACCGATCCGGGTAGCGCCGCGACTCCCGACGGTCCTCTCGGCACGAACGGCGCGGCTGCTCGAGGGGTTTGCGTTACGAACCGAAGGATACGACGCTAAACTGAATCCTGTCAGAGATGGATTTTCCATCTCCAGTATAAATTTTGGCATCCTATTCAGATGGAGATATCGACGGCAACGCGTATCGGAACGCCCGCACCTGCACTCGGTAGGAGTCGGCACCCGCGTCGCCGACCGCTCAAATCATGGACCGACGCACCTTCATCACGGCAAGCGGCGTATCGCTCGGAACCCTCGCGCTCGGCTCCGTCGCGACGGCGACGGAAGCGACCGACCGCTTTCTCGTCGATCGCTCGAGTCTGCGCGACGAGGACCGCGTGGATATCGTCCACGAGCTGGAGCCGGTCGATCTGCTGGTCGTCCGATCCAGCGAGAACGAACTCGAGGGACAGGGGGCCGAGTTCGCCCCCGACGTCCGACTCGAGACGGACGGCTACCGGCCGGCCCGACGGAGAGGGCTGGAGTCGACCGCGACGGACGACGAGGATCTGTCCGACTACCAGTGGGACAAGGCGAATCAGGGGATCCCGGAGGCCCACGACCATACTCGCGGCGAGGGCACTCGAGTCGCGATCATCGACTCCGGGATCGCTTCGGGCCACCCGGATCTCGAGGGGCAGGTCAACCTCGAGCTCTCGGAGAACTTCGCCGACGACGAGTACGGCGTCGGCGAGCCCTACGGCGGAACTCACGGCACGCACGTCGCGGGGATCGTCGGCGCGAGCGACGACGGAACCAGGGTCGTCGGCTCGGCGCCCGGCACCGAACTCGTCGACCTGCGCGTGTTCGCCGCTAATCCGGCGAGCGCGGACCGGGCGGAGCTTCCGCCGGCGCACCTGGGCGACGCGTTCCAGAGCTCCGTGCTCGCGGCGCTGGTCTACGCGGCCGAGATCGGCTGCGACGCCGCCAACCTCAGTCTCGGCTGGACCTGGCGGATGCGATCCGAGGGCGCGGGCGAGCTCTGGGGGAAGGCCCACCAACGCGTCGGGACGTACGCGCGACGGCAGGGGACGCTCCACACCCACGCCTCGGGCAACTGGGGCGAGAGCATCCAGTTCAACCAGGACGAAACGGACTCCTCGGAGACTGCCGGGGGGATCACGACGAGTTCGACGGGCCCGATAGGGTTCGATCCCGAGACCGGCGAGTACGACGCTCCCCCCTACACGCCCTCGACGTACACGACCCACGGCGTCGGCGCGATCGACCTCGCCGCGCCGGGCGGGCAGGGTGGGGACAACGACTACGACAACGTGTTGAACGCGATCGCGATTCCGGAGTTCGGCGAGGACGGCGAGTACCTGGGCGCCGAGTACGGCTACGACTGGTTGGCCGGCACCTCGATGGCGGCCCCGCAGGTCGCGGGCGCCGTCGCACTCGTCAAGAGCGTCGACGAACGGGCGAACGCCAACCAGGTGCGGACGACCCTCGAGCGAACCGCTTCGGTACCCGACGAGTACGAGCGCAAGTACTACGGGCGGGGCTACCTCGACACGCTGGCGGCGGTCGAGGACGCGGCGGGCCCGGGTCGGTCGTAAGCGGGCGGCGAGCCGAGACGGCCGACCCGGTCGGTCTCTCACCGTCGGCCTCGGACGGCGGTCTCTCGAGCGGCCCGCGGCGGTCCCGAACGAGTATCACCGGGCTTATCCGATTGTGTTCGTATACTGCCGATAACTGACCCCGCGGTCGGAAAGACCGCGGCACCGATCGCAACTCGTGGACTCGGACCGTCGGTCGGAACCGGTCGTCGGAATACGTCCCATGGCTCAGCACACGAACGATACGAACGACGCGCTCGGAACCGTGCCCGGCCTCGAGGCGTTGCGTTCGAACGCGGAGCTTCGCGGCCCCGTCGAGGTCGGCGGACAGGAGTTACACGACCACCTCGCGCTCCTCTACGAGAGCCGAGCCGAGCAGTTCGCGACGGCGATCCCGTTCGTCGCGAACGGTCTCGAGCGTGGTGAGCGGTGCGTCTACATCGTCGAGGAGAACGACACCGAAGACGTCGTCGACGCCCTGCGGGACGCCGGTGTCGCCGTCGAGGACGCCCTCGATTCCGGGGCGCTCGAGATACAGACCGCGGCGGAGTCGTACCTCCGAAACGGCGCGTTCGACGCCGACGAGATGATCGCGTTCCTCGAGGAGACGATCGAGGACGCCGCCGGCGAGTACGCCGGGGTCCGGATCACGGGCGAGATGACGTGGGCGTTCGGCGACGAGTCCGCTCTCGAGGAGGTCGTCGAGTACGAGGGGAAGCTCAACCGCGTTCTGCCCGACGCCGACGGGACCGCGCTCTGTCAGTACAACCGCGAGAAGTTCGACCCGGCGCTGCTCCGGGAGATCATCGAGACGCACCCGTACCTGATCTACGATCGGACGGTCTGTCGGAACGTCTACTACACCCCGCCGCCGGAGTTCTTCGGTCCCGATCAGCCCGAGCGCGAGGTCGACCGAAAGCTCGACACGTTACGAGAGCGCACCGAGGCTCGCGTCGACCTACAGGACCACCACGAGCACCTGCAGCGACAGAACGAGATCGCCGGCGCTCCCGACCGTTCCTTCGAAGAGAAGCTCCAGGCGCTGTTCGAGCTCGGCCTCGAGCGGTTCGACCTCGAGCTCGGCGCGATGGCGCGGGTCGACTGCGAGCGCGACCGGTTCGAGGTCGAGTACGTCAGCGACGACCACGAGTACCTCGAACCCGGCGTCGAACTCCCGCTGTCGGAGACGTACTGTGCCGCAGCGGCGGACATCAGGGGCGCGAGCAGTGTCACCAACCCCGAAGCAGAGGGGTACGAGGACGTCGTCGTCTACACCGAGTTCGGAATCCAGGCGTACCTGGGCACCTACGTCGAGATCGAGGGCGGGGACGACCGGACCTTCTTTTTCGTCGCCTCGGATCGGCACGGGTCGTTCTCGGAGTCGAAGCGAACCTTCCTCCGGATGATGGGTCGGTGGGTGAAGTACGAACTCGAGCACGAGCGCCGGGACCGCCACCAGCGCCGACTGTACGAGATCGCGGCTGACCCGAACCGCTCGTTCGAGGAGAAACTCGAGGCGCTGTTCGAGCTCGGGCTAGATCGACTCGACCTCGAGTTCGGGGTGCTGACGCGGATCGATTCGACTACCGACACCGTCGAGGTCGAGGCCACGAGCGGCGACACGGATCGGCTCGCGTCGGGCCAGGAACTGCCGCTGTCGGAGACGTACTGCCGGCTCACCGACGGCGCGGAGTCGACAACCGCGATCACCGATCCCGTAGGGCTCGAGCGAACAACCTACGAGCAACTCGGGATCGAGACCTACCTCGGCACCCGCATCGAGCTCGAGCACGGCCCCGACCGAACGTTCTTTTTCGCAGCCGGCGACTCCCGCGAGCGCGGGTTCAGCGACGCCGAGCGAACCTTCCACCACCTGATGGCCCAATGGGTGCGCTACGAACTCGAGCGCAAGCACCGTACACAGGAGCTCGAGACCTCGAACGAACACTTAGAACAGTTCGCCCACGCGGCCAGTCACGACCTCCAGGAGCCGCTGCGGATGGTCACCAGCTACCTCCAACTGCTCGAGCGGCGCTACGAGGGCGCCCTCGACGAGGAGGGCGAGGAATACCTCGAGTTCGCGGTCGACGGCGCCGACCGAATGCGGGAGATGATCAACGGTCTGCTCGCGTACTCGCGGGTCGAACGCCAGGGTAATCCCCTCGAGCCGACCGATCTCGAGGCCGTCCTCGAGGACGTCCGCGCGGATCTGGCCCTCCAGATCGAGGAAGCCGACGCCGAGGTGATCGTCGAGGAGCTACCCCGCGTGATGGCCGACCGGAGTCAGATCCGGCAGGTGCTCCAGAACCTCCTGTCGAACGCGCTCACGTACAGCGAGGGCTCCCCGCGGATACGCGTCAGCGCCAGGAAGCGCGGTTCCGAGCGCGTCGTCACCGTCGCCGACGACGGGATCGGCATCGCGCCCGCGGATCAGGCGCGGATCTTCGCGATCTTCGATCGGCTCCACAGCCGCGGGGAGTACGCCGGATCGGGGCTCGGACTCGCGCTCTGTCAACGAATCGTCGAGCGCCACGACGGCGAGATCTGGGTCGACTCCGAACCCGGGGAAGGATCGGCGTTCTCCTTTACCCTGCCCGCCGTGCCGGAGGCGTAGCCTGGCGTCCGGGATCCGGGCAATATTTGACAGTCAGCTGTTTCTTATCGTCTTCCACAAGAGAGGACAACACGGTCCCAGTCAGAGAGACGTAGTGTCGGACCCCCACCCACCAGCGCGGGGATCCGTTCCCCGTTCCTCTCGAGCGACGAGTCGCTGCCGTGTAGCGGTCACACCAGACTGTGCTGTTCTCGGGCGGCCGCTGCCCGTTTTGCCCGTGTCCTGGGATTAATACGCACCGACGGTGGAGAGGGACGACGATGGCCGACGGCGATCACCGAACCGGCAAGACGGGGAGTATCGAGGTCGAGCTCGAGCACGAGACCGACGATCAGCGAGAGGAGACGCTGATCCGGACCTTCGAACGGGTGACGATCCTCGAGTCGGGGTGGCTCCGCGGGAGCGAACCCCGCAGCGGGTGCGGAGTGCGGTACTACCCGCCCGAACGGGTGTTGGAGATTCGCTCGAGCGGGTTTGCAGGGGCCGAGTGAGAGGCGAAGAACTCGGGAGCGTTCAGATGCTGCCGGGGTAGTCGCCGTGCTCTCGGTAGTGTCTGACGACCTTGATGAAGGCGCCGACGTGAAGCGTCACGACGGCGAGAACGGTGGCCGCGTACAGGAGATGAAGCGGATCCTCCGGTAGCGCTCCGCCCGGTGTGAAGACCTGATCGTAGATGTGGACCGTCAGCAGCCAGAACATGACGTACGTGCCGTGGCTCTGGTGCCACTTCCAGGCTTTCGGCCCCATGAACTGGTACGCCGCGTTGTTCGAGGTGAGCGCCAGAATCACGGCGATGAGTACGCCGACGATGGCGGCGAACGCCCAAGCGCTCATCCCCACGACGAAGCCGATCACGTCCCAGCCCATGGACTCGAACACGGCGAGGACGTGCACCAGCGACCAGATCACGAACCAGATCCCCAGTTCCGACCGCCAGTTAAGCGGGAAGTTCCCGGAGAACTGCCGAGTGATCGGCGGCCAGATCTTCGTCAGCGGTCCGATGACCATGACGAAAAACAGCAGGAACCACGGGACGGCGGCGATAATTCGCGGCGGGGCGTAACCTGCCATCCACAGGAGTGCCGCCATCACGAGACTGATACCGACGACGGCAGCGTGGTGCTTGCTGCGGTTGAACGGATCAACAGTCATTGTTCGAAAGTAGTCTACGCATCGTCCGGATGGTCGACCTCGAGTTCGGCACTGTCCCGCGGATACGCGACGCACGTCAACACCCAGCCGTCGGCGATCTGGTCCTCCTCGAGGTACTCGTTTCCGTCGTGGGTGACGACGTCGGTGGCGTCCCCGTCGTACCGCGCGGTACACTGGCCACAGGTTCCGGCTTCGCACGAGTACGGGATCTCCACGTCCGCCTCGAGGGCCGGGTACAGCAGTTCCTCGGTCTCCTCGACCGTTACCTCCGTCTCCGTTCCGTTCTCGAGGAAGGTGACGTCGTGTGCCACTGCCTCCTCGTCGTCGTCGTCCGTTTCGTCGTCCAGACAACCGCTGAGCGCAATGGCTCCTGCACCTCCCGCTGCAATCAGGACACGTCGACGCTCGAGGTCGAACCGCGTCTTCGCCGGACAGGACGGGGCATCCGACTCGGTCTCTACTCCATCGGGATCGGGTGGTGAGTCAGTCATGTGTGTCTCTACACCAGAGAGAGCACCAAAATATTCCCCCAGAGTTCCATCGAGTAGGAAACGACCCTAGTTTTGACTTGTTCTAAAAAGGCACGGCTCGACTGCTGCACAGCAACAGACGTTCCCGCGTGCTTGCTGGGCGAGTTGCGACAGGGAAGATCCAAATCCCACCGTCGACGATAGTTTGCGCCGCTCGCAAGTGTGCTCGCGGCGCAGAATTATGGACTCGCTGGAATGTGAACTCAGAGCCCCCTCCTCAGACCTTCTACCGTCGGCTTTCCGGAAAGAAGGACTACGTTAGAACCGATGCATCCGACGGAAGCAGTACAAACCTACCTCGATGGTAGAACCGACCTCGCTCTCTCGTCTAAAGAGAGCCACAGCTATCGGCTCGAGCGATTCCTCGAGTGGTGTGAGGAAGAGGAAATAGACGACATGAACGATCTCACCGGACGGAAAGTACAAAATCTGGCGGTCCCAGGAGGTGAACAATGTCACTCTCAAAAACCAACTCGGGACTCACTCTGCTCGAGAGACTCGGAACACTCTGCTCGCTCAACTTCGGAGGGACGATCAGAGCATCATCGATGATCTCTCGAAGCTCGGAGTGTTCGGTCAACCTCAGAAGGGAGATGAAGTCAATAAATAGAGAGAGTTCATCGACGGATAGGGTAGCGGGCGTTAGGTAGGGGTATCAGCTGTTTTACAGTGTTCAAGACACTGCTCAGCGAGTTCGGGTAGATCACGAACTAGAAGTTCTTCAGAGCGTCTATCGTACTCAATAAGTTGTGAGTCCTCGAGCTGGGGGAGATGGTTGTGATGAAGCTCTACTTTGAGTCTCTCTACTGCTTTGTCTGAGACCTCATCAGGCGGGGAATCACGGTTCCACGCAATCAGGTGATGGACTACTTCATCTCGAGAAGCAGAGTCTACCTCTAGTAGATAGTGAAGAATACGCCGTCGCTGGATATTGCTGAGGGCGGTCAGGATCTCACTGTTACGCTGACCCCCATCGAAGTTCGTGTCTTGAGGCGTCTTGTCTGACTTTTTAGGGATGTCTGACATTGGGTTCCAAGTCAAGAGGAATTGTATTAAAAGTCCCGCATGACCAGAGTAGATCTGATTATGTGTAGAGTGAGAACACAAGGTCGAAAAAGCAACTCAGATTATGAGTCGGCAGGATCATCTGCATTCAGCATCTGTAGTTCGGGACCGCCGCAATCACAGACCCGATCGGTTCCTATCGACTTGAGAAAAAGTCGAGGCGTGGAGAGAGTTCATCGAGTTAAAATCACAGAGGCTCTCAATTACGTTCCAATCGACTTCTACTCATTACGACATTCCCTTTGACTGCTCGGAAATCCTACTATCAAATTATGCTGTTGATGAGGGATCAGTTTCACTTTCAGTCGGGGACCAAAGTAGAATTCCATAGGGAGGGGCATCCAATATGGAAAACCGACGAACGTGATCGCGCGTCGAGTCAAGGCCCAATCAAACCGAGACGGAATCCCTCTCCGGGAACCCTGTTCAAATCGCACGAAATCGGGTTCAGAGGGATAACTCGGAAAACGCTAAATCCCACTCTGTCGGGCGAATAGCGTCCGAGGAGAACAGGTATGGACTCGCTGGGACTGAGCAAACGCTTCGCGTCTGCGATGTACAGCGAGTCCGCGACTGAACGAGCGAAGCGACGTGAAGAAGTGGACTCGCTGGGATGTTGAACTACGCCCAGACGTTCCGGGTCGCTCGCTGCGCTCGCTTCCCGGGCTGCGACTGGTCTAGTTCAAATCCCGCTCGTATCACGAATTTGCGGCTCGCGAATTGCTCGCCGCAAAATTAGTGGACTCGCTGGGATTTGAACCCAGGGCCTCTTCCGCCTTCGCTTCGCTCCGGCGCGACCGCAAGAGGAAGCGTACACAGTGCCACTGGAAAGGAGCCATACGGGCTTCTGTTCCGTCTGGTTGGTAGCTATCAAGATAGCCAACCATGACGAATCTCGAATCACTCCGACCGGAGAAGGCAGTTGAAATGTACCTAACCAGCCGTGAAGACGAAGTGACAAAGAAGTCACTGCAGAATATCAAATCTGATCTCAAGGTGTTCAAGCAGTGGTGTACTGAGCGCAGGATTGACAATATAAACGAGGTAGACGGGCGAAAATTGATTGACTTCCGAACTTGGCGTAATGAACAGGTA